>JAAXWS010000036.1 GCA_013334865.1 Chlorobiaceae bacterium
GCGTGGCCCGGAAGTTCTGGAGAAACAGGAACATGACCAGGAAGACGAGGATGACCGCCATAATGAGGGTATGGACAACCCCTTCGATCGATGTCTTGACGAATGGTGTCGTGTCGAACGGGTAGACAATCTGCACACCCGGCGGGAGCAGCGGCTTAAGGGTACTCATTTTCGCTTTGACCAGAGTGGCGGTGTTCAGGGCGTTTGCCCCGGTCGCCAGGGTGATGGCCATGCCTGCAGCCGGTTTGCCGTTAAAGCGCGTGGTCATGTCGTAGTTCTGCACGCCGAGTTCGATGCGGGCGACATCCCTGAGGCGGACCTGCGAGCCGTCGGTATTGACCTTCAGCATGATCTTTTCGAAATCCCCGACGCTTTTCAGGCGTGACTGCGCTGTAATGGTGGCGTTCAGTTGCTGGCCCGGAACCGACGGCGTTCCTCCCAGCTGGCCGGCGGAGACGTCGGCATTCTGTGCTGCGATAGCTGTCTGTACCTCTGTGGTGGTGAGGTTGAAGCTCGCCATTCGGTGGGGATCAAGCCAGATACGCATAGAATAGGGCTGCCCAAACACCTGGATGTTACCGACGCCGGGTACGCGGCTCAGCGGATCGAGGAGTTTCGAGTTGATGAAATCGTTCATCGCATATTCATCGACCCGTGGGTCGTCCGAATAGACGCCCACGACCATCAGGAACCCGGTATCTCCCTTGGTGACCCTGATGCCCTGTTGCTGGACCTGCTGGGGCAGGTTCGACATGATCGACTGCAACTTGTTCTGCACCTGCACCTGGGCAATATCGGGATTGGCTTCGGGTTCGAAGGTCACCGTGATGGTTACGTTGCCGTTCGAATCGCTCCCGGCGCTGAAGTAGCGGAGATGGTCGATACCGGTGAGAGCCTGTTCGATGACCTGCGTCACGCTGTTTTCAACCGCTTCGGCAGATGCGCCGGGATAGGTGGCGCTGACGTTGATGGTAGGCGCCGCGATGCGTGGATATTGCTCTACCGGCAGGGTGTTGATGGCGATGATTCCGCCGAGCATGATACAGATGGAGATCACCCAGGCAAAGACTGGTCGCTCGATAAAAAATCCGGACATGGTACTGGTTCGTTCAAATGTAATGGATTATTTTGCCGGCACGGGCGGCAGTGCAGCCTCGACGGTTTTGACCGCCATTCCGGGCTGGATTTTCATGATGCCTTCATAAACGACCTTCTCGCCTGCTTTGAGTTCGCTGCTTACGAGCCACCGGTCTCCGACAACCTCTGTAACGATAATCGGGCGGGGGTTTGCCTTGCCGTCCGCTCCGACAACCCAGACAGAGACCGACCCGTCCGCATTCCTGCTGACCGATTTTTGCGGCACGAGGATGGCATTCTCCTCTCTCCACTGTTCAAGACGTGCATGGACGAACATGCCGGGGAGGATTTCATTGCCGGGGTTGTTGAACAATATTCTCAATAGCACCGTACCTGTGCTCGGGTTCACCGTTACATCCGAGAACTTCAACGTGCCGGGTTGTCCTTTCGGTTTTCCATCCACCAGAAGCTGGACAGGAGCGCTTCCGGCGCCTGAATCACCCGCCTTACCCTGAAGGCGCTGTCGCAGTTCTATCAGCTCCGCGCTCGACTGGGAAACGTCCACGTAGATCTGGTCGAGCTGTTGCACCACAGCAAGAGGGTCGGCCTGACTGGCATTGACCAGGGCCCCCTCAGTCACCTTCGATTGACCGATTCGCCCGGAAATCGGAGACATGACTCTGGTATAGTCGAGGTTGATACCAGCCGTGGAAACTTCGGATCTGGCCATGACGACATCCGCCCTCGCCTGGGCAAGGCTCGCTTTCGCATCGTCATACTCCTGCTGGCTGACGCCACCGATTTTGACCAGCTCTTCGTAGCGGCCCGCTTTGGCCTGGACCGATTTCACGTTGGCCTCGGCTTTGCTGAGGTTGGCTTTTGCGCTGTTAGAGGCAGCTTGATAGGTCGCGGGGTCGATCTGGTAAAGTTGCTGACCCTGTTTAACAAGGCTTCCTTCCACGAAGAAGCGCTTCGTAATAATGCCGCTCACCTGCGGCCGGATCTCGGCCATACGTACGGCCGAAGTCCGGCCCGGCAGCTCTTTTGTCAATACCAGAGGTTCGGTTTTCATGGTCACGACACTGACCTCCGGTTTCGCGTTCGAATCCTGAAGGTGGTCTGACGATCCCTTCGGCCACAGGTACCAGCCGGCAATAAGGGTGACAAGCAGACCGGCGATGATATACGACCTTTTCATGATTGATTAACTTATCCTTTTTGTGAATTTGGTGTGGTTGCCGGATGTCTTTCAGTATAACCGACATACATGTTCCGTATCTGTTCCAGGAACGGCAGTCGCTCCTCGTCGCTTCTCTGGACAAGGCCGAACCACTCGTTGCAACTGAACCCGATAAAGGCGAAATAGGCCATCCGGGCCGCTTCAGGCTTCGCTCCGTTATCCATGGCAAGCAAGTCCCGTTCTATCCACTTCAGCATCCGCTGCCTGAGCGACTCTTCGCTCGACATGGACGAGGTGATAGCCATGGCGACAGCGCGTTCCGTATCATCCAGGGCACGCTCGGCCATTTTGAGACGTGCGAAAAGTTCGGGATGTGGGGTGTCGGCGCACTCGACGAGC
>JAAXWS010000019.1 GCA_013334865.1 Chlorobiaceae bacterium
GATCGAACAACGCAATCGGTCATCATCCCTCAATTGGATCGCAGTGAATCGGCTCGTTTCCTTCATGGCTTTCAGGCAATCTGGGGTTTGTGATGCTTGGCGAAAAAGTCGTTCAGGCTCTCGGCCATCATATCCTGAATGGTCATTCCCTGCTCGATGCCAATCAGCTTCAGCTGCTTGACCACATCGGGCTCGAACCACACCGTCACGGCCTTTTTTCCGATTCTGACAGGCGCGACATATGAACTGCCCGTTGTCGGCCTCGCCGCCTCAACAACAGTCGACTTCACCTCCCTGAGCAGCGCATCTGCCAAGCTTTTTTTCCTCATGATCGGATCTCCTGAGGCAACAGGGTTGTCCATCCAAAGTGTGCGCAAACAGCTCGAAACAGTGCCTCAATCTCTTCAGCAGCTTTACCGTCTGGTTCGTATTCGAGAACGGACAGGCCTGCTGTAAGTGAGTGGACAAAAGCGACCCTTTGCCCGAGAGTTGCGGGCGCAAGATCGAGTCCATAACCTTTCAGGACCTGCTCAGCGTCCGCCCGCAGGCCGCCTTTTCCAGGAACCGTATTGAGCACGGCAAGTGACGGCGTTTTCGCCAAGGAAGCGAGGTCAATCGTGGTACTTATAGCTTTCAGATCCAGCAAAGAAGGGCGGCATGGAATCAACACGAGATCAGCAGCTCGCGCAGCGGCAAGCGCTGATGATTCCGAGTGCGGTGCCGTATCGATGATGACGAGATCTGCGCCATTTTTTTTAGCTGCTTCAATGACCGCCGGGAGACGTGATGCCTGGATAGACACCACCACCGGAGAGTCACTCCCGCGAAGATCATGCCAGCACTTTGCGCTTGCTTGGGGATCAATATCGATGACGGCAGATTGCCAACCGGAACGCTCAGCAGCGACAGCGAGATTCAGTGCAATGGTCGTCTTGCCCGCTCCGCCTTTCTGGGATATGATCGCTATGGTTTTCATGTTTGCCTGGTTTCATGTTTGCTTGATGGCATGTCATCATGTAGACATGCTGACATGCCCACATGATTGCCTGGCTGCATGATGGTGTGCTGCCAAGCAGGATACCGCCGAATCACTTGCTCCGCTTATGGCTTGCCTTACGCAAGGTCAGGTAGGTATCGACCGCCTTTTCGATAGCTTCAGGCCCGTTATTCTCTCCCTTTTCAAGCCATTCGTTCAGCTTGCGTTCGGAGAAGTAGAGGCGCTTGGTCTTCTTGATGTAG
Organism: Chlorobiaceae bacterium; assembly: GCA_013334865.1. Taxonomy (GTDB): domain Bacteria; phylum Bacteroidota; class Chlorobiia; order Chlorobiales; family Chlorobiaceae; genus Chlorobaculum. The sequence goes on from JAAXWS010000019.1 coordinate 1,240, forward strand.
GGGATCTGGTTCCGCTGAACCAGACCGTAAATGGTGGGTACAGCAAGCCGCAACATGATTGCCGCTTCGGCGACCGTCAGCAGACGGTCATGGGATTCTGAAGGAAACACATTGGCGAGTTCTTGACGAACGATCATTCGAATCGACGCCATCAGCCGGTCATCGGCCAATCCGGGGCGGGTCTGTAAGTATTCCATCTCGTTGTATCAAGGGTTAACGAACAACAACGATGGAAATCTCGCACAAACAGTTAACCCCGTTCAACCACCATGGGGGTCAAACGGGGTATGGTTTTCGGCTGGAATTGCGAAAAATTGAGTTTGAATCATGAACGACGATAGAGATTGAGAGCGGCTTTTATGCATGTCGGCGTTCCCTATCAGTGAGTTTTTTCAAACCAACGCCCTCTGGCCAGAGCCTGCTCAAGGATTTTCTGGCGTGACTTACCAGATTCATAAAATAGGGATCTTCATCACACAGAATCGACTTACCTCGGAACTAGAACATGAACCCCGTCCTTTGATGCTACTGGTTGAAAGACACCTATTACCCCGTCATCAGCGTCTACTCCTATCCAATCACAAGTGATTTTATTCTAATCGATTGGATGATTTCTTCTCTTGTCCAAACACCACAGAAATCCGATCGTCAGATGTTGGCATCAATAAGTGCCCGAAAGTTGCACAAAATAGCCTTAGCTATTAAGTCGTTAGGTGCTTTACGTACATGGGCGATAGCATCGATCGTAGTTTGAATGCTAGCAGGCTCTGCCAGTTTATTGTCAATCTTCGTAAACGGGCCGTCCGTCTCAGTGATGATGCGACTCAAAGGTAGCTCGGAGACAAGCGCCTGGCCGCGATCGGAACGGATCATCTCGGCATTGACAGAAAAATAGCAACCGAGGGCTGCAGCTCGTCGTGCCTCGGACTTGGTTCCAGTGAACCAGTGCAGCACAACAAAGCCACGGTCCTGAGGAAAATGGCTTTCGATCATTTCGAGCACCGTTGGTACGCAACGGACGCTATGTACGGTAAGTATTTTACCGCCGACATCCGCACATCGTTCAAGAACAGTGCGAAACACCTGTTTTTGAGCATCGAGCGATTTATAGAACCGGGGACCGGCATCAAGTCCAACCTCGCCGATGTAGCGTGCCTCTGGTAGATAGTGTTCCCACAAGACCAATTCTCCAGCCCGTTCCGCCACGAGTTGCGGATGTAGGCCAAGCGCGGCCCGCACATAGCGCGTATGGTGCGTCAGCTCGTGATTGCGAGGCCAGGCTTTCGGCGTAGTGGTGACGGTCAACGTGTAAATCCGCGCCGCCTCCGCTCTCGCTATCACGGCATCGAAGTCGGGATAAAGATCGAGGTGGCAGTGGAAATCGACACCACCGGGCTGGACATCATTGCTCATCCGGGCTGTGTCGTCACCGCGGCCAACAGCGTGCCCACTTCTTCGATGCCACGACGATAGACATCGGCAAGAGAGGCTTGACGGGCTGGCGACTCGTCGAAGAGTGGACCGGGTTTGTGGATAAGTATGGGCGCCAAGGCTGGCCTGACGCGAAGTCGTTCGATCGCAAGCTGGAAGGAACGGATCTGCACACCTTCGGATTGGCGCGTATCAAGAGCTCGAGCCGTCAAGTTATCGATCGTGTAGACGGTCGGGTCACCGCCGGCGCCAAACCCTATGAGCAACGCTGCGCGCCGAATCAGGCATGGCAGGCAATAACCGCAATGCTGAGTGCTGAGGCCATGAAAGCGTCCCTTGACCGGCGCTGCACAGGACAAGGAAATTGGGGTGAGGTTCCTCAAGAAAACTCCGTTTGCGCATGCTGTCACCATCTCGCCCTTCGTCTTATCCCAGTAAGGGTTCTCGATGCGGCCATCGATACCGAGAGCGGCGAGAGCTTCGTTCCAGCGGGCGATGTAGAACGGGTGGGTAGTGCGTGTGCTCAGCGCCCCGAGGCGGAGGGGGTCGAGCGGTACGTTGACCGCGATCAAGCCATTCTCGGGAACCTTCAGAGTGAATGCGCTACCGAGTCCGCTGCCTGCGAACACGCCCAAGGCGAAAAAGAGAAAGGATCGTCCCCGCGTGGTGTTCTCGCCATCCGATCCCTGAATGAATCCTTGTGGAAAGGCCATCCAGAGGCGCAAGCGCTGGAACGGATTGCTCGGATACTGGGCCTTCAACGCATCGAAGATTGAGGTCTGGGCGTCGCTTGTCGCGCCCTCTCCAGCGTGGCTTATGAGAAGCGGCGTGCGGCCGGCTTCTAGCGAATCGATCGCACCGATCAGGCTATCGAGACCGCCGGAGAAGAGCGCGAGATCGTTGAAGGGCGGGCTGATGAGGCGGCCTGGAGGCATCGGCGCGACCCGTGTAAAACTACGCGGCCTCGCTCGGAAACCGAGTAACCAGCGATCTCCGGTCAAGAAATTCAGCATCCGGACCAATATTGGTGCTGCCGCTGTCCAGCGAGCAGTATCAGAGACCGGTACAATTAAACGCAACTCCCGCGTCCAGCCATCCTGAGACTCGCTATCACGCGATACTCGGGTATCGGCAGCATGGACGTGCGCGGCTAGAACGAGAACGTCAGTCCCCATCTCAGATGGATATACGCCAAGCCGAGACAGATCGCTTAGTGCGCGACCGATCCCGTGACCCAGAGTTCGGTCACCGTCGATCAAATCGAACCTTGTTGCGAATTCGCTGTTGTCGAGCGGTACTCGTGCTCGGTCGCCTTGGCCGTAGTGGCCGATGATAACGTGTCGTCTCATGCTCCCTCCGCCTCAGCATTACCCATGATCTGCAAGATGCGAAATGCCTGTTCGTATATGCCTCCGACGAAGGTGAGCACGCGATCGGGTGTCAACGCTGACATCGCTGCGCGCGCCGTTGTCAGGGCGTCGGCGACAGCGCGCCGAATGAAATCATTCAACTGCGCTTGGACTCGTGCGGCTTGCCTGATGTCGGAGGGAAGGATCACCGTCTTTGTGCCAATATCGTTGCATAGTCGAGACTCGATCGCGTTCGTCGCATAGAGCTCAAAGACCGTCTGCATCTGGTCGGAGGTGAGCCCGTCGAGGTTAGTGATGCCCGCTCCGGCAAGATCGGCGATCGTCTCAATGAAGGCTTCTCGCGCGATGCCCTCGTCGATGGTGCCGCCGTCTGGGCATACATAGTCAGCCAGTCCGAGGAAGATTTCCTCAATCGGCCGACCGGCGAGAGCACCGAGATTGAGCGCTCGGAGCGCCTCTGTCGCACCACGCGTGACGGCTTCCGACAGAAACCCGAGGAGACGGCTGCCGACTCCTCGGGCTGATCCCATCCTTGCCGCCGCCGTTCGCGCGCCGCCCGAAGACGAACCCACATAATGCGACACGGCACGACCGAGAGCTCTGCGATCGTTCCCGTCCGAACTCGCGAAGCGGGAGAAGTTGTTTCGAGCTCTGGAAAAGCGTGTGGGATCCGCAACTGGGGGAATAGGCGGCCTCGCCGGCGGCGCTGGTGGTCCAGCAGGCAATTCAACCGGGGGCGCGCCATTAGGGGCTGCCCCGCTGTCTGGTGCAGCTGGGGGCGAGCCTTCATTGCTCAGCCAACTTGGGATGAGCGGTGTGCCACCACTTTGGCCGCCGAATGCGCTGGATGTACCCATTAGCGTGCTCCCTGGCGTGTACGATGCACGCCGTTGGCCGCAACCTTAAGCATCGCTCCGCCATCCCGCCCCCAAAGCTGTAGGAGAAGATTAAATCGTTGTGTGTGTTCTCTATCCTTGAGAGCGCTTTCCCAGCCGCTGCAGACCCATGGACCCAATCGGTCCAGAGGAAGTGCTTCGAGAAAGTCTAGAAGGTTGCTCTGAAGCGTGGGGTGCGCTTTGACGAGCACCGCCAGGCCATCCATACCGGGAGGCTCTGTGTCGAAACTGTCGCCGCCGACGATGCGGCCACGCACCGCCTCAAAGACCTGTGCGGCTTCGGTCGGTGCGAGCCGCTTCAAATCGCCTTCGAGCCCCTGAACTGAGAACTTGCTGCCAAAAAGCTGCTCGACGACGGTGGCCAAATGTCCGAGCACAGAGGCTGCGCCGAAATAGTCCTTCCGATCCTTAGCGACGAACAGATAGGGCCGAAGATCATCGCCCCCGATCTTCGTAGGTACAGCTGCCCAAGCCTTAATGGCGGGCGACGATAGCCATTCGCCTAGCAGCACGCTCTCTGTGGCTTTCGAGGCCATCACCTTTGGAGCTGGTTTGGCCGCATCGCCACCCTTGCTTGCAGTCGTCTTGGCTGGCGAGGTCTCACCCTTATCATCTTCTTTCTCAGTGGCAACTGATTCGAGCGCGACCAGATCCGGACATTTGCCATCCGGTGCGGCGGCGGCCGCAGCGGCGATCTGGTCAAACAGGCGGGGAAGAAATCGCTCGGCGAGCATGAGCTTGGCTAGAACGGGCAGCTTGACGTCATCCCCGAATCCGCGCGCTTCGGCTGTTTGTTGCCGCAAAACGAGCGTGTTAAGAAATCGCTTGATCTGACGAGGATTCCCCTTCGTTCCGTTAGCAAGAATCGGTCCAATCTGATCACTCAGCGCCAAGGCATTATTGGTTCGTGCCGCCTTGTCACCAATCGCGGTTTTGACTGTCGGAGCATCAAGCGACCCGCTGGTCCAGGGCCGTTTCAGCTGCTCGCGGGCAACGCCGATCAAGTTGATAAAGTCCGGATCGTTTTCGCCGAGTTCGGCGCCCACAAGCAGTAGCGTAACATAGATGCGCGTCTCAGTGTCGCCGAGAGCCGGAATACGAAAAGGCACTTGGATGAGCTTTTCCAAATAATTCCTAGCATAGGTCTGCGGCCCAGTCGAGTCTGGCAGGTCAGGGAAATGTTTGCGAACCGCATATTCGATCATCGCTTCATCGGCAGCTACGACGAACGCTGTTCGTGACGTGAAGACGAAGAGTCGCACGGCTTCAAGCGTCTCGATGGCCGTGTCGGGGAGGCAACGATCGAGGTCATCGATCAGAACAACCAATTGCTCGACACCTGCTTTGTCGAGGAGTTCGTCGAACGCCTTGCGAAAGGCGCTTATCTCCTCGGGCACGTTAGTCGAGTCGCCTTCACCTACCGGTTTCAATAAACCTTTGAAGTTTCCGATAGCGGTCGAAACGTTTTCTTTGGTGGCAAGCTTTGAGGGATCGGCGAGAAAACCTTCCAGTGTGCCAACGATGGCCTGAATCAGCTCAGGTGTCGGAAGTCCCGTGTACGCGGTAAACGCCAGACCACCTGCCTTTTTCGCGACCTTAAGCCAGTCGATCCGACGGAATACAGCCTTCACAGCTTCACCCGCCTTGGTGAGCACGGGCCTCTTCTCTACCAACCCGGTGACGATACCCTCGATCAGTGCGATCTTGGCGTCTTCAAAGCCTTGAAAGCGCCAACCGTTGAATTTAAGACACAGAACATTCGCTTCATGTTCGAAGCCAGCCTCTATCATCTCGAGTACGCTCGATTTTCCGGCGCCCCAATCGCCATGGACACCGACGGTCACTGGCTGATCTGGTCTGTCACGAAGGAGCCTGATGATCGTCGTGGCAATCGCCTCGTTGTTGAGAAGATCAACCTTGGTCTCGTTGTCAGTCAGGATCATCTTTTACTTCCCACTGCTTATAAATTGTTACTGGCGTTGACACCCACGTTGTTAACTACCAATTATGTTATATAGCATTGTGCGGCCAACAATTCTTATATAGTTCACATGTAAAATCTAAAAATCCTTATAAACATTTACGAAAACATGGATGTGAAAATGAATGCAGCAAGTAAAACCATACCCTTTAAACTCGCCTTCTTGCTAAAAACATTTCACACATCTTTAGTTTTCAATGAACAAATTCTACGACTACTCATATTTAATGCAAGTTCTGACTTTGACAGCCATTTAGTCGATCAAGGCGATGGACATCTGTACTGCAGATAAATAGTTCCGTCTCAAGAGAAAGAAATAAAGCTGACCACAAGGTTTTAACAGTAAACAGTACGAATATCCGGCGTAATTATCAAGAGATAAGGACGAGAACAACAAATTATTAGCGAGCCAATCAAACTCGAAAATGCTTTCTCATGAACACATCACAAGTATTATAGCCCTTCCTTTTACGAAGTCCTTATCAAAGCAATCCGCGTCTTATACGGAAGCCACACAAACTTACAAATACGACTTTTACCGGTAGGTTCGCCTTTGGCTTTGGAGAGAATATCCCAGACCGAGTTCCTGCTCAAATCGGCAACACCGGTTTTGGAACGGTAGGTAAAATGCCCGCAGAGCCACTCGCGAATCATAGTCCAGGATTCATGCAGAAGTCCGTTATAGGAAAGCCTACGAAATACTTCGACGAGGCGGTTCTGGTTGCCGTTAAATATCAGTTTGTGATCAACAGGATGTCCTTGGAACAATGCTTTCAGAGCCGGGCGGTCAGATGGATCGAAAAACACTTCCAAGCAACCAAGCAGGTCTGCAAGGCGCTCTGGGGTGAGATTTAACTTAATGGAAGATGGATGACCGGCTGAAGCACTCTCCTGCTTCCTGATTACTTCCGTTTGGTCAATGACATCCGCACACTCAGGAAAGGTCTGCCGAAGCGATTGCATGAATGCAGGGCCGATGCTACCGTGGCGGTAATGCAGTTCTTCGAAGAGGTAGGATAGGGCCCGTTTGAGCGTGACATAGACCCCCTGGAGGGTGTCGTAGCCTTCGTCGAGGTCGTTGATGAATTCGGCGTTGTAGAGTTCGGAGGAACGGTAGTGATCAATCTTCGGAACCTGCAACCGAAGGTATTCCTGACGGCGGTCACGATATTCGTAGGGGATTTCGGGAGCGCTCTTCTGCACGTTGGCCTGAGCAAGTTTATCAACATCCCTTATGCGCCCGAAGACGAAGGTGACCATTTCTTCGAGTTCATGGTCAGAAAGGCTAGAGACAAATGGCTTTTCTGCTCCAGGACTTGTTCTGGTGACGCCGCAAAGAACTTGCAGGTCTGATGATTGCATCAGCCGATGGCCAATGTATTCCCACTTTTGCTGCTCGTCATCATGCGTCGTCATCGTCGTCTCCGGTTGATATGCTCGGCATAAGGGCTATCGTGTTCCGCTTGGTCCTCGGCTGGATTTTTGCGTAGCGCATCGTGGTTTTACGATCACGGTGTCCAAGGATCTCGCCCACGGCATCAAGGTCGGCTCCTACATTGAGCAGCATGGTGGCGCCGGTATGGCGGGCCCAGTGTGGCGACAAATCCTGGCAGGCCCAGCTGAAATGGGTTCTGATTTCGGCCGACAACTCATCTCCATGTTTATCATAAGCCCGCTTGGCCCATGTCTTGAGCATGGTGCCATACCATTTCTTGTGCCCTATATCGAAAATCGGTTCGTGCGGCTTCGGTTCCCTTCCCAGCCGGACCTTGGCCAATTCCCTGGCCTGCTTGAGGTAGACCATCCCCTGCTGTGCAATCGGGATCGACTCGATCCGCTGCTTTTTCCCTTGCCGGAAATAGACCTCGAAACCGCCATCGGAAGAAGGGCGGATGTTCGCTTCCGACAACACGGCAAGATCCCCTGGACGCACCGGCACGAAGCAGTTGAAGAGGAATGCGACGCGTCGTCCTTTATGACGGTGGGGCGTCTTATCAAGGAGCATGATCTCTTCGAAGTAGAGGTATTTGATCTCCCCTTCCCTCTCCTGTATCTGCTTGACCAGGTCGTTCGGGTTTTCCTTGATATGGCCATCCCGGACTGCCATCCCGATCGCCTGCCGGATTTTGGTCGAATAGGTCCGAGCCGTGTTCTGGGAATAGTTTTCCAGCAGATGAGACTGGAAATCACTGAGCCAAGCTTTGTCGATCTCCCCGAAGGTAAGGCCGTCAGTCTCGCAACGGGCCAGACTCTTTATCGCATCCTGCCAATTTTCCTGGCTCTTTTTGTTGACGACCTTATCAGCTATCCGCTGACAATACAGGATGAAGTCCCCTTTACGATGCCCTTCGTTGGCAGGTTTCATGCCGGCAGCAATGCTGCTGAGTTCAACTTGACGCTTGGCCATAACATCCAGGCAAAACTGCATGGCTGCCCTGTACTTGCCCTTGTCTTTCGGGTCGGCCACCATGTTGAGTGGCTCATACACCCTCGTCCCGCTGTCATAAATCTCGATGAAAAATGAATGCCACCCTTTCCGATCCTTGGCGTTCAACACCCTGTGCTTGAGCTTCAGTCTCACAATCCTATCCTCCTAGCGCGTTCATAGTCAATTTTGCACGTCGCATATGCGTCGCAAAATCAATATAAAAATCGCTGAATAAGGCTCAAAAACGAGGAAAATGGGGCTTTTTCTGGGCTTTTCGAGGGGAATAAAAAAGCCTGTAAGGTGTTGTTCTTACAGGCTTTACGGGGTGTGTGGGCGGTAGAAGATTCGAACTTCTGACCTCTACCGTGTCAAGGTAGCGCTCTAACCAACTGAGCTAACCGCCCATCAGGAAGGCCTAAATATAGGACTTTCCCTTTTCAATCCAAACATTTTCATCGCCTTTTTCAGGCGGTCTTGCGCTCCTTGCCGTCCCTGGTGTAATAGACCGGACCTGACGTCTTGTCGATGGTATCGGCGGTGATGACGCAACGCTGCACGCCGGATGTGCTCAGGGTCGGGAGCTCGAACATGATGTCGATCATGACGCTCTCGAGCACCGAACGGAGGGCGCGGGCGCCGGTGCCGCGTTCGATGGCGATTTCTACCACGCGGTCGAGCGCTTCGTCCGTGAAATCGAGATCCACGCCGTCCATCTCGAAGAGGCGCCTGTACTGCTTGACGAGCGCGTTCTTGGGTTCGACAAGGATGTTGCGCAGTGCCGGCGAGTCGAGGGGGTCGAGAACGGACATAACCGGAAGACGGCCGATGAATTCGGGGATGAGGCCGTAGTCGTGCAGGTCGTCCTGGGCAACCAGCTTGAGGATCTCGGGATCGTAGCCGGTCTGCTTGTCCTTGACCTTGGAGCCGAAGCCCATGGATGACTTGGAGACGCGCCGGGCGATGATCTTGTCGAGGCCTTCGAAAGCTCCTCCGCAGATGAAGAGGATGTTCTTCGTGTTGATGTTGATCAATTGCTGCTCTGGGTGCTTGCGGCCGCCTTTCGGGGGTACGCCGACCACGGAGCCTTCCAGGATCTTGAGCAGGGCCTGCTGGACGCCTTCGCCCGAGACGTCGCGGGTGATGGAGACGTTGGCGGACTTCCTGGCGATCTTGTCGATCTCGTCGACGTAGATGATACCGCGCTCTGCACGGTCGAGGTTGAAGTCGGAGGCGTGCAGGAGCCTGGCGAGGATGGTCTCGACATCGTCGCCTACATAGCCGGCCTCGGTGAGCGAGGTGGCATCGGCGATGGTGAAGGGCACCTCGAGCAGGTTCGCCAGCGTCTGGGCGAGCAGGGTCTTGCCGGTGCCGGTCGGGCCGATCAAGAGAATGTTGCTCTTCTCGATCACGACGTCGTCCTCGGCAGACCAGTCGTGGGCGTCTATCCTCTTGTAATGGTTGTAAACCGCTACGGCGAGCGATTTCTTGGCCTGGTCCTGTCCGATCACGTATTGGTCGAGCGCCTCCTTGATGGTCCTGGGGCTCTGGAGCCTTGGCTGGAAGGCGGGTTCGGCCTCCCTGTCGGTGTGCCTGATGGCGCTGATCTCCTTGCGGAGGATCTCGACTGAGCTTTGTACGCACCGGTCGCAGATGAATGCACGAGGGCCGGCAATCATGCTGCTGACCTCCTGGCTGGTCCTGCCGCAGAAGGAGCAGATGACAGGCGGTTCGCCGCCGATGTTCTTCCTGGAGCCGGTCCTGCCTTTGCCTGGGTCTTTGTCTTTGATCATATTCTTCGGTTACTGCTTCGCGTTCTTCACTGGCGGGTTCTCACAGCCCCATGCGGGCGAGGCTGTCGAGCACGTGCTGGATCATCATGCTGAGTTTGGGGTGCTCCTCCTCGAAATGGCCGAGGGCATCATTCATCCTCTCGACGACACCGTCATTGCCGACGCCGTCCACTGCGCCATCACGGACCAGCTTGCCGATGTCCTCCCTGAGCGCGCTGAGGACCTCGGCGGTCTTTTCGTCGACCGTACCGACCTGTTCAAGCTCTTGGTGCAGGGTTTCGAGGAGGTCCCTCAGTTTTTGCTGTTCCATAACGGTGGGTAAGTTGTTTCGGACTTATGCCTGCATGCCGCCTCCGGCGCCATAAGGGCCGGGAGGTGACATCGTTGTAACACCGGTCGGTGCCGATTCGTTCAGGGCAGGCTCGTCGCGCCCATCAGGAAGCGATCGCACTCCCTTGCGGCGGCACGGCCTTCGTTGATGGCCCAGACGACGAGACTCTGGCCGCGGCGGGCGTCGCCCGCGGCGAACACCTTCTCGGCACTGGTGCGGTAGCTCTTCTGGTCGGCCTTGATGTTGCCCCTCGAGTCCTGTTCGACATCGAGGGCCTTCAGGGCCTTGTCTTCAGGACCGAGGAAGCCCATGGCGAGCAGCACGAGATCGGCGGGGATGACCTCCTCGCTGCCGGCGGCCGGCATGGGGATGAACCGCCCGTCCTGCTTGACCCACTCGACCTTCGAGACCTCGAGGGAGGTAACCTTGCCGTCCAGGCCGATGAACTTCTTCGTGGTCATAAGGTAGCGGCGCGGATCTTCTCCCTGCACGGCCGCGGCCTCTTCCTGGCCATAATCGACCTTGAGGACCCTGGGCCATTCGGGCCATGGGTTGTCGTCCTGCCTTTCGAGCGCCGGCCTGGGCATGATCTCGAGCTGGACGACGCTCTTGCAGCCCTGGCGCAGCGAGGTGGCGACGCAGTCGGTGCCAGTGTCGCCGCCGCCGATGACGACAACGTGCTTGCCCCTGGCGGAGAGCACCGGTTCGGTGCCATCAAGCACTGACTTGGTGCTGGAACGGAGGAACTCCATGGCGAAGTGGATGCCTCCGAATTCGCGCCCTTCGGCCGAAAGGTCACGGGGGTTGGTAGCACCGGTGCAGAGCACGACGGCGTCGAAGTCGGCGAGCAGCTTGTCGGCCGGGCAGTTAACGCCGACTTCGGCGTTCACGACGAACTCGACCCCCTCCTGCTTCATGATGTCGACTCGTCGCTGGACGACCGCCTGCTTGTCGAGCTTCATGTTCGGGATGCCGTACATGAGCAGGCCGCCGATGCGGTCGTCACGCTCGAAGACGGTGACCGTATGGCCGGCCTTGTTGAGCTGGTCCGCGCAGGCGAGGCCAGAGGGGCCGGAGCCGACGACGGCCACCTTCTTTCCGGTCCTGACGGCGATCTGCTTCGGTTCGACCCAGCCTTCGCTGAAGGCGTGCTCGATGATCGAGCACTCGATGTTCTTGATGGTAACCGGCGGCTCGATGATGCCGAGCACGCAGGAGCCTTCGCACGGAGCCGGGCAGACCCTGCCGGTGAACTCCGGGAAGTTGTTTGTCTTCGCGAGGCGGTCGTAGGCGTCGCGCCAGAAACCGCGGTAGACGTGGTCGTTCCACTCGGGGATGAGGTTGTGGATCGGGCAGCCGGTGGTCATGCCGCCGAGCATGATGCCCGAGTGGCAGAACGGCGTGCCGCAATCCATGCAGCGTGCGCCCTGCAGGCAAAGCTGCTCGGCCGGCATCTCGTCGTGGAACTCCTTCCAGTCCCTGATCCGCTCCAGAGGCTCCCGGTCACCGGGGAGGGTCCTCTGGTACTCCATAAATCCTTTTATTTTACCCATAGTAATGCTTGTTCAGGCTTCCCTGTCTTTTTAGTTCCCCGATACGCGTGACGGATCGTGCACGTTCTTCTCGAAAGCGGCCATGACCGCTTCGTCGCCGGTCAGGCCCTGGGCCTCGACCTCTTTCATGGCGTCCATCGCGCGCTTGTAGTCGTTAGGCAGCACCTTGACGAATCGCTGCGACGCGTTTGCCCACTCGCCGAGGATGCGTGCACCCAGTTCGCTGCCGGTGGCGGCGACGTGACGTTCGACCCTGTCCTTCAGCCAGGCAAGGTCCTCTTCGCTCTCGACGGGCGAGAGGCTGACCATGTCGAGGTTGCAGCGGCCGGCGAATGCGCCGTCCACGTCGTACACATAGACCACGCCGCCGGACATGCCTGCGGCGAAGTTCCTGCCGGTCCTGCCGAGGATGACCACCTTGCCACCGGTCATGTACTCGCAGCCATGGTCGCCCACGGCCTCGACGACAGCCTCGGCACCGCTGTTGCGGACACAGAAACGCTCGCCGGCCATGCCGTTGATGAAGACCTCACCGGAGGTGGCGCCGTAAAGGGCCACGTTGCCGACGATGATGTTCTCTTCGGGCACGAACTTCGAGGACTTCGGCGGATAGGCGATGATCCTGCCGCCGGAGAGGCCCTTGCCGATGTAATCGTTCGCGTCGCCCACGAGCTCGATGGTCATGCCCTTCGGCATGAAGGCGCCGAGGCTCTGGCCGGCCGAACCGATGAATTTCAGGTGGATGGTGTCGTCCGGGAGCCCGTCGCTGCCGTAGGCCTTCGTGACCATATGGCCGATGATGGTGCCGGCGACGCGGTTGATGTTCTTGATCGGGAGGGTGGTGTTCACCTTCTCGCCGCGCTTGATGGCAGGCTCGCAGATCTTCATCAGGGTGGTCATGTCGAGGCTCTCCTCGATGCCGTGCTCCTGTGAGATCGTGCAGTACGGGGTGTCGTTCTCGCCGGTATCGACCTGGTGCAGGATCTTGGAGAGATCCACGCCCTTGGCCTTCCAGTGGTTGACGGTGCGGGACATGGCGAGAAGGTCCGTGCGGCCGACCAGCTCGTCCACCTTGCGGATGCCGAGCTTTGCCATGTACTCCCTGACGCCCTCGGCGAGGAAGCGCATGAAGTTCTCGACGTGTTCCGGCTTGCCCTTGAAGTTCTTGCGGAGCTTCGGGTTCTGGGTGGCGATGCCGACCGGGCAGGAGTCGTCCTGGCAGCAGCGCATCATGATGCAGCCCATGACCACGAGGCCTGTGGTGGCGAAACCGAACTCCTCGGCGCCAAGCATGGCCGCGATGACGATGTCGCGCGCGGTCTTCAGCTGGCCGTCGGCCTCGACCACGATCCTGCTGCGCAGGTTGTTGAGCATGAGCGTCTGGTGCGCTTCGGCCAGGCCGAGCTCCCAGGGCATGCCGGCGTGCATGATGCTGGAGACCGGGGAGGCGCCGGTGCCGCCGTCGTGGCCGCTGATGAGCACCACATCGGCGTGGGCCTTGGCGACGCCCGCGGCGATAGTGCCGACGCCGACCGTGGAGACCAGCTTCACGTTGATCCTTGCCGACGGGTTGGCGTTCTTCAGGTCGAAGATCAGCTGTGCGAGATCCTCGATCGAATAGATGTCATGGTGCGGCGGAGGCGAAATCAGGCCGACGCCGGGGGTGGAGTGGCGGGTCTTGGCAACCCACGGGTACACCTTGGTGCCGGGCAGCTGGCCGCCCTCGCCGGGCTTCGCGCCCTGGGCCATCTTGATCTGGATCTCCTCGGCGTTGGTCAGGTACTCGCTGGTGACGCCGAAGCGGCCGGAGGCGACCTGCTTGATCTTCGACATGCGCGAGTCACCGTTGGCGTCCCTCTTGAAGCGTTCCCGATCCTCGCCGCCCTCGCCGGTGTTGCTCCTGCCGCCGATGCGGTTCATGGCGATGGCCAGGGTCTCGTGCGACTCCTTGCTGATGGATCCGTAGGACATGGCGCCCGTCTTGAAGCGCTTCACGATCGCCTCGACCGGCTCGACCTCGTCGACCGTAATCGGCTTTTCGGCGAACCTGATGTCCATCAGGCCCCTGATCGTGCAATAGTGCTCGCTCTGGTCGTCGATGAGCTGCTCGTACTTCTTGAACTGCTCGTAATTACCCGTGCGGCATGACTGCTGCAGGAGGTGGATGGTTTCCGGGTTGAACAGGTGGAACTCGCCGTCGTGGCGCCACTTGCGGTCGCCGCCGGACTCCAGGCCGCGGTTGACCTTGTTTCCGCCGGGAGGGAAGGCCGTCTCGTGGCGTTTCCTGACCTCTTCGGCAACCGTGTCGATGCCGATGCCCTCGATCCTGGACGGCGTCCGGGTGAAGTAGGTGTCGACCAGCTGGGTGTTGAGGCCCACGGCTTCAAAGATCTGCGCACCGCGGTAGCTCTGGACGGTCGAGATGCCCATCTTGGCCATGGTCTTGACGACGCCCTTGACGACCGCCTTCACATAGTTCTTGATAGCCTTCTTCTCATCGATCGCGATGCGGCCGTTCTGCACCTGCTGCACGACGGTCTCGAGGGCAAGGTAGGGGTTGATCGCGCCGGCGCCATAGCCGATGAGCATGGCGAAGTGGTGCACCGTTCGGGGCTCGCCCGACTCGATGATCAGGCCGACCTTGGTACGCAGGCCCGCATTGATCAGGAAGTGGTGGAAACCGGAGACGGCCAGCAGCGCCGGGATCGGTGCTCGTGACTTCTCCAGTTCGCCCTTGTCGGACAGGATGATGATGTTGACGCCATGCGCCACGGCCTTTTCGGCCTGGCGGTACAGGTCCTGCATCGTGGTCTCGATGCCCTTGCCGCCTTTGGCGACATCATAGAAGATCGGGAGCGTGATGGCCTTGAAACCGGGCTTGTCGATGCCGCGGATCTTCTCGAGGTCCTCGTCGGTGAGGACGGGGTGAGGGATCCTGACGCGGCGGCAGTTCAGCGCGTCGGGTTCGAGCAGGTTGCCTTCGGTACCGAGCATGACGGTCGTCGAGGTGACGATCTCCTCCCTGATCGAGTCGATCGGGGGGTTGGTCACCTGGGCGAAAAGCTGCTTGAAATAGTCGTAGATCAGCCTCGGGCGGTTCGACAGAACGGCGAGCGGCGTGTCGTTGCCCATCGAGGCGATGAGTTCGATGCCGTTCTGGGCCATCGGCCTGACCTGCAGGGTGATGTCCTCGTTGGTGTAGCCGAACGCTTTCTGGCGGGCCGTGATGCTGTAGTTGTCCACGTCCGGGTTCTTCATCTTCGGATGGTCCGGCAGCGACGCCAGGTCGATCACGTTCTCGTCGATCCACTTCTGGTAAGGCTTCTCGGAGGCGATGCTCTGTTTGATCTCCTCGTCGGAGATGATCCTGCCCTCGCGGGTATCGACCAGGAACATGCGGCCCGGCTGGAGGCGGTCCTTCTTGACGATCTTTTCGGGTTCGATGTCGAGCACGCCGACCTCGGAGGCCAGGACCACCAGGTCGTCGCTCGTGATGTAGTAGCGTGACGGACGCAGGCCGTTCCGGTCAAGTACGGCGCCGATCTGGACACCGTCGGTGAAGACGACAGATGCGGGGCCGTCCCAGGGCTCCATGAGGCAGCTGTGGTACTCGTAGAAGGCCTTCTTCGCCGGGTCCATGGAGTCGTTGCCGGCCCAGGGCTCGGGAATGACCATCATGGCCGCGTGGGCCAGCGACCGACCGGAGAGCACGAGCAGCTCGAAGGCGTTGTCGAGCGTGGCCGAGTCGCTGCCGTCGACCAGCAGGACCGGCTTGATCTCCTCGAGGGCGTCGCCGAAAAGTGACGAGGTCATGTTCTTCTCGCGGGCCTTCATCCAGTTGACGTTGCCCCTGAGGGTGTTGATCTCGCCGTTATGGCTGAGGAAGCGGTAAGGATGCGCGCGGTCCCAGCTCGGGAAGGTGTTGGTGCTGAAGCGGGAGTGCACCATGGCGATGGCGCTCTCCATGTCCGGATCGCTCAGTTCGGGGTAGAACTCCTCGACCTGCTCGGGGTTGAGCATGCCCTTGAAGACGATGGTGCGGGCGGAGAAGCTCGAGATATAGAAATAGCTGCTGCCAAGGAGGCCCGAGGTGTAGCGGACCCTCTTGTAGATGCGGCGCCGGATGATGTACAGCTTGCGCTCGAACTCCTCGTCGCTCATTTCCTCGCTCGCGCGGCCGACGAAAATCTGCTTCACCACCGGCTCCTGGGAGCGGGCGGTTTCGCCGAGGGTCGAGCTGTCGGTGACCACCTTGCGAAGGCCGAGGTACTTCTGGCCTTCGGCCTGGACCATCTGGCGGCAGATATCCTCGATGGCACGGCGCTGCGAGAGGTCGGGAGGCAGGAACAGCATGCCGACGCCGTACTGCCCGGGAGCCGGAAGTTCGATATTCCTTTCGGCACAGACCTTGCGCATGAACTTGTCGGGGATCTGCATCAGGATGCCGGCGCCGTCGCCGGTATTCTTCTCGTATCCGGTGGCCCCGCGATGGGTCATGTTCACCAGGACCTGCAATCCCTGCTGGATGATCTCGTGGGACTTGACACCCTTGATGTGGGCAACAAACCCCACACCGCAGGCATCATGCTCGAACCGTTGATCATAGAGCCCGCATTCATGCTTAGCTTTCATATTTTCAGGCACATCTATTCAGATAAATTCAAAAAAATGGGACGGTAGACGTTCCAAGGGCAGAATATAAAGTATTGGACATAAAAATCCTGACCTTTTGCTCGCCGGGATGAAACCCGGACACGCACATCAAAACAAAAGCCGGGGAACAGGATGGTTTTCCCCCTCCTGCACGCCCCGGCCGTCAATCCACCCCCTGCACACCGACACCTTCCGGCGTTACGACTTGCCCTGGCTCGCCACGGCGGCGACCGCCTGCTGCAAGGCTTCCTGGTCGCCCAGATAGTAGCTCCTGATGGGCTTCAGGTCGTCGTCCAGCTCGTAGACGAGCGGAATGCCTGTCGGGATGTTCAGGCCGACGATATCCTCATCCGATATGTTGTCCAGGTACTTGACCAGTGCCCTGAGCGAGTTGCCGTGGGCGGTGATGATCACCCGCTTGCCGTTGCGGATCATCGGCGAAATCGTTTCATGCCAGTAAGGCAGGAAGCGGCCGACCGTATCCTTCAGGCACTCGGTGGCCGGAAGCTCATCGGTGGACAGGGCCGTGTAACGCGGGTCCTTGCCCGGGTACATCGGATCGTCCAGCGTGAGGGCCGGTGGCGGCGTATCGTAGCTGCGCCTCCAGACGAGCACCTGCTCGTCGCCGTGGCGCTGTGCGGTCTCGGACTTGTTCAGCCCCTGGAGGGCGCCGTAGTGGCGCTCGTTGAGGCGCCAGTTCTTGGTCACCGGGATCCACATGAGGTCCATCTGGTCTAGCACCGTCCAGAGCGTCCTTATGGCCCGCTTCAGCACCGAGGTGTAAGCCACGTCGAACACGAACCCCTCATCCTTCAGCAGCCGGCCGGCAGCATTCGCCTCCTCCCTGCCCTTTTCGGAAAGGTCTACGTCGACCCATCCGGTAAAGCGGTTCTCGCGGTTCCACTGGCTCTCTCCGTGCCTGAGCAGTACAAGCTTCTTCATATAACGCTCCTTGTTGTGATAAAATTGAGGTTCCGGACAAAAAACCCCATTTGATTAGGCGTGTCAATTTAATAATCTCGAAAACCAATCTCAAACATTCTGTCCTTTGCCCGGATGCGTTTTCATGCAGCTCCGATGCCGGTTTTTTTTTAAGTGCCGTTATGGTTTTACGGAAAAATTCTATCTTACATGTCTTTTGACGCTCGATGTCCGGGCATGAGCCAATACCGCCCATCAGGGTACCTCTAATAGAGCCGTGAGCGGATAGCGGAAATAGTTTTAGGGTTGCCCATCAGTAAACTGCACGCATCAGATCTGAACACCATGAATCTCAACAACTTCAGATTAAACCTCGGCGGAAAAGAGTATGTCCCCATCGTCATCGGCGGCATGGGAGTCAACATCTCGACGACGGAGCTCGCCCTCGCGGCGGAGCGCCTCGGGGGCATAGGCCACATCTCCGATGCCGAAGTGATGTTCGTGTGCGACCAGCTGTTCGGCACCTCCTACACCAGCGACAAGCGCCGCAAATATGCGGACAACATCAACAACGCCGACAAGTCGATCGTGCAGTTCGACCTCGAGCAGCTCGCCGAGGCGCAGAAGCGCTACGTCTCGCACACCATAGGCCAGAAGAGCGGCAACGGCGCGGTCTTCCTGAACTGCATGGAGAAGCTCACCATGAACAACTCCGCCGCGACCCTCAAGGTGCGCATGGAGGCAGCCATGGACGCCGGCATCGACGGCATCACCCTCGCCGCCGGCCTGAACCTGCGGTCACTGGAACTCATCAGCGAGCACGAACGGTTCCGCGATGTCAAGCTCGGCATCATCATCTCGTCGGTCCGCGCCCTCGCCATCTTCCTGAAGCGGGCCGTCAGGCTGAACCGTCTTCCGGACTACATCGTCGTCGAAGGCCCGCTTGCCGGCGGCCATCTCGGCTTCGGCCCGGACGACTGGCAGAACTACACCCTTGAGGCGATCGTGGCCGAGACCATCGAGTTCCTGAAGAAGGAGAACCTCGACATCCCGGTCATCCCGGCAGGCGGCATCTTCACCGGCACTGACGCCGTTGAGTACCTGCAGATGGGGGCCAGCGCCGTTCAGGTCGCGACCCGTTTCACCATCTCCAGGGAGGCTGGCCTGCCCGACGAGGTCAAGCAGCACTATTTCAACGCCGTCGATGAGGACGTCGAGGTCAACAGCGCCTCCCCGACAGGCTACCCCATGCGCATGCTGAAGCAGTCACCGACCCTGCAGTACGGCATCAAGCCGAACTGCGAAGCCCTCGGCGTCCTGCTGGAAAACGGCGGCAAGTGCGCCTATATCGATGCCTACTACGATGAGCTCAAATCCAGGGAAGCCGACGGGCGCTTCGTCGTCAAGGCGGCCACATGCCTCTGCACCGGCATGGCCCGTTACGACTGCTGGACCTGCGGCTCGACCGTTTCGAGGCTCAAGGAGACCACCAACCGCCTGCCCGACGGCTCATGGCAGATCCCTGCAGCCGAGGATATCTTCATGGACTACCTTCTGAGCGAAGATCACGCCATCAGGCGCCCGGCCCTCGAAAAACATCCCTGAAGCATGGATTTCGGCGCGGGATAGCGTACATTTAAAGGCTGTTATCGCGGTGTCGGGAAAACAAGTGCGGTCCTGCACCCGAGGCACAAGGAAACTTCCCCGAAACAAGGATCTTCACGCCGGCATGAAGAAACAGCTTATCCTTTGGGCAGGACTCACGGCCATATTCCTGATGCTCCTCGCGGCATCAGTCGCCGCCAATCAGCTCTACAGCCTCTCGCTGCTGATCGGGGCGATACATCCCGTCGCCGGCTACGCATTCCTGGCCCTTTGGGCCCTCTTTTCCATCGTCGTCCTGCTCTCCGGCTACAGGATCTGGGCCGCACCAAAGGTTCCGCCGTTCGCCGAACGTGAGGGGGGCAGGAATTTCGACGCCTACATAGCCTACCGCTCGAAGGTGATGCCGAGCCACCCGTCGCACCCCGACAACGGCCGCAAGAGCGGCGACCTGAGGTGGGTGCGCACCAACCTGAAATTCCTCGAGGTGGACGCCCTGAACGCGACCAAGAAGATGGCAAGCAAGAACTTCTTCATCGGAGCCTTCGCCCAGAACACCTCCTACGGCACGAATACCTCGCTGTTGAACAACCTCAAGCTTGTCTGGCGCATCTACGCGATGCACCACAGGAAGCACTCGCTGAAAGAGTTCATCATGCTGCTCAGGTCTGTCTACGCCTGCCTGCCGCTGTCGGACTTCGAAAAGGAGGATCTCCCGGCGCATATCAAGCCGATTATCCAGTGCGCGTTCAGCAACACCCTGTCCTCCCTTCTGCCCGGAGGCAACCTGCTGACGCCTGGCTTCCTCAACCTGTTCCTCGCCGGGGCGACCAACACCTACCTGACCTGCCTCTGCGGCATCATGACCTCGCGCCACTGCCAGATGCTCTCGCTCGAAGACCGGCAGGGACTCGTCCAGCAGAGCATGTTCGAAGCCTCCTTCATGCTGAAAGAGATCGTCAAGGAGAACAACCCCATTCTGTCGGTGACCATCAGCAACGCTGTCAAGAAAGCCGGCATCGAAAGCCTCAACACCGTCCCGCTGCCCACGCCGGGCAGCAGCGTCGCGCAGGATATCGTCTCCCACCTCGCCAACTCCCTGAAGAACATCATCAAGGAGACGGGACACGAGTGAGCCGTTGATAGTGGATAGTTGATAATTGATAGTTGGGCAGAGAAGGAACGAGCTCAAGGGACATCACCACCCCGGGTTGAAACCCGGGGCAACAGAAGAAAATGTAAGATTTGAATATCCGCAGGGTTGAAACCCTGCTGCATGTAAGATCGTTCTACGCAATATCCACCGAACACCCGGAATCACGTGTCACGTGTCACGTCTTCTCAACCCCCTGAAGAAATCCTGCAACAGGCTCTCCGACTTGCGCTCCATGATGCCGCCGTAGACCTCAGGCTGGTGGTTCAGCGCGTTGCAGCCAGTGATGTTGAGTACGGTGCCTGCAGCTCCCATCTTGGGATCCCATGCCCCGAACACGACCCGTCCGACCTTGGCCAGCACGATGGCGCCGGCACACATGGGGCAGGGTTCAAGGGTCACGGCAAGGGTGCACCCCTCGAGGTACTTGCTCCCGATGGTTGCCATGGCCGAGGTCAGGGCGATCATCTCGGCGTGTGCGGTCGCGTCGGACAGGGCCTCGACCTGATTGTGCCCACGGCCGATGATGCTGCCGTTGGGATCGAACACGACCGCCCCGACCGGCACCTCCTTCTTCTCATAGGCCTTGACGGCCTCCCGTAAGGCCTGCTCCATCATGTAGTCGAGTTCGTTCATATCAGCAAAAAGAAAAGTGCGGCGGCGACCACACGGCGTTCAGCAATACGATGTTTTTTTGCTATTATACGACTTCGTCACATTTTTTCTCTCTGCATTCCTCGCGTGCCGCCCTTCAAGTGAGGCCGTACCAAACCATAGAACACCTGCTATGAACATTCATGAGTACCAGGGAAAGGAAATCCTGAAAAAATTCGGAGTTGCCGTCCCGAAGGGGTATGTGGCATATTCGCCCGAAGAAGCAAAACAGGCCGCCATACAGCTTTTCGCAGAGCTGCCGGGCCCGGTGGTGGTCGTCAAGGCGCAGATCCACGCCGGCGGCCGCGGCAAAGCGGGCGGGGTCAAGCTGGCCAAGTCGCCTGAAGAGGCTTTCGAGATCGCCCAGAAGATGCTCGGCATCACCCTCGTCACCCACCAGACCGGCCCTGAAGGCAAACTGGTGCACCGGCTCCTGGTCGAGCAGGGCATGAACATCGAAAAGGAGTTCTACGTCGGCATCACCCTTGACCGCGCCACCTCGAGGAACGTGCTCATGATCTCGACCGAAGGCGGCATGGAGATCGAGAAGGTTGCCGAAGAGACCCCCGAAAAGCTGCTGAAGATCCAGGTCGACCCGCTCTACGGCCTTCAGGGCTTCCAGGCTCGCGAAGCGGCCTTCTTCCTCGGCCTCCAGGGAACGCAGTTCAACAACGCCGTCAAGTTCATCCAGGCCCTCTACAAGGCCTACACGACCATCGACGCATCGATCGCCGAAATCAACCCGCTGGTCATCACCAAAGAGGGCGACGTGTTCGCGCTCGACGCCAAGATCAACTTCGACGGCAACGCCCTCTACCGCCACAAGGACTACCTCGAACTCAGGGACGAGAGCGAGGAGGACCCGCTGGAGGTCGAGGCTTCGCACTCGAACCTCAACTACGTCCGCCTCGACGGCAACGTCGGCTGCATGGTCAACGGCGCCGGCCTTGCCATGGGCACCATGGACCTGATCCAGCTTGCCGGCGGCAGACCGGCCAACTTCCTGGACGTGGGCGGCGGAGCCAGCCCGCAGACCGTCGAACAGGGCTTCAAGATCATCCTGAGCGACAAGAACGTGAAAGCCATCCTGGTGAACGTGTTCGGCGGCATCGTCCGCTGCGACCGCGTCGCCGGCGGCATCATCCAGGCGGCGAAGAACATCGACCTGACGGTGCCGGTCATCGTGCGCCTCGAGGGCACCAACGCCGAAGCGGCTCAGAAGATGCTCGACGACTCCGGCCTGAACCTGATTTCGGCCAACGGCCTCAGGGATGCGGCCCAGAAGGTGCAGAAAGCACTCGGCGTGGCGTAAGCCGACACGCCAGCCTCCCGACTACAGAAAAGCCGTCCTCCACGATCGTGAAGGACGGCTTTTCCAGTTCTCCCCCCGGATACGGATTCCCGAAAAAAAAACAGGCCGGGAAGAGTCAGCTTCTTCCCGGCCTGCAATCCAGCAACCTGCCAGCCTCCATCCATCCGGCTATCATCTTCCTTTCGTGATCATCATCATGCATCGTTTTCATACGTGGCAATGATGGAGAAGACCCGGCATGCTGCTGATTCTCACACACAACAACACAACAACTTCTGTCCACACACTTGACATAAACCATCGCGTCTCATCATATGGGACGCTTCCCGCCACCGATCCTTGCGCACTTTTTTTCTTTTATTTGAAAATATTTTCTTGGCCCGGAAAGCGGGCAGGCACGGGGGCCTGCCCCTACAATTCACACGTTACGTGTTACGCATCCCTCGTTGTCATTCGTACCGCAGTGCCTCGACAGGTTTGAGGCCGGCGGCCTTCTGCGCCGGCCAGAGGCCGAAAAAGAGGCCGATGAGCACCGAAAAGCTTGTGGCAAGCACCACGGAGAAGGCTGAAGTCTTGACCGCCCATCCGGCAAACGTGGAAAGGATGACCGAAACACCGACGCCAACCAGGACTCCGATGATGCCACCGGTGAGCGTCATGCCCACCGATTCGATGAGGAACTGCAGCATGATGTCGGCCTTCCTTGCGCCGATGGCCTTCCTGAGTCCGATCTCCTTGGTCCGCTCGGTCACCGAGACCAGCATGATGTTCATGATGCCGATGCCGCCGACCACCAGCGAGATCGCCGCGATCGAGCCCAGCAGCATGCTCATGGTCTGGGTCGTGGAGCTCAGCATCTGCTGGAACTGGGTCATGTCGCGGATGTTGAACGAATCCTCGTTGGAGGGCAGGACCTTGTGCCGTTTCCTGATGAGGGCGTCGATGGCCGACTTCGCCGGTTCGATGTTCGCGGCGCTGGAGACCTCCACGAAGATGCCGTCGAGGTAGTTCTTGCCAAGCACCCGGTACATGCCGGTCGTCACCGGGATCAGCACGACGTCGTCCTGGTCCCTCGGTCCGGAGAAGCCCTTGGCCGGAGCCACGCCAATGACCCTGAAATTGATCCGGTTGATCTTGACGACCCTGTCGACAGGATTGAGGTTCCCGAACAGCTTGGTGACGACCGTGGTGCCGAGGATGGCCACCTTCTCCCTGCCCTGGATCTCCTGCCGCGTGAACCACCTGCCGATCGTCGGCGTGGCCGCACGCATCTGGCCGTAATCGTAGTCGACGCCCTCGACGCTGGAGCTCCAGTTCCTGTCCATGGAGACCAGCTGGCCGAGGCCGGTCACGTCTCCGGAAACCCTCCTGACCAGGGGGGTGAGTTCGGAGATCGCTTCGGCATCCTTTTCGGTAAAGCGGGTGACCGTCCCGGACCCCTGCGCTGCGCCGCCGATCCTGGCCGATCCGCCCCTGATCGAGAGGAGGTTCGAACCCATCGATTTGAGCTGCTCCTCCATCGCCGCCTTGGCGCCCGTTCCCAACGCCATCATCGCGATGACCGAGGCGACGCCGACGAGGATGCCGAGCACCGAGAGCAGCGTGCGGATCTTGTTGGAAAGGATCGACTGGAACGCCTGGACAAAGAACCCGAACATGCGGGTCGGCTGGAAGAGGGTCGAGGCGGCCACCGCGAGCTCCCCCGGCGGCAGCTCCGCCTGCTTCGCGGCAGAGGGCTTCCGACGGTCGTCGAGGATCCTGCCATCCTTCATCGTGATGATCCTGCCCGCGTATTCCGCGATCTCCTGTTCGTGGGTCACCATGATGATGGTCTTGCCTTTTTCATGCAGCTCCGTGAGGATGCGCATGATCTCGTGCGAGTTTTTCGTATCGAGGTTCCCGGTGGGCTCGTCCGCGAAGATGATCATCGGGTCCCTGATGAGCGCGCGGGCGATGGCCACGCGCTGCTGCTCGCCGCCGGACATCTGGTTCGGCCGGTGGCCGGAGCGTTGGCCGAGGCCGACCATGTCGAGGCGTTCGAGGGCCGCTTTGCGGAACTCGCCTCGCTCCCCGCTGTAGATGCAGGGCAGCATGACGTTGTCGATCGTGCTCATCCGGGTGAGCAGGTGGAACTGCTGGAAGACGAAGCCGGCGACGTTGTTCCTGATCGCGGCAAGTTCGTCCTCGCTCATGCCGCTCACCTTCTTGCCCATCAGCCGGTACTCGCCCGTATCGGGAACGTCGAGCAGGCCGAGGATGTGCATCAGGGAGGACTTGCCGGAACCCGACGCCCCCATGATGGCCACGAACTCACCCTGGCCGATCTTCAGGCTCACGCCGTTGAGAGCGTTAACGGAGCTCTCGCCGATACGGTAGGTCCTGGTGATGTCGACGACTTCGATCATCGGCCGGGCCCCTGTTGCGGAGGACGCCGCTGCGGCATGAACGGGTTGGTGCCGTTCTTGCTTTTCGGAAGCGCGAAGGTCGTGTCCCTGACGACCACGACATCGCCTGCGGCGAGCCCGCCCACGATCTCGACATTGCTGTCGTCCTTCAGGCCGGTCTGCACCGCGACCTTCCTGACGCTATCGGCCTTGGCGCCCCTGACCGAAACGAACGAACGGCCATTGCGCATGCGGACCGCGGAGAGGGGCAGCAGGAGGACGTTGTCCTTCTCCCTGACGATGATGTTCACGTTGGCGCTCATGCCCGAGCGGAAGACCTCCGGCACCCTTTCAGGCACGAGATCGACCTGGTAGATGTTGACGTTGTTGACCAGTTTGGACTCGTAATAGATATGGTCGACCACACCGGTGACCCGGATGTCGGGATAGGCATCAAGGCTGATCTCCGCCTTCTGGCCGGTCTTCACGTTGCCGATGTCCGTCTCGTCGACATCCGCCTTGACGATCAGCCGGTCCGAGAGCACCACCACGGCATCGGCGGTGGTGATGGTCTGCCCCGGATTGAGGCTGCTGACGATCACCTGCCCGTCGATGGGCGATATGAGGGCCGTCTGGTTGTAGACCTTTTTCCAGTACTCGGTCTCCCCTTTCCCCTTCTGGGTCGCCGCGTCGAGCAGGGCGGCACGCTCGGTCGAGCTTACCAGCACAAGCACCTGGCCTTTCCTGACGAAATCCCCCTCCTTCACCAGGATCTCGTCGATCCGGCCGCCCACCGGCGACTTGATCTCCAGTCGGTTCTGGGGTTTGATGGTAGCGGTGGTCGATACCGCGGTGCGGATGCTCCCGACCTGCACCGGATACGCCCTGAGGGTTATTTCCGACTTCCCTTTCTTCCCCAGGGTAACAAACAGGAGGCCGGCGATGATAGCGACGGCGACGGCACTCCCCCAGATCAGCGCGGGTTTACCTGGTTTCAATGGTTCCTCCTTTTGCCTGCACCCAGGCGGCCTCCGTGGTCAGGAGCGTCGAGCGGGCGGCGAGATATGATTTCTTTGCGGTGACGAGATTGTCTTCGATGATGGTCCATTCGTTGAACGAAACGAGGCCTGCCGAATACTGCGCTTCGGCGATCCGGGCGCGCTCCGATGCGGCATCGAGGTACTGCTTCTGGACGTCGACATTGGCGGCGGCATCCCTGAACCCCTTCCATGCCTGTTCAAGCGTCCGCATGATCGAGAAATAGATGCTCTGTTCGTCCGCGGCGGACTTGTTGTAGGCGGCCCTCGCCATGGAGACCGTCGCCCTGCCGGAGCCTCCCTGGTAGATGGGCACGGCGACATTGACGCCGACCTGCCAGTCGACCCTGTCGGGGGGCAGGCTGGCGAACGAGTTGTTCCCGACGGAGGAACTGAGCGAAACCTTCGGCACGAAGGCGCTCCTGGCGGCCATCAGGCTGTAGCGCGAAGCCTCCTTCTGCGAAGAGTACTGCCGGTAGGAGGGGTGCTCCCTGACGAGGCGGTCGAATTCTGGCATGCCTTTCGGGGGCTCCGAAGCGTCGAACGACCCGGTGACGGCCACCGGCGACAACGTGCGCCGGCCGAGCTGGGTGCAGAGCACGGCCTGCGAGGTCTCGAGCCCCCGCTTCGCCTGCGAAACCTCGAACTCGGCGGCAGCCAGGTCGGCCCTGGCCTTGCTGAGCGAGCCGCTGTTCTCGCTGCCCGACTTGTAGAGCAGCCCGATCAGCCGCAGGCTGTGCCTCCTGATGTCGGCGATCTCACCGGCCAGCCGAACCTGCTGCTGCGCCGTGAGCAGCTGGGCGAAGGCGTTCCTGAGGCTGTTCCTCGTCGAGGCCGAGATGACATCGGCAGCGTTGTGCATGGCCTTGACCGTCTCGCTCCGGGAATCGACCGTATTCCTGGTCCTGCCGCCGTCGTACAGGAGCTGGGAGGCGCTGGCGACCATCGTCCAGGATCCGTCGCGGCTGACGCTCGCGCCGGAGAATGACGACTGGGCACCTGCCGGGCCAGAAAGGTTTCCCGAGCGGTTGCCTCCGGTAGAAACGCTCAGGGAGGGCAGCAGCCCGCCGTAGTCGACCGCGCGCTGGGCCTCGGCCTGTCGGACAGCCTCGGAAGCCGAACGCAGGTCGGGATGGTTTAGGGACGCCTCCTGCACGCACTGCTCCCAGGTCAGCACCTCGGCCGCGAACAACCGGGATGGGTTCGTACCCGGAAAACCCGGCACCGTCAAGAGGAACCCCAGCAACAGCAAACGTCTCATCATCAGCAAATCGTTATGGGAATGTCTGTTGGCTTCATCTTTAAATTGGACGCGCGTTCAGGGTGATCCTTGCACGACAAACGCAGAAAAAAAATACGCCTGTCAGGGCATAGCGAAGAAATCCCGTTTCCGGAACGCTCCAAAGAGCATCCGGAACATCGCCTTGCGTCGCGTCAGCCACTCGATGCGGGGCGACGGCCCCCGGGAGGCAAGGATCCCGTCGACAAGGAAGGCCGATACCGTCGCGATATCATCGGCCAGCAGGTTGTAGATCCTCCGCCGCTTCGCGTTTTCCGGATCGTTCCCGGAAACGGTCTCCATGAGCATGTCGGTCACCACCATGCCGGGAAGCAGGCGGCCGACCGAGACCCCGCTGCCCCGTGCTTCGTGCGCGAACGCTTTGGTGAAATAGGTCGCGGCGCACTTCGTCGTGCCGTACATGGCCATGCCGTCGAGAATGCCGCCGTTGCTGCCGTGCCCCTCCATGGTGAAGATCTTCCCGGACCTTCGCTCCTTCATCGCCCGGAACGGGACGACGGTGCCATGCACCACACCCATCAGGTTCACCGCGGCGACCCGTTCCAGCCGGTCAGCAGGGACCTCCCACGCCTTGACCAGCGGTTGGCCGATGCCCGCGTTGTTCACCCATATGTCCACCGGGCCGAACCGTGCCACGGCTTCCCGGTGCAGGCGTTCGACTTCGGCTTCGGACGACACCTCTGCGACGACGCCGTGCACCCGGCCGGCGAAAGCCGAAAGCTGCGCAAGAGCGCGATCAACGCCATCCATGCCGGTGCCGTTGACGACCACGTTGCACCCTTTGTCGAGGAACCTTCTTGCCAGGCCGAAGCCCAGGCCCCGGGTGCTGCCGGTGATGACGACGTTCATTATGGGATAGTAACGATTGCAAAAGATTCGTGACACGTGACACGCAACGCGTGACAAATGACTGGAATAAAGGTAAAGTTATGCGTTTTCAGACGAAAATGTCCTATCGACGAGAGTTTCCCCCTGTAATCCTGAGCGAAACGTAAGATCCATTCAAGACGGAACTGCCTGTCGCCTTTTCTCATCGCTCGTCACGTGTTACGCGTCACGCGTCACGGATAGTTACTTGTCACTCTTAAATCGTATCTTCAGGGCAAACAACGAAAATCATCCCATGCTCGAAGCAAGAAACCTCTCCCTCACGGCAGGCACCAAGGTGCTCCTGCGCGACACTTCCTTCCGGATCGGCGACAGGGACCGCGCCTCGCTGGTCGGCCTGAACGGCACCGGCAAGTCCACCCTCCTCCGCCTGCTCAGCGGGCAGCTGCACGAAGACGGGCCGCAGAGCGAGGGGCAGATCATGAAGTCCTCGACGACCTCCATCGGCTACCTCCCGCAGGAGATCTCCTTCGAGGGGGACCTGGAAAAAAGCGCCCTGGAATATGCCCTGCTGGCCAACCAGACGCTGAACGAGCTTGCTGAAAATATCGCGAGGATGGAGCTGGAGCTGGCCCTGCCGGACCAGGACCACGAGGGCGAAGCCTACCACAACCTGATTGAGCGCTTCAGCGACGCCGCCCACGACTTCGAACGGCTCGGCGGGTACCGGATGCAGTCGGAAGCCGAAAAAATCCTCACCGGCCTGGGCTTCAGCGGAGCCGACTTCCAAAAGAAGGTGAAGGAGTTCTCGGGCGGTTGGCAGATGCGCCTGCTGATCGCCAAACTGCTTCTGCAGAACCCCACGCTCCTCCTGCTCGACGAGCCGACCAACCATCTCGACATCGACTCGCTCCGCTGGCTGGAACAGTACCTGCTGAACTACGAGCACAGCTACCTGATCGTGTCGCACGACCGCTTCTTCCTCGACAAGCTGACCACCAAGACGCTCGAAATCGCCTTCAACGAGATCACCGAGTACAAGGGAAACTACACCTATTACGAAAAGGAGAAGGCCGAACGCTATCAGCTCCTGATGTCGCGCTATGAGAACGACCTGAAGAAGATGGCCGACCTGAAAGCCTTTGTCGACCGATTCCGGTACAAGGCCACCAAGGCCCGCCAGGCGCAGAGCCGCCTGCGCCAGATGCAGAAGCTGGAAGGAGAGCTGCAGACGCCCGAAGAGGACCTGTCGCAGATCTCCTTCTCCTTCCCGAAGGCCCGGCCCTCGGGGCGTGAGGTATTGCGGCTCGATGGGGTCTCCAAGTCGTTCACGCTGCCGGACGGCACCCTGAAGAACGTCCTGAAGAATATCGATATCGAGATCATGCGCGGCGACCGCATTGCCATCGTCGGCTCGAACGGCGCCGGCAAGACCACCTTCTGCCGCATCCTGGCCGATGAGATCGAGTTCGGGGGCAAGCGCCAGACCGGCCATAACGTCAGCATGAACTACTTCGCCCAGCACCAGACCGAAAACCTCTCCCCGGAAAAAAGCGTCCTCGAAGAGATGATCGCTTCGGCACCGACCTCCGAGGCGCAGCGAAAAGTGCGCGATATCCTCGGCTGCTTCCTGTTCAGCGGCGACGCCGTCGAAAAGAAGACCGCCGTACTTTCAGGCGGGGAGAAATCAAGGCTGGCCCTGGCCAAGATCCTGCTCCAGGCCTCGAACCTGCTCATCATGGACGAACCGACCAACCATCTCGACATGCGCTCGAAGGAGATGCTGATCGACTCGCTCGAGAACTATGACGGCACGCTGCTCCTCGTCTCGCACGACCGCTACTTCCTGGACAGCCTGGTCAACAAGGTGTTCGAAATAAAGAATGGCAGCGTCCAGGTCTACCTCGGCACCTATGCCGAATACCTTGAAAAGGCCGAAAAGGCTTATGAAGAGGAACGGAAACAACTGGCGGCCGAGAATACCCGGAAAGAGGCCGAACGCAAGGCCGCCGCACAGAAACCGGCCGCGAAACCCGCGGCGCCGAAAGGCAACAGGAAAAAGATCGAGGCGATCGAGAAGGAGATCCAGCGGCTGGAGGAGTTCAAAAAGCAGCATGAGGAGCTGATGGCCCAGCCCGCTTTCTACGAAAAACCTGCCGACGAGACCCAAAAGGAGACCGAAAGGTACCAGATGATCTGCAAGGAGCTCGAGGCGCTCTACGCCTGCTGGGAAGAAGAGGCCGGTTGAATGGAGCTATCTTGCAAGAAGGCGCAGGCCGGCGACGCCGGCGATGATGAGGAAGATGCAGAGGATACGGGCGGGTTCGCGGGGTTCGTCGAAGAGCAGGATACCGGCGGCAGCGACACCGACCGCCCCTATGCCGGTCCAGACGGCATAGGCCGTACCCACCGGCACCGTCCTCATGGCGATGGAGAGCAGCCAGAAGCTCGCGGCCATCGCGGCAACCGTCATGACGGAAGGCACCGGACGGGTAAACCCCTCGGTATATTTCAGGCCTACGGCCCAGGCGCATTCGAGCAACCCCGCCACGAACAGGATCACCCACGGCATTGTTGACCCCTCGGCATTTCAACGAATCCCTTCATCATCGCATCTCCCTGTTATTTCTCGTAACCCGTGACGGGGAATGTGTTTCGTTTCAAATATCCGGGCACGGACGGATCATACCTGTCACGCGTCACGATTCCCTCACACCTTCACCCATGCCCGCTGGCGGTCGGAGTCGAGACCGGCCTGCAGCACCTTCTGGATCATCACCCCGTCCCTGAAGCCGGCCGCGTCCTGGAGGACCACCGGGTCGCCGGTCTTGAGCGCCTTGACGATCCGGTGCGCGAGGAAGGCGAAACCGACTGCGAAGATGCCGTGCACGGCGAGGGATGAAAGCCTGATCTTCTCCTGCAGCACCAGTTCGTCCCAGGGAAGCATCGGCTCGAGCGACTTCCAGCGGGGGGCGTCGATCAGGCTGCGCCCGACGATTGCATCGCCGTTGGCGATCTCCCACAGGCGCCCCGCACCGTCGAGCCTGATGGTCTTGAGGCTGCCCACCACTTCAAGCGAGAACCAGGTGTAGGAACCGACCGTGGTGACGTGCATGAGCGAAGAAGCACCCAGCGCAACCGACGACGGACCGAACTTCATGAACATGGCGAAGCTGTCGTCCGAGGTGACGGGAAGCACGGATCCCGCCGAACCGTGATCGGGACGCTGCGATATCGAGGTCGACAGGTTGCAGCAAACCTCCGAGATCTCGCCAACGAGGAACCGGTTCAGGTCGATCAGGTGCGAGCCGATGGCGCGCAGCGCGCCGCCACCCTTCGCCGTGTCGCTCCACCAGGACCAGGGCTGGTCGGGTCGGTTGCGCGTGGCAAGGTTCACCACCGCCCGAACCTCATAGATCCTGCCGATGTCGCCACCGTCGATCATCTGCTTCATCATGCGCACGGAGGGGTGGAACCTGAGCTGGTGGTCGATCAGCGCAAGTCCCGATGCGTTCCGGGCGGCCGAGGCCATACGTAGGGCCTCATCGACCGTCAGGGCGAAGGGCTTTTCGCACAGCACCCCCTTGCCGCTCCTGAGCACGCCGGTCACCATCGGCTCGTGGAGCCAGGTCGGGGTGGTGACGCAGACCAGGTCGAGGTCGCACTCCAGCATCTCGCGCCAGTCGGCGAACCCCTGACGGATGCCAAAACGCTCCATGAACTTCTGCCGATGGCGTTCGGTGGGGCTCGACACGGCGGCCAGCTCCACGCCCTCCATCAGCGAAAAGGCCGGCGCCTGGGCCACCTGGGCCCAGCCACTGCCGATGAATCCGATCTTTACGTGCTCTTTCATGTTGTCAGTGCAAAAAAAAGGGTGACCTGCCGATCACCCTTGTATGGTCAATTCAGTTTTCCATGATCAGCCGACCTGCTGGGCTTCCTTGGCCTGTCGGGCCCGCTCGATGTACTCCTTCTGGATGTCCCTCGAAACGTTGTACGCCTTGGAGAGGCTGTCCGAACGCCAGAGGTGCGCGTCGAAGGCCATGCAGATGTTCCTGAGGAACGGCACGCCGATCTCGGTGACCTTCACGCTCTTCTCGCCGAGCACGACGATGCCGTCGTTCTCCATGTCCTCGAGGCGGTAGCGGGCGACATCGAGCTCTTCGGTGTACATCGACGGGTCTTCCCAGGAGGTCTGCTGGCGGCACATCAGGTTCAGGATGTGGCGGCGCAAGACGAGGTCCTCCTCGGTGAGCAGGTGGCCGCGCATGATCGGGAAGCGCCCCTTGTTGACCTCTTCGATGTAACGGTCGTCGTCGCGCTCGTTCTGTGCGAAGGCGTACCAGGTATCGCTGATCGACGATGCGCCGAGGGCGAGCATCATCTGGGTGGTGTTCTCGGTATAGCCCATGAAGTTACGGTGCAGCGAGCC
Organism: Chlorobiaceae bacterium; assembly: GCA_013334865.1. GTDB lineage: Bacteria > Bacteroidota > Chlorobiia > Chlorobiales > Chlorobiaceae > Chlorobaculum. The sequence continues at coordinate 33,296 of JAAXWS010000019.1, forward strand.
GTCCTTCAGCGCCAGGTAGAGGGCATCGCCCTCAATGGCGAAGTGGTCCATGCCGACCTCGTGGTAGCCGATCGACTCGAGCATGGCGCGCCCCTTGTCGTAGAGCTCCTGCTTGACGTCGCCCACCGGGAGGTCAGCCTCCTTGAAGCGGCGCTGGCCTTCGTAGAGGTGCGGGTTGTGGCCGTAACCGTAGAATGCGAGGCGGTCCGGCTTCAGCTGCATCACCTTCTGGATGGTGTCGGTGACCGTGGCGAGGGTCTGCTTGGGCAGGCCGTAGACGAGGTCGAAATTGATCGAGGTGAAGCCGATCTGGCGGGCCAGGTCGATCTTCTCCTTCACCAGCTCGAACGACTGGGGACGGTTGATCTCGGCCTGAACGACCGGGTCGAAGTCCTGGATGCCGAAGCTCATGCGGCGGAATCCGACGCTGTAGAGCGCTTCGAGGTGCTCCCTGGAGGTCGAGCGGGGGTTGGTCTCGAAGCTGAAGATATAGTTGTCCATGCGGTTGACGTCCTTGAACAGGGTATCGACCAGCCTCTTGAGGTTCTCCGGGCTGAAGAAGGTCGGCGTGCCTCCGCCGATGTGCAGCTCCTTGACGTTCAGCTTGCCGGGGAAGACATCGAGGTACATCTGCCACTCCTTGATGAGGGCGTCGATGTAAGGCTCTTCGAATGAATGGTCTGTCGTGCGATGGGCGTTGCAGCCGCAGAAGTAACAATGGTTCTCGCAGAACGGGATGTGGATGTACATGCTGATGCCCGTCTTCTCGTTGCTTTCGTTGAAGCCTTTCACCATCGCATCCTTCCACTGCTCCTGGCTCACGCCGTCGGCGCTCCATGAAGGGATGGTCGGATAGCTGGTGTACCGGGGGCCTGGATTGCTGTACTTTAACGCGAGAGCTGCGAGATTTGCTGTCATTGTATTCTTCCTCGACATATGTTATTTTTGATGAACACGAGAAAATACATAAAACTCGGCAAATTCATAGCCAAGCCCCATCAAACCGGCCGCACCTTTGCGGCCTGATCATTTATTTATCCATGGCAGCAGCAAACATTGAACAGCAGAACCCGATCGTAGGCATCCTCATGGGTTCCGACTCCGATTTCGACATCATGAAAGATGCGGCCGACGTCCTCGAAGAGTTCGGCATTCCCTACGAAATCTCGGTCATCTCGGCGCACCGCACGCCAGGTGACCTCGAGGCTTACGCCTCTTCGGCGCAGGAGCGCGGCCTGAAGGCGATCATCGCCGGTGCCGGCGGCGCCGCGCACCTTCCCGGCGTCACGGCGGCCATGACCGTCCTGCCGGTCATCGGCGTGCCGATCTACAGCAAGAAGCTCAGCGGCCAGGACTCGCTCTACGCCATCGTGCAGATGCCCGCCGGCATCCCCGTCGCCACGGTAGGCATCGACAACGCCCGCAACGCTGCGCTGCTCGCCGTCCAGATGCTCGCGCTCGCCGACGAGGAACTCATGAAAGCCATGCAGGCGTTCCGCGTGAAGCTCGCCGAAGCCTCCCGCCAGAAGACCGCGAAGATCCGCGAGAAGCTCAATGCCAAAGGCTGAAGACTGGATCAAGCGCCTCGGCCTCGAACCGCACCCGGAGGGGGGCTGGTACCGCGAAACCTACCGCAGCTCCGGCTCGTACGATTTCAGCGGCACCGTACCCTTCGACGGCCCGCGGGCCTACGCCACCTCGATCCACTACCTCCTCGAACGCGGTGGCCGTTCGCGCCTGCACCGCATCCATTCGGACGAGCTGTGGTACTTCCATGCGGGCGGCCCGCTCGAGGTGCACATCTTCCCTGAAACCGGCCCTCCCGCCTCGTTCACCCTCGGCCCCGATCCGGATCGCGGAGAGGTGCTCCATTCATCAGTCCCCGCCGGTTGCCGGTTCGGCGCCTCCATGCCGGACCGGCCCGATCGCGACCCCTACTCGCTGGTGAGCTGCGTTGTGGCGCCGGGCTTCGATTTCCGCGACTTCGCCTTCGCCGACGGCGCGGAACTGGCCTCGCGCTTCCCCGCCCACCGGGATATCATCGCCGCCCTCTCCTGACTCCCTGCAAACCGGAACCGCAACCGATATCCACCCGTTACGACATTCTTCTCTTTTTTATTACTTTTGGCAAGTTTGCAGCATACGGGGTTTTGAACAAGAACAGGAGAACAGGCGGGGAGATGAAAAAAAAGGTTGTGATCGTGGGCGGAGGGTTTGCCGGCCTGCACGCGGCTAGAGTGCTCGGCAACAGGAGGGACGTCGAGGTGACGCTCATCGACCGGAAGAACTACCACCTCTTCCAGCCGCTGCTCTACCAGGTGGCCATGGCTGCCCTCGGCGAGGGCGATATCGCCGCCCCGCTCCGGAACATGCTGGCCGATTACGGCAACATCACGGTTTTCAAGGGCCTGGTCACCAACGTCGACCTCGAGACGAAAACGCTCACGACCGATTTCGGCGAAGTTTCCTACGACTACCTCGTGCTCGCCTGCGGCGTGCAGCACCACTATTTCGGCAACAACGACTGGGAGGAGTTCGCCCCGGGCCTGAAAAACCTCGCCCAGGCGACCGAGATCCGCCGGCGCGTCATGGATGCCTACGAGGCGGCCGAACGCACCAGCAACCCGGTCGAGCGGAAGAAGCTGCTGACCTTCGTGATCGTTGGCGGCGGCCCGACCGGCGTCGAACTCGCCGGATCGATCGGCGAGATGAGCCGGTACACCCTGTCGAGGTTCTACAAGCACATCGATCCGAAACTGACCAGGATCTTCATCGTCGAGGCCGCCGAACGCATCCTCGGCGCCTTCGATCCCGACCTGTCGAGCCGGGCGACCAGGGAACTCGAGAAGCTCGGCGTCCAGGTATGGACCTCGAGCGGCGTAAGCGCTGTCGACGCCAACGGCGTGCAGATCGGCCGCGAGAGGATCGAAGCGGCGACCGTACTCTGGGCTGCCGGCGTCCAGGCGCAGGAGATCGGCAAGACCATGGGAGTCGAAACAGACCGTATCGGCAGGATCGTGGTCGAACCCGACATGAGCATCCCCGGCCATCCCGAAGTGTTCGTCGGAGGAGACCAGGCCTGCTTCACGCACCAGACCGGCACGCCGCTTCCCGGCCTGGCGCCGGTCGCACTGCAGCAGGGCAAATACATCGGACGCGCCATCCTCAGCGACCTCAAGGGCAAACCGAGAAAGCCCTTCAGCTACTTCAACAAGGGCCAGATGGCCACCATCGGCAGGAACAAAGCGATCGTGGAGTTCAAGGGGCTGAAGTTCGACGGGGCGCCGGCATGGTTCACCTGGATCATCGTCCACATCCTCTACCTCACGAGCTTCAAGCACCGCGTTTTCGTGCTCATGCAGTGGGCTTGGTCCTACTTCACGCTCGCCCACGGCGCACGGCTCATCGTGAACAAGGAGTGGCGGTTCTACGGCAGCAACCGGAAAGGCCATACCGATGAATGACCAGGTAGGGCGTCCTGCGGGATTCCGTCCGACGGTCGCCGGTGTGCTCAACGCCCTGCTCTCCGTCACGTTTCTGGTGCTTGCGGCGTATATTGCATGGTCGTCTACCCTCATTTCCGGACCGGACGTCCTGCAGCTCCGCCTGTTTGCCTGCGTCATGGCCGCCTACGGCCTCTGGCGCTGGATAAGGAGCCGGCTCAAGGACCGGCGCGAAGATGAGTGACCGGTTGACGCCGCACCACGATTTTTTCTAAAGAAAATTCTGCAACGCTATCATCGTGATGAAACCTCTCGACATCAGCACTGAAACCGAACAGCAGCTCTTTTTCCACAACTACGCACGGCTGCCGCTCGAAATCGACTACGGCAAAGGCTCGTTCCTCTACACGACGGACGGCACCCGCTACCTCGACATGATCGCGGGCATCGGCGTCAACGCCATCGGCTACGGAGACGAACGGCTCGTCAAGGCGATCTCCGAACAGGCCTCGAGGTACATCCACACCTCGAACCTCTTCATGCAGCGCCCGCAGTTCGAACTTGCCGAAAAGCTGCTCGAGCTCTCCGGGCTGTCGAGGGTATTCCTGTGCAACAGCGGCACCGAGGCCATCGAGGCGGCCATCAAGCTGGCGAGAAGATGGGCCGCGCAATCCGGCGACCCGGAAAAGCGCGAGGTGCTTTCGCTCAGCAACTGCTTCCACGGCAGGACCTACGGCGCCATGTCCCTGACGGCCAAGCCGAAGTATGTCGAGGGTTACGAACCCCTCCTGCCCGGCGTCGGCATGATCGGCTTCAACGACGTCGAAGACCTGGAGCGCAAGGTCTCCGGCCGCACGGCCGCGGTCTTCGTCGAGTTCGTGCAGGGCGAGGGCGGCATCCACAGGGTCAGCGAAGCGTTCTCCAGGCGCCTCGGCGAGCTCGCCGAGCAGCACGGATTCCTCATCGTGGCCGACGAGATCCAGGCGGGCTGCGGCCGTACCGGAACCTTCTTCAGCTACGAGCAGTTCGGCGTCACGCCGGACGTCGTCTGCCTCGCCAAGCCGGTCGGCGGCGGGCTGCCGCTCGGCGCGCTCATCGGCGGCGAGAAGGTCAGGGAGATTTTCACCCCCGGCAGCCACGGCACCACCTTCGGCGGCAATCCGGTTGCCTGTGCCGCCGGCCTGGCGATGATCGACGTGATCTTCTCCGACGGCCTCATGCAGCAGGCTGCCGAAACCGGCAAGATGATGCGCGAGGCGTTCGAGAAGCTTGCCGCGAAATACCCGCAGATCAAAGAGATCCGGCAGTACGGCCTCATGATCGGCATCACGGTCGAACGTGAAGCGAAATACTATGTCGAAGAGGCGCTGAAGCGTGGCGTGCTCGTCAACGCCACCAGCGTCAACGTGATCCGCCTCCTGCCGCCGCTGTCGCTCAGCCTCGAGGAGGCGCAACTCTGTATCGATATGCTCGATGAGATCTTCAGCGAAGAAAAGGCCTGAGCCCCCGCGGGAAACCGCGAAAAAGCAGGCCGGCATGCCGCTCGGGACGGTGAACTACCTGTACATCGCCCTGGGCGCGGCCGTCATCGCCCTGAGCTACGCCGGCATGTACCTCGAAAAGTCGGTCGACGGCATCTTCTCCCTCTACATAGCCCCCTTCACCCTCACCGGCGCCTACCTCTGGGTGCTCTACGCGATCTTCTACCGGACAAAAGAAGGGAAATCATGACGCGTGACACGTGACACGGGGAATAAGAATTCTCTCGTCGGCAATCGGAGGTAAAATAAAAATGTCGGGCAGGGCTTCCCTGCTCGACAATCAGCTTTCTTTACTCGTCACGCGTCACGTTCCCCTCACCCTTCTCCGTGCAAGAGGACATACCCAAATAAAAACCGTCGTGAGCACTTCGAGTGCAAGGCGTACGGAGCGGAGCAACCGGAATGTACACGCAGTACATGAGGATTGCGAGTACCGCACAACGCAGCAATCGATTTGCGCAACAGGTTTTAGTTGACTATCACCCTTCTCCGTGCAGGGTAAACCTGACCGGAATGGTCATCCACACGCGGACCCGCTTGCCGTTCTGCTGGCCTGCGCTGTACTTCGACTCCATGGCGATGCGCACGGCCTCCTTGTCGAAGTAGGTCCCGTCTGCCGGCACACGCTTGACGATGTCGGCCCGCATGGCTCTCCCGTCCTCGCTGATCAGCACGCGGACGAACACCCTGCCCTCGATGCCGGCGATCCTGGCCATCTCGGGATAGATCAGCCTCGGGGTGCCAAGCACGACCGGAGGGTTCGAACACTCGACGAACTCGACCGTCTCACACGCGGCCGACGAACCCTGGCTGGCTCCGCCCTGGATCGCCTGCTTGATCTCCTTCTGGGTGGCCAGCGTCTGCTCTGCCGGCGCTTCGGCGACCTTCTTGATCTTGCCGACGTTCGGCGGCGCCTCGACCGGTGCCGAGCTCTTGACCGTCTTCGGTTCCGGAGGGGTCATCGGGGGCGGAGGCGGAAGCTGGGTGACGTTCGTGACGATCTCGTAGCACTTTACCGTCCTGACGTCGTCGTTCCTGCCGAGCCCCGACAAAGCGAGCAGGCGGTTCCAGTTGGCGCTCACCAGCCAGAACGAGCAGAGGGTGAGCACCGATATGATCACGCCATGGGTCAGGTACAGGTGGGCTTCGCGGCGCAGCACGAGGTTGCCGTAGCTGATATGCCGAACCAGGTCGGTATCGAGGAACTCTTCACGGAACGTCCAGCCTTTCCGGGCCTCCCGGGCCACATCGTCATGGACTCTTTCGATCTTTGAGGACACGTTCAACTACTCCTTTGTTCTGGTTCGTCAACCGGCTCGCCGGACTTCGGATTCATCCTGGGCGTTGAAATCGTCGAGGCTGAACCGGTCGATCTTGAGCAGGTTCAGTTCATCGATGATGTCGACGAGTGATTTGTACTTGGCCTTCTCGCTGATCTTGACCACGATCACCAGCTTCCTGTTGCTGGCATACTGCTGCTGGAGCAGCTGGCGGACATCCTTGCTGACCGCACCGACGGATCCCTGCTGCTGGTCGTAGAGCGGCGTGCGGTGCGGAGCCTCTTCGCCGAGCGACCAGTAGGCGAATCCGTCTCCGGGCACCCTGAGGGTCATCACGTTCCTCTCGGCGACGGAGACCTCCCCGGTTTCCGGCGGAATGTTGATCTCCATCGTGTTGGACTTGGCGAAGGTCGTCGTCAGCATGAAAAAGGTCAGGAGCAGAAACGCCACGTCCACCATCGGCGTCATGTCGAGATGGAAACCGATCCTCTTGGTTTTGCGGCCACCCTTTTTGCCCCGTCTCTCCGGTGTATCTACCATACCCATATCAGCCAACCTCCTTTTCGAGAACGGTGACCAGGTTGAAGTTGAGCAGGTTCATCTTCTTGAACACCTTGATGACGTAGTTGACCGCCTCGTAATCCGCCTTGCCGTCCGCCTTGATGACCGGCCTGAGCCGCTGGTCGGCGTAGCGCGACATCATGATGTAGCGGGGCAGCTCCTCGCGATTGATGCGGAAGCTCTCGCCGAGCCTGAACTTCCTGAGGGAATCGGCGACAGCCGGAGCGGACATCCCTGCATTCTCCAGGTTCTGCCGGACCACCGTATCGAACAGCCTCACCCTGGCAGGCTGCGAAGAGAGGCCCATGAGGATGGAGTTGTCGGAGGCGACCGTGACGGTCAGCACATCGGACTCGGGAAGCTTCATGTTCGAATGGGAAGGCGGCAGGTCGATCCTGACCGTCTCCGGGGGCCGGAACTTCGTCGTCAGCATGAAGAAGGTGAGCAGCAGGAACGCCACGTCCACCATCGGCGTCATGTCGAGCCTGAAGCCGACCCTTTTTGCCTTGATCTTGGACATGGGTTACGATTGGGATTTTCCGGAGCCGAGCGTCTGGATGATGTAGAAGGCCGCCTCGTCGATCATGTAGTTGAACCGGTCGACCTTGCTGGTGAACACGTTGTAGGTGACAATACCCATGATGCCGCCGAGGATGCCGAGCGCCGTGTTGAAGAGCGCTTCAGAAATACCCTGGGAGAGCTGCACCGCGTCGGGCGAGCCGCTGGTGGCCATGGCCGCGAAGGCGCGGATCATGCCGAGCGTCGTGCCGAGGAGGCCGACCATCGTGGAGATCGACGCGATGGTCGAGATGGCCACGAGGTTCTTCTCGAGGAGCGGCATCTCCATCACGGTCGCCTCTTCGACGGCCTTCTGCATTTCGCTGATGCGCTTGTCGCGGTCGGTGATGTTGTGGACGGCAAGGATCTTGTAGCGCTCGAGCACGGCACGAAGCACCGCGGAGAGCGAGCTCTGGTGGTCATCGCAGCGGGAGATCGCCTGGTCGACGGCACCGGCCTCGATATCCTGCTTGAGGCTCTGCACGAAATCGGTGATCGCGCCTTTGCCGGAAGCCTTGTTCAGCGCCACGATGCGCTCGACGATGTAGGCGATGACCATCATGATGAGGGCCATCAGCACCGAAACGATCGGACCGCCTTTCCAGACGGCATGAAACATGGATTCAGGCGGGTTGGTGCCCATCCAAATGTAGAAGCCGAGAGAGACCGCGTAGGTGACTGCAATCAGCACCGCCGTAAAAAAGCCCTGTTTCATTTGCTTGTAATTAGATGGAAAAAAATCAGCATCATTGACAGAGAACCGTGCCTGATTGGCTCAAAATGAATAATAAAACACATCTTCCTGACAATTCGCAAAACATCGGTCATGATCGGCAGCCTCCGATAACCTGGAGGAAGCTTCATCCCGCATCAGGCCCTGCGCGAAACACGTTCATGCCCGTTCAGGCGTCGCCGACACCGGCGACTTCCAAATGTAGTAAAAAAAAAGCATAAGCCGCCAACCCCCGCATCGCGATACAAGGCTGGCCACACGCTGGCGAAGCAGCCTCAGGCGCGCCGTTGTGATTTCATTATTTTAGGCTTATCATTGCTTCAGAAAGGAGCAACCAGGGCACCAACGCAGAGGGCAGGCATGATACCGCAACGCATGATTGATGAGGTCCGCCAGGGAACGGACATTGTTGACGTCGTCTCGGATTACGTCAAGCTCAACCCGTCAGGGCGTCACTACAAGGCCCTCTCCCCCTTCACCCAGGAAAAGACCCCGTCATTCATCGTCTCGCCCGACAAGCAGATCTTCAAGTGCTTCTCCAGCGGCAAGGGCGGCAATGTCTTCAGCTTCGTCATGGAGATGGAGAAGGTCACCTTCCCGGAGGCCGTCGAGCTCCTGGCCAAACGCGCCGGCATCGACGTCTCGAAATACCGCCAGGAGGGCGCGAGGAAGGATGAGCAGCGGCAGGACAGCCGGTTCGATACCCTGCGATGGGCGGCGCGCTTCTTCCACGGCAACCTCGAAAGCGACGCCGGAAAAAGGGCATACGCCTATCTCGCCGGCAGCCGGGGCCTCGAAGCGGGCACCATCAGGAGGTTCGGCCTCGGTTTCGCGCCGGAGTCGTGGGACCACCTGCTGCACGCCTCCACGCGTGACAACATCCCCGTGGAGCACCTGACCGAACTCGGCCTGCTCACCCGCCACCACCAGCGCAACACCCTCTACGACACCCTCCGCAACAGGGTGATCTTCCCGATCTTCACCATCGGCGGGCAGGTAGCCGGGTTCGGCGGCAGGACATTGTCGGACGACCCCGAAACACCCAAGTACATCAACTCCCCCGAGAGCGCCACCTTCGAGAAATCGAAGCTCCTCTACGGCATGCACGCCGCAAAGGATGAGATCCGCCGCCAGGAGGCCGCCATCCTCGTCGAAGGCTACATGGACGTCATCGCCCTGCACCAGGCCGGCATCACCAACGCCGTCGCCTCGTGCGGCACCGCCCTCACCCGCTACCAGGCGAAGATCCTCAAGCGCTATACCTCGCGGGTGCTCTTCCTGTACGACGGCGACAACGCCGGCAAGAAATCCATGCTCGCCGGCATCGACATCCTGCTCTCCGAAGGACTGACCCCCTGGGTGCTCCTGCTGCCCGGCGGCGAGGACCCCGACAGCTTCATCCGCAACCGCGGCAAGGAGGCCTTCTTCAAAGAGATGCAGGACAACCGCACCCCGTTCCTCGACTTCCAGCTCCGCTGCTTCCGTGACGCCGGCATGATGGACGCCCCCGACCAGGCCTCCAAGGCGGTCTCGGCCATGACCAGAAGCATCTCGCTGGTACCCGACCCCGTGCAGAAGGAGCTCTACCTCGACGAACTCTCCCGGCAGCTCGGCATCAGCCGCAAGACCCTCCTGAAGGTGATGCCCTCCGCTGATTCCGGAAGGCCCTCCGGCCCGCCCCCGAGGGAAGAGGAGAAGAAAGCCGCGGCACCGGCACCGCCGCCGAACCGTCCGTTGAGCGTCTCCGAGCGCACCTTCCTCGAAGCGCTGCTCGAAAGCACCTTCTACGGCAACGAAGTGCTCGCCTTCGCCGCCTCGCACGAACAGATGCTCAGCCTCTCGAACCACGCCGCCCAGGCAGTGCTGCGCCACCTGGTCGACCGCTTCCGCGAGCTCGACCCCAAAGCCGGCCACGGCATCGACATCACCGCCGAAATCACATCGATCTCCATGCCAGAGGCCCGCGACCTCGCGCTCGACATCCTCTTCCGCCTGCCCGTGCAGGAACAGGCCCCCCTGCTGCCCGACCAGACCATGCAGCACGCCCGCCGCTGCCTCTCCCACTTCCTCATCGCCGTCAAGACCCTCGTGCTCGAACCCCTCCAGCAGGAGAAGCAGACGGTCCTCGCCCAACTCGCCGGCACCACCGAAAAAGCCGACGAGAAAAAGCTCTTCATGCGCCTCCACGAACTCAACAGCAAAATCCGCTCCATGGACCAGGAGGTCACCGGCTCCATCAACGCCATCCTGGAACGGGAAGCCTGACCCCGGCAGTCTCCTCCATCGTCACGATCGGCCAGACAAACCTTTTTCAGCCTCGCGTTGTTGGAGATAACGTAGGATGATGCCCCGTAATGGCAAGGAGTGAACAGATCATGAAAACCGTTATGCTGATGCTGTCGAGCCTCCTGTTTGCAGGATGCTCAGTGCTGGGAAAGCGAAGTGCTGCCGAACCGCCTTACGAACTGCTGAAACAGGATGGGCCTTTTGAAGTGCGCCGTTACGGTCCGATGGTGATCGCTGAAACCATTCTCGACGACGAGAGTTACGGAGCCGCAAGCGGCAAGGGATTCAACCGGCTGGCAGGATATATTTTCGGCAGGAACAGGTCGAAGAGCTCGATCAGCATGACGGCTCCGGTCTTGCAGGAGCGCCGCGGCGAAAAGATCTCCATGACGGCACCGGTCCTGCAGCAGCGGAACAAAGGCGGCTGGACCATGGCGTTCGTCCTTCCCGAGGGATTTACCCTCGCCTCGGCCCCCGAACCTCTCGATCCCGAAGTGAAGCTCCGCGAGCTCCCTCCGGCAACGGTCGCGGTGGTCAGCTACCCTGGCCTGCACTCCTCCGCCAATCTTGAAAAGTACGCCAGGCAACTTCGAGCCTGGCTTGAAAAACAGGGCTATCATGCGATTTCGGAACCCAAGCTCGCCTCGTACGATCCGCCATGGACCATTCCCTTCCTGCGGCGCAACGAGGTGCAGATCAGGATCGCCCCCGACGCCAGTTGATCCACCGATTCCAGACGCACTTCCCTGACCTGAAACGTCCCGATCGCCCGGACCATCGTAGGCAGGCCCACAGGGGAACCCAAGCTCTTACGATTGCCCCGTGCAGCCCGGTGGAATCAGCTCTTCCCTCAGTCAACTAATCCCCTCATCTTCATTTTTCATTCTCCGATGTTCTGCACCAGCCAACGTAACACTCTCTGCAAGATCAGCATAAGCAACAGCTGCGAACGCTGCTCTCAATGAGGGCACGGTGATCGAATACTGACTTCGGGTTCTCGCATCTAACCATCCAGCAGGAACAACATAGAACACCCATGATACATCAAACGGATTGAGCGTTGCCTGGTTTATATTGGCAAACAGTGCGAACACGTAGACATCGGCATATCGACATTCGTCCGGCTTCGGCTACCCTGTAACCGGATCCACACGTTGATGCTTTGGATAGCAAATAAGACCCTGGTCAAACTTTTCTGACCCCAGCTCTGCAGAAATGCAGCGGTCTTCACCTCGACCCTCATGCCGCTGGAGTTCAGTAGATCATATTGAGTCCACTTATCCCGTATCTCATGAATACCTCCAACTGCCTGCCCAACCAGACATTCAGCCAGGACACCCCGGATTGCGTTGCTCATCAGGGTTGACGAACTCCAGCGCAAGAAGTCCAACACGTAAAATCCAGCTGACCTGAGGCCTCGATGAATCGCTCTTCGCCAGATAATCGCGAAGTATTAATCAGGCTGAGTTCCATTATACCCTTGTATTATTAAAGGTTAGCTATCGAATTCACTCCGATGCTTCCGTTAGTTATTTTTTCACAAAACAACGTCCAGAGTTCTCTCACGCGCCCACGCAGGGCGCGACATGCTTCGCGCAGCTCGCAGTCGGGCAAGGCGGTGTTTCAATCCACGCGCCCACGCGGGGCGCGACCGTTTTTCCCGGGACCGAGGCCCCGGCTGATTGTTGTTTCAATCCACGCGCCCACGCGGGGCGCGACCGACGTTGACGAGGACCTGCATCGCGCCCTTGTCGTTTCAATCCACGCGCCCACGCGGGGCGCGACGGGCTGATCCCGATATTCTTTGCGAGCTCCCGCTGGTTTCAATCCACGCGCCCACGCGGGGCGCGACTCATCTCGATGAAGTAGGCCGACCCGCCCAGGTAGTTTCAATCCACGCGCCCACGCGGGGCGCGACCAAGATGCTTGAGGTCGAGCGGCGCGAGGTGGCGTTTCAATCCACGCGCCCACGCCGGGCGCGACTGCCGTTACCGATCTCCACAGCAGCCATCAGGGAGTTTCAATCCACGCGCCCACGCGGGGCGCGACATTTTTCAATATCCCAGGCGCTCGGCATCGTCGTGTTTCAATCCACGCGCCCACGCGGGGCGCGACCCAGTGCCTTACTAAACTCACTCTTTGATTGCCCGTTTCAATCCACGCGCCCACGCGGGGCGCGACGTGGTATGCCTGCGGCGCCTGCGGGGTCGACGTCAACCCGGGCGTTTCAATCCACGCGCCCACGCGGGGCGCGACATCTTCGATCCCTTCGAGGTTGGCATAGTCGCCGGTTTCAATCCACGCGCCCACGCGGGGCGCGACGTCGGCAGGCTCCAACCAACCAAACAAAAGGAGGTTTCAATCCACGCGCCCACGCGGGGCGCGACTTTAGCTTCGCCCGCCTATCCATAGCAACGATGAGTTTCAATCCACGCGCCCACGCGGGGCGCGACGTACCTCCATGGTTGACGTTGACAGTGTTGAGAGATTTTCAATCCACGCGCCCACGCGGGGCGCGACGCAGCGGTAAACTCACCTTTCGTCGGTTGGACGCTGTTTCAATCCACGCGCCCACGCGGGGCGCGACAAAGATCCTTGGTCAACTCCGAGACGAAGTGACGTTTCAATCCACGCGCCCACGCGGGGCGCGACGGCCCTCTCGTGCGTTTCATGCGGCGCCCTTATAGTTTCAATCCACGCGCCCACGCGGGGCGCGACGTCGGTCGCCTTGTCGCCCGGCTTCTTGACGGTGTTTCAATCCACGCGCCCACGCGGGGCGCGACCTCAGCAGCGATACGGGAAGGCGTGTATCACTTTTTGCCGTTTCAATCCACGCGCCCACGCGGGGCGCGACGTTAGGGTCCGGAGACGTGGTGGAAGCCGAAGAGGTTCAATCCA
>JAAXWS010000037.1 GCA_013334865.1 Chlorobiaceae bacterium
GCGCAGCCATGGAAATGGGGTGCGAAGCCGTGCTCGTCAACAGCGCCATCGCCGTCGCACGCGACCCTGCCGCCATGGCCGGGGCCTTCGCCCGCGCTGTCGAAGCCGGCCGCCAGGCCAGGATCGCCGGCATCATGCCGAAATCCGGCACAGCAGTCGCGACCAGCCCCCTGACCTCTTTCCTCGGGACCTCCTCATGAGCGCGCTACCCGCATGGCTGACCGACAATGCGCTTTCGGCGGACCTCGAAACGCTGCTTGCTCCGGAACGGGACGGGTCGCTCGAACAACTTGCCGCAGAAGCACAGGCCATAACCCTGCGGCGCTTCGGACGCATAGTGTCGCTCTACGCGCCGCTCTACCTCTCAAACTTCTGTTCGAGCGGATGCGTCTATTGCGGATTCGCATCCGACCGCAAGGCTCCGCGGCGCCGGCTTGAATTCGACGAAATCGAAAAGGAGTTGGCAGCCATGAAAGCGCTCGGCATCAACGATGCGCTGCTGCTGACCGGAGAGCGCACCTCTGTGGCGGAATTCGACTATCTGCGCCGGGCGGTCGAGATCGCTGCCCGAGTCATGCCTCGCGTTGCTGTCGAAGCTTTCCCGATGACGGTGGCCGAGTACCGCACTCTCGCCGAATGCGGCTGCACCGGCATCACCATCTATCAGGAGACCTACGACCGTAACAACTACAGTGAACTGCACCGCTGGGGGCCGAAGCAGGACTTCCTCGAACGGCTCGAGACACCGGAACGGGCGTTGCAGGGCGGAATCAGAAGCGTCGGAGTCGGAGCCCTGCTCGGACTCTCCGAACCGGTCGGCGAAGCGTTGGCACTGGCTCGCCATGTACGGCACCTCTGCCGCACCTGGTGGAAAGCCGGCGTCTCGGTATCGTTCCCGCGAATCCGCCCGCAGGAGGGCGGCTACCAGCCTGCGTATACCGTCGACGACAGGTTCCTCGCCCGCATGATCTTCGCTTTCCGCATCGCCATGCCGGACATCGACCTGGTGCTCTCTACCCGCGAAAGCCCGAACTTCCGCGACGGAATGGCCGGCCTCGGCATCACCCGCATGAGCATAGCCAGTCGAACGACGGTCGGAGGATACCTTGACACCGAAACGCAGGGGGCGAGCCAGTTCGAAGTCTCCGACGACCGCTCCGCCGAAGCTTTCTGTCAGGCCCTGCGCACAAAAGAGATCGAACCGGTATTCAAAAACTGGGATCCTGCATATAACGGCCCCGTAACTCAGGAGGTATCGACATGACTCTGAACAACGCACAAAAGCAGCGCTATGCGCGCCATCTGGCCCTGCCCGAAATCGGTGAAGCCGGCCAGGAGAAGCTTCTCCGGTCAAAAGTGCTGGTCATCGGCGCCGGAGGGCTCGGCTCCCCTGCTGCGTTCTACCTCGCTGCCGCAGGCGTCGGCATCATAGGCATCATGGACGGCGACATTGTCGAACTCTCGAATCTGCAGCGGCAGATCCTGCACACGACCGAATCCCTCGGCGCCAGCAAAACCGACTCGGCCCGGGATCGGATCAACGCACTCGACCCTTCGACCATCGTCGTGGCCCACCCGTCCAGGTTCACCGCTGAAAACGCCCGGGAGATCCTTGCAGGCTACGATTTCATCGTCGACGCCACGGACAACTTCGACTCCAAGTTCCTGATAGCGCAGGCATGCCATCAGGCCGGGAAACCCTACTCACATGCAGGCATCAGGAACTTCCACGGCCAGACGATGACGGTCGTTCCCGGCGTGACCGCCTGCTACCGCTGCCTTTTCCACGAAGATGGCGTCCCCGGGCCCGGCGTGCCCCAGGGGCCTGTCGGCGCCCTTCCCGGCGTCATCGGTTCCATCCAGGCGATCGAAGCCGTCAAGCACCTGCTCTCCATCGGCACGCCGCTCACCGACGCCCTGCTGACCTTCGACGCTCTCACCATGACTTTCAGGAAGGTGCCGGTCAGTCGCGATCCTGCCTGCCCTTTCTGCTCCTGAGACCAGGCGATATCAGAGCCGGCGGAACACGAGGGGATAATTCAATAATGGACCCTGCCGCGCTTTGATCGATCGGTTTCGAATCGTATCCTTCTCAAATACGCAGCCTGTTACCCGACCAACCATCCAGAGGACACTGTCATGAAAAGCGCTCTCGCCAAAGCTGTCGGCCTCTCGACAGCCCCTGTTGCCGTCATCGAATCCAACGTTCTTCCGGATGGAGCCCTGCAGTTCAGGGAAGGTGTTTTCGGATGCGTCATCGCGTTCTTTAAAAGCGCCACCAACGGGCGGACGGCTGCATTCAGCCGCAGGACGTTCGGCTGCCCCGGAGGAGGAGTCGGGCTCGGGTTCGGCGACTGTTATGTGAATTTCCCTGGAGGCATCGAGCAGTTCCTGTCGACCGGTAATCCCGAGTTCTGCCGGAGCGAGTTCGGCAAGGCCGTTTCGAAAAACATGCCGGACCTCGAAGAGGGAGAACGATATTTCAAAAGCCCCGAAATCGCCC
>JAAXWS010000004.1 GCA_013334865.1 Chlorobiaceae bacterium
CTGAAAGCCCTCCTGAATGTGGGATGTTGAAACCCGGGGCAATTGAAGAGAATGTAAGAGGTGAATGTCCGTCGGGCTGAAAGCCCTCCTGAATGTGGGATGTTGAAACCCGGGCAATTGAAGAGAATGTATAAGATGTGAATGTCCGTCGGGCTGAAAGCCCTCCTGAATGTGGGATCGTTCTTCGTGAGCCTGTAGAGATCGGACGGCGCTGTAAATCAAAACCCGCGGAGTTGCTGGGCGACTCCCGCGGGTTTTCTGTTTCCATTCTGCCCTTATGTCCTTTGCAGTCCCTTTCGTCCTTGTTGTCCTTCTCCCTTATTCCAATCCCTTGATTTTCCTTGCGGCCGCTGCCGGATCCGGGGCCTTGAAGAATGCGGTGCCGGCGACGAGCGCATCGGCGCCGGCTGCAGCAAGACCGGCGGCATTCTCTTCGGTCACGCCTCCGTCCACGGCGATGACCATTCCGGGATTCATCTCCCTGCGCATCGCGTCGAGCTTTGCGATCTTGCCGACGGAGGAGGGGATGAACTTCTGCCCGCCGAATCCCGGGTTGACCGACATCAACAGCACGAGGTCGAGGTCCGGAAGGATCGATTCAAGCACCGAAACCGGGGTCGCGGGATTGATCGATACGCCCGCTTTTGCGCCGAGGCCCTTGATGAACTGGATCGTGCGGTGCAGGTGCGGGCAGGCCTCCTGGTGCACCGTGACCTGGTGCGAGCCTGCCTTGACGAAATCCTCGATGTAGCGGTCGGGGTCCTGGATCATCAGGTGGGTGTCGATGACGAGGCTGGTGCATTTGGCGATGGCCTGCACGATGAAGGGGCCGAAGGTGATGTTCGGGACGAACGCGCCGTCCATGACATCGCAGTGGATCCAGTCGGCACCGGCAGTTTCGGCCAGTTTGAGCGAGCCTTTCAGGTCGGAGAAATCGGCCGAGAGGATCGAAGGGGCGATGATCGTTGATTTGCCGGGCATAACGTCGATTACGCTGAGGTTAGGTGAAACAGGGTCTTAGATATCAAAAAGCCTCGCCAATTCCAAAGTTGAAGGTGACATCCCTCAGGTTCCAGCGGGAAATCTGCCAGGGCTCCGGAGCGGCCGGGTCGTGCAGCTTCCAGGCGAAGTCGAACCTGAACGGCCCGATCGGGGATCCGATGCGGAGGCCGGCGCCGGCATCCCAGGCGAAGTCGCGCCTGAGCGAGGCGAGCGAAAAGGCATAGGCGCCCTTGCGGTCCCAGATGTTGCCGATATCGGAGAACAGGGTGATGCCGGACGGTTGGCCGAGGAATTTGAACAGTGTCATGCGGTACTCCATGCCAAGCTCGAGCTTGATGTCGGCGCCGAAGTTCGAGGCCGCCCTGCTTGCGCTGCTGCCTGGACCCAGCGTGTTGAAGGGCCATCCCCTCATGCTGTTCGATCCGCCGGCGTAGAATCGGTGCTCTTCCGGTGTGGTGTTCGATTTCCCGTAGGGGCTCATCCAGCCCAGGCTGAGCCTTCCTGCAATCTGCCGGTCCTTGGCGACCTCCCTGGCGAATGCGGCCTGTGTGTCCAGCTTGAGGTATTGCGAGTAAGCGGTGCCGAAGATCTGGGGATCCTCGTCGGTGAAACCGGCATGGTCCGTCCTGTCGATGTATTTGTCGACAAGCCAGAAGAGGCTGCCGGACTCCTCGGCGGTAGCACTGATGTTCCATACCGTCTTCCTCTGCCATGCAGGCGCGGTCCGGTTCGAATAGTCGTACCGCAGGCGGAAGATCTGGCTGATCCTCCGCTGCAGGAGGCTGTCGATCCCCCTGTTGACCGCGCCGGGGTCATTGGGGTCGATTCCTATGTTCCTGGCGAGCTGGGTTTTGAACAGCTGGCGGAACCCCCTGAGCGAGTCCTTCTGGGCGATCTCGATCTCGAAGAAGTCGAAATTGAGCCTCGAGAAGCGGCTGACAGGGGTGCTGTAGCTCGCCCGGAACACCTCTTTCCGGCTCCTGAGGAGCACCGGGAGCGTCGATTGCGAGTATTCTGCCGTCGTGGTCACCATGGCGCCCTGCTTTTTCAGGACGGGCATGGCGAGGTTCGCCTTGAGGCTCAAGTCGTACAGACGGGCATGGTCGTACTGCTCTTCCGTCATGCTGCCCACCAGGCTGTTCTTCGTGGTGGTCTGGGTGCCGTAATCCGCTGAAATGCGCAGCTGTTCGGCGCCACCGAAGAGGTTCCTGTTCTCGTAGGCGAGCGAACTGCCGACGAACAGCGGGCCGTAGCGGTTGTCGACCAGGAGCTTCGGCTCGATCAGGTGCTTGGGGCCCGGAAGGAGGTGGATCGTTGTGTAGAGGTTACCCGCCTTCAGCGAGTCGTTCTCGATCGATATCGAGGAGAAAATGTTCGTCGAACCGAAGTTCTGCAGCGTCCGCTGCTCAAGCGAATATTTCGTCGGGGACCCTGGGCGGTACGCCACGGAGTGGACGAAGATGTCCTCATTGAGCTTCTGGCGGCCGTAGATCGTGACCGACATGCCGTCCTGCACGATTTTCCTTGCCGTCGCCGCATCGTCCTTCCTGACGGGGTCGTGGACGACCACGTTGATTGGCCCGTAGGCTACTTTGCCAGGGAGGCTGATGCGGTAATGGATCCCGGCGTTCAGCCCGACCGTGTCCACCTTGATCCTGACGCTGTCGGGATGGAAAAGGGCATAGCCTTGTTCACGGAAGAACTCCAGGGAGCGGTCCCGCTCATTGATGAGGTTTTCGACGGAAAATACCTCCTTCGGCTTGACCCTGCTCCGTGAGATGTAGCGCGTCCGGAGTTCGGCGGGGATGCCTTCCAGGCCGGCGTACGACACGGTGTCGATGCGCGAAGGCTGGTTTTCGCTGATCCGGATGAGCAGTTCGACCTTCCTCCGGTCGCCCTTGCGGACGACGGTCGTATCGATCGCGGCCGAGAAGTAGCCCTTGAAGGTATAGAGCTTCCTGATCAGGCTGACATCCTTTTCGAAGTCTTCAGGGATGAAGGGGCGGGTGGCGCCTCCGAACAGGCCGGTTCCGAGGAACGAGCTGCTCGTGGTGGTGAGCATGATGCTCCGGATCTCATCGGTGGTGACGGCCTTGTTGCCCTTGATGCTGATGCTGCTGACGGTGTAGGGGAGGGAGGTCTTTGCCGGTGATGCCGACGCCCCGTTTCTCGCCACGATGGCATCGGGCAGCATGGCGAGGCAGGCAAGGAGGAGTATCCAGGCTGTCCTGAAACGGGTAGTCAAGCTAAAAAAAAAACATTCGGCCTCTTTTGGCTTACGTTAACGGCTCTTCATCGCTGTAGCCGAAGTCTTCATCGGTAGGATAGTCCGGCCAGATCTCTTCGAGGCTCTCATAGAGTTCGTCGCTCTCGGGAAGGTCGATCAGGTTGTCGACCACCTGCTGGGGCGCGCCGGTCCTGTTTGCGTAATCGATCAGTTCTTCCTTGGTTACAGGCCACGGTGCGTCGGCGATATATCGCGCAAGGTCGAGATTCCAGTACATACGGGTCGATGAAATGATTGGTTCAGGTTAAGAGTTGCTGTCCTCGTCCGGCACGGTGCCGTGCAGGGTCATGAACTTGTCGGGGGTCGTGTCGTCCGAAAAGAAGGCGGTCGGGTTGACGACCGAGTTGTCCTTGCGCACTTCGTAGTGGAGGTGGGGGCCGGTCGAGAGTCCGGTGTTTCCGGAGAACGCTATGGTGTCGCCGCGCCTGACATGCTGTCCCTGACGGATGAGCGCTTTGGAAAGATGGGCGTAGATGGTCTGGTAGCCGTTGCCGTGATCGACGATCACCTTTTTTCCGTACCCGCTGTCGAAACCGGAGAATGCCACGGTCCCGTCGGCTGTCGCCATCACCTTCGTCCCTTCGGGCGCCGAGAAATCGGTGCCGGCATGGAAGATCATGCGCTTGTGTATCGGGTGCATCCTCAGGCCGAACTCGCTGCTGACGATGCCGGCGATCGGTTTGATCGAGGGGAGAGCCGCGATGATCGATTTTTCCTTTCCGGCATAGGGTTTCGACTGGATGCGCTGTTCGTTCTCCCGGTCGATCTGCAGGACGAGCCGCTCGATCATCTGTTCGGTCGTCGAAATCAGTTCGTCGGGTGATTCGGCGGCGTTGATATCCTGGCTTGCAGCCGTTGTGGCGGGGAGTTTCCTTTCAGGAGCTTCGGTTTTCGAGTGCCTGACTGCGGCCTGGAGCGCATCGCGCCCCGTGGCGTACTGCACGGCGGGCTGGACCACGATGGAGAGGATGGCCGTCAGGACGGCCGGAATCATTACTGAACGGACCTTCCGGGCGTGCGCCACCATGACGGTGATGGCAGGGTATGCATGCCTGGCAACGAGAGACATTCAGCGAGTGATTTATTTGAGGAGAAAGGGTGATCCGGACGAAATTCCGAGCAATATAAAAAAACTTTCCGGTAACAATCAAAGGCTAGTGGGCTTCCAGCCAGTTTTTCCCCGTACCCGTCTCGACCTCGACCGGCACGTTCCTGACCCCGCATTCGACGGCGGCGTCGATCATGGACCCTTCGACGAGCTCCTTCAGCGCATCCTTCTCCTCCATGGAGGTTTCGAAGAGCAGTTCGTCGTGTACCTGCAGGAGCATGACCGAACGGAATCCCTCCTTTTTCAGGCGACGGCTGATGGTGCACATGGCATACTTGATGATGTCCGCCGCGGTGCCCTGGATCGGGGTGTTCATGGCGACGCGCTCGGCGGCCTTGCGCACGTTCACGTTGCTGCTGGCGAGGTCCGGGATGTACCGCCTCCTGCCCATGAGCGTGGAGACGTAGCCGTTTTCCCTGGCCCGGTCGATGGCCTTTTCGAGCGATCCGAACATGCCGGGGTACTTGGCCATGTAGGTGTCGATGATCTCCCTGGCCTCCTTCTGCGGGATACCCAGACGCTGCGAGAGGCCGAAGGGCTGGATGCCGTAGAGGACGCCGAAGTTGACCTCCTTGGCCTTGCGCCGCATGTCCGGTGTGACCGTATCGGTGTCGAAGATGACCCTGGCCGTGGCGGCATGGATGTCTTCGCGGTTCCTGAACGCCTCGATGAGCTTCGGGTCGCCCGACAGCTCGGCGGCGATCCTGAGCTCGATCTGCGAGTAGTCGGCCGAAAGCAGGAGGTTGCCTTCGCCGGAGGGGATGAAGGCCCGCCGGATCTCCTTGCCGAGTTCCGTGCGGATGGGGATGTTCTGCAGGTTCGGGTTCGAGGAGGAGAGGCGCCCGGTGGCCGTGACGTACTGGTTGAACGAGGTGTGCACGCGTCCCGTGACGGGATTGACCATCTTCGGCAGCGCCTCTATGTAGGTTGTCTTGAGCTTCTGCAGGCTTCGGTAGTCGAGGATGTCCGAAGCGATCGGGTGCATGCCGGCGAGGTCTTCGAGGATCTGGACATTGGTCGACCAGCCGGTCTTGGTCGCCTTTTTTGCCGGAAGCTGCAACACTTCGAAGAGGATGCGGCCGAGCTGCTTCGGGGAGTCGATGTTGAATGGTTCCCCGGCGGCCTCGTGGATCTTTCCGGTGAGCACGGCGAGTTCACGGCTGACGATCTCCGAGGTGCGTTCGAGGTGCTCCGTATCGATCGAGATACCCTGGTACTCCATGGAGGCGAGCACTCCGACCAGCGGGAACTCGAGCACCTCGCACACCCGGAGCAGGTCGGGGGCGGGTTCGAGCAGCTCCGTGAGCGCCCCCTTCAGCCTCAGGGCGATGTCGGAGTCCTGGCATCCGTAGTCGGAAAGTCTCTTCGGGTCGACCTCGAAGATGCCGACGGCCGATTTGCCTTCGCCCACCAGCTCGGTGAATTTCGTCGTGCGGCACTTCAGGTGCCTCGATGCCAGGTCGTCGAGGTTGTGCTTTTCCTCGGGATCGAGCACGTAGCTGGCCAGCATGGTGTCAAAAGCCACGGGGGCGAGGTCGATCCCGTAGCGCTTCAGCACGAGCATGTCGTACTTGAGGTTCTGGCCCGTCTTCGGGTGTGCGGCGCTTTCGAGCAGCGGCTTCAGCCTGGCCATGGTGCTCCCCGCATCCAGCCCCGGCCTGCCGAAGTAGACGAAGAAGGCCTCCTTTGGTTCGACGGCGAAGGAGATGCCGGCGATCTCCGCTTCGAAGGTGTCGAGGCTCGTGGTCTCGGTGTCGACCGCGAACCCCTTCGATGCTTCGAGCTTCAGGATCAGCTCCTCGAGGGCCTCGTCGGTGTCGACGAGGGTGTACGAGGCACCCTGGCCCGCCGGAACGAGCTCCTCCCCGACGGCGGTGGTGTCGCCCGTCGCTGCACCTGACGGCGGTTCGACGTGGAAGAGGGCCGGCACCCTTGCCGCGATGGCCCTGAGTTCGAGCCGGTTCAGGAGCTCGAACAGCACGGTGCGGTCCGGCGTGCCGCAGCGCAGCCCGTCGAGCGAGACCGGCAGCTCAAGGTCGGTACGGATCGTCACCAGCTCCCTGACGAGCGGCAGCATCTGGCGGAACGCCTCGAGGCTCTGGCGGGACTTGGGGGAGAGCTCCTCCAGATGTCCGTAGATGCCGTCGAGCGAGCCGTACTTCCCCAGCAGGCTCGACGCCGTCTTCGGGCCGATGCCCTTCGCTCCGGGTATGTTGTCGGAGGTGTCACCCGTCAGGGTCAGGAAGTCGATGAACTGCCCGGGAGGGACGCCGAACTGTGCGGCGACCTCCTCCGGGCCCATGAGTTCGAAGTCGTTCTGCTTCTTGCCGGGCTTGAGGATTCGCACCCCGTCGTGGACCAGCTGCGACATGTCCTTGTCGGGGGTGACGATGTAGACCCGGCAGCTCTCCTCGAACTTGCGGGCGGCCGAACCGATCAGGTCGTCGGCCTCGAAACCGGGCATGACGACGATCGGGATGCCGAAGGCCCTGACCAGCTCGTGGATGTCGGCGATCTGGCTGACGAGCTCTTCCGGGGGGGCCGGCCGGTTCGCCTTGTAGGCCTCGTAGCGGTCGTGCCTGAAGGTCTTTTCCCGGCTGTCGAAGGTCACGGCCAGGTAGTCGGGGCCGTAGGCTTCGATGATCCTGAGCAGGCTTGAGGCGAAGCCGAAGACGGCTCCCGTCGGCCGGCCGTCGCGGGTGGTCATCCTGGCCTGCTGGAGCGCGAAGAAGGCACGGTAGACCATCGCCATGCCGTCGAGCAGGTAGAGGCCCGGCTTGTGCTGCGGGGCTGGTTCCGCCGCCGGCACGGGGACATGCTGCCCCGCATCCGGCGAGGCGGGCGCGAAGAGGTCGAACTGGCTGCCGTTCATCATGGGTTCACGACGCCGTAGCTTCCCAGCACCTTGAGCATCGGCGCGAACTCCCTGAGGTGCTCGAGGGCGTTGTGGATGTTCGGGTCGTCACGGTGCCCGATGAAGTCGGCATAGAAGAGGTATTCGAAGGCTTTCTTCCTTGAAGGGCGGGACTCGATCTTCGTCAGGTCGATGTCGCGCAGGGCGAGCGTGGCCATCGCCTTGAACAGCGATCCCGGCTCGTTTGGCAGTGAGAAGACGATCGAGGTCTTCTGCGTTCTCGTGTCCGGCGTCACCTTCAGGTGCGACACGTCGGGGTTGTCCTGGTGGGCGATGCAGAAGAATCGGGTGATGTTCCACTCCTCGTCAGCGAGGTTTTCACGCAGGATGTCCAGGCCGTAGAGCTCCGCGGCCCTTCGGGAGGCTATGGCAAGGACGGCAGGGTCGCCGCCCGCCGCGACGATCTTGGCGCTGCCGGCGGTGTCGTAGGCGGCCTCGGCCCTGATGTGGGGATGCTCGGCGATGAAGTTCCGGCACTGCGCGAGGGCCTGGGGATGCGAGAGCACCTTCCGGGCATCCGCTATGCTCGAACCGTGGACTCCCTGGAGGCAGTGCTCCACCTTGACGAAGGTCTCGGCGAGGATGACCACCGGCCGGTCCTGCAGCAGGTCGTAGTTCTGGTGTATGCTGCCGCCGAGCGAGTTCTCGATCGGGACCACCGCGTAGTCGGTCCTTTTCGAGGCGACCGCCGCGAACACCTCGTCGAAGCTCTCGAAGGGCTGCGGTGTGCCGAACCTCAAAGCCGCGATTTCGCTGTATGCCCCGGGCTCGCCCTGATATGCGATCAACCAGTTTGTCATTCTTTGTCGTTGTGATTAATTTGCGCTCACACGCCGCAGGATATCGATTTTGCTTTCATTGAAAATAAAATCTTTTATCTATAAACGCGACAATTCGGGACCATATCAACCATCGGTTTGTACACCTATGTCAGGACACAGTAAATGGGCGACGATCAAGCGAAAGAAAGCCGCCACCGACCAGAAGAGGGGAAACCTGTTCACCAAGCTCGTCAAGGAGATCACCATAGCGGCACGCATGGGCGGCGGAGACCCGACCGGCAACCCGCGCCTCAGGCTCGCCATCGATACGGCCAGGGCCAACTCGATGCCGATGGACAACATCCAGCGCGCCATCAAGAAGGGGACCGGCGAACTCGAGGGAGCCGTGTACGAAGAGATCACCTATGAAGGCTACGGCCCTGCCGGAATCGCCCTGATCATCGAGACCGCTACCGACAACAGGAACCGTACGGTTGCAGACATCCGCCACCTCATGAGCAGGAGCGGCGGTTCGCTCGGCGAGAGCGGCAGCGTCGCCTGGATGTTCCAGCGCAAAGGATCGATCGAGGTGCCGAAATCCGCTGCATCGGAAGACCAGCTGATGGAACTGCTGCTCGATGCCGGCCTCGAGGAGCTGGAGGGAGACGACGAGCTGGTCTACACGGTGCTGACCGACGTCAAGGACCTCGAAACGGCCAAGAACGCCCTCGAGAAGGCGGGCATACCGTTCGAGAACGCCAAGGTCGACCTGTTGCCCGACAACTACGTCGAACTCGAGGCTGAGGATGCGTCGAAGGCGATCAGGCTGATCGACGCACTTGAAAGCAATGACGACGTGCAGTCCGTCTACAGCAACATGGAGATCAGCGAAAGCGCCATGCAGAGCCTCAACGACTGATCCATGATCATCCTGGGGGTCGATCCCGGAAGCCGCATCACCGGTTACGGCGTCATCAGCGGCGGGGATGCGGGCTTTTCGGTGCTCGCTTGCGGCGTCGTCCGCATGAAGGGTTCGATGCCCCTTCCAGAGAGGATCGGCATGATCTGGAGCGGGCTCGAGGAGGTTGTCGCCGCGACACGGCCCGACGGCATCGCGATCGAAACCGCGTTCGTCGGCCGCAACGTCCGGAGCGCCCTGATCCTCGGACAGGTTCGAGGAGCGGTGATCGCCCTCGCCGCGCGCAACGGCCTGCCGGTGCGCGAGTATGCGCCGAGGGAGGTCAAGATGGCCGTTACGGGCTACGGATCGGCCGGCAAGGAGCAGGTTGCATCGATGCTTACCCGGATGCTTTCGCTGGGAGGGAAGCCTATGCCTTCCGACGCGACTGATGCTCTTGGTATCGCTTTCTGCGAACTTTCGAGGAGCGGCACGGACCGCGCCGGCAGCCAGGTTTCAAGCCCGTTGCCAGGCAGGAAAAGGAAAAAACAGGGGTGGTCGGACTTCATCGGCGATCATCCCGAACTGGTTGCCTGAATGGCCAGTCAAGGCTGGTGACCACGCTGACTTAATGACCTAAACGCAACAAGCCGTGCAGGGACGCATTGTCAATCTCCCGAATTTCCTGAGCTTCCTGAGGATCCTCCTGATCCCCGGGTTCCTCTACCTTCTCCACATGGGCAGGAGTGGAGAGGCCTTCGCCGTCATGATCGTCGCACTGCTTACCGACTGGTTCGACGGCCGGGCTGCACGGTGGACCAACGAGGTCACCGATATGGGGAAGATCCTCGATCCGCTTGCCGACAAGCTCTGTCTGGCCAGTGTGGCCATCTATTTCCTCTGGAAAGGGGAGCTTCCCGTCTGGTTCGTGGTGTTCGTCGTCCTGCGCGACCTCGTCATCTTTTTCGGGGCGGCGTGGATCCGCCATCGCCATAATGTGCTTACGACGTCTCTCTGGCCGGGTAAGTGGGCCGTCGGTTTCGTTTCGATGATGTTCATCGCCATGATATGGCCGCACCCGCTGTTTGATCGCTATCCCGTGAAAGAGTTCTTCATGTACCTCTCCGCCGTGATGCTGTTCTACTCTTTCCTGGAGTACTGCGTCCGCTTCTACCGGATACGGCGCGGGCTCGAATACCGGGCCTGATCGCACTTGCCGCTTAGTCCCGCAGCCCTCCAGCCCCGTCCCTGAAGCCCGTCCTGCCTTATGCCCGTTTGTTAACGCACTGAATATGGATGAATGTATACAAAGCCATCGCGGGCTTATGTATGGATTTGTATAAGTGCAATTAAAATAATCTTTTATAGGTCACGCTCGGGTGTTTTGGCCAGGTGTGGAAAATGTGGATAACTTGTTGGCAACCTGTTGGCCAGGGTGTTGGCAAGGTGTGGAGAACACGGGAGAACCCCGGATTTATGCGTATCCGTGGACATATCCCAACCCAACCACGCCTCCCCTGTCGGGGCAGGCCCCTGTGCGCCCGTTCGATCGGCAAAAAAAAAGACCGTCCCGATCAGCCGGGACGGTCCTTTTTCATGCAAGGGGTCGGATTGCGGAAAGGGTCAGCCTTTCTTGTTCATGACCGTGGCCATGAGTGAGGCTTCACAGACCAGTTCGCCCCTGACATATGCCTTGGCGTCGAACTGGCAGACGGACCTGCGCTTGTTGGTCATGACGGCCTCGATGACGAGCGTATCGCCGGGCAGCACCGGTTTGCGGAACCTCGCCTTGTCGATGCCCATGAAGAAGACCACTGAATCCTTGATGTTCTCGTTGCCGTTCAGCATCATGATGCCGCCGGTCTGTGCCATGGCCTCGATGATCAGCACGCCGGGCATGACCGGGTTGCCGGGGAAGTGGCCCTGGAAGAATGGCTCGTTCATGGTCACGTTCTTGATCGCCACGATCTTCTCGTCGAGGGTGAACTCGACGATCTTGTCGATCAGGAGGAACGGGTAGCGGTGCGGAAGGATGTTCAGGATGGCGTTGATGTCGAAGATCACGCCGGCCTTCTTCTCGTGCTGGAACTGGCGTGCGAGCTTGTTCCTGTCGGCATACTTCTTGAGCTGCCTGACGAACTCGACGTTCGAAGCGTGCCCCGGCCTGGCGGCAAGCACCTGCGCCTTGACCGGCATGCCGAGCAGTGCCATGTCGCCGAGCAGGTCGAGCAGTTTGTGGCGCGCCGGCTCGTTCGGGAAGCGCAGTTCGCGGTTGTTCAGGATGCCGTTGTTGCCGAGCACGAGGCGTGCGGCATCGACGCCGATCTTGTCGGCAAGCTCCTGGATCTGCTGCTGGTCGAGCTGGCGGTCGACGATGACAATCGCGTTGTCGACGTCGCCGCCCTTGATGATGCCCTGGCTGGCGAGCGCTTCCACTTCGCTCAGGAAGCAGAAGGTGCGGCACGGGGCGAAATCACCGAGGAACTCCTTGTTGAGGTCAAACAGGCCGGAGTGCTGGGAGCCGAGGGCAGGGTTCTTGTAGTCGACCATGACGGTGGTCCGGAAGCCGTCAAGGGGCAGTGCCACGATATCGACCCCCTGTTCGGCGTTGTGGAACTCGATGGTCTCGTCGATGACCAGGTAGTTTTTCGGTTCGTCCTGCTCGGCGATGCCTGCAGAAAGGATGGCGTCGGCGAACGGGCGGGCGCTGCCGTCCATGACCGGGGGTTCCGGGCCGCTGAGCTCGATGCGGCAGTTGTCGATCTGCAGTCCGTACAGCGCAGCCAGCACATGTTCGGTCGTGTGCACCTTCACCTCGCCGATGGCGATGGTCGTGCCGCGGCGGACATCCACCACATGGTCGATCAGCGCCGGGATCTCTGGACAGTCGATGATGTCGTTGCGGACGAAGGTGTAGCCGTAGTTGGCCGGGGCTGGCTTGAAGGTGATCGTGCACTCCTGACCGGTGTGGAGGCCGATGCCCTGGAGGGAGACCTCGTTCTGGAGTGTGCGCTGATGGATGAGCATGGGCGGAATGGCTAAGTGATAAAAGGTGGAAGATACGAAAGCGCGCCGTTCTCTTCAAATAGGTCCCCGCAAGGGTGTCAGAGGCCCTTGTCCTTCCGGAGTTCCCCTTCGAAATTCCTTCGAGCCATGTCGAGCAGCATCGGATGGGTAACGGGACTGCCGGCAAGGATGCTCGAGTGCGCGAAGAGATCTTCGCTGCCGTCGAAGCCGGTGACGATTCCGCCTGCTTCGCGGACCAGGAGGACGCCGGCGGCGAAGTCCCATGGGTACAGGCGGTACTCCCAGAAGCCGTCGAACCGGCCTGCGGCCGTGTAGGCGAGATCGATGGCTGCCGAGCCGGCGCGCCTGATCCCGGCCGAATCGCGGATCACCTCCCGCATCATGGCCACGTAGGCGTCGAGGTAGTGGTACTCCTTGAAGGGAAGGCCGGTGGCGAACATGAAGATCTCCTTCGAATCCCTCCCGGAGACCCGTATCCTTTCACCATTCAGGAACGCCCCTCCGCCTTTCGAAGCGGTGAACAGCTCGTCGAGCACCGGCTGGTAGACCACCCCGGCGAGCAGGTCGCCGTCGGCGCCCCGGAGCCCGATGCTGATGGCGAAGACCGGGAAGGAGTGGATGAAATTCAAGGTTCCGTCGAGGGGGTCGACGATCCAGGTCCGGCCGGAGGTACCGTCGTTGAGGGTGCCCTCCTCGCAGAGCAGGCTGTCGTCCGGAAAGGCCCCGACGATAATCGACGTGATGGTCGCTTCGCACTGCCGGTCCACATCCGTGACGAAGTCCTTGAACTCCTTGGCGACGATCTCCGGGCTGGAGAGTTCGCCGAAGCGTGAGCGGGTGATGGTCCCGGCTGCCCTCGCGGCCCTGACGGCGATGTCGAGTTCCTTGTTCATGATGCTGGATGCTGGATGATTGACGCATGCGCAGGCAATATATGAATTGCGGCGCAGATACGCACGCCGCCGGTCCAGGCGGCGAAAAACCACCTCTTGGTCATCTGGCGGGAATTATCAGTACTCTCAGGTGTTATGAAAGGTATGAAGCAACGTTAACCTTCGCCTTCCCCCATAGGGCCTTGGCGAGAAAACCGGATCGGCATGAACAACAAACTCCTCACCGCGGGACTCTGCGTAGCGATCTGCATGCTCTTCGCTTTTGCAGGAAGCCTGTTTACCCCTGAACCGGGGTCATGGTACTACACGACCCTGAACAAGCCTGCCTGGAATCCGCCGGACTGGCTCTTCCCGCCGGTCTGGACCGTGCTGTTCGTGCTCATGGGCGTGTCGCTCTCCCTGGTGCTCAACGTGGGAATGCAGCAGAAAGAGGTCAGGGCCGGGGTGATGCTTTTCGGCCTCCAGCTGCTTCTGAACCTCGGATGGTCCGCTTCGTTTTTCGGCCTGAGGTCGCCCCTTGCGGGTTTCATCGAAATCCTGGTGCTCTGGAGCGGTATCGTGGCGACCATCGTCGCTTTCGGCAGGGTATCCAGGCCTGCCGCACTGCTGCTGGTGCCCTACCTCTGCTGGGTCAGCTTCGCCTCGTACCTGAACTTCACGATTCTGCAGCTGAATCCGTGACACCTCCCCTTCACTCGAACAGCGCTTCAAGCACCTGGGCGTCCTTTTTTCCGTTCGTGGCGGCGATCGCCTTGATGCTCTCGGTCGGGTTGCCGACCCTGATTCCTCTCTTTTCAAGCTTCTCTACGGCCTGGGCGGGCGTCAGACGGGCGACCGGGGCGACCGTTTCCACGGAGGCCGATGCCAGGGCTTTACCGGCTTTCATGAACGGGTTGCCGTGCCCTTCCTGGATGGGTGCGGTGACTGACGCTACGGCGATGACCACTCCTGCGGAAATGATGGCCAATGCGGACTTTTTCGAGAAATAGCCGGTGAAGCTTTTCCAGTGCGATGCCGTGTGGAGGGTCGCCCCGGCCACGAGCGCCCAGCTCAGCCATTCATGGGCCGGTTTGACCAGACCGCCCTCCTTGTGGAAGAAGAGGAGGATGCCGGTGATTCCCGAGATGATGAATGCGGAGATGATCAGCGGGGTTGCCCAGGATTTGAGCGTCGGTTTCATGGTATCTGTCGTGTTTGTGTCCGTGTTGACTTCCTGCCATGTTTGACGATGCCTGGTCATGATTCTGGCGGAATAAATGAAAAAAGCGAGGGCGGTCTGGTGCCGCCCTCGCTTTTCGTTATCCGATCCTCGACGGAGCCTTACGCATCGTCTTCCTGACCGCGGAGGTTTTCGATCACGCCGAGGTCCTCGAGCGTCGTGACGTCGCCCTTGATCTCGTTGGAGGTTGCGAGCTCGCGGAGCAGGCGGCGCATGATCTTGCCGCTCCTGGTCTTCGGCAGGCCCTTCGCCCAGCGGATCTCGTCCGGCTTGGCGATGGCGCCGATCTCCTTGGCGACGTGCTTGCCCAGCGAATCGCGGAGCTTGGCATCGCCTTCATAGCCGTCCTTGAGCGTGACGAACGCGACAAGGGCGTTACCCTTGAGATCGTCGGGGCGGCTGACGACCGCGGCTTCCGCGACGGACTCGTGAGAAACCAGGGCGCTTTCGACCTCGCTGGTGCCCAGGCGGTGGCCCGACACGTTCACCACGTCGTCGACGCGGCCCATGATCCAGACATAGCCGTCATCATCCTTCCTGGCGCCGTCGCCGGTGAAGTACATGCCGGGGAACTCGGACCAGTAGGTCGTCTCGTAGCGCTCGTTGTCGCCGTAGATGGTCCTGAGCATGGAGGGCCAGGGCTGCTTGATCACGAGGTAGCCGCCTTCGTTGGCATCGCACGGGGTGCCGTCCTTGCGCACGACGTCCACCATGATGCCCGGGAGCGGGCGGGTGGCGGTGCCGGGCTTGGTCGGGGTGGCGCCGGGCATCGGGGAGACCATGATGCCGCCGGTTTCGGTCTGCCACCAGGTGTCCACGATCGGGCACTTCTCCTGTCCGACGTACTTGTGGTACCACATCCATGCCTCGGGGTTGATCGGCTCGCCGACCGTGCCGAGCAGCCTCAGCGAGCGGAGGTCATGCTTGGTGACCCACTCGTTGCCGGCGCGGATGAAGGCCCTGATGGCCGTCGGCGCGGTGTAGAGGATGGTGATCTTGTGGCGGTTGATGATGTCCCAGAAACGGTCCCACTGCGGGTAGTTCGGGGCGCCCTCGTACATGAAGACGGTCGTGCCGTTGAGCAGCGGGCCGTAGATCATGTAGGTGTGGCCGGTGATCCAGCCGATGTCGGCCGTGCAGAAGTAGATGTCCTCGTCCTTGATGTCGAACACGTACTTGAACGAGCTCGCGGCGTGCACCATGTAGCCGGCCGTGGTGTGCAGGATGCCTTTCGGCTTGCCGGTGGAGCCGCTGGTGTAGAGCAGGAAGAGCGGATGCTCGGCATCGACCGGGGTCGCCTCGCACTCGTCGACGGCGAGACCCATGAGGTCGTGCCACCAGTGGTCCATGCCGTCGTGCATGTGGACGGTTTCGCCGGTGACCTTCAGGACGATGACGCTCCTGACGGAGGGGGTGTTGACGATCGCTTCGTCGACGATGTTCTTCAGGTTGATGGTGCCGCCGCGGCGCCTGGTGCCGTCGGCGCAGATGACGAGCTTGCAGTGCGAGTCGTTCACCCTTTCGGTGATCGCATGTGCCGCGAAGCCGGCGAAGATGACGTTGTGGACGGCGCCGACCCTTGCGCAGGCGAGCACGGCGATGACCAGCTCGGGAACCATGCCCATGTAGATGGCAACCCTGTCGCCGGGCTGGATGCCGGCAAGCTTCAGGACGTTGGCGAACTTGGCTACCTGGCGGTGGAGCTCTCCGTAGGTGAGGATGCGCTGGTCGCCCTCTTCGCCTTCCCACATGATTGCGGCCTTGTTCTTCCTCCAGCTGTTGACATGGACGTCGATGGCGTTATAGCAGATGTTGGTCTTGCCGCCGTTGAACCATTTGGCGTACGGAGGGTTCCAGTCGAGGACGGTGTCCCACTTCTTGAACCATTGGAATTGTTCGGCGATGCCGCCCCAGTACTTGTCGGGGTCTGCTGCAGCCTCTGCATAGAGTTTCTCGTACTGCTCCATGCTCGAGACGTAAGCCTTGGAGGCGAAATCTTGGGTCGGTGGGAATTTCCTCCGTTCGGACAGTACCGAGCTGATCGATTCAGTAGCCATTGATAAAACGGGTTTGTTTTTTGAAAAAAAAAGATAACCACCCTCCGTAAGGGTGATTACAGCTAACAGACGAATGGTCTCAGCCGGTAGGATAAGAAAAGGGCCCGGCTGAAAGGCCCTTCATGATCGTTAATACCCAATTTACGTAAAAAAAAACGATGATACCAACAGGTGGTGGCGATTGGTGGCAGTATGGCCGACAGCCCCGCTCAGAGGGGCTTGACGGCGAAATTGACGAGCTTGCCGGGGACCACGATCTCCTTGACGATCGCCTGTCCCTCGAGGAACTTCACGACGCTCTCGACCTGCTTCGCTTCCCTGAGCAGCTCCTCCTTCGTGCTCTCAACCGGGGCGTCGAAGGTTCCTCGGAGCTTGCCGTTGACCTGGACGGCGATGGTCACCACGTCGTCCTTCGCAAGCCCGGGGTCGAACACCGGCCATGCGGCGCCGCTGATCGAAGCATCGTGGCCCAGAACCTGCCAGAGCTCTTCGGCGATGTGCGGAGCGTAGGGGGCGAGCAGGAGCAGCACCGTTTCGACCGCCTCGCGGCTGTAGCAGCCCGCCTTGTGCAGCTCGTTGACCAGCACCATCATCTCGGAGATGGCCGTATTGAACTTGAGCAGGTCGGTATCGTCGCCGATTTTCCGGATTGCCTTGTGGAGCCGCTTCACCACGGCTTCGGCCGGCTTTTCGTCGGTCACCCTCGGCGTTGTTTCGTTTTCGGGGAAGACCAGCCTCCAGACCTTGCCCAGGAAGCGGCTGATGCCTTCGATGCCGTTGGTGTTCCACGGCTTGACCTGCTCGAGGGGCCCGAGGAACATCTCGTAGAGCCTGACGGCGTCGGCGCCGTAGGCGTTCAGGACATGGTCGGCCGGGATGACGTTGCCGCGCGACTTCGACATCTTCTCGTTGTCCTCTCCCAGGATCATGCCCTGGTTGAAGAGGCGCTGGAAGGGCTCCTTCGTGCTCACTACGCCCAGGTCGAAGAGCACCTTGTGCCAGAACCTCGAGTAGAGCAGGTGCAGCACGGCGTGCTCGGCGCCGCCGATGTAGAGGTCGACGTTCATCCAGTAGCGCTCCCTGGCTGGGTCGATGAGCTTTTCAGCGTTCTGCGGGTCGATGAAGCGCAGGTAGTACCAGCAGCTTCCCGCCCACTGCGGCATCGTGTTGGTCTCGCGGCGGAACTTGCCGTGCTCGTCGGAGCCGTACAGCCACTCGTCGATGTTGGCCAGGGGGGATTCGCCGGTCGAGGTCGGCTGGTAGGCCTCCACCTCCGGCAGGGTCAGCGGGAGTGAGGGCTCGGGGCGCATCGTACCGTCCTCGTAGTGCCTGATCGGGATCGGCTCGCCCCAGTAGCGCTGGCGGCTGAAGACCCAGTCCCTGAGCTTGTAGTTGACCTTCCGCTTGCCACGGCCCTTCGATTCGAGCCAGGTTGCCATGCGGTCGAAGGCCGTTCCGAACGTCAGGCCGTCGATGCTGACCTCGTCGTTCGAGGAGTTCACGCTGACGCTCTCCTTGCCTTCGAAGACCGCCTCCTGCACGTCGTGCGGGCTTTTGACGACCTCCCTGATCGGCAGGCCGAATTTCTTTGCGAACTCCCAGTCGCGGCTGTCGTGCGCCGGTACGGACATGATTGCTCCCGTGCCGTAGCTGGTCAGCACGAAGTCGGAGATCCAGACCGGCAGGGCTTCGCCATTGGCAGGGTTGATCGCGTAGGAGCCGGTGAAGACGCCGCTTTTCTCCTTCTGCAGGCCGGTGCGCTCGAGCTCGGTCTTCAGCTTGGCCCGTTCGATGTAGGCCTTGACCTCCGTGAGCTGCCGGGCGACGGCCAGCTTTTCAGCCATGGGGTGCTCGGGCGAGATGACCAGGTAAGTCGCGCCGAACAGGGTGTCGGGGCGGGTGGTGTAGACCTTCAGGTTCGTGCCGTGGCACCGGAGCTCGAAATCGATCTCGACGCCTTCGGAGCGGCCGATCCAGTTGCGCTGCATCTGCTTGACATTCTCCGGCCAGTCGAGCCCCTCGAGGTCCTCGATGAGTCGCTCGGCGTAGGCGGTGATCTTCAGCACCCACTGCCGGAGCGGCCTCCTGACGACCGTGTAGCCGTCGGCCAGCTTCTCGTCGACCTCCTCGTTGGCGAGCACCACCTTGAGCTCCTCGCACCAGTTGACATCAACCTCGGAGACGTAGGCCAGCCCCATTTCGTAGAGCTTCAGGAAGATCCACTGCGTCCACTTGAAGTAGCCCGGGTCGGTCGTGTTGACCTCGCGGCCCCAGTCGTACGAAAAGCCCATGCTCTTCAGGGTCTCGCGGAAGCTCGAGACGTTCTTTTCGGTGGTCAGGCGAGGGTGGGTGCCGGTCCTGATGGCGAACTGCTCCGCCGGCAGGCCGAATGCGTCCCATCCCATCGGGTGCAGCACGTTGAAGCCGCGGCTGCGTTTGAAGCGGGCGATGATGTCTGTGGCGGTGTAGCCTTCGAGGTGGCCTACATGCAGTCCCGACCCGCTCGGGTAGGGGAACATGTCGAGCACGTAGTATTTCGGTTTGTCCTGGTCGGTGCCGGTGGCGAAGGTCTCCCGGTCTGCCCATCGGGCCTGCCATTTCCTCTCGATCGCTGAAAAGTCGTACCTCATGGTCGGTGTCTGTTTCGGTATGGGGTCCCTGAAAAATGCCGGAAGATACTCCGGCGGATCGAATGTAACAAAAAAAGGCAGTGCAGGCCTGTTGATGGCGCCTGCACTGCCTTGGTTATCCTTGCGGTTGCCTCAACCCTGCTGGGCCGGGGTGGATCCGTTCTGGCCGGCTGCCGGATCGTCGAGCAGCGCCCTGATGGAGAGCGCGAACTTGGTCTTGCCGGTGCGGGGATCCTTGCGGACCTCGATCAGCTTCACCTTGACCCGCTCGCCAACCTTCAGCACGTCGCTGACCTTGGCGATGCGCTCGCGGGCGATCTCGGAGATGTGAACCAGGCCGTCGGTCTTCGGGAGGAACTCGACGAAGGCGCCGAGCTCGTCGCGGATGTCGCGGACCTTGCCCATGTAGACCGTGCCGACCTCAGGCTTGGCGATGAGGGTCTTGATGGTTTCCACGGCTGCCTTGGTGCCCTCAGGGCTGTTGCAGGCGATGGTCACCGTGCCGTCGTCGTCGATGTTGATCTCGGCGCCGGTCTCCTCGGTGATGCTGCGGATGGTTTCGCCGCCCTTGCCGATGACCAGGCCGATGGCGTCCACCGGGATCTGGATCGAGGTGAGGCGCGGTGCGTACTTGCCGATGTCCTCGCGGGGCTCGTTGATCGCTTCGCCCATGACGTCGAGGATGTGCAGGCGCCCATGGCGTGCCTGCTCGAGGGCGGTCTCGAGGATGTGGTAGTCGAGGCCGTCGATCTTGATGTCCATCTGGCAGGCGGTGATGCCGTCCCTGGTGCCGGAGACCTTGAAGTCCATGTCGCCGAGGTGGTCCTCGTTGCCGAGGATGTCGGAGAGCACGGCGTAACGGTCACCCTCCTTGATCAGGCCCATGGCGATGCCGGAGACCGGCTTCTGCAGCGGAACGCCGCCGTCCATGGCAGCCAGGGTGCCGCCGCAGACCGAAGCCATCGACGACGAGCCGTTCGACTCGAGGATGTCGGAGACGATGCGGACGGTGTACGGGAAATCCTGCTCCTGGGGCATGACCATCTTGATGGCGCGCTCGGCGAGGTTGCCGTGGCCGATCTCGCGACGGCCGGTGCCTCCGACCCTGCCGGTCTCGCCGACCGAGAAGGGCGGGAAGTTGTAGTGCAGCATGAAACGCTTGTCCTTGTCGTCAGTCAGCGTGTCGACCGACTGGGCGTCCTTCTTGGTGCCGAGGGTCAGGGTGACCAGCGCCTGGGTCTCGCCGCGGGTGAAGAGCGCCGAACCGTGGGCCCTCGGGATGAGGCCGAGCTCGATGCTGATCGGCCTGACCTGATCGAGCGCGCGTCCGTCGAGGCGCTTCCTGTCGTCGAGGATCATGTGGCGCATCACCTTCTTCTCGATCGAGTGGATGCACTCGTCGATCATGTGCTCGCTCAGGCAGAGCGCGCTCTGCGGGTCGGCTTCGATCTGGTCGGGGCCGACGATGCCGGAGAAGTGGGCGATGGTCTTCTTGATGGTCTCCTTGTAGACCGCCTTGGTGCTGTCGGCGCGCTCCTCCTTGGCGAGCGGCGTGTAGGCCAGCTCCTTCAGCCGGGCAGCGCAGGCCGATTCGACGAAGGCGACCAGTTCTGCCGGGGCCTCGGTCGGGCTGAATGCGCGCTTCTTCTTGGCGACTTCCGCGGCAAGCTCCTTCTGGACGCGGCAGATCTTCTTGATGGCATCGTGGCCGTAGCGGATGGCGTCGAGCATTTCGGCCTCGGAGATCTCCTTCATCTCGCCTTCGAGCATGCAGATGGTGTCTTCGGTGCCGCCGATGCAGATGTCGAGGTCGCTCTGCGCCAGCTCGTTGGTGTCGGGGTTGATGAGGAACGAGCCGTTGAGGCGGCCGACGCGGACTTCGGACATCGGGTTGGCGAACGGGATGTCGGACACCATGATGGCGGCCGAAGCGGCGACGCCGCCGAGCACGTCGGAGTCGTTGACCGTGTCGGAGGAGATGACCGAGATGATGATCTGGGTCTCCTGGTAGTAGCCGTCAGGGAAGAGGGGGCGCAGCGCGCGGTCGATCAGCCTGGCCGAGAGGATCTCCTTTTCGGAGGGACGGCCTTCGCGCTTGAAGAATCCGCCCGGGAACTTGCCGGCAGCGGAGTACTTTTCACGGTATTCGACCTGCAGCGGGAAGAAGTCCTGGTTCGGGGAGGGAGGGGTCTTGCTCGAAACCACCGTGGCGATCACCATGGTGTCGTTGAGGCGGACGACCGCGGCGCCGTCGGCCTGCTTGGCCATTTTGCCGGTTTCGATCGTGATGGTCTTGCCGTGCCCAAGATCGATTTCTTTTTTGATAAACATTGAAATCTGTTGAGGTTAGTGATGAAAAACCTTTCCGGTCGATCGTTCGAGCTGCTGCATTCGGACTGCAGTGGTCTGGAGGTGGATGCCGGTTGTGGTCGAAATATTGCCGATTTTTACAAGTCTAATAATATAATGAAATTTTCGTGACGCGTGCTGTTCAAAGAAAAGGAGATGAAGGGCACAAAGGACAGCAAGGACAGAAGTGTTAAAAACGCATCCAACCGCTCCTGTTACGTGTCTTATGTTTCGTGTTCCGCGTCACGTGTTACGTGTCGCGATTCCCTTCACACATATACCTCCAGTTGTCGATCAGACGGGTCGTGCCGATACGGACGGCCATGACGAGCCGGTAGGCTTTGCCGGGCGCAGCCTCGTCGGCAGGCTCGAAGGTGTCGTCGTCGACGAAGCAGAGGTAGTCCGGCTTCGCTCCGGGGGCCGACGACACGATCGCCAGCCCCTCCTTCGCGATAGCGGCAAGGTCGCGCCGGCCCCGGCCGGTCTCTGCTTCGGCGTGGCGGATCGCCCGGTACAGTGCGGCGGCGTGCTCCCGCTCCTCAGGAGAGAGGTAGATGTTCCTCGAACTGGTGGCGAGCCCGTCGGGTTCGCGCGCGATCGGGGCCGCCTCGATCCTTGTGTCGATGTTCATGTCGGCGGCGATCCTCCTGATGATGGCGAGCTGCTGGGCATCCTTCTCGCCGAAGAACGCGACATGGGCCTTCGTGATGTTGAGCAGCTTCAGCACCACGGTGGCGACCCCCCTGAAGTGCCCGGGCCTGGCGCTGCCTTCGAACCGTCCGGCCATCGGGCCAGGGTCGACCGTGCACCTGAATTCCTCCGGGTACATCAGCCCGGGCTCCGGCGCGAAGAGGTAGTCCACGCCGGCCGACCGTGCCAGCGCGGCGTCCTGCTCGAACGGCCGCGGGTATCGCTCGAAATCCTCGTCCGGCCCGAACTGCAGCGGGTTGACGAAAAGGGTCATGATCACGGTGCCAGCCCGCTTCTGGGCGAGCCGCACCAGGCTGAGGTGCCCGTCGTGCAGGGCGCCCATGGTCATGACGACGCCGATGAGCTGCCGCTGGAGGCGCAGGTTTTCGGCGATCGCCTGCATCTCGGCGGGGTCAGTGATGATCTGCATGTTCCTGCTGCTGTTTTGAACGTTTGCCGCCAGGGTGGACCACGACGACGAACTCTCCGCGGATCTGTCCGCTCGAGAAACGCTCGATGAGGCTTTCCGGCGTGCCGGAGACATACTCTTCGTGGATCTTGCTGATCTCCCTGGCGATGAACACCTCCGCGTCCTTGAAGTTCTCCCGGACCTCTTCGAGGAGCTTCAGGATCCGGTGGGGCGATTCGTAGAGCACGACGGTGCTCCCGAGGGAGGCGAGGAACTCCATGCGGCTCTTCCGGCCCTTCTTGTGGGGAAGGAAGCCGGCGAAGAAGAAGCTGCTGATCGGCAGGGGACAGACCGACAGGGCGGCGGTCAGGGCGCTCGCCCCCGGAACGGGAAGGACGGCGAACCCCTCTGCATGCAGGGCGTTCGCCATGCTGTAGCCCGGGTCGCTGATGCCCGGGGTGCCGGCATCGGTGACCATCGCCACGTCGGTCCCCTCCTCGAGGAGCGCCGTGACCTGCTGGACCGCGCGCGATTCGTTGAAACTGTGGTAGCTGACCAGCTTTTTGCCCTGGATGCCGAAGTGCTTCAGCAGGATCGAGGTGCGGCGTGTGTCTTCGCAGGCGATCGCGCCGGCCTCGCGAAGGGTGGTGACGGCCCTGAAGGTCATGTCGTCGAGATTGCCGAGCGGTGTGGCGACGACATACAGCGTGCCCTGATGTTGGGTGCGGGTGCTCAAAATATTGCGGTCCTCTCCCGGTTCGGCTGCGGGCGCCTTTGTTTGGCGGATTTAGCTTTTATATTAGTAGGCACAGTATAGCAAAAGCAGCAGATATGACAAACAACCCGATGACGACAGCGGCGCATGAAGAGATCCTTTCGGTCAGCGACCTGAAGGTCCATTTTCCGGTCCGGAAGGCGGGCCTGTTCGGGAGTGGCGCGGTCGCAAGAGCGGTCAACGGCGTCTCCTTCGAGGTCATGAAAGGCGAGACCCTCGGCCTGGTCGGCGAGTCGGGGTGCGGCAAGACCACCCTCGGCAGGGCCATCGTCAGGCTGGTCCAGCCTTCGAAAGGCGGCAGGATCATGTTCCGCGGGCGTGACATCACCGACCTGGACAACAGGAGCTTCAGGCCGCTGCGCAAGGAGATGCAGATGATCTTCCAGGACCCCTTCGGCTCGCTCAACCCGCGCCTGACCGTCGGCCAGACGATCGGCGAGGCGCTCCGTGTGCACGGGGTGACGAAAGGGGGGGAGGCGACGACCGGGAAAGTCCGGGATCTGCTCGATACGGTGGGCCTCAACCGCGAATACGCGAACCGCTACCCGCACGAGTTCTCGGGCGGACAGCGCCAGCGCGTCGGCATTGCCCGGGCGCTCGCCGTGAATCCGTCGTTCATCATCTGCGATGAACCGGTCTCGGCCCTCGACGTCTCGATCCAGTCCCAGATCATCAACCTGCTCAAGGACCTGCAGCGCGAGTTCGGCTTGACCTACCTTTTCATCGCCCACGACCTCTCGGTGGTCGAGTACATCTCCGACCGGGTGGCCGTGATGTACCTTGGCAAGATCGTCGAGATCGCCGACGGTGCGTCGCTCTACGCCAGCCCGAAGCACCCGTACACCCAGGCGCTGCTGTCGGCCATCCCCCTGCCGGAGCTCGGCGCGAAACGCGAACGCATCGTGCTCAAGGGCGACCTGCCGGGCCCCCTCTCCATACCGAATGGATGCAGCTTCCATCCCCGATGCCCCTTCGCGACCGAGGCGTGCCGCCAGAGCGAGCCGGAGCTGACGGGGCTGAAGGAGAACCCCGGCCACCGGGTGAGCTGCCTGCTCTACCAATGAACCCTTACCTCGACGATACCATGAATGTCCAGAAAAAGAGGCGCGGCGGATGCTTCCTGACCGGATGCCTGACCCTTGTGGCCGTTCCGTTCCTCATCATGGCGATCGCCTGGGCGCTGGTGTCGTGGGGAAACCGCCTGCCAGACCGCTTCGTCCTGCGGCTGCCCGTCAGCGGCAGTATCGACGAACATCCGGCCGGCCAGGTGCCCTTCCCGCTGGCTGGAGAGCGCCAGGGGCTTTCGCTCCAGGAGCTGATGACCGTCATGGATCGAGCCCGGACCGACGAGCGCGTACGCTCGGTGCTGCTCGAGATCGACGGCCTCTCCACCCCTGCCGCGAAGATCGGGCAGCTCCGCCGTTCGATCGAGGCCCTGCGCGGTTCCGGCAAGAAGGTGACCGCCTTCCTCCGGTCGCCTGAAGACAAGGACTACCTGCTCGCCGTCGCCTGCGACTCGGTGGTCGTGCAGCAGGGTTCGTGGATGCTGCTCGACGGGCTCAAGGCCGAGAGCTTCTTCTTCGCCGAGCCCCTCGGCCGGCTCGGCATCGGTTTCCAGGCTTCGCAGTGGAAAAAGTACAAGAGTGCCATCGAGCCCTTCACCCGGAGCTCGTCGAGCCCGGAGTCCCGTGAAGAGCTCTCCCGACTCCTCGACGCCTCCTGGGACGACTACCTCGGCTACGTCTCCGCACG
Source organism: Chlorobiaceae bacterium (assembly GCA_013334865.1). Lineage (GTDB taxonomy): Bacteria > Bacteroidota > Chlorobiia > Chlorobiales > Chlorobiaceae > Chlorobaculum. The sequence goes on from JAAXWS010000004.1 coordinate 24,772, forward strand.
GCGCGGGGTAGGCAGGGATGCTTTTGCCGGTATCGTCGACTCGGTGGCCGTGCTCACTCCGGAGCATGCGCTGGCCAGGAGGCTCGTCGACCGCGTTTCGACCGCATGGAAGCTCGAGAAGGAGTATGAAAAGAGGTATGGCGCGAAGGCCGCCCAGCTGTTCGTCGGCGGGCACGACTACCTCCAGGCTACCGGCGGCCTGAACTCTCCCGGCAGGGGGGGGCGCGTGGCGGTGGTCAACGTCACGGGCCCGATCAGCTCCGGCGGCCTTGCGGGGATGGCTGAAGGGGAGGGAATCGACGAGGCCACGCTGCAGCGTGCCCTGCAGTCGGCCCTCGACGACCGCGACGTCAAGGCGATCGTGCTGAGGATCGACAGCCCCGGCGGCGAGGCGGTCGCGGCATCGAACATGCTCGAGATGCTCGATGCGGCCCGCAGGAGCAAGCCGATCGTGGCTTCGATGTCGGGCGTCGCCGCATCCGGCGGCTACATGGTCGCCCTCGGGGCCGACCGGATCCTCTGCGAGCCCATGACCGTGACCGGTTCGATCGGCGTGTTCTCCCTCAAGCCCGACCTGTCCGGCCTCCTGAAGAAGATCGGCCTGAACCGCGAGGCGCTCACCCGGGGACGATTCGCCGATGCGAATACGCCGTTCAAACCGTTGGACGAAGCCGCGTTCAGGAAGTTCGACGAGACATCAGGCGTCATCTACCGCGACTTCGTCGGCAAGGTGGCCGCCAGGAGGAAAATTCCGCTCGACCGGGTCGATGCGGTTGCCGGAGGACGAGTGTGGACCGGCAGGCGCGCGCTTGACGTCGGCCTGGTCGACCAGATCGGCGGCCTCGATGACGCCGTCAGGGTCGCCTGGAAGCTTGCCCGCATGGACGACTCGAAGCGCCCCGGCCTGGTCTACCTGCCGGCTCCGAAGAGCTGGTTCGAATACCTTTCCGACGGCAACGCCTCCCTCTCCGCTTCCGTTCTGGCGGCACGCCTGGCAGAAACCTGGCTCAGGGAGTCGTCGCCTGTCGGCCTCCCGCTTCCCGGCACTGCGACGGCCCGATTCCTGCTGCGTCAGGACAGGCCGCAGGTTCTGGCCATCGACCCCGTCGAGGTGGTGGTGAAATGACCCCGCTATCGCTATCGGTATCGAAATCGTTATCGGAATCGATTTCCTTTTTTTATGAAAACTGCCCGCATGAAGCCGTTTCCCAGTAACGTTTCAACCCCCGTTGTCATGGTCAGTCGCTGTTCTCCTGCCGGATATCTCCGAACGTTCCGCCGTGCGCTGCTCGCCTTTTTCCTGGTGCTTGCCGGTGCTCATCCGGCCGAAGCCGGCAGTTCGCCGGCCGCTCTGGCCGGACAGGATGGTCTGACCATCGTCGCGGTCGGCGATATCATGATGGGCTCCGGTTATCCCTCACCCGACGGCCTGCCGCCGGGCAGGTCATCGCTTCTGGCCCCTGTCGACGCGGTGCTTGCCGGTGGCGACGTGACCTTCGGGAATCTCGAGGGGCCGCTCCTGAACGACGGCGATGCGGTGAAGAAGTGCGCCGACCCTTCGAAGTGCTTCGCCTTCCGGCAGCCGGAACAGGTCGCCGGCCAGCTCGCGGATGCCGGATTCGACCTCCTTTCCGTAGCCAACAACCACATCAACGATTTCGGGCTCCGTGGGAAGAACAACACCATGAGGCTCCTGGCGGAGAAGCGGATCGGCTACGCCGGGCTCGACTCCTGCCCGACCACCATCGTCGTCAGGAACGGGCTCAGGGTCGGCTTCACCACCTTCGCCCCGGTGACGGGATGCCTGAACCTCAACGACGACGAGCTCGTCCGGAGGGTCGTCTCCGGCCTGCGCCGGCAGTGCGACATCGTCGTCGTCTCGTTCCATGGAGGGGCGGAGGGCGCCGGGCATACCCACGTCACGAGGCAGAGCGAGATGTTCTACGGGGAGAACCGGGGCAACGCCTACCGGTTCGCGAGGCTGGCCATCGATTCGGGGGCCGACGTGGTGCTCGGGCATGGTCCGCATGTGCCGAGGGCCATCGACCTCTACAAGGGGAAATTCATCGCCTACTCGCTGGGCAACTTCTGCACCTACGGCCAGTTCAACCTCAAGGGGCCGAACGGCATCGCCCCCATACTGCGGATTCAGCTGTCGAAAAGCGGGGATTTCATCGGCGGCAGGATCATCTCCGTCATGCAGCAGGGAAAGGGAGGCCCGGTGATCGACCCCTCAGGCCAGGCGCTGGATGCGATCAGGAAACTGACCGAGAGCGACATTCCCGAACTGAAAGTCAAGTTCGATCCCTCCGGGAAATTTTCGTTCTGATACGGCCACTTTGCCGGACCATCGTCATCAGGCGTCCGCTGGCCACCCGCCCAGCCTTGTTCAGTAGCTCCAGAACTCGCGGTCGAGGTTGCGGTACTGGATGCCCTGGACGAGGTGCTTCATCCCGATCCCTTCAGCCCCTTCGAGGTCGGCGATCGTCCGGCTGACCTTGAGGATGCGGTCGTGAGCCCTGGCCGAGAGGTTCAGGCGGTTCATGGCATCCATCAGCCGCTCCGAGCTCTCCCTGTCGAGCCGGCAGAACTGCCGGATGAGCTTCGAGTTCATCTGCGAGTTGGTGAAGAGCCCCGGGACCCCGAGCGGAGCGAACCGCTCCTGCTGCGCCTTCCGGGCGGCGATGACCCTTGCCCTGACCTCCCTTGAACTTTCGGCCATGGACGACGAGAAGAGGTCGGCGTTCTCGACCTTGGGCACGTCGATGTGGATGTCGATGCGGTCGAGCAGGGGGCCGGAGATCTTCGACAGGTAGCGCCGGATCTGCTCCGGTGTCGCCGTCGGCAGGCCCTCCCGGTCCTTCAGTGCCCCCGCAGGGCTCGGGTTCATGGCGGCCACGAGCATGAACCCCGCAGGGTAGCGCGTGGAGAGCGCCGCCCTCGAGACGCAGACCTCCCGGTCCTCCAGCGGCTGGCGGAGCACCTCGAGGGCGCTGCGGCTGAACTCCGGCAGCTCGTCGAGGAAGAGCACGCCGTTGTGCGCCAGGCTCACCTCGCCGGGGCGGGCCTGTGCACCCCCGCCGATGAGGGCGATGTTGCTCGATGTGTGGTGGGGGCTCCTGAAGGGCCTCGAAATCATCAGCGGACGGTCGCGTTCGAGCAGGTTTGCCACCGAGTAGATCTTGGTGGTCTCCAGCGACTCCTCGAAGCCGAGCGGCGGCAGGATGCCCGGGAGCGCCTTTGCCAGCAGCGTCTTGCCGCTGCCGGGAGGGCCGATCATCAGGATGTTGTGCGCGCCGGCGGCGGCGATCTCGAGGGCCTTCTTGGCGGCATGCTGCCCCTTGATCTCGGCGAAGTCGACCGGGTACTCCGGCTCACCGGCGAACAGTCCGGCCACGTCCACACTGACCGGCGGCTCCTCCGAGGTGCCGTTGATCAGACCGACCGCTTCGTTGAGCGTCCCGACGCCGTAGACCCCGATGTCTGCTCCCGACGCCGAGACGGCGACGGCGGCTTCCTGGGCATTGAGCGCCGGGATGATGATGCGCCGGATGCCCTCCCTTGCGGCCATGATGGCAACCGGCAGGGCTCCATTGATCCTCCTGACGGAGCCGTCGAGGGCAAGTTCGCCCATCACGAGCGTTCCTTCCAGGCTCCCGCGGATCTCGGAAAGCGAGCCGAGGAGGCCGATCGCGATGCCGAGGTCGAAGGCCGTTCCCTCCTTGCGCACGTCGGCAGGGGCGAGGTTGACCGTGATCTTTTTCGACGGGAGTTCGAAGCCGGAGTTGCGGATGGCCGTCAGGATGCGTTCACGGCTCTCCCTGACGGCGTTGTCGGGCAGCCCGACGACCGTGAAGGCGGGCAGGCCGCCCGCGACGTTGGTTTCGATCTCGACCTTGAGGGCGTCGATGCCCAGCAGCGACGCGGCGAAGAGGGTGGTGAGCATATTGGTACGGTGGTTGGGGGTTGACCACTCGGGTACGCATTTACCTTACGATAGCAAATAATCCGGTGTTTCCCGATCATCCGTCGATCAGCCGGTGGTGCGCAGGCCTCCGGAGATCGCGTTGACCGTCAGCAGCAGTTCCGGCAGGATGAGGTCGGCCTCCGCGGCTTTCCCTTCCGCCTTGAGCTCCCTCCACCGCTTCAGCAGGTCGATCTGCAGGTTGTGCAGCATGGTGAGCCCCTTCTGGCGCATCGCGATGAAGCGGCAGACGTTGAACAGCTTCTGTTCGAGCGGCCCGCCGTAGATGATCTCGAGCAGGCGCCGCGTCCGCAGGTATTCGGCGGTGATCATGCCGAGAAGCTCCTCCCTGACCCCGGTGTCCCCGACCAGCATGGCGTACCGCTCCATGATCCACGGGTCGACGAGCGCGACGCTGGTGGCGATGTTGCTGACGACGTAGTCGAAGGGGGCCCATGAGAAGTCCTGCTTCCCGACCGCCTCGAAGTCGCCGGGGCGTTCCACCCTGAGCGCCTCGAGCGCCGTGCCGGCGCCGTACCATCCCGACAGCGAAAAGCGTGCCTGGTTCCAGCTGAACACCCACGGGATGGCCCTGAGGTCTTCGAGGCTCGAACTGCCGCTCCTTCTCGACGGCCTGGAGCCGATCCGGCTCGATTCGATGATGTCGATCGGGGTGGCCTGCCTGAAGAAGTCGATCAGCCCCGGCGTTTCGATCAGCTTGCGGTAGGCCTGGTTGCTGCGTTCCGAGATAAGGTCCATGGCACCTTCCATGGGGTGTTTGCGGCGGCCCTGGTGACGATGCGAAAGCCTGGTTTCGGCAGCACCGGCCAGGAAGAGTTCGAGGTTGTAGGCGGCACTGATCCTGTTTGCGTATTTCTGCGCGATGGTCTCCCCCTGTTCGGTGACCTTGAGGCCGGCATCGAGCGCTCCGTGCGGCTGGGCCTGGATGAACCGGTGGGTCGGCCCGGCACCGCGGCTGATGCTGCCGCCACGGCCGTGGAAGAAGAGGATGTCGACGCCGTGTTCGCGTCCGGCTTCAATCATCCGCTCTTCCGACCGGTAAAGGTTCCAGAGGCTTGCAACGATACCGCCGTCCTTGTTGCTGTCGCTGTAGCCGACCATCACCTGCTGGGTTGGGCAGCTCCTTCCGTGCAGCTCCTGCTGGCAGGCGAGGCTCCTCGCGGTGACCGGGTGGGCTAGGAACTGCCGGATGATCCCGGGGCTGTTCCGCAGGTCGTCGATGGTCTCGAAGAGCGGTACCACCGGCAGGATGCAGGCGTCTCCCTCCGCGCACGGAGCCATCAGGCCGACCTCCCTGGCGAAGAGGTAGACCACGAGCAGGTCCGAAACACTCCGTGTCATGCTGACGATCAGGGCCCCGATGCCTTCCGGACCGTACTCGCGGACATGGTCGAAGAGCACCCGGTAGCAGGAGAGCACCGCCTCGGCTTCCGGGCCGGCATGCATGTCGGGATGGGTGAACGGACGGGGCGAGAGCAGCTCGCGGTTCAGGAACTCGAGCCGATCGGGCTCGTCCCACCCGAGGAACGCCTCTCCGTCGAGCCCGGCCGCGGTCATGAGCTGCGACAGGGCGAGGTCGTGGAAACGGCTGTTCTGCCTGATGTCGAGCCTGCCGAGGTGGAAGCCGAAGGTCTGGACGATGCGGTAGACCGGAGCGACGTTGCCGTAGGCGATCTTTCCTGCGTCGATCGAGGCGAGGGACCGGAGCAGCAGGTCGAGGTCGCCGAGGAGTTCCGCGTGACGGCGGTACACGCCGGTCTCCCGAGCGGCTTCCCCGGGCTCTCCAGTTCCCGGTACCGGAGGGAGGGCTGCAGCCATGAGGTTGACGAACTGCCGCCAGGGCTCCTGCGGGTTGCGGCCCAGGGCCTCATCGCCCCTCTGGCCGAGCGCCGTGCGCATCTGTTCCATCCGCTGCAGCATCCCGGCGTCGGGAGTGTGGAAGCGCCCGGAAAGGCTGAGCTGCGACGCGAGCCGGAGCAGATGCTTCCGGACGAGCCGGAGCGCGTGGCGACGCATCTCGTCGAGAGTCTGCTTCGTCGTTTCGGCTGTCACCAGGGGGTGCCCGTCCCGGTCGCCGCCGACCCAGCTCCCGAACGCCAGGCGGGGAAGGGCTCGGGGGTCCGCCGTCGTCGCCGGGTCGAAGCCTGCGGTCGCCCAGGCGTGCTCGAGGCGCTTGTCGAGCATGGGGAGCACCTCGGGGAAGGTCGTGTGCAGGTAGTGCAGCACGTTCTGACGTTCGGTGCTGACGGCCGGCTTCTCGAACAGGATCTCGCCGGTTCTCCAGAGCCGTTCAAGAATGACCTTGATCTCCGATCGGATGTCGGCCTGTTCAGCCGGCGTCCACATCCGGTTCTCCCGTTTGACCAGCAGCAGGTAGAGCTGCCGGTGCTGCTCGAGCACGGTCCTCCGTTTCGCTTCCGTCGGGTGTGCGGTAAGTGCGGGCTCGATTTCGATCCGGGGGAGTTCGGCCGAGATCTCCGCCTCGCTCACGCCCTGCTCCCTGAGGTTGCGGAGAGCTTCGCCCCAGAGCCCTGGAAGGAACTCCACGCCCTCCTTCGATTCGAGGGTCCTCCGGTACTGGGCGGCCGAGTTCTCTTCGGCCATGTTCAGCAGCTGGAATGCGACCGACCAGGCCTGTACGGCACGTTCGACGCTCTCTAACCCCGCGTCGTGCAACTTGCCACCGCCTTGGAGCAGCAGGTTGGTGAGCTCGCCGTGTCCGAGGTCGCGCAGTACCTCGATGAAGCAGTCGAGCAGGAATCTGTAGTCGATCGATGCCTTGTCGAAATCGACGACGCTGGTGGCGGAAGTGATCATGGGCCAGGTTTTCTTGGTGGAGCGGCGGGATGTGCCATGAGTAACATAACGACCATGAAGGCCGTTGCCAAGCGACAGCCGCTTTTCTGTCAGTTCCCGTGCATCAGCTTTTTAGGCTTAATTGTTTGCCGCCTTTGTCAATTATGTTTATCTTGGCTTATTATTTCTTTCAAGCGGCTAACACCAAATTTCAATTACCAGTCATGGACAACAAGTCAAATGGTAAGCTTATTGCTCTGGCTATTGGCGGGGCTGTGTTAATGGGGGCCATGTTTTTCGGCGTATCGTTCCTCACCGGATATGCTGTCCCGGCCAAGACCATTTCTCCCATCCTGACTCCGCTCAGGTCCTTCATGGGATGGTTCCTGCTCATTTTCTGCGCCTCCCTGATCATCATGGGGCTCGGCAAGATGTCTTCGGCCATCAGCGACAAATGGTTCCTCAGCTTCCCGCTCAGCATCTTCGTGATCGTCATGGTGATGTTCTTCAGCCTCAGGGTCTACTGGGAGCAGGGCCGCACCACCACCGTCGACGGCAAGTACATCAGGACCGTTGCCGAACTCAACGACTTCCTCGCCAAGCCCGCAGCAGTCAGCGACGTGCCGCCTGCTCCTGCAGGGTTCGACTTCGCCGCAGCCAAGGGTCTCACCGACAACCGCTGCAACAAGTGCCACACCCTCGACTCCGTCAAGGACCTCTTGAACACCAAGTACAAGAAGACCGGCAAGGTCAACCTGATCGTCAAGCGCATGCAGGGCTTCCCGGGCTCCGGCATCAGCGACGACGACGTCACGGCCATCGGTATCTGGCTTCACGAGAAGTTCTGATATCGGGCAACGAGAGCAACAGATTCCAGAAAAGCCCCGGAGTGTCCCTCCGGGGCTTTCTGCGTTATTTCAGGTGGGTCAGGCGCTTACGGCAGCGGTGTAGGTGACGGTGACCGATTCGGTGATGCCGCCTCTCGCATTCCAGTCGGTCCTAACGGTCATGCTCCTGGGCTGGCAGGCCGCGACCAGGTCGTCGAGGAGCCTGTTGGTGATGTTTTCGTAGAAGATGCCTGCGTTCCTGAACTCGAGGAAATAGTACTTCAGGGATTTGAGCTCGATGCAGCTCCTGTCCGGCACGTAGGTGATGGTGATGGTGCCGAAGTCGGGCAGGCCGGTCTTGGGGCAGACCGAGGTGAACTCGGGGTTGACGATCTGGATGGTGTAGTCGCGCCCGGGATAGGTGTTGTCGAAGACTTCGAGGATCTCTCTTTTCATGGGGCTGTTGCTGGTTAGTCGTTGTTGTGGGCCGTCCATTCCTGCCGCAAAATAGAAAACCGCCGGGATTTTCGTTAAATTTTATCCCTATATCCCTGTATCCGGAGCTCTTCAGTAAACCCTCGCCATGATCACATCCAGACACCGTGTGCCTGCACCAGACGGCCCTGATATCGGCGGCGTCGAAGCCGAACTTCAGCGCCTGCACGACGAACTTGCCGCCGAATACGACCTTCAGGAGGCCCATTACCGTTTCGGGGAGTCCGATTTCCGTTTCCTCAGCGTCCGCGACAGCTACGCCCTGCTCGACCGGATCGATCCCGAAGAGTTCGTCAAGGACGAGCAGATGCCCTACTGGGCCGAGATCTGGCCGGCGGCCGTGACCCTCTCGCATGTCATCATGGAGGAGCTCGATCTCGAGGGCAAGTCGGTCATCGAACTTGGCGCCGGGGTCGGCATGGCGAGCGTGGCAGCCGCCAGGCGGGGGGGCAGGGTGCTCTGTACCGACTATTCGACCGAGGCGCTCCGGTTCGTCGTCTACAATGCGCTCCGCAACGGTGTTTCGCTCGACACCGGCCGCCTCGACTGGAGGATGGTCAGGGGCGACGAGAAGTTCGACTACGTCATCGCGGCCGACGTGCTCTACGAACGGGTCAACCTCCTGCCGATCGTCACGGCTATCGAGGCCCTGCTCAAGGAGGGCGGAGCTGCCTACATCGCCGACCCCAGGCGCCGCCTTGCCGAGCAGTTCCTCGAGCTGGTGCGCGAGAACGGGTTCGCCGTGACCGAGTCGGAGATGCACGACGCCACCGGCGACCGGACCGTGGCTGTCACGATCTACAAGCTCGAACGCGCAGGAAGATGAGCGTCAACGACCCCGGAAAATCGGCAGCTGGCCGGAGCTGGTCCTGGCATGCGGGCAAGGGGGCGGTCATCTGGCAGCTTATGTTCCCCGAAGGGGGGATCGTGGCGGGCCTGAAGCGCGACCCGGCCGCACGCACCGCAACGCTCTTCTGCGTCGAGGCGGACACCGGCCTCGAGCTCTGCGACGATTTCGTGCCCATGGTTGCCGAGGGTTCGGACCTGCCTGTCGGCGAGGGGTGGATGATCGGGCTCGAGACGACCCATGGCGGGCTGCTCTTCTGCCATGCCTTCCAGTCGGGAAGCCCCGAGCATCAGGGGCTCTGGGCGGTCGACCTGCCAGCGGGGCGTGTCGTGTGGGGACGTCCCGAGGCGGTGTTCGCCGCCAACCTGGGCGAAGCCCTCCTTGTCTACCGGACCCGCATGTTCGCAGGTTTTCCGGAGCGCGAGTACTGGCTGATCGATCCCCGGAACGGAGAGGTGCTCGAAGCCCTGGGCACCGGACACGAACGCCCCAACCTTCTCAGGATGTCGGCAGCGGGGGAGGAGGCGAGGCAGGGCATCGCCCTTCCCGAAACCCGTATGTCGGCAGACGGGCCGCTGGAGCTCATCGAAGCGGGAGAGGTGGCGGCAGAGGGGCGGCACACCCCGTCGCTCCTGCCGGGAGCCTGGCGTTCGACGGTGAGGGCAAGCGTCGCCGGCCTGACGGTACACGAAGGGACCATGGCCATGGCCTCACCGGCCCCGCTGTTCAACAATTTCCTGATCAGGGGAACAACGTTGTATTACATCAAGGAAAACGAGGAACTTGTCGGCGTCAAGCTTTCATGAAGAAACCCGTGTCGAAACCCTCATCCAGGCGTCCTGACGGGGAGTCGCATCCCTGTATCAGGGAGTTCCTGTCGTTCCTCGAATCTTCCGCCAACGTCTCGCCCAGGACCCTGACGGCCTACCGGACCGACCTCATCCAGTACTTCTCTTTCCTTCGGGAGCACTGGGGGCTGGGTGACGGCGACCCGCTGGACCCGGGCAGGGCGACGCCGACGGATGTCCGCCTGTTCATGGGCTTCCAGCTCGACCGGGGCATCAAGCCGCGCTCCATAGCCCGGAAGCTCGCATCGGTCAAAAGCTGTTACCGCTACCTTCTTGAGACCGGCGCCATCGGCCAGTCGGCGCTCTCGCTGGTCATGACACCGCGGCTCAGCCGGAACGTGCCGGAGTTCCTGAGCGAGGGCGAGGCCGAGCGCCTGTTCGGCCATTTTCCTGTACCCCGGCCCGACGGCCTCAAGGATTCCGGGGCCCTGGGGTTCGAAGCATCGAGGGACCTCGCCGTGCTCGAGCTCCTTTACGGCTGCGGCCTCCGCCTCTCGGAGGTAATCGGCCTTGAATCGGCCGATATCGACCTGCAGAACGGCTTCCTGAAAATCACGGGAAAGGGGCGCAAGCAGCGTGTCGTTCCGCTCGGCCGGCCAGCCTCCGAGGCGCTCAGAAATTATTTTGAAGTCAGGCGAAACTTCTTTAGAATATCTCTAGAGGGTGCTGGAGAATCGTCCAGGGTGTTCGTTACCACGAGAGGAAGACAGCTCTATCCCATGCTTGTGCAGAGAATGACAAAACGTTATCTCTCCCCGGTTACCGAGTCGGAAAGGAAGAACCCCCACATGCTTCGGCACAGTTTCGCCACCCACCTGCTGAACGCCGGTGCCGACCTCAAAAGCGTCAGCGAGATGCTCGGCCACAGCAGCCTGACCACAACGGAGCTCTACACGCATGTGACCTTCAGCAGGCTCAGGGAGGTTTACACGAAATCGCATCCCCGCGCCTGACCCCCGCACCACTTCTTCAGGTTTTCAGTTCGAGTGTTCGCCACCGTTATGTTCTTTTCCAGTATTCACCTATTTTCAATGGAGGTATGTATGACAAAGTCCTTCACGAACGATGCGGTCGCCGTCAAGGTTACCCTTCGGCATTCCAACAACCACAACAGCATCGAGAGCTATGCGCAGGAAGCGGCTTCAGGACTTTCCAGGTTCTATCCCGGCCCGATGAGTTGTCATGTCATCCTCGATCACCAGAAGAACGATTTCGAAAACAACAAGATCGCGGAAATCACCGTCCACGTTCCGCAGCACGACTTCGTCGCCAGGGAATCGGGACAGAACTACGAACAGGCGGTCGACAGCTGCATAGACTCGCTGTCGAGGCAGTTGAAGAAGTTCAAGGAAAAACAGCGGAATATCTGACTTCATTCGTCGTACATCGAAACAGGGTCAGCTTGCTGGCCCTGTTTCGATGTACGACGGCGAGGAACCAATAGCATCTCCCGAGCATGAATTTCGAACAGAAGGGGTTGAAGAAGCGATCGATCACGGTCGCCTATTTTTTTGAGCACATAGGGGAGAGATACGACCTGAAGCTCCGCCGTCTCAACAGCGTCGATGAACAGACGCGGCGCATTTTCGAGCGTGACCTTCATCGCCCCGGCCTCGCCATCGCAGGATTCACCAACCTGTTCACCTACAAAAGGGTGCAGGTCCTCGGCAACACCGAGACACGTTTCCTGAACCATCTCGGCCCCGACGTCAGGCGCCAGGCGTTCGCCAACTTCGTCAAGTTCCGGATGCCCTGCATCATCCTGACCGGCAACAACAAACTCGACCAGGAGCTGCTCGACCTGGCGACCGAGGCGGGGATTCCGGTCTTCACCACCCGCCAGTCCTCGACCAAGGCCATCTATTTCATCACAGACTTCCTTGACGAGCAGTTTTCAATGTACCAGCAGTACCACGGCTCCATGGTGGACGTGTACGGCGTAGGGGTACTGATCACCGGCAAGAGCGGACTCGGCAAGTCGGAGATCGCCCTCGACCTTGTCGAACGCGGGCATGGCCTGGTTGCCGACGATGTGGTGGTGCTGAAGCGGAAGGGGGAGACGGCGACCATCGTCGCATCGAGGAACAACATCATCGACCACTTCATGGAGATCCGCGGCCTCGGCGTCGTGGATGTACGAGCTACCTTCGGCATCAGGGCGATCCGCGACCGGAAGGTGGTGCAGGTCGTCGTCGAGCTGCTCGAGTGGAGCAAGGAGGCTGAATACGAGCGTCTCGGGCTCGACACCAAGAACGTCAAGGTGCTCGGTGTGGACCTGCCCCTGGTGCAGCTGCCGATCTTCCCCGGCAAGAACATCACGGTCATCATCGAGGTGGTCGCCCTGAACTTCCTCCTGAAGCGCTACTCGAACTATGTCGCCGCCGAGGCCCTCACCGAGAGGATACGTACCGTTATCAACAAGGACCGGTCGGTTTCACCGGGCCCCTCAATCCCGCTCTACCATGATGACGACATCGAATAAGCCCCGCAACCTGCTGCTCACCCTTTTCCTGCTCGCAACGGCGGCCATGCTCTCCGCATGTTCGAAACCGAAGGGCGGGCAGCAGCTTTCGGCATCCGCAAGGGATACGACCCTGGTGGTCGCCATGCTCGGCGACGCCGACTACCTCAACCCGGTGATCGGCTCGTCGGTGACCTCCGCGAACATCTCCGGGCTCATCTACCCGTCCCTGCTCCAGAGCGAGTTCGACACTTCGACCGGCCTGCTCAACTACCTTGCGCTCGAAAAGAGCCTTCGTCCGGTTACCAGGGGGGCCGACGGTGCCCGTTCGCCCAAAGGCGCCCTGGCAAGGAGCTGGAGCATGGCGCCCGACCACAAATCCATCACCTACATCCTCAGGAGCGACGCCCTCTGGGAGGACGGCAAACCGGTCGTTGCGGGCGATTTCAAGTTCGCCTACCGTATGTACGGCAACCCGGTGATCGCAAGCCCCCGCCAGCAGTACCTCGCCGAGCTCTTGGGCGCCGAGAAGGGCGCGGTGGATTTCGACCGCGCCATCGAGACCCCGAACGACACCACGCTGGTGTTCCATTTCCACAAGCCGGTGCCCGAGCACCTCGCCCTGTTCCACACTTCGCTCACTCCGCTGCCAGAGCATGTCTGGAAGGAGGTCAAGCCGCAGGAGTTCCGGGAGTCGAAGCTCAACATGCGCCCGGTGGGATCGGGCCCCTACCGCCTGGCCGGCTGGAGCAAGCAGCAGGAGGTGACCCTTTCGTCGAACGCTACCTGCGTGCTGCCCAAGCCTGGCAACATCAGGAGGATCATGTTCCGCGTCGTGCCCGACTACACCGTTCGGCTTACGCAGCTCCAGACCGGGGCGGTTGACGTGGTCGAGAACGTGAAGCCCGAGGATTTCGGGGCGGTCAGGAAGGCGAATCCCGGCATCGAGGTCAGGACGGTCGGCCTCAGGGTTTTCGATTACGTCGGCTGGTCGAACATCGACCACGACTGGTACCACAAGACCGGCAAGGTCAGGCCGCACCCGCTCTTCGGCTCCCCTGCGGTGCGCGTTGCCCTGACCCACGCGATCGACCGCGAAGCGATCATCGACGGCTACCTCGGCAGCTACGGCACGGTCTGCAACACCGACATCTCGCCGTCCCTGAAGTGGGCCTACGACGACACGATCAAGCCGCACGGCTATGATCCGGCCCTAGCCGCCATGATGCTCGAGCAGGAGGGGTGGATCCCCGGCCCCGACGGCATCCGGCAGAAGAACGGCCGCAAGTTCAGCTTCACGCTCTACACCAACGCCGGCAACGACCGCCGGAACTATGCCTGCGTGGTGATCCAGCAGAACCTGAGGGAGATCGGCATCGACTGCAGGATCGAGATGCAGGAGTCCAACGTCTTTTTCGAGAACCTGCAGTCGCGCAACCTCGACGCCTGGATGGCCGGCTGGTCGATCGGCCTCGAGATCGATCCTCTCGACGTCTGGGGTTCGGACCTCGAGAAGAGCCGCTTCAACTTCACCGGTTACCGGAACCCGAGGATCGAGCAGCTCAGCGAGCTTGCCAAGTCGAAGATGCGGATCGAGGACGCCCGCCCCTACTGGGTCGAGTACCAGCAGATCCTGCATCGCGACCAGCCGGTCACTTTCCTCTACTGGATCAGGGAGACCCACGGCTTCAACCGCCGTATCCAGGGAGCGGTGCTGAACATCTCGGGTACCTTCTACAACATCGACGACTGGACCCTCAAACCGTCGGCAAACGCCGCTCCGTAAGAATCTTATGGCCACGTATATCCTGAGGCGTCTCCTGATCGCCGTGCCCCTGGTGTTCGGGGTGCTGACCCTGACCTTCTTCATCATCAGGCTTGCTCCCGGCGACCCTGCGGCATTTTTCATCCAGCCGGGCATCAGCCCGAACGTTGCCGAGCAGATCCGCCAGCAGTACGGCCTGAACGACCCGATTCCGATCCAGTACCTCAAGTGGCTCGGCAACGTGCTGCACGGCGATTTCGGCCGCAGCTTCAGCCGCGCCCAGCAGCCGGTCTTCGACGTGATCTCGGAGGCGCTTCCCGTGACCATGTCCATTGCCGTGCTGACACTTGTCGCCAACTTCGTGTTCGGCATCGTCATCGGGGTGATATCGGCCGTCAGGCAGAACAGCTTCCTCGACCGTTTCCTCACCGTCACGGCGCTTTTCTTCTACTCGATGCCCGAGTTCTGGTTCGCCCTGATGATGATCATCCTGTTCGCCCTCAAGCTCCCGCTCTTTCCGGTCTCGGGGCTCAACGAGGTGGGCGCCGAGAGCTACGGGCCGTTCGGCTTTTTCCTCGACCGCATCTGGCACCTGGCGCTTCCGGTCACGGTGCTCAGCATCAACGGCGCGGCAGGCATCGCCAGGTACGTCAGGGGCAGCATGCTCGAGGTGATCCGGCAGGACTACATCCGCACCGCGCGCGCCAAAGGCCTTTCAGAGAGGGCTGTCATCCTGAAGCACGCCCTTCGCAACGCAATGCTGCCGGTGGTGACGCTCATGGGCAGCTCGCTGCCCTTCATCTTCAGCGGCGCCCTCTTCATCGAGGTGATTTTCGCATTCCCCGGCATGGGGCGTGTGACCGTCGAGGCGATCTTCGCCCGCGACTATCCCCTGATCATCGCCAACACCTTCGTCTCCGGTACCCTGATCGTGCTGGGCAACCTGATGGCCGACGTGATGTATGCCGTGGTTGATCCGAGGATCAAACTGAATTGATGGAGTGTGGGCTTAATGCATCCAGAGACGTGTTACCTGTTCAATCGCAATCGATGTGAAGGTACACCTTGAATTCATCCGTCAGATTTGACCCGAAATGATACCAGAACCCGATAAACCTTCTCGTGCGTGAGGATTGAACTGTTGAATACCGCTGCCGACCCGACCGAGGTCAGGTTCGAGGAGCAGATACGGCCGCAGAGCATGACCGATTTTGCCGGCCAGAAGAAGCTGACCGACAACCTGAAGGTCTTCATCAAGGCGGCAAGGAAGCGCGGCGACGCGCTGGACCACGTGCTGCTGTCAGGTCCTCCCGGTCTCGGCAAGACCACGCTGGCCCATATCATCGCGGCCGAGATGGGGGGAGGCATCAAGATCACCTCGGGACCGCTCATCGACAAGCCCGGCAACCTCGCCGGCCTCCTGACGAGCATGAAGAAGGGTGACATCCTCTTCATCGACGAGATCCACCGCCTCGCTCCAGCCGTCGAGGAGTACCTCTACTCGGCCATGGAGGATTTCCGCATCGACATCCTGCTCGACAGCGGCCCGGCCTCCCGCGCCGTGCAGCTCAAGCTCGAACCCTTCACGCTGGTCGGGGCCACCACCCGTGCAGGACTGCTGACCTCGCCCCTCCGGGCGCGATTCGGCATCAACAGCCGCCTCGACTACTACTCCCCCGAACTGCTTCAGAAGATCGTCGTCAGGTCAGCAGCGATCCTCGATATCGGCATTGACGAGGAAGCTGCCATGGAGGTCGCAGGCCGCTCCCGTGGCACTCCCCGCATTGCCAACCGCCTGCTCCGGCGTGCAAGGGATTTCGCCCAGGTCGCCAACGAAGAGGCGATCTCCCTGCAGACCGCCCGCCTGACGCTCGAATCCCTCGAAATCGACGAGGGGGGGCTGGACGACATGGACAAGAAGATCCTGCAGGCCATCGTGCAGAAGTTCAGCGGCGGCCCGGTCGGCGTCGCGTCGCTGGCCGTGTCGGTCGGCGAGGAGCAGGACACCATCGAGGAGGTCTACGAACCGTATCTCATCCAGATGGGTTACCTCTCCAGGACGCCCCGCGGCCGGGTCGCCACCCCGCTCGCCATGGCCAGGTTCGGCCCCCCGCTCCACCGTCAGGGCAACGGCCCACTGTTCGACGAGGCTGGCGGCGATGCCTCCTGATTCCCGTCGAATCCGGCGCCGGAAGGCCCTTGCCCTCCCGAAGACCTGGCTCATCGTCCTCTGGATGCTGACCGGTTTCGCACTGGCGACAGCTGCCCCTGCTTCTGGCGATTCCAGGTCTGGCAACCTCGGGCAGCTCAATCCCGCCGCACAGGATTCCGGTATGCGCGCCTACATCAAGGGCTCCTTCCAGGCCATGAAAGGTGATTACTGGGGAGCCATCGAGACCTTCCGTAAGATCACCACCGCTTCGCCGGCCGAAGCCGCTGCAGTCAGGTACTCCATCTCCAAAGCCTTCGCCTCCCTTTCGGTCGCGGACTCGGCAAGGGTGCATGGCGAGGCGGCCGTCAGGCTGGACGCGGGAAACAGCCACTACGTGAGGCACCTGGCCCGCCTTGCCCATGATATGCAGGATTTCGGCCGGGCTGCCGAACTTTACGGCCAGGCTGCCGCCGCCGACCCGGAGCGGACGGAGATCCTCTATTCCCAGGCGCTCGAGTATGTCGCAGCGAACAGGCCTGCCGAAGCGCTCGATGTTTTCTCGAAGCTCCTCGATCGGGACCACCTCGACGAGAAGGCCCTTTCCCAGATGCTGTGGCTGCAGATCGCCCTCAAGCGATACCCGGAGGCCATCGACACCCTGAACCGGCTGACCGCAGCCTCCGGGAACAGCCAGAAGCTCAGGCTGACGCTCGGCCAGCTGTACGACCTTTCCGGCAAGGGGGAAATGGCCGTAGAAACCTACAGGGGAATCATCGCTGAGGATCGGAGCGCGGTGCCCGCCTGGGTCGCCCTCTTCGATCTGCGGATACGGACGGGCAACCGGGACGGGCTGATTCTTGAATATCGTGAGTTCGACGCCGTCGCCCCGCCCGATGTGGGGCGCTCCATAGAGGTGGCGAGGATTTTCGCCGTCCGCTCCGAACAGGACTCCCTCTACACCGCCCCCGCAGCCATGATGCTTGCCGAACTCTCCTCCAGGCATCCCGGAGACGCCAGGGTGTACCTGGTGCGCGGGGCATTCGAGATGACTCGTCGGATGTACGGCCCGGCGGCGGCAAGCTTCGGCAGGGCCGTCACGCTCTCCCCAGGGGAGGTTGCCGGGTGGGAAAACCTGGTGATGGCTGGCCTGGAGCTCAAGGATAAACCCATGGTTTTCCGGGCGATCTCGAGGGCGAAACGGGCTCTGCCCCGTCAGCACCTCAGGCTCAGCGTGCTCGAAGGATATGCCCTGCTGCACACCGGTTCGCCAGCAAGGGCTGCACGGATCCTCGAGCCGGTTGCGACCCGCAAAAAAGGGAGCCTTGACGATGTCCTCCTGATCCAGGCGAACACCTCGCTCGCCATGGCTTACGATCAGACTGGCCGGCACCGGCGCAGCGGCGTTGCCTATTCCAGGGTTCTTGAACTCGATGCCCACAATGCGCTGGCCATGAACAACCTCGCTTACCTCTACGCCGAAGAGGGGATCATGCTCCAGCAGGCGCTGCGCTTCGCCCGGAATGCCGTCCTGCTCGAACCGGAGAACGGCGTCTTCCTCGACACGCTCGGCTGGGTACACTACCGCCTCGGCAGCTATGAAGCCGCCAGGGAGATGCTCGAAAAGGCGATCGCCACAGGTATCAGGGAGGAGGAGGTCTATCGCCACATGGGGAAGACCTATGAAAAGCTGGGTGAACCCGACAAGGCCAGGGAGATGCTCGACAAAGCCAACGGCATGAAGGGCAAGCCTTCGGTGCCCTGATCTTACATTCAGGAGGGTTTCAACCCGGGGGAGAGGAGAGATATTTAATTACAGTCTCCAACCAACGAAAAAAGCGGCCATGCAGCCGCTTTTTTCGTTGATGCCCTTGTACATCGGGCCGATTACTTTCCGCCTTCGAACGGACGGTTCGCAAGGTAGTCGTAGTGTGCCCAGCGTGCGTCTACCTCTTTCTGGATCTCGGCGTAGTATTTCCTGGCCAGTTCCGGATGGGATTTCTTGAGTACCCTGAACCGGTTTTCCATGTTCAGGAACTGCTCGACCGGGATCTTCGGCTTTTTCGAATCCATGACGAGCGGGTTCAGTCCCTCCTTGAGCCTGTCCGGATTGTAGCGGTAGAGCAGCCAGTGGCCCGAATCGACTGCGGCCTTCTGGTGTTCGAGTCCCGCATCCAGGTTGAAGCCATGCGCGATGCAGTGCGAGTAAGCGATGATGATCGAGGGCCCGTTGAACGCCTCGGCTTCGAGGAACGCCTTCAGGGTCTGCTCGTCACGGGCGCCCATGGCCACGCTCGCCACATAGGCGTTGCCGTAGGTCATGGAGATCAGGCCGAGGTCCTTCTTGGTGGATGCGCGACCGGCTGCAGCAAACTTGGCGACTGCGGCTTTCGGGGTAGCCTTCGAGGCCTGGCCGCCGGTGTTGGAGTAGACCTCGGTGTCGAGCACCAGCAGGTTGACGTTCTTGCCGGAAGCCGTGACGTGGTCCAGACCGCCGTAGCCGATGTCGTAAGCCCAGCCGTCGCCGCCGACCGCCCACACGCTCTTCTTGACCAGCATGTCGGCAACCGCAAGCAGGTTCCTTGCGTCCTGCGTGTTGAGCGTCAGCAGTTTCTCCTTCAGTACGGCAACCCTCTGTCGCTGTTCGAAGATCTCAGGCTCGTTATTCTGGGAGGCTTCGAGGATCTCGCCGGCAAGCGTACCGCCGATTTCCGCCGAAAGCTTGCGTACAAGCTCCTGTGCGAACTCCTCCTGCTTGTTGATCGAGATCCTGAATCCGAGCGAGAACTCCGCGGTGTCTTCAAAGAGCGAATTCGACCAGGTCGGCCCGAGGCCCTGCGGGTTCTTGCAGTACGGGGTAGTCGGCAGGTTGCCGCCATAGATGGATGAGCAGCCGGTGGCGTTGCCGATCACGAGGCGGTCCCCGAAGAGCTGGGTCATCAGCTTGATGTACGGGGTCTCTCCGCAGCCCGCGCAGGCGCCGGAGAACTCGAACAGCGGCTGCTGGAGCTGCTGCTCCTTGATCAGCCTGGGGTTGATCTTGTTGCGGTCGAACTCGGGAATGTCGATGAACCAGTTCCAGCATTCGCGCTGGGCTTCACGCAGCGGCCCCTGTTCATGCATGTTCAGTGCCTTGCGTTCCGGATTGGCCTTGTCCCTTGCAGGGCAGACGTTGACGCAGATCTTGCAGCCGGTGCAGTCCTCAGGGGCGACCTGGATGGTGTACCTCATGCCCTTCCAGCTCTGGGCCTTGGCTTCGATGCTCTGGAATGCTTCAGGGGCTCCTTCAAGGTGTTCCGGGTCGTACACTTTGACACGGATGGCCGCATGGGGACAGGTGATGGTGCACTTGCCGCACTCGATGCACAGGTCCGACTCCCAGACCGGGATTTCGAGGGCGAGGTTCCTTTTTTCGAACTGTGAGGTGCCTGTCGGATAGGTGCCGTCTGCCGGCATCGCGCTGACCGGGAGCTGGTCGCCATCTCCGGCGATGATCTTGGCCAGCACGTCGCAGACGAACTCCGAGGCCTTGCCGGCGATCGGTTCACGCAACTCCCTCGTGCTCTCGGCCTTCGCGCCGATCTCGACTCGGTGCAGGTTGGCCAGGGTGCTGTCGACCGCCTCGATGTTCTTGCGCACGATCTCTTCGCCCTTGTTGCCGTAAGTCTTGCGGATGGCGTCCTTGATCTTCTCGATGGCCTCCTCGCGAGGCAGGACCCCCGAGATGGCGAAGAAGCAGGCCTGCATGATGGTGTTGATGCGCTGCTCCATGCCGCTCTCATGGGCGACCTTGTAGGCGTCGATCGTGTAGAGGTTGGCCTGTTTGTCGATCAGGTGCTGCTGGACCGGACGGGGAAGTTTTGCCCAGACCTCGTCCGCGTCGAAGGTCGAGTTGATCAGCAGGGTGCCGCCCTGTTTCAGGTTCTTGGCCAGGTCGACCATCTCGAGGAAGACCCAGTGGTGGCAGGCGACGAACTGTGCCTCGGTCACCAGGTAGGTCGACCTGATCTGCTCCGGGCCGAACCTCAGGTGCGAGGTCGTGATCGAGCCGGCTTTCTTCGAGTCGTAGACGAAGAATCCCTGCGCATAGTTGTCCGTGTTCTCGCCGATGATCTTGATCGAGTTCTTGTTCGCACCGACCGTGCCGTCCGAGCCGAGTCCGTAGAAGAGGGCGCGGAAGACCGAATCCGGCTCGATCGAGAAGCTCTCGTCCCAGGCGAGGCTGGTGCCCGTCACGTCGTCGTTGATGCCGATAGTGAAGTGGTTCTTCGGGGTAGCGGTGCCCATGTTGTCGAAGATCGCCTTGACCATTGCCGGCGTGAACTCTTTGGAGGAGAGCCCGTAGCGTCCGCCGACGATCTTCGGCATCATGGTGCACCGGTCGCTCTGGAAGGACTCGGCCATGGCGTTCACGACGTCGAGGTAGAGCGGTTCGCCCGCGCTGCCCGGTTCCTTGACGCGGTCGAGGACGGTGATGGATTTCACGGTCGACGGCAGCGAAGCGACGAACGACGAGATGTCGAAGGGCCTGAACAGACGCACCTTGACCAGTCCGAGCTTGTGGCCCTGGCGGTTCAGGTACTCGACGGTCTCGAGGGCGGTTTCGGCGCCCGAGCCCATCATGATGATGATGCGGTCAGCGTCAGGGGCGCCGTAGTACTGGTAGAGCTTGTAGGAGCGACCTGTCAGCTCGGCGAACTTGTCCATCGCCTTCTGGGTGATGCCGGGGCACGCGTTGTAATAGCTGTTGACGCTCTCGCGGCCCTGGAAGTAGACGTCCGGGTTCTGCGAGGTGCCGCGGATGATCGGTGCGTCCGGCGACATGCGGCGCATGCGGTGCGCGATCACCAGCTCGTCGTCGATCATGGCGCGGATCTGGTCGTTCGAGAGCACCTCGATCTTGGAGATCTCGTGCGAGGTCCTGAATCCGTCGAAGAAGTGCAGGAACGGCACCCTCGACTCGAGGGTCGCGGCCTGCGAGATCAGGGCCATGTCCATGACCTCCTGGACCGAGCAGGAGGCGAGCAGGGCGAAGCCAGTGCCGCGTACCGACATGACGTCGCCGTGGTCGCAGAAGATCGAGAGCGCCTGGGCGGCCAGCGCTCGGGCCGAAACGTGGATGACGCAGGGGGTGAGCTCGCCGGCGATCTTGTACATGTTCGGGATCATCAGCAAGAGGCCCTGCGAGGCGGTGAAGGTCGTGGTCATCGCGCCGGTCTGCAGGGCACCGTGCACGGCGGCGGCGGCCCCCGCTTCGCTCTGCATTTCGTCGACGAGCGGTATGGAGCCCCAGATATTCTTGCGGTCCGTTGCGGCCCATGCGTCGGAGTACTCTCCCATGGGGGATGCCGGGGTGATCGGGTATATGGAAATTACTTCATTGGTACGATAGGCGACATGAGCAAGTGCTTCATTCCCCTCCATTGTCTTGAATGTCCGGGTCATAAGATCAAAAACTGGATTATGATTTGATGGGACGTACACGTTTCTCGACCTATAAACCACGAAGGTACAGGAAAGTGTTCCAATCGCAGGTAAGAAAGCTTCGAGTGTGCTTTTTAAGATAGGAAAAAAACTGATATACTTCAATTCGGTCGACTTTTTGCCGGCAGGGGCTGTTGGCGTCGATTTTGTATGAAACCAAGCACATCCGGAGGTTTTTTTGGATAAATCAGGCAATGCCGTCGCCACGGCACAGAAGCATTCCGAACAGGTTGTGTACGGCCGCAACGCCGTGGTCGAGCTGCTTCAGTCGAAGCCCGAGAGCGTCGAGAAGATCTACCTGCAGTTCAATACGGCGCATCCAAAGCTCAAGGAGATCGTCATCACGGCAAGGAGGCTGAAGATCCCTTGCGGCAAGGCCCGGATGGAGAAGCTTACCGAACTGTCCGGTACGGCCAAGAACCAGGGGGTCTGTGCCCTCATCAGCAGCGTCACCTACTACGGGATTGAAGAGGTTCTTGCCGCGCCGCGGAACACGGCTCCGCTGCTCGTTGTCCTGGACGGACTCGAAGACCCGCATAACGTGGGGGCGATCGTGAGGACCTCGGAAGCTGTCGCTGCGGACGCGGTCATCATGATCGAAGGCAAGGGTGCGCCCGTCAACGCCACCGTACACAAAGCTTCGGCCGGAGCGCTCTCGCACATGCGCGTCTGCAAGGTGAAGAGCCTCGTCAAGTGCCTCGACCTGTTGCGGGAGCGCGGGTTTCAGGTCATCGCGTCCGACATGGATGCCGAGACGAACCACACCGACATCGACTGGTGCCGTCCGACGGCCCTCGTGATGGGTGCCGAAGGCAGCGGTCTCGGCTCCGAGACCCGCAAGCGCTGCGATTCGGTCGTGCGCATACCGATGGCCGGCTGCGTCGAGTCGCTCAACGTCAGTGTCGCCACCGGGGTGCTGCTCTATGAGGCGATGCGGCAGCGGCTGGGGTAAGGCAGGAAGAAAAGGACTGCAAGGACAGCAAGGACATCAGGGACGAAGAGCAGGAAGGTTCTGCTCAGTGTCGTATCGTATTTTCTTCCTGCAGTCCATGTAGTCCCTGGAGTCCCTTTTTCTTCTCCTCCGGAAAAATGTTACCTTCACCTTCAACGATTGTACTTACCTGAAACCCGTTAACCTGCACCGCCATGAACTTTCCTGAAAATCTCCGCTATACCAAGGACCATGAGTGGATCCAGCTTCTTGAGGACGGAGTCACCGCCCTGGTCGGCATCACCGACTTCGCCCAGTCCGAACTCGGCGACATCGTGTTTGTCGAAACCAAACCGGTAGGGACGAAGGTTGGCGAGCATCAGGTCTTCGGCACCGTTGAGGCGGTCAAGACAGTCGCGGACCTTTACGCTCCGGTTGCCGGAGAGATCGTGGCTGTCAACGAGGCGCTCGACGCTGCCGAAATCGTCAACAGCAGCCCCTACGGGGATGGCTGGATCGTGAAGCTTAAGGTTGACAGCCCTGATGCAGTTGACGCCCTGCTTTCGCCCGCGGATTACCGTGCGCTTATCGGCGAGTAAGGAAGCCCAGGTTTTACCAATAGAATCCAGGACTAATAACCACATGCCTTTCATTGTCAACACGGATGCCGACAGGGCGGAGATGCTCCGGCAGATCGGCGTCGGGAGCTTCGGGGATCTTGTCGTGGACATTCCCGAAGAGATTCGCCTGACGCGTGCCCTCGACCTTTTCCCGGCCATGGGCGAGCCCGAGGCCAGGCGCCTGCTCGAGCAGCTTTCGATGCGCAACGGAAGCACCGCAGACCATGTGAGCTTCCTCGGCGGCGGAGCGTATGACCACTTCATCCCGGCAGCGGTCAAGACCATCTCCTCCCGCAGCGAGTTCTACACAGCCTACACGCCCTACCAGGCAGAGGTGTCGCAGGGTACCCTGCAGGCTATCTACGAGTACCAGAGCATGGTTTGCCGACTGTACGGCATGGACGTCGCCAACGCGTCGATGTACGACGGCGCGACGGCCCTCGCCGAAGCGGCCCTGATGGCCGTGAACATCACGGGGCGCAACGGCGTCGTTGTGGCAGGCAAGCTGAACCCCTACGGTTACCAGGTGCTCGAGACCTATCTCGAGGCCTCCTGCGAGCGCCCGCTGGTGCAGAACGTCATCCGGGATGGTATCGGCAGTGTCGACTCCCTGAAGGCGCTGGTCACGAACGATACCGCAGCGGTCATCGTACAGCAGCCGAACTTCTACGGCCGCCTCGAAGAGGTCGAAGAGATCGGCAGGATCGCCCGCGAGCACGGTGCCCTGTTCATCGTCTCGGCAGACCCGGTCTCACTCGGCATGCTCGAGGCTCCGGGCAATTACGGTGCGGACATCGCGGTGGGCGAGGGCCAGGTTCTGGGCAACGCCCAGAGCTTCGGCGGCCCCTACCTCGGCATTTTCACCGTCAAGCAGCAGCATGTGCGCAAGATTCCCGGCCGCCTCGTCGGCATGACGAAGGACAAGGAGGGCGAGGACGGCTTCATCCTGACGCTCCAGACCAGGGAGCAGCATATCCGCCGCGAGAAGGCGACCTCGAACATCTGCTCGAACCAGGCGCTCTGCGCGCTGCAGGCGGTGGTCTGGATGTCGCTGCTCGGGAAGGAGGGGGTGCGTGATGTCGCCCTTCGTTCCGCACAGAAGGCCCATTACCTGGCGGAGAAGATCGCCGCGCTTCCGGGGTACTCCCTGAAATTTTCCGGTCCCTTCTTCCGCGAATTCGTGGTCGAAACCCCGGTCGCCCCGTCGAGGATCGTCGGCGGCCTGCTCGACAAAAAAATCTTCGCCGGCATCGACCTCGCTCCGTTCGGCGAGAGCGGGCTGCTCGTCGCGGTCACCGAAAAGCGAACCCGCGAGGAGCTGGACAGGTTCGTCGAGGAACTCGCTGCCTTGGCGTAATCGCCAACTGCTGAAAAAAAGAAAGGCCGCCTCTGCAGGTGGCCTTTCTTTTTTTTAGATCTCGAAACGCGAGACAGCATGCTGGGGTCAGGTCTTGTATTTTAGCGTTTGCGAAGCAAAATGCTAAAATACAAGACCTGACCCCAGCTTTTTAGTTAGTTACACCAGTCCGAGCTTTTGCAGCTCCTGCCGGAGGATCGCCTTGCTGGCGTCCGACATCGGCACGAGCGGCAGGCGGTACACCTCTTCCACCAAGCCCATCTGAGCCAGCGCATACTTGACCGGCACGGGGTTGCTCTCGATGAAGTTCAGCTTGAAGAGCTTTCGGTAGGTACGGTTGATCGCACGGGCCTCTTCGAGGTTGCCGGCCTTCATGGCATCCACGAGGCCTTTGACCGCCTTCGGTACCTGGTTGGCTGCCACGGAGATGACGCCGTCGCCACCCATGGCCATGAAGGGGAGGATCAGCGAATCCTCGCCGGTAAGCACCGAAAAACGTTCCGGCCTCCGCTCGATGAGCTCCGCGATCTGCTCCAGGTTATCCGAGGCCTCCTTGACCGCGAGGATGTTGTCGAAGTCGTTGGCCAGCCTGATGATGGTGTCGGCGGTGACGTTGCTTCCGGTACGCCCGGGAACGTTGTAGAGTATCACCGGGATCTTCACGGCCTTCGCGATCCGGGCGAAGTGCTGGTAGTACCCCTCCTGTGACGGCTTGTTGTAGTACGGGGCAACGGAGAGGATCGCCTGGGCGCCGGCCTTTTCGGCATTGCGCGAAAGCTCGATCGCATGGGCGGTGTCGTTGGTTCCCGCCCCGGCGCCGACCATCATGCCGCTGCCGGCCTCTTCGCGCACGATCCTTATTATTTCGGTCTGCTCCGCGGTCGACAGGGTCGGCGATTCGCCGGTCGTGCCGCAGGGGATGACGATGTCGGTTCCCGCTTCACGCTGGAAACGCACCAGGCGCCTCAGGGCCTCGGCATCTACCGAGCCGTCCGGCCTGAATGGGGTGACCAGGGCGACGGCGGAACCGGTGATAAGTCGATTGGACATAAAACTGACGGATGTGGGTGTATGATCGATATTGCCCAATAATAAGGGAAAACTTCCTGAATTGCTATATGGAATTTCCTGCGTCGATCAGTTCGCCGGCCAGCTGAAGGGAGGCAGGCGAGATCGTATGGCCGCTGATCAGCCTTGCGACCTCCTCGATCCGTTCGCCGCCTTCAAGGGGCACGACGCCGGTGACGGTCCGCTCCCCCTCGACCCGCTTCGAGACCGACAGGTGCAGGTCCGCCATGGCGGCGATCTGAGGCAGGTGGGTGATGGCGATGATCTGGTGCAGGCGCGAGAGCTGCTTCAGGCTGAACCCGACCGCTTGCGCCGCCTTGCCGCTGATGCCGGTGTCGATCTCGTCGAACACCAGGATAGGCAGGTGGGCCGCTTTGGCCAGCGCGCTCTTCATCGCCAGCATGACCCTGGAGATCTCGCCGCCCGACGCCACCTTTGCCAGCGGTTTCGGGGCTTCACCGAGGTTGGTCGAGATCATGAACTCCACGCGGTCGAAGCCGTTGTCGAAGGCTCGGTACCTCCGGCCTTCGTGCGTGATGTCCCCCTCTGCGGCTTCCTCACTGGCGATGTCGACCCTGAAGGTCCCATTGGGGATGCTGAGCTTCTGCAGCATGGCGACGATCTCCTGCTCGAGCAGCCCGGCCGCCCGCTGCCGCATCACGGAGAGGTCTACAGCCGTCGTCGACAGTTCGGCCCGCGCCGTTTCGATCTCATCCCTGAGCCGCACCGCATCGGCGGCGACGTTCTCTTCGACCGAGAGCTCTCCGGCGAGCCTGTCCCGCAGCTCGAGCAGCTCCCCGACGCTTTTGCCGTGTTTCTTCGACAGGCGCTGCAGCATGAGCTGGCGTTCCCGCAACTCCTCGAGCCGGTTCCGGTTGAACTCTATGCCCGAGGTGTAGCGCGCGGCGAAGCGGTTGGCCTCCTCGACCGACGCCATCGCGCCCCGCAGCTCATCGAGGGATGGTTCGAAGCGCCGGTCGATCGATGCGAGCTTCTCGAGGAGGTGCACCGCCATCGACAGGGATGCGTAGGCGGAGTCGTCGGAATCGTAGAGCCTCTCGCCGAGCTCCGTGCCCAGAGTGTAGAGGGTTTCGGCGTTTTCAAGCAGGTTGATCTCCTCTTCGAGCGAAGCCTCCTCGCCTTCGACGAGACCGGCCGATTCGAGCTCCCTGAACTGGAACTCGATGAAGTCCCGCTTCTCCCTGAGCGTCTCGGCCTGCCGCAGCAGCTCGTCGAGCGTCCGGCGGAGCTGCCGGTACTGCTGCAGCAGGCCCCGGTACCGCGCCGCCTCTCCGTGGAGCTGACCGAACCCGTCGAGCATGCCGGCATGGGTCTCGGGGTGGAGGAGCAGCTGGTGGTCGTGCTGCCCGTGCAGATCGACAAGCTCGCGTCCGACCTGCCTGAGCAGGGTGAGGGGGCCGGGCGTGTCGTTGATGAAGCAGCGTGACTGCCCGCCGGCGGCGATCTCCCGCCGGAGGATAAGCTCCGGGGTGCACTCGATGCCGGCATCCTCGAGCAGGGGGGCGACCGTTTCGTAATGGCTGCCGGTGAATGTCGCTTCGATGACCGCCTTCGCGGCGCCGGCGCGGACCAGCTCGGCGCTCGCCCGTTCGCCGAGCACCAGGTTCAGCGCTCCCATGAGGATAGACTTTCCCGCGCCGGTCTCGCCGGTGATGATGGTCAGGCCGGGGGCGAAGCCGACTGACAGCTCGCCGATGAGCGCGAAATCCCTGACGTAGAGGCTCTGAAGCATGGCTCGGGAGATGTTTGGAGTGCCTGGACAAGGTTTCCTGAAGATACGGCGAAATCGCCGTGTTTGAAACATGCCTCAGCAGCCGGCCCCGGATCACCGCGCAAGCGTGACGCTTCCTGTCGAGCTGTATCGGGACCCGTCGGATCCGGCGGCGTTCATGGTCACCCGGTAGATGCCAGCCGGAGCCTGGGCACCGGCATTGTTGCAGCCGTCCCAGAACAGCAGGGCGACCGGCCCGGCCGGGGTTCCCGAAGCCAGATGCCTCACCTCCGCGCCCATGACATCATAGACCGTGACGGCCAGCTGGTAGGAGCCAGCGGGCAGGTTGATCGTGATCCTCAGCAGGTCGTCCCTCTGGTCCCCGTTAGGTGAGAACGGGTTCGGCGAGATGCGGAGCATCTCTTCGGCCCTTGCCTGAGGGACGTAGATGGAGTTTACTTTACCCGGGGTCCCTCCGTACTGCGTATCGGTCGACGAGCCCCAGCTGAGTGGCGAGCCGGAAAGCAGCAGCGGGTTGAACTTCTCCAGAGAGATGCGTTTGGTCGTTTTGTTTGCCGGGTTATGCCAGAGCGAGGTGTAGCTGACCGCATCGATCACCGTACCATTCCTGTCGAGCAGCTTGACGAGGTCTCCGTCGTTGTTCAGGTTCAGCGTCTTGTATTTTTTGACCATGATGATCTTCGCGTCCACAAGCCCGGGAAGGTAGCTGAAGTATCTGACCAGCCTTGAAGTGGCGGCGATGCCGTCGACTTCGGGGGTGATCACCGCGTATTGCCCGGCTCCCAGCATCATGGTGCCGCCGGTTGTTTCGAAGGTGCGCAAGTTGTTTGCCCTGTCCGTGATGCCCCATCCGGTAAGGTCGACAGGCGAGATCCCGGGATTGTAGATCTCGACGTATTCGGGCTGGTCCGGGATGGCGTCATCCGATTCTTCCAGGGGATCGAACATGACTTCGTTGATAACCGGCATGACGCGGCCAGCCTGCACCGGCAGGGTCTCCGAAAAGCTTCGGGGTTCAGTGTGGTCCTTGCAACCGGCGACCGACAGCATGAACACGACAAAAAGACGGCGGGGGTAACGCATCTTTTTCCTGTTATGATGTGGCGATGTCTAAAGGTTACTGCGTCGGCGCGGGACGGCTGGTCGGTTGGTGGGGGGAGCCTGTCCCGGTTCACGCAAAACAGGAGTCCGCGGGATCCTCGATCCCGCAGCAGAAACTCAGGCCTTCTGCTCCTTGTCAGGTGCAGCTTTCGGTTCTTCAGCTTTTTTCGGTTCCTCCTCCACGACCTTGTTGAACTCCTCGGTGAGGTTGTTCTGGGCCTTCTTGAACTCCTGGATGCCTTTGCCGAGGCCACGGGCGAGTTCGGGGATCTTCTTTGGTCCGAAAAGAAGCAGGACGATAAGCAGTATGAGCAGGATTTCCTGGCCGCCTAATCCAAACATGGTTGTATCTCCGGAAATTGATAAACCGGGCGCAGAACGCCACAGAAATGTATATACTCAAAGCACACGGTCAAATCAAGCATTTTGGCTCAGAAACCTTTCGCCCTGGCGATGACCGTTTCGCCCGCCACGGTTTTGTCGCCGACCGCGACGGAGGCTGCGGCAGTGCCCGGGAGCACGATGTCGACCCTCGAACCGAACTTGATCATGCCGAAGCGGTTGCCGGCCGTCACCGTGTCGCCCTGCTCGAGCCGGCAGACGATCCTGCGGGCGAGGAAGCCCGAAACCTGGCAGAACCAGAGGGGGCCGAACCTGCTGTCGATGCCGATCTCCATGCGCTCGTTGTCGGTCATGCTCCTGTGGTCGAAGGCCATGAGGAACTTGCCCGGGTGGTAGGAGCGGTGCGTGACCCTGCCGTCCACGGGAATCCGGTTGACATGCACGTTGAACGGCGACATGAAGATGCTGACGAGCGTGGAGGGCTGGCCGGTCAGCGGGTGGTCGACCGTCCTGACAAGCAGCACCTTGCCGTCGGCAGGGGCGATGATTGCGTTGGCATCGCCGGGTGCAGAACGCTCGGGATCACGGTAGAAATAGAGTGTGAAGGCGATATAGAGCGCTCCTGCTGCCGAGATGGCCGCTCCGCCCGCGGAATGGTGCCAGATGCCTGCTGCTATGATGGCCGTGCAGATCACGGTCGTTTTGATGACGCTGTCTTTGCCGTACTGGGTGGTTCTCATGCTCCTCCTGTTCGTTATGAGGGTGAATGATAGCCATTTTACGCCGGATTCCATGAACAAAGCGTGACGATTCCTGGTGTATGCGGCACGATTGCGGAAAGATGGGCCGAGTTGCTATCTTGACACCGGAGAGATCAACGTTTCCAACCATCGGCCTGCAGGCATGACCCCTTTAGAGCGAAAGTTCCTCGAAAACCTCCAGCGAAGCCGGCTTGCCTGCAAGGGCGACGCCATGCTGGTTGCCGTTTCCGGCGGGGCGGACTCGATGGCCCTTCTCCACCTCTTTATCGCCGCAGCGCCGGCAGTCGGCTGCGTCATTGCCGCCGCGCATGCCAATTTCGGCCTTCGCGGGCAGGCGAGCGACGGCGACGAGGCGTTCGTACGTGAGGCATGCATCCTGCTGGGCGTCGAATGCCACGTCCGGCGGTTCGATACCCGCGCTGAGGCCGGGGCATGGAAGCGGTCGATCGAAGAGACGGCGAGGATGGAGCGCTACGGATTTTTCGAAGAGCTTTGCGGGAACTTCGGCTATACGCGTATCGCGACCGGGCACCATGCCGGCGACAATGCTGAAACCATGCTCTTCAACCTTTTCCGCGGCACCTCGCCGGGAAGTTTCAGAGGGATCAGGGCCATCAACGGGCGGGTCGTCAGGCCGCTCCTGCCGTTCGGCAGGGAGGAGCTCGAAACCTACCTTGAAGAAAAGGGCATTCCCTGGCGCACCGACGACACGAACCTTGACACCGTCCACGACCGGAACTTCATCCGGCACCGGGTGATCCCGGTGGTCGAGGAGCGGTTTCGGGACAAACTCATGCCATCCCTCCGGCGCCTGTCCGAGCATGCCGGGGAACTTGACGAGTTTCTCGAGAGTCACCTCTCGAAACTGCTCCAGGAGCATTCTCTGCTCGACATCAGGGGCGGGCGGCTGCACGTCGAAACCCTTCGCAGGCTCACCATGTTCGAGCGGAAGGAGGTGCTGAAACGGGTGCTCCGGGAGCAGGGGGCTCAGGTCAATGGCCAGCTGCTTCAACGCCTCGCCGGTCTCCTCGATCTTCAGCCGGGGCGGATCGTCCAGGCCGGCCGTGGGGTTACCGTGTCGAAAAAGGACGGGTTCTTGGTGTTTGGAAGAAGTGACAAGTAACGAGGGAGACGTGACGAGGGGAAGGGATATTGATCTTTCATGGGACCCATAGGTCCTATAAGTCCTATAGGTCTTATGGGTGAAGATCTGGGAATGATGCTCCGGGGACAGGGCAGGCAAAGGGGCCTGCCCCTACAGGTCACGCGTCACTCGTTACGTGTCACGGTTTTCCTCCCTGCTTCCTGAAGGCTGTAATCGGCAGGTCGGCCGTGATGACGACCGATTCGAGGTTCTGGTGGACGCGGACATGCTTCAGCAGGTTCTTTGCGGCCTCTCCGGTCCTCGTGCCGGGGGCTCCGGCCACAGTGATGGTTCCCCACAGGAACGACGAGGCGAAGAATGCCGCACGGCGGTCCCGGTACACCCATTCCGACTGTCCTTTCAGGCCATCGTCGAACTTTACCGACATGGCCAGCTGCTGCAGGCTGCTCAGGTTGCCCACAGACCTGACGTCCCGGTTTTTAGAGGTCAGGCTCTGCAGGGCTCCGGCCGTCCACTGCGGTGAGGAGAGTGTGAACCAGAGGTGCGACTTGTAGGCGGCCTTGTCGAGCATCGAGGCCGAGACCGAGTCGCGTTCGAGCATATGTCCTTCCGGGCGGAAAAAACCTTCGAGCATCTCCTTGCTGCTCGCCACGGCAAGCTTCCTCGGGCCCATCGGGCAAACCCAGAGGGCGCTGTCGAGCGCGTAGGCGTGGCGCCCTGAGATGTCGGCGGTTTTGAGGCTCGCGGCTTCGAGCGTCGAAGCCGGTGCTTTCGAGAGGAGATCCCCCCAGGCTACGCCGATGAACTTCTGCTGCTTCCTGCCGGAGCGCTGGAAGCTGACGAGCAGCGTGTCAAGGTCCCGCGACAGGTCGATGCCGTGGCGCTTCATCAGTTCGTCGACCCGCTTGCCGGTGCTGAAGGGTACGGCCCGCTTCAGGGAGTCGGGCAGGGCTTCGTTCCAGAATCGGCTTTGCCGGATATCCTTGAGCCCGACGTAGACCATGGCATCGGAGGTGCCGGGCATGTCCTGGATGATCGCGGTGAGCTCCGGGGTCAGCGGCTCTGGCTTCTGGCGGGGCTTGGTCCAGTTGATCCAGATCAGGGCGGCGAGGAAGCCGGTCATGCCGATGATGAAGACGGTGGCCAGGACTTTCGGGCCGGTCTTCTTCGGTGCCTGCAGTGCCTGGAATTCAGGGGTCTGTTCGGTGCCGCTCATACGTGGCGAGGGGTTAGGCGTTGTCCTTGATGGCCATTCGGGCCAGCTCGTCGCAACGGTTGTTGTAGGGGTTGTCGCTATGGCCCTTGACCTTGTGGAAGGTGACGCGGTGTAATCTAATCAACTTCAGGATATCCTGCCAGAGGTCGATGTTCTCCACAGGCTTTTTGGCCGCGGTCTTCCAGCCGTTCTTCACCCAGCGGTTGAGCCACCCTTCGTTGATGGCGTTGACCAGGTAGGCCGAATCGCTGTACAGCTCCACGCGGCAGGACTCCTTCAGCGCCTCGAGTCCCCTGATGGCCGCCAGGAGCTCCATGCGGTTGTTCGTGGTGGCGGGGTCGTACCCGGAGATCTCCTTCGTGGCCTGGCCGTACATGAGCAGCGTGCCCCAGCCGCCCTTGCCCGGGTTGCCGCTGCAGGCCCCGTCCGTGTAGATGATGATCTTCTTTTCCATGGGTGTAGGGGTACAAAGAAAAAGGCCCATCGCCAGATGAGCCTTGAAATTTCCGGGCTGAAGCCGCCCTGGTGAGTCGCTTACTTCAGCAGCTTGGCGAGTTCGGCGGTGCCGGTCTTCGACATGATCTTCATCGCCTTGGCGGAGATGCGAACCTTCACCCAGCGCTTCTCCTCCTCGATCCAGATCCTCTTGGTGTGGAGGTTGGGCTCCCAGCGGGTGCGGGTGTGGTTGTTGGCGTGAGAAACGTTATTGCCGTATTTGGGGCTTTTTCCGGTCAGCACACAGACTTTGGACATGATAGACTCTCAGTTGTCGTTATAAAATTCGATACGGAATATACGGATTCATTCTGAAAAAAAGAAACAGAAGAGCTGTCTTACATTCAGGAGGGATTCATCCCGACGGACATTCGGTTCTTACATTTTCCAGAGTTGCCCCGGGTTTTAACCCGGGGTGCGCGTCACGGTCTTATTCCCACCGCACACACCATCATCGACAGCACATACAGCAGGGTGCCGAAGGCGTTGTACCAGACGGCCTTTTCTGCTGGCCGGTCGATCAGGATCTTCTGCATCGGGAGTTGCAGTACGAGCAGGGACATGGCGATGACGGCCGTCGGGATCGAGCCTTTCGCCACGAGGATGGCGATGGCCGCGACCTGGGCAAGGTCCATGATTACCGATGCCAGGATGGCCGCCTTCTTTTCGCCGAGCTGTACCGGGATGGAGGCCACCTTGCGGATGTTGTCGCCGACGATGGACTTGAAGTCGTTCAGGGTCATGATGCCGTGGGCGCCGAGCGAGAAGATGATCGCCAGGGCGATCGATTCGGTCGACGGGACCCCCTGCGTGATCGAGAAGCTTCCGGTCAGCCATGCGACCCCTTCATAGGCGAGTCCGACGATCAGGTTGCCGAACCAGCCGTTTCTTTTCGCACGGATCGGAGGGCCGGAGTAGGCATGCGACATGAGCACGCCGACGAACGCGATGGCAACCACGTAGGGGTGGATCGACAGGGCGACGAGGAACCCGGTGATGATGAGGCCGAAGGTGATGAACCAGCTCGCCTGTTTCGAGATCTTGCCTGACGGGATGGGGCGTTCGGGTTCGTTGATCGCGTCCACTTCACGGTCGAAGTAGTCGTTCATCGTCTGGGACATGGCGCACATCAGCGGTCCTGCCAGGAGGACGCCCCGGAGCAGGATCGAGAGGTTGTCGGAGACGCTGTGGCCGGTGGAGACCACGCCGCAGGCGAACGCCCACATCGGCGGGAACCAGGTGACCGGCTTCATGAGGGGGACGATCGCGCCGGGTTCTATCCTGAAGCCGGGCTTGTTGACGTTCTCCAGAGCCTGCTCGATAATCTTCTGCCTCGAAGGGCTGATGCCCGAGAGGTGCAACTTCTCGCGGATGTTCTGCTGCAGCTCGGGGTTGAGCGTATCGCTTCCGTTCATGCTAAACTGATTCTCGCTTCGGCTGTGAAGAAAACATTCATTATACGTGTTTTTCAGAACAATCGTAAGCCTTTAGTTTTCTGCCGTTGTGTACCCGGCGGCCAGCCTGCGGTTGACTTCGACGATTTTCGCCAGTTTCTCCGAGGCATGCCCGCTCTCAAGGCTGTCCTTCGCCTTGCTGAGGCCGTCGTCGATGCAGGTCGCCGTTCCCGAGACGTAGCAGGTGATGGCCGCGGCAAACAGTGCGGCTTCGATTTTCGCCTGGCTCGCCGAGCCGTCGAGGATCTGCAGGATGATCCTCGCGTTGTCGTCCTTGTCGCCACCTTCGAGCTCTTCCAGGGTCCACCTGCCAAGGCCGAAATCCTCGGGGTTAGCCGTAAATCGGGTGATCTGGCCGTCCAGCAGTTCGATCATTTCGGTCGGGCCGCAGACGCTTGGTTCGTCGAGGCTCATGCACGTGTCGGTCTTCCCGTGCACGATCATCGCATGATCGCATCCGGCATGCATGAGCACCTCGGCATAGAGATCCATGATCGCGGGGTCGAACACACCGATAAGCTGCCGCCTCACCTGCGCAGGGTTCAGGAGCGGGCCGAGCATGTTGAAGATGGTCCTGATGCCGAGCTCCCGCCTGATCGGCGCCACGGCTTTCATGGCAGGGTGGTACAGCGGGGCGAACAGGAAGGCGAAGCCGGTCTCCCGGAACTGGATCTCGGACGCCTCCGGCGGCAGGTCCACCCGGTAGCCCAGCACCTCGATCACGTCGGCGCTGCCACACTTGCTCGTGACCGACCTGTTGCCATGCTTCGCGATCGGCACGCCGGCGCCGCAGGCGATGAGGGCCGCGGCCGTCGAAATGTTGAAGGTGCCCGTATGGTCGCCACCGGTGCCGCAGGTGTCGACGGCGTTCGGGGCGAGGCTTACCGGGGTGGCCATGTCCATGACTCCCTCCCAGGCGCCGATCGCCTCACCGGGGGTGATGCCCCGCATCTGGAGCATGGCGAGGATCGCCCCGATGCCCGCCGGAGTGAAGCGGCCCTCCATGATTGAATTCATGCAGGTTTCCATGTCCTGCTCGGAAAGGATCACTCCTCCCAGCAGTTTCTGAAGCAGTTCCTGTTGGTGCATGGCGAAGGTCAGGGTCGAGATGAGAAAAATCAACGAATTTGAATTATACTAAAATCTGGTCTATTAGCAACTGCCGGTCCGGCAGCACTATTTCGAGGTACCGTTCCCATGATCCAGAAGCACCTTCAGGCACACCGGGCATCATTGCTCGGCGAGATTTCCCGTAAAATGGCCGCCGAGGCGATCGATTCGCTCCTGGTGACCGACCTGCCGACCATCCGTTGGCTCACGGGGTTCAGCGGCTCCAGCGCACGCCTGCTCCTCGCCGGCGGACAGGCTGCCCTCTTCACCGATTTCCGTTACCGGGAGCAGGTGCGGCGGGAAACCTCCGGCATCGCCATCGTGATCATGCAGGAGAATCTCGGCAGGGAGCTTGCTACGAGCCCTTTGCGGCTCGGCGAGCGCATGGCCCTCCAGGCCGACCATCTCAGCTGGCACGAGATGCAGCAGCTCTCCGACGCCCTGAACGCGCGCAGGTTCCATCCGGTCGTCGGTTTCTTCGACGGTTTCCGCCAGTTCAAGCACCTGGCCGAGCTCGAAAAGATGAAGCAGGCCGTCGCCTGCAGCGAGCAGGTGCTCGAAGAGGTCATCGCCATGATCACGCCGGAGGCGACCGAGATCGACATCGCCGCCGAGATCACCTACCGGCACAGGAAGCTCGGGGCCGAGAAGGACTCCTTCGACCCGATCGTCGCCGGCGGCGTCCGCTCCGCGATGCCGCATGCGAAGCCGACCACGGCAAAATTCGAGCCGGGATCGCTGATCGTGATCGATATGGGATGCATCATCGACGGTTACGCCTCCGACCAGACCCGGACGGTGGCCCTCGGCAGCGTGCCGGCCGAGGCGAGGAAGATCTACGGGATCGTGCAGCGGGCCCAGCAGCTCGGCATCGACGCGGCGAGGGACGGTATCACCGCAAAGGAGCTCGACGCCGAAGTGCGCGCCTTCATCGCAGCCGAGGGATACGGCGAAGCGTTCGGCCACGGGCTTGGCCACGGCGTCGGCGTGGAGGTCCACGAGTCGCCCCGGGTCGGCAAGGCCGGTACGGAGACCCTTCGCGAAGGCATGGTCTTCACGATCGAACCGGGCATTTACCTCGAAGGGCATTTCGGCGTGCGCATAGAGGATATGGTGCTGCTCGACCCCCAGGGGGCAACGCCGCTGCAGGGATTCACCAAGGATCTGATCGAACTGTAACACATCGCCGGTTCCGGTATCGGTATCCAAATCGCTATCGAAATCGGATTGCCGACTACTCGATAACGACCCCGACCCCGATTTCGATAGCGATTTCGAGGAAGAGCAAAACGAACAGGAGGAGGCATGGACAAGAGCTACTGCATGGTCATCACCACCGCACCGGACCGCGAAGAGGCCAACCGCCTGGCCGAAGGCATCCTCGGCAACCGGCTGGCCGCCTGCGTCCATATGTCCGATATCAGGAGCCTGTATGTGTGGGACGGCGCGCTGCAGCGAGAGGATGAGGTCGTGCTCACCATCAAGACGACCGAAAAGCGTTACGCGGAACTCGAAGCATACATCGCCGAGTACCATCCCTACGACGTCCCCGAAGTCATCAAGCTGCCGGTTACCGGCGGCCTGCCTGGATACCTCGCGTGGATGGAAGAGACGACCGCAGGGACGTAATACGAGGGAATAGGTCCTATGGGTCCTATACGACTCATTGGACCCATCAGACTCATATTTCCATCATTTACTTTCCAGCGCCCGCTTCAGCTCCACGGCAAGGCCGGCCATCACCAGGGTCACGTTGGCGTTGCGTTCGATCGAGCGGATCGCCTCTTCGATGACGGATGATGCTCGGTGCAGGTCGCGGGATGGAAAGCCCTTCACGAAGCGGTCGACCGACACGGCGATGTCCGGGTTGTTCAGTTCGGGGCAGGATGGGGACGCGCCGCGGCGTGCGACATCCTGGAAGAAGAGCAGGAGCGAGCCGAGGAACATGAGCTGCTCGGCCCGGGAGAGGTTTTTCGACACCTCCTCGCAGGTCGCGATCGCTTCATGGAAGCGGGCCGGGGTCAGGAGGTTCCTCAGGAAATCGATCGCCTGGTCGCGGAGGCGGACCAGCTGCGGGGCAGCCCCTTCTCCGCCTCTGCCGGCGAGCAGGTCGGTGGCAGTCCTGAGGTTGCCGCGCGAGAAGCTGGCGATGAACCGCCGTTCGGTCTCGTCGATGCCCGGGGCGCTTTTCGAGATCCACGCCTCGAGCTCGGCCGGCCTCACCCGCTGGAAGGAGATGAGCTGGCATCGCGAGCGGATCGTCGGCAGGACCGATTCCGGCCTCGACGAGACGAGGATGAAGACCACGTGGGCCGGGGGCTCCTCGAGCAGCTTGAGCAGCTTGTTGGCGGCTGACGGATGGAGCCGTTCCGCCTGCGAGATGATGAACACCTTCCGGCCTCCCTCCCTCGGGGCGAGCGAGGCCTTCTGCTGCAGCGAAACCACCTGTTCGGTCAGGATGCCCATCGAGCGGTCCATGGCCGGGGTGAAGTAGGGGTTTCGCTTTTTCTCCTCGATCAGGGCATCGTAGCGCTCCCTGGCCTCCGCGAGCTTCTTGTTCTCCTTTTTCGTGGGATCGGAGGGCTCAAGCAGGACCGCCTCGACCGGAAAGAGGTACTCGATGTTCGGGTGCATGAACCGTTCCGCCTGGCGGCAGCTGTCGCACTCGCCGCAGGCGCCCTGCGGGCCCGTCGCGCCTTCGTGGCGGCAGTTGAGGATCCTCGAGATTTCGAACG
This sequence comes from Chlorobiaceae bacterium, assembly GCA_013334865.1. GTDB lineage: Bacteria > Bacteroidota > Chlorobiia > Chlorobiales > Chlorobiaceae > Chlorobaculum. The sequence goes on from JAAXWS010000004.1 coordinate 62,477, forward strand.
CCACGCTCTCCTTGCCCGACCCTTCCGGGCCGGCGAAGAGGTAGGCATGGGCGAGGCGCCCGGTTCCGAGCGCCGTTTTCAGCACCCGGACCTGCTGCTCATGTCCGACGATGGAGTCCCAGCCCATGCCTCGAGGCTCAGATGAAGGTCAGCCAGTTGTACGGGTCTTCGCCGGTCTGGACGATCCTGAGGTAGTGGTGCTGCAGGGCTTCGGTGATCGGGCCCCGCTTCTCGTTGCCGATCGGGTACTTGTCGACGCTCCTGACCGGGGTGATCTCTGCCGCCGTGCCGGTGAGGAAGATCTCGTCCGCCACGTAGAGGGCTTCCCGCGGGATGAGCGTCTCGCGCACCTCGTAGCCGAGCTCCTTTGCGATGTGCATGATGGCTCCACGGGTGAAGCCGGGGAGGATCGACTGACCCGACATCGGGGTGTAGATGACGCCGTCCCTGATGACGAAGATATTCTCACCGCTGCCTTCTGAGACGTAGCCGCTCACGTCGAGGGCGAGCCCTTCGGCGTAGTTGTCCGCCAGCGCCTCCATCTTGATGAGCTGGGAGTTCAGGTAGTTGCCGCCGGCCTTCGCCCACGAGGGCAGGGTGTTCGGGGCCATGCGGTTCCACGAGGAGACCCGGACGTCGACGCCGTTCTCGAGCACGTCGTCGCCGAGGTAGGCACCCCACTCCCAGGTGGCGATGGCAACCTCGATGGCCGCGCGGTAGGGGTTCACCCCGAGGGCTCCGACGCTGCGGTAGACCAGCGGCCTGATGTAGCATGCCTTGTGCCCGTTGGCCCTGATGGTGGCGATGGTCGCCTCCTTCAGTTCGGTTTCGGAGTAGGGGACCTCTATGCGGTAGATCTTCGAGGAGTCGAAGAGGCGGCGGATGTGCTCGTCGAGGAAGAGGATCGCCGACCCTTTCGCTGTTTCGTAGCAGCGGATGCCTTCGAAGGTCGAAGAGCCGTAATGGACGACGTGGGACATGATGTGGATCTTGGCGTCATTCCAGTCGATGAGCTCTCCGTTCATCCATATTTTGGCAGACTTGTTCATGACTTGAGCATTGGGATTAAGAAACTTTCCGGTTCGGTATGAACATCTAAGATAGTCCGTTTCGCCTTCTTTTTAAAGGGCGCAGGGGGCTAAAATGGGGTCAGGTCTTGCATTTTAGCGTTTGCGAAGCAAAATGCTAAAATGCAAGACCTGACCCCAGCTGTTCTGCCCGCAACGGGATGCGGTGCTCAGTAGATGCGCTCGTAGACGCCGTCCACTTCGCGCAGGATCGGGTCGTAGGCGACGGTATTCCTGCCGAAGCAGGTGCCGAGCGACTCGTACATGGCCACCTGGTCGAGGTCAACGTACCGCTGGGCGATCGCTTTCGAGGACTCGATGTACTCGATCTTGCGGCCCTTCACCTTCGAGACGGTGACGCCCGTCTTGCCGTCGAGCAGCAGCAGCACGGCGGCGGCTCCTGCCTCGAAGCCGAAGTTGATGTCGTAGGCCGACGAGTTGCCGGCGCGCACCAGGTGGCCCGGATGGATTTCGCGGACCTCCGGGATCTCGTAGACACCCTCGACGAACATGCCGGTCTCCTTCATGAACAGCGGCATGCGCGGGTCGCCCTTGAAGCGCTTCTGGATCTGCTGGCAGACATACTTGCCGGCGCCGGCGAGCTTCTTGTGCCCGAATGCGTCGATGCCCGCAGATTCGTCCACGATGTCGGACCCGTCGGCGTTCTTCATGCCCTCGGCCACCACGATCGTGTAGGTGCCGCTGTGCACGTCGCTCTGGCGGATGCGGCGCGTGAAACGCTCGACGACGTGTTCGTACACGACATCCCAGTCGACCGGGATCTCAGGGATCAGGATGCAGTCGGCCTCGGCGGCCACGCCGCTGCGGAAGGCCGTATGGCCGGCGTAGCGGCCGAACACCTCGGTCACCAGCACCCGGTTGTGGGTGCGGCCGGTCGTCTTGAGGTCCTCGACGAACTGGGCGATGCGGTTGATGGTGGAGTCGCCGCCGACCGAGTAGGTCTGGAGGTCGAGGTCCATGGTCTTCGGCGCGTGGATGCACTGGATGCCGTTCTGGTTCAGGTCGATCATGACGCTGCCCGAATCGTCGCCGCCGCTGATGATGAGGGCGTCGAGCTCGAACTTCTTCATGCCCGCCTTGATGCGGTTGTACTTGTCGGGATTGCTGATCGCCTTGATCTTGACGCGCGAATGCCCGGCTTCGGATCCGGCGAAGTTCGCATCGAACTGGTCGAGGCGCGCCTGGTCGAACCGGATCAGCCTTTCCTGGTTCAGGAGGTTGTACAGCCCGGCATAGCCGTTGGGGACGACATAGAGTTCGATCCCCTTGTTCAGTGCCATGAGTGCGGCGCCCTTGATGACGGCGTTCAGGCCGCCGCAGTCGCCACCGCTGGTAAGGATGCCAATTTTTTTCACAGTGCTTTCTCCTCGTTGCTCGGGTTGGTTTTTAACGGCTTATTTTGATAATTACACCATGGAAGCCGTGGTGAGTCCTCTGAGAACCAAGATAGGGCATTTACCGGATATTTCATTGCAGCATGATGAAATACCGGCGCGGCAAACCCCTTGATCCGTCGGCAAATGACCTTTTACGACCATCTCCGGATCGCCTGGATCCACCTTCGGGAACGCAAGCGCCAGACCGTCCTCACGGCGCTCGGCGTGGCGGTCGGTTCGGCGATGATGATCACCACGATCGCGGTGGCCCGCGGCTCGTCGCAGAACGTCTTCACCAAGATCATCGACATCGCGCCCCACATCACCATTGGCGCCGACCGTGTGGTGCCGCTCGTGCCCGACAACGTCATCGGGATCGTTCCCGGGAAGGTCGCCATGGTCGAGAAGCATGTGACCACCGACCGAAGGGACATCATCAAGAATTTTTCGGAAGTGACCGGAGCAATCGCTCCCATCAGGGAGGTGGTCGATGTCTCTCCATACGTGTCGAGCAAGCTGATCGCCCGCAACAAGACCCGTTTCGCCCCCTGCATCGCCAGGGGCATCGTCCCGGTCCGGGAGGCCAACATGGCGAACCTCAGGAAGAACCTGATGGAGCCGGACGCGCTCTCGGAGCTCTCCTGGACACCGAACGGCATCCTCCTCGGCAGCCTGCTGGCCGAAAAGCTCAAGGTCGGCTACCGCGACCATGTCGTGCTGGTCAGCAAGACGGGGCAGGAGTATCCCGTGACGGTCGTGGGCCGTTTCAGGAGCGGCTTCAACGCCAAGGACCTGCGCGAGGCCTACGTCAACCTTTCCCTCGCCCAGCGTATGGAGGCCATGCCTTCGAACTCCGTGACCGGCATCGGCATCAGGATCACCGACATCGCGCTCGCCGACCGGCTTGCCGCGCGGATCGAACGGCTGACCGGCTACAACACCGAGAGCTGGAGCGAAACCAACCGCAATGTCATCGAGTTCTACAACCGCAACGGCACGATCACGCTGGTGCTCGTCGGCTTCGTCTTCATCGTCGCCGGGCTTGGCGTGGCCTCGGTCATGACCACCATCGTGCTCCAGAAGGTGAAGGATATCGCGATCATGCGCTCCATGGGCGTGCAGCGCGGCAGCATCACCCGCATCTTCATGCTCGAAGGGCTGATGATCGGCGTCATGGGCGTGCTCCTCGGCAGCCCGGTCGGCCACCTGGTCTGCAAGCTCATCAGCGATATCAGGTTCCCTGCAAGCTCGGCGGGCGTGATCAGCGCCGACCGCCTCAACCTGGTCGAGACGCCCGACTCACATGTGATCGTCGTCGTCTTCGGCATCATCATTGCGGTGATTTCGTCAGTTGGGCCGGCAAGGAGGGCAACCGGGTACCCGCCCGTGAGGGTGCTCAGGGGCGAAGTGGGCTAGTGCCTGCTGCAACAGCGTTCGACTTGCCCCGGCAGGGGCCGTCGGAATGTTCCCGGTGTGAACCGGCAGGAGGGCAGAAACCAGAAGAGGGTGTCCCGGTTTTGATTCCGGGACACCCTCTTGCGTTGTGGAAGAGTGTTGCTCGCAGCTGATATCAGCCCTTGCAGATGCGGGCGAGCGACTCGTTGTAGTTGCCCACGACGGCCTCCTTCTCGGTGATGATGCCGCGGATGAGGGTGCCGGGGGTGACGTCGAACGCGTAGTTCAGCACCGGGGTGGTCGGCGTGGCTACCTGGGTGCCGAAGATGGTGCGCAGCTCGTCGGCGTTCCTTTCTTCGATCGGGATCATCGAGCCTTCGGCCATCGTGATGTCGATGGTCGAGACCGGGGCCGCGATGTAGAACGGGATGCCGTGGTGGCGCGCGCTGACGGCGTGGGCGTAGGTGCCGATCTTGTTTGCCGTGTCGCCGTTGGCCGTGATGCGGTCGGCGCCGACGACCGCGAAGTCGATCTTGCCCTGCTGCATGATGAATGCCGACGAGGAATCGGAGATGGAGAAGAACGGGATGCCGTCATGCTCGAGCTCCCAGGCGGTCAGGCGGAGGCCCTGCAGGAGCGGTCGGCTTTCCGAGGTGATCACTTTCTCGATCAGGCCCTCCTGCCAGGCGAGGCGGATCACGCCGAGCGCCGTGCCGGTGCCGCAGCATGCCAGCGTGCCGGTGTTGCAGTGGGTGAGCACGGTGAGCTTGCGGGTCTTGAGCACGTCGGCGAAATCGCGCTTGATCAGTTCGACGCCGTGGCGCGAGATCCGGTCGCAGTTGTCGACTTCGTCATGGTAGATCTTGTGGGCCTCTTCGGTCATCTTCGCGAAAAGTGACTCGAGTGAGTCGGAAGCGAAGTTTGCCTCATAGACCGCCTTCAGCTTCCTGGTGGCGAAGAAGAGGTTGACGGCCGTCGGGCGCGAGGCCTCGACGTCGGCGACAAGCTTGCCGAAGTATGCCGGGAACTCCTCCCTGGTGCCCGTGAACCCGTTGATGCCGAGGATCACGGTATAGCCGGCCGAAGCGCCGATCAGCGGGGCGCCCCTGACGGCAAGGGTCTTGATGGCCTCGATGGCCTCCTGGTGGTCCCTGGTCTCCACATGGAGCTCCTGCAGGGGAAGGAAGCGCTGGTCGAGGTAACGGAACGTTCCGTTCTTGAAGGAAATGGCGTCGATCATGGTGTGCGTATGGTTCCGTTCTGGGTTAAAGTTTCGCGACCACGTTCCTGAAGATGGTGGTCATCTTCGGCTCTGCATGTTTGGAGACCTCGATGATCTCTTCGATGCCGACCGGCACGAGGCAGTCCGGGAAGCACTCGTCGGTGACGATGGACATGCCGAAGACCTCGGTTCCCTGGTGCACGGCCGCGATCACTTCGGGCACGGTCGACATGCCGACCACGTCGGCACCGAGCGTCCTGAGCATGCGGTACTCGGCGCGGGTCTCGAGGCAGGGGCCCGTGACGGCGACGTACACGCCGCGCTGCACCTTGATGCCGTTCTCGAGGGCGACCTTCTCGGCGATCTCAAGGATCCTCGGCGAATAGGGGGCGCACATGTCGGGGAAGCGCGGGCCGATCTCGGGATCGTTGGGGCCGATGAGGGGGTTGGTGCCGAGCAGGTTGATATGGTCGTCGATCAGCATGATGTCGCCCTTGCTGTAGCTGGGGTTCATGCCTCCGCAGGCGTTGGTGATGCCGAGGGTCTTGACGCCGAGAGCCTTCATGATACGGATCGGGAAGACGATCTGCGTCATCGAGTAGCCTTCGTAGAAGTGGAAGCGGCCCTGCATGGCGACGACCTTCTTGCCGGCCAGCGTACCGAAAATCAGCTTGCCGTGGTGCGTCTCGACCGTCGAGATCGGGAAGTACGGGATGTCGGCATAGTCGAGCGCGAAATCGATCTCGATCTCCTTGACCAGGCCGCCCAGGCCGGTGCCGAGCACGATGCCCACCGGGTACTCGGTGCTGGTTTTCTTCCTGATGAACTCAACGGCTTCCCTGATTTTCTGCCTCTGTTCGGTCATGTTCTGCTCTGTTTTTAAATGGTTGCGTGACGCCCTGATAAAGATTCAGAATATATAATGGACAATGGACAATTGATAATGGATAATGGCGGGAACAAGACTCCCTTTAATTATCAATTATCCATTATCAATTATTAATTATCTCCATCCGAAGATGGCCGTGCCGATGCGGATCATGGTTGCGCCTTCCTGGACGGCCTCCTCGAAATCCTGGCTCATGCCCATGGAGAGCTCGGAGAGCAGGGAGGGGTCGGGGGCGTTGGACCTGAGCTTATCGAGGCAGGCGCGCAGTTCGGCGAACTCCCTGCGGGCGAGGCCGGGGTCGGGCGATGCGATGGTCATCAGGCCTCTCAGCCTGACGTTGGGAAGTCCGAAGCAGAGTTCGGCCGCAGCCATGAGGGTCGACGGCTCGAGGCCGTACTTCGAGCTTTCACGGGAGGTGTTCACCTCGAGCAGGTAGTCCATGACGATGCCGTGCTGCCCGGCGCGCTTCGAGAGCTCCTCTACCGTGCTGACCTTGTCGATGCCATGGACCATGGCCACCTTGCCGGCGACCTGGCGGACCTTGTTCGACTGCAGGTGGCCGATGAAGTGCCACTCGATCGGCAGCTCCGACAGGTCGGGGTCCTCGAGCTTGTCGAGGAACTCCTGCACGTAGCTTTCGCCGAACGCCCGCTGCCCCGCATCCCAGGCCTCCCGGACTGCCGCGGCGCTCTTGGTCTTCGAGACCGCGATGAGGCGCACTTCGTCGGGGTTCCGGCCTGCCTTGCGGCAGGCGGACGCGATCTGTTCCCGTACCTCGGCGAGGTTTTCGGCTATGCTCTCCATCGGATCAGGCTTCGGCGACGGGCGTGATGGATTCTATGGTCACGGGCTTCAGGGGGTTGTCACGCATGTCGGTTTCGACCGTGGCGATCTGGTCGACCACCTCGATGCCCGATTCGACGATGCCGAAGACGGTGTACTGGCCGTCAAGGAAGGCGTTGTCGGCCTGGTTGATGTAGAACTGGCTGCCCGAGGAGGCCTTCTGGGGATTGTTGTCCCTTGCAGCCGCCAGGGTGCCTTTCCTGTTGGCGTGCTTGATCTCTGCGGGTACGCGGTACTCCGGCCCGCCGGTGCCGTGCAGCATGCGCTTGTCGTCATGGCGCGAGAGCGGGTCGCCCGTCTGGATCATGAATCCTTCGATGACCCGGTGGAAGCGGATGCCGTCGTAGTAGCCTTCGGCGACAAGCTTCGCGAAGTTGTCGCGGTGCTGCGGGGTGTCGTCGTGGAGCGCGATGGCGATGTCGCCCATGCTGGTCTTGATGATGTACTGTAACGCCATGGTGATGGTATGGTTCTGGTGGTTTTCGGAATTGCCGTTACGGCGCGGGAACCTGGATGCCCTGGCCGGAGAGGCGCCACATGGTGCGCTGGGCGACCGCGGCCGACGAGGTGCCGGGCCAGCTCCTGACGACCTTGTCGAGGAGCTTGACAGCCTCGGCGGGCTTTCCTGCAAGGATATCGCTTTCCGCTGCCTTGTTGAGGTACGTGGCCTTGAGCGATTCGTTCTCGGCCGCATCCGAGGCCTTCTCGAAGCCTTCGGCCGCCGCCGTGAACGCCTTTTTCTGCACGTTGCAGGATGCCGCCCCGGCAAGTGCCGACGCCTGCAGGTCCTTGTTGCCGCTCGAGAATGCGCGGTACATGGCGAGCGCTTCGTCGGGCCTGTTCATGGTATAGTAGATGGTGGCGAGGTAGAGCCTGGCCATGTTGCCGCTCGCGGTGCCGCCGTAGCCGTTGACGATCTCTTTCAGTGCCTTGGTCGCCCTTTCGGAGTCCCCGGTCTGGATCCAGACGGATGCTTTCGAGAGCGCCATGGAGGCATTCGCTTCGTCGGTTTTCGTCTTCTGCATCCAGAAGAACCCGCCGCCCCCGATCAGGGCGATGGCGATGAGGAGTACGATGAGGAGCTGCTTCTTTTCCAGCAGCAGGTCGATGAAGGTCGGTTTCGGCAACGCCTGCACGGCATGCACGGTATTCTGTTCGTTCATTGATGTCGGTTGGCTTGATCGTTCGTGATGCGGTAGCAGTCCCTGGCGGCTGCTTCGCCGGTGGAGATCAACCTAAGCAAGTTGCGCTGAATTTCAAAATGCAGGATGGATCCCGAAAAGGTCGCAGGCGTTGTGCAGGAGCGCATCCGCCACCGTGTCGAACGGTTCCGGCCTCGAGTCGGCGATGGCTTGGACCGTCAGGGCCACATGGGCCGGCTCGTTCCGCTTGCCCCGCATGGGTACGGGCGAGAGGTAGGGGGCGTCGGTTTCGGAGAGGAGCTCCTGCAGGCCGACCTTGGCCACGATCTCCGGCAGGGGGGAGCGCTTGTAGGTTATGGTGCCCGGGATGGAGATCTTCAGGCCGAAGCCGATGCATCGGCGTGCGATGTCAAGGTCTCCGGAGAAGCAGTGCATCATGCCCCTCAGGCCGGAGTGGCGCTCTTCCGACAGTACGCGCAGCATGTCGGGCCAGGCGTCGCGGCAGTGGATGGCCACGGGGAGGTCGAGCGCCTCGGCCATGTGCAGCATCTCCCGGAACGCGTCGAGCTGGAGCTCGGGGTGATGGTCGGGCCAGTGGTAGTCGAGGCCGATCTCGCCGATGCCGACGACCTTGCCGGCCATCGCCAGGGCCAAGAGTTCGTCGTAAATCTCCGGCGTGAAGGGTTTGTCGACTTCGCCGGGGTGCAGGCCGACGTTGGCGTAGACGAAATCGTGGCTGGAAGCGAGCGCCACCGACCTGCGGCTGCTCTCCGCAGAGGTGCCGGGGTCGATCACGAGCCCGACGCCGGCCTCCCGGAGGCGGGTGACCACCTCGTCCCTGTCGGCGTCGAACTGCGGGAAGGAGAGGTGGCTGTGGACGTCGGCGTACCGGTTCACGGCTTTGCTCCTTCTGCGGGGAAGATGCGGTCGTGAAGCAGTATCAGCATCCCGGCGCCGATGGTGATGCAGGAGTCGGCCACGTTGAAGATCGGCCAGAGCATCACGGGTTTTCCGAAGAGCAGGCCCTGGTAGATGTCGAAATGGATGAAATCGACGACGTGCCCCAGCACTATCCTGTCGATGAGGTTGCCGATGCCGCCGCCAAGGATCAGGGCGAAGGCCGTCACCAGCAGGTTGTTCCGGTTGGCCGTCCTCGAGACGTAGGCGACGACCCCTGCCGAGATCGCGATGGTGAGCAGCAGGAGCCCCAGGGGAGGGAGGACGCGGACGCCGAATGCGATGCCCAGGTTCTCCGCGTAGGTCAGCTTGAGCCAGTCCGGGACGAGGACGATGCTGTGGTCCAGAGGGCGCAGGTTGTGGATGGCAAGGAGCTTGGTTGCCCGGTCGATCACGGCGCAAAGCAGGGCGAGGCTGTAGAACATCGCCATGGAGGGCGACGACGCTGGACGTTCGTTTGTTTTCATCAGGTCGGGTGGAAATTGCAAAAAGGAGAATGTATCAATGAACGCGGCGTTTTCAAACCATCCGGGCGAATTACCCGCGAACCGATGGCGCCGGCTGCCCGATTTCGCGCATGAGCACGTTCCTCACGGTTTCGACCGGCATCTCCTTTCCCGTCCAGATGAAAAAGGAGCGGGCTGCCTGGGCGATGAGCATCTCGATGCCCGAAACGGTGTCGGCACCCGCAGCCCGGGCGTCGAAGAGGAGAGGGGTTTCGAGGGGGTTGTAGACCATGTCGTAGACCACCTGGCCGGGGTGGAAAAGCTCACGGCCGGCCGGAACGATGCTCCGGAGCGTGTCCGTGCGCCCGGAGGTGCCGATTGGCGTGGCGTTGACGATGACGCTGCACTCCTGAAGCTGCTGGCCTCCGAGCGGCAGGTCGAGGTCGCCCGTGCGGCCGGGGACGACGAGCTCCCGGTGCTCGTAGCCGTCGAGCATCTCTTCCGCTTTGTGCAGGTCCCTGACGAAGAGGAGAACCGATGAGGGGCGGAAGAATGTCCTGAAGGCCTCGACGGCTGCCAGTGCCGCCCCGCCGTTGCCGAAGATGCAGGCCCGCCTGCCGCGGATCCGGTCGGCCCACGGCATCAGTGGCGCCGCAAAACCGGCGATGTCGGTATTGTGGCCCGTCAGCCTTCCATTCTCGTTGACTATGGTGTTGACCGCGCCGATGGCTTCGGCCTCCGGGGAGAGCTCGTCGAGGAAGGGGACGACGGCCTTCTTGTACGGGATGGTGACGTTGAATCCCTGGATGCCGAGCGCCCGGGCACCTCTGAGGGCGTCGCCCACGAGCTCCGGCGAAGCTATGTTGAAGACCGTGTAGACGCACGGCATGCCGAGTGCCTCGAACGCGGTATTGTGGATGAGCGGCGACCAGGAGTAGTCGACGTTCCTGCCGATCAGCCCGAACACCTTTCTGGTCTGGCGCGTGGTCATGGTCGGTCGGGGCCGGTTCAGGATATTCCGAGCAGGTTGCGCACGGCATCCTGCTGGTAGAGCTCCGGGAAGGTGCTCTGGAAGAGCTGCTTCTTGTCGGGGTCGATCTTGAATGCCTTGCTGAGCGCCTTGAGCGTGCTCTGCTTGTCGCCCATGGCGAAATAGGCGGCGGCGATCTCGAAATGGGCATCGGCCGACATCGGCTGGAGCATGATCGACTCCTCCAGCGCTTGGATGGACTCGTTCATGGCGCCGGCCTCCCGCAATACCATGGCATAGTCGAGCCAGATCTGGGGGCTTTCGGGATCGAGGGCGATGATCGAACGGTAGGTCTGGAGCGAATCTTCCAGCAAACCGATGTTGTACTCGATCTCGGCCTTCAGCAGCAGGTATTCGACGCATTCCGGCATCTCGACTATCGCATGGCCGATGGCCTCGAGGGAGAGGTCGTACTCCTCGACGGCCTCATGGCAGCAGGCCAGGGCGAACCAGGCGTCCGCGAATTCGGAGTTCAGTTCGATGCACCTGCGGTAGCAGGCGATCGCCTCTTCGTACTGCTCCAGCTCCTCGCGGGCGATGCCGAGGTTGTACAGGGCGTTGATGTCGTCGGGTTCGAACTCGAGGGTCCTTACGTAGCTTTCGGCGGCCTCCTCGATGCGGCCGGTGATGGCCAGCACGTTAGCCCGGTTGTACCATGCGGAGCTGAACTCGTCGGAGATGGCGAGGGCCATGTCGTAGGACGAGAGCGCCTCCTGGTACTGTTTGAGCTTGCTCAGCACCAGCCCGCTGTTGTACCAGGCGTTGATGTTGTACGGGTCGAGGTCGATCGCCTTGCGGTAGGCTTCACGGCTCTGCTCGAGGCGTCCGAGTATATCCCGGGAATAGGCCAGTTCGTACCATGCTTCGGCGAACTCCGGGTCGATATCGATGGTCCGCCTGAAGTTCTCCTCGGCCTCCTCGAAGCGCTCGAGGCGCTGCAATACCAGTCCGCGGTAGAAATTGGCCTCCTTTTCGGTAGAAGAGTCGGGGACGACGCTTTCGATCTCATCGAGGGCCTCCTCCATTCTGCCGGTGTTGAACAGGGCGAGGGCGAGGTTCAGGGTCGTCTCGCCGTCAGCGGGACTGAGTACGGAGGCCTGCCTGAAGGCTTCGAGGGCTTCGTCGAACAGTCCGTTAAGGGTCAGGCAGTTGCCGAGGTGGAACCAGGTTTCCGCGTTGAAGGGGGCTACGGTTTCGAGTCGGCGGGCGGCGATGAGGGCCTCCTCCTGCTTCCCGTCCTCGTTGAGCTGGTTGATCAGGTCGATCAGCTCTTCAGGGTCGGTCATGGATTCGGGGTCGGTCAAGCCGTCCGGACGATCCTCGAAAGGGTTCTCCGGTAATGTATGTTCATCATCGAAATAATCAAGCAGACTCATACGCACTCACTTCATGGCATTTCACACGGCCTCTACGGCTCTCTCTACTCCGAAATATAGCAGATTTTTTTCCCAAACCAGTGCCCGACAGGGTGCGACACCCCTGTGGCGACGCTGTTTCAGGGGTGGAAATGTCGGTAAATGCTTTCAGCGGTTTTCTTTCCGGCAACCGAAGAAATTTCTTCTGCTGACAGCGACGAGAGGGCTTCGACCGAGCCGAATTGCCGGAGAAGCCGTTCGGCCGTTTTTTCCCCGACACCGGGGATATCGGTCAGCTCCGTGCGGATGGTGCGCGACGTCCTCAGCTTCCGGTGGTAGGTGACCGCGAACCTGTGGGCTTCGTCCCGCATCTGCTGCAGCAGCTTGAGGGCCGGCGAGGTCTTCGGGAGGTTGTGGGGATCCCGCTCGTTCGGCAGCCAGATCTCCTCGAGCCGTTTTGCCAGTCCCGCGACGGGGAGGTCGAGCCCGAGCTCCCGAAGGGCGGCGGCTGCCACGTTTGCCTGCCCCTTGCCCCCGTCGACGATGACCAGGTCAGGCATGGGAAGCTCTCCTGCCAGCGAACCGCCGTAGCGCCTCGTGAGCGCCTCGTGCATCGCCGCGTAGTCGTCAGACCCCACGAAGCTTTTCAGCCTGAATTTCCGGTAGTCCGACTTCTTCGGTCTTCCCGATACGAAGGTGACCATGGCGCTGACGTAGTCGGAACCCTGGATGTGCGAATTGTCGAAGCACTCGATCCGTTCGGGAATGCGCTCGAGGCGCAGGAGCTTCTTCAGGGCCTCGAGTGACGGGGGCACCCTGGCGATTTCGCCGCGCTTCTGCTTCTGCAGCATGAACTCGTGCAGGTGGTGTTCGGCATTCTCAAGGCACATGGCGAGCAGCTGCGCCTTCTCGCCGATTTTCGGGATGACGAAGCGCACCGCTTTCCGCTCCGGCTGGCGCGAGGAGACGAGCTGCCGCAGCGCTTCCGACTCCTCGTCGGGCAGGGGTTCCTGCAGCAGGATCTCTTCCGGCATCAGGTCCTGCGTCTCGAGGTAGTAGTGCTCCATGAGGGATGAGAGCAGGCCGGACGTCGCGACGCTTCCGGTGTTCGTCAGGTAGAGGTGCCGGGAGCCGATCAGTTTGCCCTCCCGGATCTTGAACACCACGCCGCAGGCGTCGTCGGGCCCGGCCGCCAGGGCGAAGAGGTCCCGGTCTGCCGGGTCCGCGCTTACCACCTTCTGGCGGTCGGCATAGCGTTTCAGTCCGTCGATCTGGGTCTTCACGGCGGCGGCCTCCTCGAACTTAAGCGATGCCGCCTTTTGCTGCATGTCGGCGGTCAGCGAGCGGACGAGCCCGGCGGTCCTGCCTTTCAGGAGCTGGACGATCTCGCGGATCATCCCGGCGTACTCCTCCTCGCACTGCAATCCTTCGCACGGGCCCTTGCACTTGTGGATGTGGTAGTCCAGGCACACCTTGTACTTCCCGGACGCCACCGCCTCCTCGGTCAGCTTGTACTTGCAGCTCCTGACCGGGAAGATCGAACCGATGAGGTCGAGGATCAGCCGCAGCTGGTGCGCCTCGGTGTAGGGGCCGAAGTAGAGCGAGCCGTCCCGCCTGACCTGGCGGGTCAGGAAGATCCGCGGGAAGCGCTCGTTGGTGATGATCAGGTAAGGGTAGCTCTTGTCGTCCTTCAGATTGACGTTGTACCGGGGGCGCAGCTCCTTGATGAGGTTGTTCTCGAGGATGAGCGCCTCAACCTCCGACGAGGTGATGATGACCTCAAGATCGGTGATGTGCCCGACCATCACGGCGGTTTTACCGGTCAGCCTGGCGGGGTCCTGGAAATAGGAGCGGACCCTGTTGCGCAGGTTCTTCGCCTTGCCGACGTAGATCACTGTCCCCTTCACGTTCAAGAAGCGGTAGACGCCCGGTGAGGTGGGGAGGGTCGCCAGCTTTTCCCGGATATCCGGAGCCATGTCGGGAGCGGGGTTGCCTGTTGAGGGCATTGATTGATTGTTTGGTGCGTGAAGCGTGAAGAAAGGGACTGAAAGGACGTCAGGGACTGCAATGACGAAGAGCAATCCATGCTGTTCTTCCTTGTCTCTGCTTACTCGTCACTCGTCACTGAAAATAGCCAATCCGGGGGTAAAAAAAAGAGGCACCGCATTGCACGGTGCCTCTGCCGACGGATCGGCTGAATGGTAGGACTTGAGAACGAGGTCAGTCGATCGCTTCGTACTCTCCCTTGAGGGCGAAGACGCCGAAGGTGATGAGGCTGAAGGCGATGATGGGCATGAGCACCACCAGCACGATCGACCAGAAGATCCAGTTCTCTTCGCTGGGCTTTGCTGCGATCTCCTTCATGGCGCGCATGATGGCGAGCGGAATGATTCCGACTCCCATGGCCGCCCAGACGATACCCATTAATTTTTGAATTACTGACATAGTGTAATGGTTTTGAAGTTTCCTGATTAATCGATGTCCGTCGCGACCGGCTTGTTCGAGATGTAAAGCGAGCCGATCACAAAGCAGACTGCTGCGATCAGGATCGGGTACATGAGGCCTGCGAGCGGGTCTGCAGGCGGAAGGTCGGCAGCGGGACGGGTCGCTTCGACGAGCCTTGTGGAGATAAGCGGAACGAGGCCGCCGAACACGCCGTTACCGATATGATACGGCAGTGACATTGAGGTGTAACGGATCCTGGTCGGGAACAGCTCAACAAGGAATGCTGCGATCGGACCGTAGACCATGGTCACATAGATCACCTGGATCAGGACCAGGCCGATCATCTTGTAGAAGATGTCCTGGGGAAGGGTGGTCTCCTTCTTGGTGTCAGGCTTCAGCTTGTCCTTCGGCAGGGCGGCCTTCAGGGCCGGATCCGTCGGGAACTTCTCCTTCTTGACCTCTTTGTAGGTGGTGCCGTCTTCGAAGGTCTTCTTGGTGATGGTGGTCTTCAGCGAGTCGGACCCCTTCACCTCGGCCTTGTGCTCGACCGTGGTCTTTTCCTTGATCTCGACTTTTTTCTTCACGCTGCCGAGGTCGTACATGGCCTGGTAGATCGGCTTGTAGGTGAGCACGGCGATCAGCATACCGACCATCATGATCCACTTCCTGCCGATCTTGTCGGAGAGTGCGCCGAAAACGACGAAGAACGGGGTGCCGATCACCAGGGCGATCGAAATGATGATGTTGCTCTGCACGAACTCGATGTTACAGGCGTTCTGCAGGAAGGAGAGCGCATAGAACTGGCCGGTGTACCACACGACGCCCTGGCCGGCGGTAGCGCCGAGGAGGGCAAGCAGGACCATCTTCAGGTTGTCCTTCTTCTGGAAGCTTTCAGCCAGCGGGTTGGCAGAGGTCTTGCCCTCTTTCTTCAGCTTGGCGAACAGCGGCGATTCGGACATCTTCATGCGGATGAAGACCGAAATGGCGACCAGGAAGATCGAGAGCAGGAACGGCACGCGCCATCCCCAGTCGTTGAACTTCTCGAGGCCGAGCGACTGGCGGACGATGAGGATCACGCCGAGCGAGACGAACAGGCCGAAGGTAGCGGTGGTCTGGATGAAGCTCGTCCAGTAGCCGCGCTGGTGGTCGGGAGAGTGCTCCGCAACGTAGGTCGCCGCACCGCCATATTCACCGCCGAGCGCAAGGCCCTGCAGGAGTCGAAGCAGGAAGACGATTGCCGGCGCCCAGAAGCCGATGGTCTGGTAGCCGGGGACGAGGCCGATGACGAAGGTCGAGCCGCCCATGATGACGAGCGTCACGAGGAAGGTGTACTTACGGCCGATGAGGTCGCCGAGGCGGCCGAAGAAGAGCGCGCCGAAAGGACGGACCACGAAACCGGCGGCGAAGGTGGCGAGGGTCGCCAGCAACGCGGCGGTCGGGTTGTCCTTCGGGAAGAACTGTTCCGAGATGATCTTCGCGAGTGAACCGAAGATGTAGAAGTCGTACCACTCGATGAGGGTGCCGACGGAAGAGGCCGCAATGACCCTCCGCGTGCTCGTTACCTCTTCGGAGTGGGAGGCAGAGAGATTATTTGCCATACAATTGCTCCTTGATTATTGAACGGTAATGCTGATTGATAAAAAAGTTTGCCGTCTGCGGCTTCATGCCGGTTTACTGGATGAACTCGTGTTCGTTCTCCTTCACGACGAGCACCGGGCAGGGGGCGCGGCGGATCACATGCTCCGCGACGCTGCCGAGGATCATGCGCTTCAGGCCGCGGCGGCCGTGCGAACCCATGATGATGATGTCCGCCTCCTGGCGCTTGGCGTAATCGAGGATGCACTCTTCGGCGGATCCCTCGTAGATCGCGTAGTCGGCGACGATGCCGGCCATCTGCTCCTCGTTGATCAGGGCGGCGAGCTTCTGCTCTTCGTCAGCGCCCTCCTTCTCGAGGCCATGGGAGTAGTTGATCGTTGGGTCGTTTTCGACGACGCCTACCAGGAAGACCTTGGCGTCCGAAAGGCGTGCGAACTCGTTCGCGTACTGCATGGCCTTGCGGGACAGCTCGGAAAAGTCAACCGGGCAGATGATTTTTTTGATTTTAATCATAGCCAGTCATTGGGTTTTGGTTGATTGAACTAATGGATCGTCAGGAAAAAATGATGTAAAACCCCCAAGCGCCTGCTGCAAAAGAGGGTAAAAAATCCGAACCGGTCACTGTGATCGGTCACAGGATCTTGAGCTGTAAAGTATGTCCTCTGAAATAAAAACCGCCGATATGACTGGTGGCGGCGAAAAGAACAGTGTACTTCATGCGGAGCTGAAAAGAAGCTCCGTAATTACCGGCAGGTCGGGAGAGCACCCAAGCCGGTTCGACGTGTCAGGTGGTGAACAGCGAAAAGTCAACGATATGCTACAAGAGTAATATAATTATGCGTAGCATAAGCGCAAAGCTTCCGGGCTAATTATTTTAGTCCGGCGCCAACGGAGGGCAAAAAAAAAGCCGCAGTTTCCTGCGGCTTTTCCAGGTTGTAGGATAACCTTAGAAGGTAACGGTAGCCCAGAGCTCCGTGCGGAGGCGCTGCTGGTTCACGTTCGTCACGCCGCCTTCTGCCTTGTTGGTCAGGTAGCGGAGTGTCGGCTGGATCGTGAGGCTGCCGGTTGCGGACTTGTGCACCGGGATCTTGTAGGAGGCCCAGACGAAGTTGTTGGTGTACTTGCCTTCAGTTGCTGTGGCTTTGTCCGTGGTGTGGTTGTAGTCCCAGAAGCAGAGGAGGTTGCCATACTCGCCCTTCACCCTGAACTCGTAGCCGTTGTAGTCGGCATTAGCGTTGGCTGCAACATGGGTGCTGCTTTTGCCTGCAGTGTAGTAGCCGCTCAGGCCGATTTTCAGGTCGCCTGCAGGTACGGTCACGTTTGCACCGGCAGTCCAAGGGGTGACTTCAGCGTACGTCCCGACAGCGCCATGAGTGATTGCCCTGATGAACTGGGGCTCGACAGTGACATCGCCGATCTTGTCGGTGTAAGCCAGATGGATTGCGTAACCGTCGTTCAGTTTGCCGTTTGCTTCGTCTCCCGTATTGTTTTTCGATGCGTCATCAAGCACAACGAGTGTTCCCCTGAGGTTGCCCGACAGGAACTTTGTGTTGTAGTTCAGGCCGTAGACACGATCCATAAGCGCGTTGGCAACCGGATTCTCCAGCGGCTGGAACGGGAAGAGGGTGATGTCGAAAACCGGGTTGTTGAATGCGTTCAGCGGCAGGCGACCGAAAGCGAAGCCGTTGTCCGCGGTCTGACGGCCGAAGTAAAGGTTGGAAATCTGCAGGTTGTACGGCGTCGTGCCATCAACGGTGACCCAGCCGCCACCAGCGTTTTCCTGGGTGATCATGGTCTTGAAGTAGTAACCATCGCCCAGGTCAGCTGCGGCGTTCAAGCGTACACGATACTGCGAAAGCAGGTCGTTGGCATCCCTTGTGGCCGACGTGACGGTCGTGCCGGAGTAGCTCTCGTTCCTCACCCTGACTCCGGCGTCGCCGCTGAAGTTCACCGCTGCGGAAGCGGGGGCTGCGTACGACAGTGCTGCGAACATCGCAGCAAGTGACAGCATTTTTTTCATCTCTTTGTTCTCCGTTAGGTTGTGTGTGATGCGTAATGCTAAGACAAATCCTGACCGCTTGAGGCGGCCTGTTGCCCGGTATTTCATGGCAACGAAACGATACAAAAGAACAGGTGTGGTTATGGTTAACGTTAAATTAAGGAAATATTAATCATTAGTCCAAATAAAAGATGTGTATTGTTTTTTTTGTCGGCATGCGGTTGGCCGGTTATGCAGTTATGAAGAGGCGCGGACGGGTTGTACTTCTCACGGACCGGAGGGATCGCAGCGGTGCGTCCAATTAATAAAAAGAAGCCGCAGCTGCCTGTGGCTTCTTTTTATTAATTGGAAAACAATTCAGAAGGTGACGGTCGCCCGGAGGTCCTGGACGAGGCTCTCTGGTTGACGGATAAGAGCATGGGGCTGGCCAGCCCAAATCAGGATGTTCAGGTTTTTTCATTGTTGAAAAGCCTGTCGATCCCGTAGCGTTCAGCCAGTCCGTGGACGTATTCCGGTACCAGCGTATCGAGCTTTTCTGGCAGGTGTTTCCGGATGAAGCAGTAGTTCCTGAGTGCGTGGATGTGTATCGAGTAGCGGGCAAACTCGATGCCGCGAGGACCTTTCAGCGCTGCTACGAGGCACAGGAGCTCCCCGGCCGCTCTGGGGAGCCGCTTCCTCGTTTCGAGGCTCTCCGGATGAAGCACCGGGAGGATGGTCGACTCGAGCGAGGCTTTCACGGAGGTGCTGGCGTCACCGCGCTTCTCCTCGGGGTAGGTGTCGATTTCGTCCATTACGAGGTTGAACAGCCGTTCACCCGTTTCCGTCCGGACGATAAGCCATTGCAGTTTCCAGTCCCTGCTGAACGGTGCTCCGAAATAGCCTACGGTAATGTCCGAAAGGCCGTTGACGTAGTCGAAGCAGCTCATGCAGCTTGCCGAAAATACCCCTGGACGCTGCACATCGGGCGGGAGGCTGAAGAATGGCACCTTTTCGGTTTTCTTTCCGGCATGCTTGATATGCACCCGGTAGTCCTGCATGAACTCCATGCTTGTGATGGTGTCCGGGCTTCTGCTGATGTGTGCGAGCACCCAGCGCAGGTGGGAGGATTCGAGGTTGTCGGTGCAGGGGATCCCCACGACGAGGAGCTCCATCTCCCTGAGGATGGGGCTGGATGCATGGAAGTCCCTGACGGCGTGGACATGGCAGGGGGCCCCGATGACGAGCAATTTCTTGAGGCCGGCCCGCCAGGCGGAGTGCAGGGCCATCAGGGTCGGCGAGAGCACCGGCTTGTTGCCCCGCCCCTCGAGCACTTCGCCCGGGGTCGTCGCCAGGGCCGCTTTCGGCTGCAGCATGGTGCCGTGCAGGGTGGCTACCCCGTCGACCAGGCCGGTTTCCAGGGCGCGCAGGGCGATTCTCGTGATGATGCCTCCCCACTGTGCACCGTCGACCGGTTGTTTTATCCGTGCGTTGAACCGGCGAAGCGAGATGCCGAACGCGAGCTCATCGTCGTCCTGCGGGTTGCGCTGCCGTCCGAAGAGGCGTTCTTCATGTTTTCCCAGCCAGCCGGTGTTGAAGACGCAGCTGCGGAGGCTCTCTTCTTCGGGCCATGCGTTGCCCATGCAGAGCCCGCAATGGCTGCAGAGCGTCTCGTCGAAACGTGGGTTGGCGATTTTGCGTGGAGTCTCCATGGGGGTGCGATTCAGATGGTTGGCGATAAGATTGTATATAAAGATATGGGTTGCGCTTTGCGGGTGCAATCCGGATTATTTCGTTCATTGTGTGGTAGATCCCTGATGCCTCCTGAAATTCCCAATCCGAGAAGCCATGAGCAGCCCCCTGAGAAAGACGGTCGACCTGCGGGTTTGCGCCCTGTGCGTGCAGCATGGACAGGTCCTGATGGTCGAGCACCGCAGTTTCGCCCCCGGTGAGCCGGGAATGCCGGAGAGCTACTGGATCCTTCCCGGCGGTGTCGTGGAGAGGGGGGAGACTCTTGAAGAGGCGGTCATGAGGGAGATGCTGGAGGAGACGGGGCTGGAGTGCAATGTCGGCGGGATGATCTTTGTCAAGGAGTTGCTCTACCCGCATCCCGGCAATACGGGACGGGATAAGGGGAGCAGGCACCATTCGGTCACACTCTGTTTCCACTGCGAAGTGACGGGGGGTACCCTGATGACCGGACGCGACCCGGAGTTCCCCGACGACCGCCAGGTGATCATCGAGACGAGGTGGTTGCCGCTGGACGATCTTGCGTCTTATGAGCTCTACCCGCCATTCCTTCCCGGATTCATCGATTCGGGGCTTCGCAAGGGTTTCCATACCCTCTGTCCCGAATTCTTCGATACTCTGCGCTGAACCATGAAAAAGCCCCCCATTCCATCCGGGAGGCTTTTTATCATTGCTGTCCCTGCTGGCCTTTCCTTCTCTGTTACAGGTCGATGATCATGCCCAACGAGGTGTAGTTCTCGGTCTTGTTCAGGTACATCCCCTGGCGGCTGATGCCGGTGAAGTAGTTGCAGGCCACCCTGACCTGGTCGAGGCCGATCGAGGTGAGGCGCATGCCGGCCTGGAGGTTCCAGGTCCCCCTGAACGAGTCGGTCTTCTGCTTTTCGGTGCTCCATGCCGGCAGCAGCTTGACATCCGCCGCGACGTAGCTGTGTGCGGGAAGCCCGACTTCGGCGCCGGCCTGGAATGAGTGCGGGTTGATGTCGCCGGGGATGGTGTGGAACATGTACTGGTAGCCGAGGTAGACCTTGCCGCCGGGAGCGCTCAGCGCCGTGGTGAGGTTGACGAACTCGCGGCTGTAGGTGAATGGGATCTTGCCCGGGGTCGGAGCCTCTTCGGGATTGAGCCATGCACGGGTGGCTTCGTCGTAGTGCCCATCCTCGAAGTGCGCCGAGATGTGGCTGACGCGCAGCTTGGTGGTCATGGTGTCGAACGGAAGCACCGAGTCGTCGAATTTGCGCTTCCAGGTCGCATTGACGCCGAACAGGTAGTCGATGGCGTCGACAGGGAACTTGAAGTCGTCGTTGCGCCTGAGCAGCGACCAGGTGCCGAAATCGACGCCGACGGCGAAATCGCGGGTGCGGTTCTGGTACAGGTCGACCGGTGCGCCGATGTCGAGCTGCACCTCTTTCCTGTCGAGTTTTCCCGAGACCGCGATGTGCGGATAGGTCGGGTCGGCAAGCAGCGGCTCGAAGAGCGTTTCCAGGGTTGGCTTGATCGCGGATTCGGCCATGGCCGGTCGGTTCGGCATGAGCGCGGCCACGGCGGCGAGCAACGCGACCTTGATCAGGGAGTGGCGACGGAGGTTCATTGTCACGTGTGCTTGTTTGTGGTTGTTGGTTCGGAAGCTGGTCAGTCCGCGAGGAGGCGGTGGAGGACTGCCATGCGGACAGCCACGCCGTTGGTCACCTGTTCCAGGAGCATGCTGCTCGAATATCCGGGCGGCTGGATGCGGTCGGCCACGTTGTTGGATATTTCGATCTCCCGGTTGATTGGCCCAGGGTGGAGGACGGGCAGGTGCTTGCGCAGGCGGTCGAGTTTTTCGTCGGTCAGGCCGTACGAGGCCGAGTACTCCTGCAGGGATGGGATGTAGCCGCCGGTCGCGCGCTCGAGTTGCAGCCGCAGGACGATGGCTGCATCGGCCCAGGCGATCGCTTCGTCGAGCTTCGTGAATACCTCGATGCCCAGTTCTGAGATGCCCCCGGGCAGGAGGGTCGATGGGCCGCACACGGCGATTTCGGCACCGAGGGCCTTGAGACCGAAGATGTTCGACCTGGCCACGCGGCTGTGCAGGATGTCGCCGAGGATCATGACCCTGAGGCCTGCAACCCTGCCGAAATACTCCCTGAGCGTCAGGATGTCGAGCAGCGCCTGCGTCGGGTGCTCGTGGGTTCCGTCGCCGGCGTTGACCACCGGCCTGTCGGTAAGCGATGCCACGAACTCCGCGGCTCCCGAAGATGGGTGGCGCAGCACGAAGGCGTCGACCTGCATGGCTTCAAGGTTCCGGATGGTGTCGGACAGTGTTTCGCCCTTGCTGACGCTGCTGGAGGCTGCGGCGAAGCTGAGCGTGCCGGCCCCGAGGTGCCGTGCGGCAAGTTCGAATGAAAAACGGGTACGGGTGGAGTTTTCGAAAAAGACGAGGGCGACGCGGCGGTTGCCGAGCATCGGCTGGAATGCCGGGTTTGCATGCTTCAGGCCCGCACGGTAGCTGGCAGCCAGGTCAAGAAGATCGACGAGCGACTCCGGGGGCAGCCCGTATAATCCCGTAAGGTGTTTCAAGGCAGCGTATTATTTCGGTTGGACGGCATGAACGTGCGATTAATTTACAAAAAATTCGCCGATCATGCAGGTGGCCCTGGGGTCAGGTCTTGTATTTTGACTTTTCGGCAGCAAAAGGTCAAAATGCAAGACCTGACCCCACTCGTTTTCTCTTTTTTTGCTTTCTTTCATTTTAAGCGAAAATCCTTCTGCCATGCACGAAATGTCCATAGCGATGTCGATCGTCGATGCGGTCGCCGACAGGGCCAGGCAGGAGGGGTGTTCCCGGGTGACCGGTGTCGACCTTGTTGTCGGCCGTCTCTCCGGTGTCGAGGCCGAATCGCTCAGGTTCTGTTTCGAGGCGGCAGCAAGGAACACTCCCGTCGAAGGTGCGGAACTCCTGATCGAGGAGCGCGAGCCGTCAGGAACCTGCGATGCGTGCGGAGCCCATTTCCCTGTTGCGGGCTACCATGCCAGCTGCCCGGCCTGCGGCCTCTTCAGGGTAAGGATCGTTTCGGGAGAAGAGCTTGCCGTAAAGTCGATTACCATAGAATAACACTACAAAGAATACCAACGAGGATACTGCAATGTGCGATACCTGCGGTTGTTCGCCCGAAGGGGGTGCGGTGCTCCGCAAGCCCGGCGAGGACGGTTACCATGTCCATATCGGTGACGAGGCCGGCCATCATCATCATCACGAACATGATCATGGCCACGATCAAGGGCATCATCACGATCATGGCCCCGCCCGCAAGGTCGAGGTCGAGCAGGATGTCCTGCTGAAGAACAACCTGCTCGCCGAGCGCAACCGCGGCTGGTTCGAAGCGCGGAAAGTGCTGGCGCTCAACTTCCTCAGCTCTCCGGGGTCGGGCAAGACCACCATCCTCGAGAAGACCGTTCCCATGCTCTCGGGCGGGTGGCCGGTGGCCGTCGTGGAGGGCGACCAGCAGACCACCAACGACGCCGACCGCATCCACGCCCTCGGCGTGCCGGTCATCCAGGTGAATACCGGCACCGGTTGCCACCTCGATGCCCTGATGGTGCAGCGCGCCGTCCGGGAACTCGACCTGAAGGAGCGCTCCCTGCTCTGCATCGAGAACGTCGGCAACCTGGTCTGCCCGGCCATGTTCGACCTCGGCGAGGCGGCAAGGGTGGTAGTGATCAGCACGACCGAAGGTGAGGACAAGCCCCTGAAGTACCCGACCATGTTCCATCACGCCGACCTCGTCCTGCTCAACAAGACCGACCTGTTGCCCTACCTCGATTTCGATGTGCAGAAGTGCCGCGAGTACGCCATGCAGGTCAACCACCACCTCGAATGGATAGAGGTGTCGGCAAAGACCGGGGAAGGGATGGAGCGATGGAAGGCATGGCTGACCTCGAAGCTGGAACGCCTCTGAAAGGGCACAGCGTTGATGGGCCCGGCGGCATTGCCCGGCGGCAGTTCGTTGTCGCCGGCATCGTGCAGGGGGTCGGGTTCAGGCCTTTCGTCTGGCGGCTTGCCGGGCGATGCGGCCTCGGGGGCTTCATCCGGAACACCTCCTCGGGGGTGCTTATCGAGGTCGAAGGACCCGCATCGTCGATTGACCTGTTCACCGATGCCCTGGTGCATGAATCGCCACCGCTCGCACGGATCGCCTCGGTTGATGCCATCGAGATCCAGCCAGTCGGCGGGGACCCGGTGTTCGAGATCGCCGGCTCGACCTCCGGAGAAGCGATCGAAACCCTGATCTCCCCCGATATCGCCACCTGCGGCGAATGCCTTGGCGATCTCGATGACGCCGACGGCCGGCGTTTCCGATACCCGTTCACGAACTGCACGAACTGCGGCCCCCGCTACACCATCGTGGAGGCAATCCCTTACGACCGCCCGTTCACCACCATGAAGGAGTTCGAGCTCTGTCACGAGTGTGGGTGTGAGTACCGCGATCCCGGCGACCGGAGGTTCCATGCCCAGCCGAACGCCTGCCCGGTTTGCGGCCCCCGCCTCGAACTCCTCGATGCTGCGGGAACCCGCGTCGACGAAACCGACCCATTGTCCGCGGCGGCAAGGCTGCTCCGTTCAGGCGCCATTCTTGCCGTCAAGGGCATCGGCGGCTTCCATCTGGCTGTGGACGCCAGGGACGACGAGGCGGTACGGCGCCTCCGGCAGAGGAAGGGGCGGGAGGAGAAGCCCTTTGCGGTGATGGTTCGGGACCTCGACATTGCACGGTCGCTTTGCTCGTTCGACGCCGACGAGGCCGCTGCGCTCGAGTCACCCGAAGCCCCCATCGTGCTGCTTCGCAAAAGCGGTGAGGAGGGGGTGGCCGGGTCGGTTGCTCCCGGCAATGACCGGCTCGGCGTGATGCTGCCCTATTCGCCGTTGCACCACCTGTTCCTGCGCGAAGGGCCGGATGTGCTCGTGATGACGAGCGCCAACCTGAGCGAGGAGCCGCTCGCCGGCGAGAACGGCGAGGCGCTCGAACGGCTCACCGGGATCGCCGAGTGGTTCCTCATGCACGACCGGCCGATAGCCCAGCGATGCGACGACTCGGTTGCCGTGCGCCTTGCCGGAAGTTTGCGCATGATCCGGCGAAGCCGTGGCTACGTGCCGGCGCCGATCCACCTGGCCGATTGCGGGCCGACGGTGCTCGCGACGGGTGGCGAACTGAAGAATGCGCTTTGCCTCGCGAAGGGAAGCGGGGCGATCATGAGCCAGCATATCGGCGACATGAAGAACTATGAGGCCTGGCGCCATTTCGACGCTGTGGCCGCGCACCTGCAGCGGATTTTCCGGGCAGAACCGGAGCTCATCGTGCACGACCTGCATCCCTCCTACCTGACGACGCAGTGGGCGCAAGCGCAGTCGACGCCGCTGCTCGGCGTCCAGCACCACCACGCCCACCTCGCCTCCGTGCTGGCCGAAAACCTCCATTCCGGCCCCGCCATCGGCATCATGCTCGACGGCTCGGGATACGGCACCGACGGCACGGCCTGGGGCGGCGAGGTGCTGGTTGGCGATGCGGCCGCCGCGTTGCGCTTCGCATCGCTGGAACCGATGCCCCTTCCCGGCGGAGACGCCTCGGTGCGCCATGTCTGGCGCGCGGCCATCGGATTCCTGCACCGGTCCGGTGTGGATGCTGCAGGCCTTCCGTGCAGCCTGCAACCGGGAGCCGACGAGGTCCTCGAACTGCTCGACCGGGGAACCGGGTGTGCCGAGACTTCGAGCTGCGGTCGCCTCTTCGACGCGGTCGCCTCGATCTGCGGGCTCCGCCACGAGGCGAGCTATGAGGGGCAGGCGGCCGTGGAGCTGATGCAGGCGGCCGTGGGGCGGGTCGCCGAACACGGATTCGGTTTCGGTTTCGAACGGAGGCAGGGGCGCTGGCTGATGCTGACTTCTCTGCTGCTCGGAGAGGTTGCCGCCGAGGTGCGTTGCGGCATGGGGCCTGGACCCGTCAGCCGTCGTTTCCACCGGACGCTCTCCTGCATGTTTTCAGAAGTGGCGAGGATGGCCTATCTTGAGACGGGCCTGAAGGCCGTTGCCCTCGGCGGAGGGGTGTGCCAGAACGAACTGCTCCTCGAAACCCTCGTCCACGACCTGGAGACCAACGGCTTCAAGGTGCTGCTCCCGTCCCTCGTCCCGACCAACGACGGCGGCCTCTCCCTCGGCCAGGCCGTTATCGGCAGGGAGTATCTTAAAGGAAGGTACAGGGGGATAGTTGATAGTTGATAGTTGATAGTTGATAGTTGATAGTGAAGGGGGGGGATATGAGCGGGAAGAAGGTCAAGGAACTATCTTTTGGTTTCGCACTTAGAATTGTGAAGCTTTGCCGGTTTCTGGAGCAGGATAAAAAGGAGTTTGTGCTGAGCAGGCAACTTTTAAAAGCCGGCACTTCGATCGGTGCTCTGGTTCGTGAAGCCGAGCATGCCGAGAGCCGGGCTGATTTTATCCACAAAATGTCAATAGCCCTCAAAGAAGCCAATGAGACGGTTTATTGGATCGAACTGCTTCATCAGTCTGAACTGCTTGACCAGAAAGGCTTTGATTCCATCAATCCCGATATTCTGGAACTGTTGAAATTGCTTACCAGTATTGTTAAAACATCTAAAAAAAAGATTGATGGCTGAGGTAACTATCAACTATCAATTATCAACTATCAACGGTCATGTGCCTCGCAATTCCTGGTAAACTCATCGAAATCCGTGAGGAGAACGGCCTGAAAATGGGCACGGTCGATATCAGCGGCTCCCTGACGAAGGCCTGCCTCGAGTATGTGCCCGACATCGCGGTCGGCCAGTATACCATCGTCCATGCCGGGTTCGCCCTGAAGATCATCGACGAGGAGGAGGCCGCCGAGAGCCTGAAGCTCTGGGACGAACTGGTCCGCAGCGGAGCGTTCGATACGGATCACGACCGGCCTTCCCCATCCCGGTAACAGCTTCAGACATGAAGTATATCGACGAATACCGCGACCCACAGCGTGCCAGGGCGCTGCTTGATGAAATCAGGCGCGTGGCGGTCAACGAGTGGACCATCATGGAGATCTGCGGCGGCCAGACCCACTCCATCATGCGCAACGGCATCGACCAGCTCCTGCCGCCGAACGTCCGCCTCGTGCACGGGCCCGGCTGCCCGGTCTGCGTCACGCCGCTCGAGACCATCGAGCGCGCCCTTGCCATCGCCTCCCGACCCGGCGTGATCCTTACGAGCTTCGGGGATATGCTTCGCGTGCCCGGAAGTTCGAAGGACCTCTTCATGGCGAGGAGCGAAGGCGCCGACGTGCGCATCGTCTTTTCGCCCCTCGAAGCGCTGCAGATCGCCCGCGAGAATCCTGATCGCGACGTGGTGTTCCTCGCAGTCGGTTTCGAGACCACCGCCCCGGCCAACGCCATGGCCGTCCGGCAGGCGGCACGGGAGGGGATCGGCAACTTCAGCGAGCTCGTCAGCCAGGTGATGGTGCCTCCGGCCATGCGCGCCATCCTGTCGTCGCCAGGCAACCGGGTGCAGGGGTTCCTTGCCGCCGGCCACGTCTGCGCCATCATGGGTTGGGAGGAGTACGAGCCGGTTTCCGCCGAGTTCGGGGTGCCGGTAGTCCCCGCCGGCTTCGAGCCGGTGGACCTGCTCGCCGGCATCCTGAAGACGGTCGAAATGCTCGAAACCGGAAGATCGGGGGTCGAGAACGCCTACGGCCGGATCGTGAGCAGGGAGGGGAACCCCGAGGCGCGCCGCGTCATGGAGGAGGTGTTCGAGGTGGCCGACCGTCCCTGGCGCGGCATCGGCGTCATCCCGCAGAGCGGACTCGTGCTGCGCGAAGCCTTCGCCCGATTCGACGCCGAAAAGCGTTTCGACGTCGGCCGCATTGCCCCGCAGGAGTCGCCACTCTGCCGTAGCGGCGAGGTGCTGCAGGGGCACCTGAAGCCCTCCGGATGCCCGGCGTTCGGACGCGAGTGCACTCCGCTGACCCCGCTCGGCGCTACCATGGTCTCCTCGGAAGGAGCCTGTGCAGCCTATTACAAATATCATCGCAACGCAACCCCATAGCCATGCAACCCGTCTGTCCCGCTCCCATCCTCAGGCATGAAACCGTCCAGATGGCCCACGGCGCCGGAGGCCGGCTCTCGCAGGAGCTGACGAAGCGGGTCTTCATGCCGCACCTGCACAATGCCTTCCTCGACCAGCTCGACGACCAGGCGAAGTTCGATGTCGTGTCCGGCCGGATGGCCTTCTCCACCGACACCTACGTCGTCTCCCCACTCTTTTTCCCCGGCGGCAACATCGGTGAACTCGCGGTCAACGGTACGGTCAACGACCTCGCCGTCGGTGGCGCCGTGCCGAAGTACCTCAGCGCGGGCTTCGTGCTCGAGGAGGGGTTGCCGCTCGCCGAACTGGAGGAGATCGTCAGAAGCATGGCCGAATCGGCCCGCAAGGCGGGGGTCATGATCGTCTGCGGCGATACCAAGGTGGTGCAGAAAGGGCAGTGCGACCGCGTCTTCATCAACACCTCGGGGGTAGGGTTCGTCAGGGAGGGGATCGACGTGTCGTGCCGCAACCTCAGGCCGGGGGATGCGGTGATCGTATCGGGCACCATCGGCGACCATGGCATGGCCGTCATGACCAGCCGCGCGGGGCTCTCCTTCCAGAGCCGCATATCGAGCGATACGGCGGCCCTGAACGGCATGATCCACGCCGTGCTGGACGTCGTGCCCGGCGTGCATGCCATGCGCGACCCCACCCGGGGCGGTGCCGCGGCCACGCTCAACGAACTGGCCTCGTCGTCGTCGGTCGGCATCGAGCTCGAGGAGTCGACGATTCCCGTACGCGAAGAGGTGCGGGGCGCCTCCGAACTGCTCGGCATCGACCCGCTAACCATCGCCAACGAGGGCAAACTGCTGCTGGTGGTGCCGGAGTCCGACGCCGCTACCGTGCTGTCGGTCATGCGTGCCCACGAACACGGCCGCGACGCCGCGATCATCGGCAGGGTGGTGGAGGAGCATCCTGGCATGGTGGTCATGAAGACCCCTTTCGGCAGCCGCCGCATCGTCGAGATGCCGTTAGGCGAGCAGCTTCCTCGGATTTGCTGAGTGGGGTCAGGTCTTGCATTTTAGCGTTTTCCTGAAAAACGCTAAAATGCAAGACCTGACCCCAGAGTTTTATTAGTTCACGCCGATGATCACGCTGGAGGCCTTGAACAGGGCGCAGGCGTGTTCGCCTTCACTGAGTTCGAGCCGTTCGCGGCTGGTGTGGGTGATGACGGCCGAGATGATGTTTCCGCCCCCGATTTCGATATCGACCTCGCTGCTGACCGGACCGTCGATTACCCGCTGTACGGTGCCGCACATGATGTTTCGGGCGCTCAGTTTCGAGCCGTGCAGGTCCCGTCCGACGATGACCGAGTTCGACTTGACGATGGCGTAGGCGCTCATGCCTTTTTTCAGCCCGAGGTTGTCAACGGCCCCGTTGGTGATGATCGATGCGATCTGCTGCCCGCCGGTCAGTGCGATGAGCACTTCGGTGTTCACGGCCCCTTTCCTTATCTCGACTATCCTGCCTGAAAAGGTGTTGCGGGCGCTGATCCTCATGGAGATCCTCCTCAGGAAGCGGTAGAGCTCGCCGGTGTCCCCGAGCCGCTCCTCGAGGTTTTCGAGGAACTTGCGGTGCTCCTCCTGGACGACGCGGTACTGTTCGATCACCTGCCGGCCCTCCCTGGTCAGCACGGTTCCCCCACCGCCCTTGCCGCCGGTCATGCGGTCGACCAGGGGTTTTTCCGAGAGGTTGTTCATCATGTTCACCAGGTGCCAGGCGGTCTTGTAGCTTATGCCGATCTCCTTGGCTGCGCTGTTGATTGATCCCGACTGGTCGATCTTTTCGAGCAGGGCGATCCTGTCGCCTCCCAGGAAGCGGTTTTGCGATTTCTGGAACCAGATGGTGCCCTCAAGCCCGATGTTCTCTTTCGTCCTGTTCACGATGGCTGGTGGGTTTGATGTGGAGCTGCCTCGATAGCAAATATAGCACCCGGCAAATAAAAACCCGGCGGAGGCGAAGCCGCCGGGCAGGAGAAACGGAGAAAGAACAGGTGGCGAGGAAATGTGTTCCGGATATCGATATGTAATTGATGATATAACGGCAGTTGAAAAAAATGCCGTTCGCCGGCTCCAGTTCCGTCGAACGGCAGGGGTGAAAAGGCTGGTCAGTTGATCAGGTGGTCCTCACAGGCCTCCCCCTCTTCCAGTGCGTCGAGGATCTCGTCGACCTTCTCTTCGCTGTCGATCTCCCCATACCAGAAGTTCTCTGGGTAGACGACCAGGACCGGGCCTTTCTCGCAGAGGTTAAGGCAGGCCGTGGCCGACACGGCGACATCGCTCATGCCGCGGTCCGACAGCTCGCTTTCGAGGTAGGGGATGAGCCCGAGGGCCTCCTTCTTGTGGCAGATGCCCTGCGGAGCTCCCTGCGCCCTGAAGCTCGCGCAGACGAAGATGTGGTGTTTCGGTTTTTCCATGATGGTTGAAATTGGATTACTTGTTGGCTTGAAATATTTTACGGGACTTATAGGCCCTAAGCGGCTTATGTGTTTAAAAAAGAGATCTTCAACTATCAACTATCAACTATCAACTATCAACTATCAACTATCAACTATCAACTATCCATTATCAATTGTCCATTAATCACACCCATTCCCCGTCCCCCCGCACCCGGACTTGCAGGCGTGGATCTGGCTGCTCTTCATCAGGTGCTTCAGGTCCTGGCCGGTGAAGACGCCGTAGACCGCCTCCTCGATCACCCCTTCGAGCGACATGACATCGATGCCCCGGGCGTTGAGCACGTTTTTCGGTGAATCTCCGGCGCTGTTGACCAGCAGGGCGCGGCAATCCGCAAGCCTCTCGGCCAGCGCTTCCCAGCGGTCCCTGCCGCCTCCGGGAGGGGGGGCCTGGCGTGAGTCGACCAGCGCGCAGCTCCGCGTCTGTTCGTCGAGCGCGTAGACCAGGAATCGGTCGGCTTCGCCGAGGTGCTGGTTGACGAGCACTCCCTCGATGCTGGCCACGGCGATGAACGGACGGTGCTCCTCGGGGTTTTTCGGCAGGCGTGAGGCTTCGGCAAGTTTCTGCATGATCTCCTCGTTGTTGATCTCGCCGATGATGCCGACCGCGTCGGCGCGGCAGCGGGCGCAGTGCTTCATCTGCGGCAGCAGCTTGCCGGCTTCTTCCTGGATCTCCTTCACCATTTCCGGATGCGGCTCGGGAATGTTCTCGAACACGGTCTCGGTGGTGTTGTAGTAGGGCAGGCAGTTCAGGATGTCGGCACCCATGGAGGCCACCTGGCGGGCGACTTCGACCACATGGGTGTCGTTGATGCCCGGGATGATGATCGAGTTGACCTTGGCGGTCACGCCGAGCCTCTTGAGCTTCTGCAACGCCGCGAGCTGGTTTTCGAGCAGCAGCCGGGCACCCTCGATGTCGCGGTACATGCGCTTCTGGTAGCGCACCCAGGCATAGATCTCGGCGCCGATCTGCGGGTCGATGGCGTTGATCGTCAGCGTGACATGGCTCACCTTGAGTTCGGCAAGCTCGTCGATGTAGGGCAGCACGTCGAGGCCGTTGGTGGCGACGCAGAGCAGCATTTCAGGATAGTGCTCCCTGACGAGGCGCAGCGTCTCCATGGTCTCCTCCGGGTTGGCGAAGGGGTCGCCGGGGCCGGCGATACCGACGACCGAGATGTTCGGGGAGAGCTTGAGCGCCCCTTCGAGATAGTGCAGCGCCTGCTTCGGCGAGAGCACCTTGCTGGTGACGCCGGGGCGGTTCTCGTTCATGCAGTCGAACTTCCGGTTGCAGTAGTTGCACTGGATGTTGCATTTCGGCGCGACCGGCAGGTGGATGCGTCCGAACTTGTGCCTCGACGAGTCGTTGAAACAGGGATGGTTCTGGATGTTGAGTGTCATGGTGGTGTTCTCCCTTACATGTACGTATAGCCGATTGGCGAAGAGTTCTGGCGTTGTTCGATGACCGTGTTGACGATTCGGTCGAAAAGCTCCTGGGTCCCCCGGTAGCCGATATGGTGCAGGCGCTGGCCGCCGAAGCGGTCGTGGATCGGGAAGCCGATCCTGAGGAGCGGCAGCTCGTGGCGCTTCGACATGGCGAATCCCTTGCTGTTGCCGATGAGGAGGTCCGGCTTGAGTTCGTCCGCCTCATGTTCGATGTCCACGAAGTCCACGCCTTCGCGGACCTTGATGCCGAGCTCGTCCAGTTCCGGGACAAGTTCCTGCAGACGCTTCTTCATCTGGCCGCTCTTGCCGCCCGAGGCGCAGAGCACCGGCACAACGCCGATCTCGCTCAGGAAGGCGGCCATGGAGATCACCAGGTCCTCTTCGCCGTAGAGGAACGCCCGCCTGCCGAAGACGTACTTGTGCCCGTCGGCGTAGGCGTCGACGAGGCGCCGGCGTTCGTCCTCGTAGAGCTCCGGCATCGGCTTTTCGGTCAGCTGCTCCAGCGCCTCGAAAAACCGGTCGGTCGCCTTGATGCCGATGGGGAGCGGCAGGTGGATGCGTGGCACGCCGAAATGCTCTTCAAGGTAGCCGGCGGCAGACTTGCCGGACTCGAGCGTCGAGCCGAACTCGATGCTGGCCGATGCGCTGCCCGTGTCTTCGATGGCCCGCGCCGGGGTGCCTCCCGGAGGGATACGGTGGTACTCCGCCCAGGGGCCGCCGTCGAGCGTCTGCGAGTAGTCCGGCAGCAGCACGAAGGGCATGCCGAACGCGGTCAGTATCTCTTTCATGTAGCGGATGTCTGCCGGAGAGATCATGCCGGGGAAGAGGTTCACCAGCTTCCTTTTCGGGCCCTCCGCGGCGAAGGTCTTCACGGCCGACCGGACGGCAGCGTGGAAGCCGTCGATGTGCGTGCCGCTGTAGCTCGGCGTCGACGCGAAGATCATTGCCGGCAGCTGGCCCTCGCCGCCCATGATCGCTTCATACTCCTTCAGGATCATCGGCACGTCGTCGCCGATGGTCTCCGACAGGCAGGTGGTGGCGATGCCGATCACCTCCGGCTTGTACTGCTGCGAGACGTTCTTCAGGCCGAGCTTCAGGTTGTGGCTGCCGCCGAAGACGGCGGTTTCCTCGTTGAAGTTCGACGATGCGATATCGATCGGCTCCTTGTAGTGGCTGATCAGGTAGCGCCTGATGTAGGTGGCGCACCCCTGTGATCCGTGCAGGAATGGCACGCACTTCTCGATGCCCCTGAAAGCCAGGCAGGCGCCCAGGGGGTTGCAGAGCTTGCAGGCGTTCTGCGTCGCGGTCTTGGCCGTTGCGGCCGATGCAGCTGGTTTGGTCATTTGAGGCCTCCTTTTCTCGGGGCGAACTGCCATACGGGGCTCATCACCGATTCATAAACTTCCTTGGCAAAATTGTACATGCCGACGAATCCGGCCAGCGGGATCTTCCGCTCGTGGTTGTGGTCGCAGAAGCCGACGCCGAGCTTGAAGGCGATCGGGCGCTCCTTGACGCCGCCGATGAGCAGGTCGGCCTCCTTTTCGAGCACGAACTTGGAGAGCTCCACCGGGTTCGAGTCGTCGACGATCACCGTGCCCTCGTCGCACATCTCCTTCAGCCGGCGGTAGTCGTCCTTGTTGCCGGTCTGGGAGCCGGCGAGCACCACCGACATGCCGACCGTGCGAAGCGCCTTGATGAGCGAGAAGGTCTTGAAGGCGCCGCCGACGTAGATCGCCGCCTTTTTGCCGGTCAGGGCGGCTTTGAACTTCTGCATCTCCGGATAGTATTTCCGGATCTCGTCGCGCACGATCTCCTTGGCCCTTTCCATGATCTCCGGCCTGTCGGGGAAGAGGGCCGCCACGTCGTAGAGCGACTTGGACATGTCTTCGAAACCGAAGTAGGAGACGCGGATGTAGGGGATCCCGTACTTCTCTTCCATATCCCTGGCCAGCGTGGTCATCGAGCCGGAGCACTGCACCACGTTCAGGGTTGCGCCGTGCGAACGCCGTATGTCGTCGATCCTGCCGTCGCCGGTCATGGTGGCGACGACCTGGATGCCCATTTTCTCGTAATATTCCCGGATGATCCAGGCTTCCCCCGCGAGGTTGAACTCGCCGAGGATATTGATGCTGTAGTTGCTGATCCCCTCGGTCGAACCGGTGCCGATCAGTTTCATGAGGGCCGAGCAGGCGGCTTTGTAGCCATCCTTCTTGGTGCCCTTGAATCCTTCGGAATGCACCGGCATGACCGGGATTCCCTTTTCCTTTGCCACTTTCTTGCAGACGGCCTCGATATCGTCGCCGATCAGGCCGATGATGCAGGTCGAATAGATGAATGCCGCTTTCGGCTGGTACTGGTCGATCAGTTCGACGAGCGAGCGGTAGAGCTTTTTCTCTCCTCCGTAGATGACATCCATCTCCTGAAGGTCGGTCGAGAAGCTCAGGCGGTGCAGCTCCGGTCCCGAAGAGACGGCGCCGCGGATGTCCCAGGTGTAGGCCGCGCAGCCGATCGGCCCGTGGACGATGTGGATGGCGTCGGCGACAGGGTAGAGGACCACGCGGGAGCCGCAGAAGACGCAGGCACGCTGGCTGACGGAGCCGGAAAGGCTCGTCTTGTCGCAGGCGATCTCGACCTCGGGGCCGTCCTGCCTCTTTTCGTACACCTGGCCTTCCCTGCCCTCGAGGAGGGCGATGTTGTGCGTGTCCATGGTTTACTCATTTTCAGTTTGTCAAGAGCCGGCCCCGGCAGCGCCGGGACCGCCCCTGTTGTCCTTTTCGTCCTTGATGTCCCTGAAGTCCCTTCTCTTACATTACCAACTCGAACTTCTCCTCCAGCGCCGTGCGGTCCTGACGGTCCATGAGCACGCTGAGGATCTTTTCGACCAGCCTCAGGCCGCCCTTGTACCCGACGTTCGGGAAGTAGCTGTGGCCGATGCGGTCCAGGATCGGGAATCCGAACCTGACGAACGGGATGTCCTCGTCACGGGCGATGTACTTGCCGTAGGTGTTGCCGATGAGCAGGTCGACCGGTTCGTTCTTGATCCACTGGTGGAGCAGGAACATGTCGGCATTGAGCCCGTTCTTGAAGTTGGCGTATGGGGCACGCTCGAGGATCTCCTTCATGCGCTTCTCGAACCTCTGGCCGGGGGTGCCGCTGACGATGTGCACCGGCTTCATGTTCAGGTCGAGCAGGAATTCAGTAAGCGGGATCAGCTGGTCGGGGTCGCCGAACAGGGCCACCTTCTTGCCGTGGAAGTACTGCTCCATGTCGGCCATCACGTCGACGAGGCGTCCGCGCTCGGCGGTGATCTCCGCAGGAACCTTCACGCCGGCCGCTTTGCTGAGCGACACGATGAAGCGGTCGGTCGCCGACAGGCCGATGGGCATGTCGATCGTCTCGAAGGGCACCTTGCACTTCTTGTCGAGCGCGATTGCCGCCGGTTCGGCGCTGATGCAGCCCAGGGCAATCGAGCACTTGCTGTCGCCGGTGCTCTTCAGCTCGTCGACGGTGACGCCCCCCTTCGGGTAGATCTCGTGCTTGCCGGTCTGCGGTGCGTCGAGTACGTCGGAGGTGTCCGGGAAGAGGACGATCTTGGTCCCCATGGCCTTGGCGATATCCTTGATTTCGCGCATGTCCGAGGGTTCCATCCATCCTGCGACGATGTTGATCTGCTCTTTCTTCTCGCCGGTCGATACGGCGAACTGCTCGGCCATGCCGGTCACCATGTTGGCGTAACCGGTGATGTGCGAACCGACGAAGCTCGGGGTGCTCGCATAGATCACGTACTTGCCCGCAGGGATTTTGCCGTCGTCGCTGGCCTTCTTGGTGATCTGCTGCAAGTCGTCGCCGATGGTTTCGGACAGGCAGGTCGAGTGCACCGCGATGATGTCGGGATCGTAGACCGAGAAGATGGTCTCGATGGACTGGAGCAGGTTGGCCTGGCCGCCGAACACCGAAGCGCCTTCGGTGAACGAGCTGGTTGCCGCCATGACCGGCTCCTTGTAGTGCCTGGTCAGGGTGCTGCGGTGGTAGGAGCAGCAGCCCTGCGAGCCGTGGCTGTGGGGCAGGCAGCCATGGATGCCGAGCGCGGCGTACATGGCGCCGATCGGCTGGCAGGTCTTGGCCGGGTTGATCGTCAGACCTTCCCGCAGCATGACCTCTTTTGGTGTGTGTCGTAATAACATGATTCGATGGTCTCCTGTTTTGGATCACCGGACAGGTTTCCTGCCGGTGATCCCTGATTTTCATTCACTCCTTATGCGACGTAGCTGGCTTCCAGGGCCTCGGCGCCTTCCTTTTCCCACGGCGCCTTGATGAGCTTCCATACCGGGTTGTTGACCATGCGGTCGATATCCTTGTAGAAGTTCACCGCACCTTCAAAGCCGGTGTAGGGGCCGCCGTAGTCGTAGCTGTGGAGCTGCTTGAGCGGCACGCCCATCTTCTGGACCACATACTTCTCCTTGATGCCGGCGCAGAAGATGTCGGGCTTGTAGAGTTCGATCAGCTTTTCGGACTCGTAGTGGCTGACGTCGTCGACGACCAGCGACTTTTTGACCATCTGCTTCATCATGCCCTCGTAGCCGTTGATCTCCAGGCCCTTGGCCTTCAGCTCTTCCAGTTCGGCTTCGCTCTTCCTCGGGTTGTAGAGTTCAGGGTCGGCCGTAATCTTCAGCTCCTCGATGTTCTTGCTGTCGGCGTCGATCTTGATGCTCGGAAGCACTTCGCGGCCTTCGTAGTCGTCGCGGTGCGCGAACTCGTATCCTGCGGCCACGGTCGTCATGCCGAGCTCCGTGAAGAGGTCCTGGTAGTGGTGGGCGCGCGAGCCTCCGACGAAGAGCATGGCGGTCTTGCCCTCGGTCCTCGGACGGATCTCGTCGATGATCGCCTTCACCTTCGGCATCTCCTCGGCAATCACCTCTTCGACGCGTGCCTTGAGCCCTGCGTCGCCGAAGTATTCGGCGATCTTGCGCAGCGACTTGGCGCTCGATTCGGCGCCGACGAAGTTGACCTTCATCCATGGAATACCGTATTTGGTCTCCATCATGTCGCCCATGTAGTTGATCGAGCGGTGGCAGAGGATGACGTTCAGGTCAGCCATGTGCGAGTTTTCGATCGCGCCGACCGTCGAGTTGCCGCTGAACGAGGCGACCAGCGTGATGCCGCACTTTTCGAACAGTCGCTCGATTTCGAAGGCGTCGCCGCCGATGTTGTACTCGCCGAGCAGGTTCAGCTTGAACTTGCCTTCCACAGGCGCGTTGTTGTTGCCGACCATGTGCTTGAACACGCCGTTGTTGGCGATGTGGTGGCCCGCCGACTGGCTGACGCCGCGGTAGCCTTCGCAGCTGAATCCGAACACGTTGCAGTCGCCGAGTTTCTCCTTCATCTCCCTGGCGGCGGCGTGGACGTCGTCGCCGATCAGGCCGACCGGGCAGGTCGAGAAGATGGCGATGGCCTTCGGGTGGAAGAGGTCATAGGCCTCCTGGATCGCCTGCTTCAGCTTCTTTTCGCCGCCGAAGACCACGTTCTCCTCCTGCATATCCGTCGAAAAGCAGTAGGGGATGAAGTTTTCGTCGGTCGGGCTTTCCGGCCTGGTCTGGTTGCGGCGCGTCAGCCAGCTGTAGAAGCTGCAGCCGATCGGGCCGTGCGTGATGTTCACGATGTCGCGGGTCGGCCCGAGGACCACACCCTTGCATCCGGCGTAGGAACAGCCGCGCTGCGTGATGATGCCCGGCACGGTACGGACGTTCGCCTGGACTTCAGGGATCGTCTCCGGGTCGTTGATCACGATCGACTTGCTGCGCTTCTTGGCAACCTTGGCCGGATACTTGTTGATCAGTTCCTCCTTGATGAGGGATGGATCTGGTAAATGTATTTTCGCCTGCATTGTGCTTCTCTCCGTTTACACCTTGATTGTTTCTCTCCTTAGTTCAGCGCTTCGTTGCCTTCCTCGCCGGTCCTGACCCTGATCGTATCGAGGATCGGTGTGACGAAGATCTTGCCGTCGCCGGG
Organism: Chlorobiaceae bacterium; assembly: GCA_013334865.1. Classification (GTDB taxonomy): domain Bacteria; phylum Bacteroidota; class Chlorobiia; order Chlorobiales; family Chlorobiaceae; genus Chlorobaculum. Next base: position 99,987 of record JAAXWS010000004.1, read on the forward strand.
CTTGCCTGTCTGGTTGGTCCTGATGATCGTGTCTATCGCCAGTTGGCACAGATCATCGGGGACGACCACGGTCAGGATCCTCTTGGCTACGAGCCTCGGGGCGTTGCCAAGCTGGGCTATCGCCTCGGGGTGGCCGGCTTCGGCGCCCTGGAGAATGTCGAAGTGAACCTGGCCCTTGCCGCGCCCCATCACCCTTCCCGTTGCCGTGAAGGCGGGGATGCCGGCATCGATGAGCGCTTTCTTGGTTTCGTTCACCTTGTTGATCCGGATGACTGAAATGATCTCTTTCATCAGGCCTCCTTCGCTGCCAGCAGCGTTTCGCTTTCCTTGGTTCCGGAGCTGATGGTGTAGACCTCCTCGACGGCCGAAACGAAGATCTTGCCGTCGCCGAACTTGCCGTCACCGGTTTTTGCATGGTCCAGAATGGCCCGGATCACGAAATCCTTGTCGGCGTCGGGAACCACGACGAAGAGCATCTCCTTCGGGAGCTCGTCATAGACCACGTCGCCCACCCGCAGGCCGCGCTGCTTGCCTCGTCCGACCACCGAAATCTTGGTGACGGCCGGGTATCCTGCGTCGAGCAGCCCCTGCATGACCTCGTGTACTTTTTCGGGCCTGACGATTGTTCTGATCATTAACATGTGTGTGTTCTCCTGTTTCTTGTTTTCTGTTTTACTTTGCCACAGCCCCGTAGGGGCGTCCTATGGGTAGCGCAGGGTGCCGCGGAGCAAACCCTGGGCGGTCAGTTGGCGATGCCGAACTCGATCAGCAGCGACTCCAGCTCGTCGATCTCGAGCGGCTTGGGGATGACGAACATCTTGTTCTCGTCGATCTTGCGTGCCAGGGCCCTGTATTCGTCAGCCTGCGGATGGGTCGGATCGTAGTCGATCACGGTCTTCCTGTTGATCTCGGCGCGCTGGACGAAGTTGTCGCGGGGCACGAAGTGGATCATCTGGGTGCCGATCCTTCGGGCCAGCTCCTCGATCATTTCACGCTCGTTGTCGACCTTGCGGCTGTTGCAGATAAGGCCGCCGAGGCGGACGCCACCTGCGTCGGCATACTTCAGGATACCCTTGCAGATGTTGTTGGCGGCGTACATTGCCATCATCTCGCCGGAACAGACGATGTAGATCTCTTCGGCCTTGCCGTCGCGGATAGGCATGGCGAAACCGCCGCACACGACGTCACCGAGCACGTCGTAGAACACATAGTCCAGATCCCATTCGTCGTCGTAGGCTCCGAGCTGCTCGAGCAGGTTGACCGAGGTGATGATGCCGCGGCCTGCGCAGCCGACACCGGGTTCCGGACCACCGGACTCGGTGCAGCGGGTCGCCTTGTAACCCTCTTTGATGATATCTTCGAGTTCGACTTCTTCGCCCTCCTCACGCAGGGTGTCGAGCACGGTTTTCTGCTGGAGGCCGCCAAGAAGGAGGCGGGTGGAGTCAGCCTTCGGGTCGCATCCGACGACCATCACCTTTTTGCCCGCTTCGGCAAGACCTGCCACGGTGTTCTGGGTAGTCGTCGATTTGCCGATGCCACCTTTTCCATAAATCGCAACTTTTCTCATGGTTATTCTTGTTTAAGTTATCGTGTTTGCTTTTGTGAAATATTCAGGATGGTAGTTTGGATAGCCTGAATAATTAAGGTAATAGTTGCAATTCTTGTGCCAAGATAAGGTGGTGGTGCAGGATTATTTTTCATTGTGACGGTGGTTCTGTGATAAATGACTGAATTGCATGGTGTTAAACGCGGTGATCAAAAAACTGAGGATTGGCAGACTGGGTTAACGGGTGGTGGTTTTGCCTTGATAATCCAGGAATTATCCTACAGAAGGGTAGGAAATGGTTTGTTTCTACCCTTCTGTAGGATTTTGTCCTTCATGGCGTTCATTTCATTTCCATGAAACAGCGGATGTGGAGCCGGGTGTTTCGCATTTGCTCATGGTTTTCCGGAAGGGACGTGAGGGTTTTCATCGTCGTGGATTTTCCGGGAGCCGGAAAAGGCACAAAAATGTAGGAAATTGCGTAAGCTGGTTTTTTGCACAGGAACCGGACGGAACCTGATGTTGTTGCAAAGTAAAAGCCCGGCAGCTTGAAGATGTTGTGGCTGATAATGGTATGCCGTTCAAGGCGAGCTAGCCCGGGAACAAGCATTTCAGATGCATCGTTCGGGGCTATCATTGCCTGCCTGAACCCGTTGTTTACAGCTCATTTTGTCAACCAATCCGGATCTCATGAGAATGCACAGACATCGTAGGGTTCCCGTAGGTGCTGAACGCTATCGGTATTCGGCGGCTCTTGCCGGTAATGCCGGTAAAGGAATGCGAACTGGTAAAGCTGTTACCGCGGTGGCCGTCGGAGCATTGGCCGCAGGGGCACTCGCTATCGGAGCCCTCTCAGTCGGGGCTTTGGCTATCGGGAAGATGGTCGTAGGTCGAATCCTTGTCAGGCTGGCACGGATAGGGAGGCTGGAGATAGAGTCGCTGCATATCGGGAGGATCGAGGTTGCCGAATCTCCGGAAATTTCCTCCTCAGGCAGGGTGTCGAAGCCTTGAGCGACGTCATGCGTTCGTCGGACTCGGAACCCATCGCAGCATGAGTTCGGAAAGTGACTTGATCGTGATCGGTTTAGAGGTGTAGTCGTTCATTCCGGCTTCCATGCACCGCCGGCGATCCTCCTCCATCGCGTTTGCCGTCATGGCGACGATAGGGGTTTTCGGGTCGAGCACGCCCTCCCAGCCGCTCCTGATCCGAATGGTGGCTTCGATGCCGTCCATGATCGGCATTTGCAGATCCATGAAGACCAGTTCGTAGTGTTGCGTTTTCATGCGGTCGATGGCATCGGCGCCATTGCGGGCAATATCCACATCGAAACCTATTTTCCTGATCATTGCCGATGCTACCAGCTGGCTGCTCTGGTTGTCTTCAACCAGGAGGATCCGTCCGGTCTGCTTTTCCGCGCCGGCCTGTATCTGGAGGTTTTCAGCATGATGCATCACGGCATCCTGTGTGTTTTCCGGTATGCCGAAATCGATCGTGAAGCTGAACGTCGATCCTTCACCGATAAGGCTTTTCAGCTCGATTCTTCCGCCCATGAAGTTGACAAGCTTCGAGGCGATGGAGAGCCCGAGGCCAGTGCCGCTGGTCAGTCTCGTATTATCCTGCCCGATCCGGGTGAATCGCTGGAACACTATCTGCTGCTTTTCTTCAGGGATGCCGATGCCGGTGTCATGAACAGATAGCCGCACTCTCGAACGATCGTTTCCGATATCGACGGCTTCCGCAGAGATCGAGATTCCTCCGGACTCTGTATACTTGAGAGCGTTCTGGACCAGGTTGATAAGTACCTGACGCAGGTAGACCGGGTGTCCGGCGAGCAGGTTCGGAATCGACGGATCGATGGTTTCGTTGAGTTCCAGGCCTTTGCCTTCAGTGCTGTTGCGCATCATGTCATGCAGTTCCCGTATCAGGGCACGCAGGTCGAAGACATTCGTTGCTTCATCGAGGATTCCTGATTCGATCCTGCTGAAGTCGAGGATATTGCTGATCAGGTCGAGCAGCAGCTTTGCGCTGTTGTGCGCTGTTTCGGCAAAACATCTCGATTCGCGGTCAAGGTTTGCGGCCAGCAGAAGTTCGCACATCCCGATGACGGTGTTCAGGGGGGTCCTGATTTCGTGCGACATGTTCGCGACGAATTCGCTCTTCGACCTGCTTGCGCTTTCGGACTGGCTTCTGGCTTGCTTGAGCTCGATGACCAGCTGCCGCAGTTCCTCCTCCTTTTCTTCGACAAGCCGTTTTTCCGAAACAAGTTTTTCGTTGAGCTGGCGAGCCTGCTCAAGCGCTTTTTCGGTTTCCTGCATCTGCATTTTTTCCTTGAGCAGGAGCTCCTTGATGTCTGCGTTGAGTACCGTGATGATGTCGTTCAGTTCATCGATGGGGCGTCCGCTCGAAACAGGAGTGTACGGTGGGGTCAATGCCTCCTGTTCGTACATGAGCTGTCCGCAACGGGCGGCGAAATCGTCCAGTTCAGTAATCGAAAGCCCCATTTTCTCCGGTGGCCCGGTTTCTGGGGATTTCAATTCGCTGTTCAGTGATTCGAAAGCCTGGGAAAGGTCATCGACGAAGATGAAGCGCTGCTTTACATAACGGGCGAAAAGGCGGAGCGTGATTCTCAGCAGCGGCGAGGAGCCGCAGATAATGGTGATTTCCGGGAAAGCGTTGTTCGTCCTGTTCGCCCGGTTAAGGGCGTTGGCATAGTGGATTCTGGTCTGGAGGGCGGGCTGGATGACGTCGGAGTAGTCGGCGATTCTTACATATCTGCAACCTGCGAGGTTGCCGCTCATGAAGATTTCGGGTAACGTGGCCATTGCCCGTTCAACGTCTTCCTGCTGTGCCAGACCGCCGATCGAAGTGAAGAAAAGTCTCCCGGGGATGACGCCGCTGACATAACGGAAGCCGGTATCCGGATTTTCGATCCGCCATTCCGGTCGAAACTTGATCCGGTCATAGCTGAAAAGATTATTGGGATCCGCATGCTTCGGAAGAACCATATGGTAACTGTGAAAATGTTTCGATCTTCTGGAGCAGCCTGACTAGCCTGCCCGGTGTCGATGTGCCATGGTTACGCCATGTCCTGCCAATATTTTATATGTATTTCCGAAAGATAGTAAAAGGAAGGTATATATACATTTTTTTTGTGTGTGCCCCGTTCGGCGCCGTGTGCGGGGTGGGGTGGGCGCCGAATCCGTCGGGCGCAATCAGGATCGGAACTTGCGGTAGTCGACGTTGAATTTTTTCATCCTCAGGCCCATGATCCTGTCGGAAAGGCCGAGTTGGGCCGCTGCCCGGGACATGTTACCCTTGGTGCGCTTCAGGGCCTCGATGATCATCTCCTTCTCGATGGCATCGAGTTTCTGCTGGAGCGATCCCGTGTAGGGCGTTCCGCTCGATTCTGCTGTCTGGAGCGACGGAGGGAGGTGGTAGCCGTGGATCACGTTGTCCTCGCTCAGGATAACCGCCCGCTCGATGCAGTTCTGCAACTCCCTCACGTTGCCGGGCCAGTGGTAGCGCATGAGCATGTCGATGGCCGTCGTGGAGATGCGCCGTACTCCCTTGTGGTTCAGTGAGTTGAACTTCTCGATGAAATAGTCGGCCAGCAGCATGATGTCGGTCTTCCTCTCTCGAAGCGGCGGAACGGTGATCGGGAAGATGTTCAGCCGGTAGTAGAGGTCTTCGCGGAACGCACCTTCGCGGATCTGATCCTCGAGGTTCCGGTTGGTGGCCGCGATGATGCGTACATCCGTCTTGATCGTCCTGGTGCCTCCGAGCCGTTCGAACTCCTTTTCCTGGATGATCCTCAACAGCTTGGCCTGTATCGCAATGCTCAGCTCGCCGACCTCGTCGAGGAAGATGGTGCCGCCGTCGGCAAGCTCGAAACGGCCCCTGCGCTGCGCTGCGGCTCCGGTGAAAGCTCCCCGCTCGTGGCCGAAGAGCTCGCTTTCGACGATGTTTTCGGGGAGTGCCGCACAGTTGAACTTGATGAACGACTTTCCGGCCCTGTGGCTTTTGAAGTGGATGGCGTTGGCGACAAGCTCCTTGCCTACGCCGCTTTCACCCAGGATCAGCGCCGTCGCATTGGTTCGGGAGATCTTGTCGATCATCCTGAAGAGCGAGAGTACGGGCTTGGTGTTGCCTATGATGTTGGCCGGCCTTTCGGTGTCTTCGAGTTCCCCGTCGAGCTCTTCCTCATCCGGGTGGAGGGCGACGGGGGCGGGGAGGCCGGCAGGAGTTTTCACGTTTGCCTGCTTTCCCTCGGCGGCGAGCTGCTTGAGCCTGACCGCCTGGGAGATCATGGCCGCGATGATCGACAGCAGGTCGACAAAGTACTGGAGGGTGTCCTTCCTGGCCTCCTCGACCTTGCTCCGTTTTGAGTTCCCCGATTCGGAAGGGGCCGATAGCCTGCGGTCAGCGCTCAGGGTGCCGATCACCTCGACGCCTGCCTTGATGGGTACGCAGATGAAGCAGAGCTCCTCTTTCTTCTCCCTGGATCGGGAGCCGGTCCTGTCGAGGAACAGCGGCTCCTCGTTGATCCTGGGGACGATGGCCGGCTTTCCGCTCTTCACCACCTTGCCGATGATCCCCTCGCCGATCCGGTAGCGTCCCCTCTGGCTTTCCGTTTCGGTCAGTCCGAACGATTCGTTGATGACGATTTCGCTGGTGTCCCGGTTCAGGATCGTGATCATGCCCCGAAGCATGTTCATGTGCTCCGACAGGATGAACAGTACAAGCCGGAGGACCTTGCTGATGTCCTCTTCGTTGTTGACCGTCCTGCTCACTTCCGCGAGAAGGCTGATGCTGCTGTGTTCCTGCTGGTTGGTGATGAGCATGACTGCTTAAGCTGATTGATTGCGTGTCTGGCGATATTGCCGGTGGATCTCGTCCAGCTCTTCCGCGCAAAGGGCGCGCTTCCGGCTCCCTGCCGCTTTCCGGACCAGTTCAAGCATGCCGAAGGCCTCCTCCCTCGTCAGCTGGACCCCCCGTTTCCGGAAATGTTCACTGATGGCGGCCGATCCGGAATGCTTGCCGATCACCATTTCGAAGCTTTTCCTGCCGACCGTGGAGGGGAGGAACGGCTGGTAGGAGAGCGGCTCCTGCAGCAATGCGGCGCAGTGTATTCCAGATTCGTGCTCGAACGCCGATTTCCCGACGACCGGCTTCTGCTCCTGGATCGGCCGGCCTGATGCCGCCGAGACCGCTTCGCAGAGCACGGCGAGCATGGTCGTATCGAGCCTGCAGGCGGTTCCGTCATCAAGGGCGAGCGCCATGGCGAGCTCTTCGAGGGCGGCGTTTCCGGCCCGTTCCCCTAGGCCGGTCACCGAAACGCTCACGGCCTGGCATCCGGCCTTGAGGGCCGTGAAGGCATTGGCCGTGGCCATGCCCAGGTCGTTATGCGCATGGAACTCGAGGGGGAGTGTGGTACGGGAACGAAGGCCGGAGACCATCTCGACGATCGAAAGCGGCGTCGCCACGCCGACGGTATCCGCGATCCTTATCCGGTCTGCTCCTGCCGCTTCGGCATCTTCAACGAATCGTTCCAGGAGCGTTCTTTCCGCCCTGGTGGCATCCTGGCCGCCGACGCTCACGAATCTGAACAGGCTGCGGGCATGGCCGATCAGTTCATGCAGCTGAGCGCGGACCCATTCGTACTCCCTCTTCATGAGCCTGAGGTAGAGGGGAGAGATCGGGAAACTGATATGCACCGCCTCGGTGCCGCATGAAGCCGCAAGCTCGATATCGCTACGGTTTGCTCTCGACCAGGAGGTGAGCCTGGCGGGAAGGCCCATCGAGACGATCTCCCTTATTGCCTCGCGCTCCGAAGGACCGATGGCAGGGTAGCCCACCTCGATCTCATCGATCCCGGTCTCTGCGAGCAACCGCGCGATATGCCTTTTTTCATGATGGCTGAAGACCACGCCGGGGGCCTGCTCCCCATCCCTGAGGGTCGTATCGATGATCCATGGGCCTGCAGAGGGCCCGGTAGGGATGTTTGCGCCGGGAGGCATCGGGGATATTCGGTTTTATGCGTTCCTTGTATATTAATTAAGGGTAATATAAAAAATATCCTAATAAATTTAGGAAAATAAACTATTGCGGCTGTTGAAAACAGACGAAAGCGTAGTAAGCGCAATCAGGATGCATTGGTTTCCCGGTTTCATCACTGCTCTTCATTGCTGCCTGGGCATGGGTCTGTGGGGAGGTCAGGTTGCCGAAACGCCGATGAAGGGGAGCTCACGGTACCTTTCCCCCTCGTCGAGGCCATAGCCGACGACGAAAAGGTCCGGTATCGTGAAACCGGTGAAATCGATGCAGGCACTGATTTTCCTGCAGGAGGGCTTGTCGAGCAGGCTGCAGATTTTCAGCGAGGCGGGAGCGAGACGGCGGAGTTCGGCCGTTATGCGGGAGACGGTCAGGCCGGTATCGACGATATCTTCGACCATGAGTACATGGCTGCCCGCAATGTTGATGTCGTACTCCAGCGACACGCTGCCCGAGGAGCTCCTGCGACCGCCATAGCTCGAGGCCCTGATGAATTCGAGTCGGCAGGGCCGGCCGATGTTCCGGATGAGGTCGGCCGTGAAGATAACGCCTCCCTTGAGCACGCAGAGCACCACGATTTCCGGGACTTCGGCATACTCGGCCGTGATGGCCGCGCCCAGCTCGGCGACGCGGTTGCGGATGCTATCGGCGGAGATGAGCTCTCGGATGCGATCATTTTTCACGGAATACGGTTCCTGGAAAGAAGTATTGCAATGCCCATATCCAAGAGGCAATGCCATTGATCGATGGCCCTGTAGGCTGAAAGGGACGTCCCCCTGCAAAATCCAGTCTATGTTCTCTCAACAGAAGATGTGGCTGTATGGGAAGGGACCTCATTCATTATGTTGATATGGCATGATGACAGAAATCAAAGAGAACGGATATCCTCGATAAAGCTATATCCAATGCCGCTGGCGGTCTCGATCGGATTATGGCCACAGGTATCCTTGATTTTACGGCGCAGTCGGTTAACCAGCGATTCGAGAGCGCGGTGGCCGTATTCGTTATTCAAATACTCAAGGCATTTCAGCAGTTCCTGCCGGGTTGCCACTTCCTGACTGACTGATGCCAGCAGTGAGATGAAGTCCCGCTCTTTTGGGGTTAGCTTGATTTTCTTCCCGTCAGGGGTTACAAGAAGCCATTTGCCCGGTATAAACGACCAGTTCGCACTCCTCACTATTTCCGGACGGCTCTCTACTTCAGGAACCTTGCTATTTCCTGTCAACGATTCAGGTGAGATGTCAGGTGGCAGTCTTCTCAGGAGATTGTCGATCGTGGCTTCCAGTTCCCGGATATTGACCGGTTTGACCATGAATACATCAGCCCCCGCCTGATAACCGGAAAGTTTATCATCCAGCTTTGAGCGTGCGGTGAGAATGATGATCCTCATATCCGTATTTGCTCGCAAGTACTCTGTCAGCACAAGCCCGTTCTGGTCTGGAAGGCCGATATCAATGATTGCTATCTTGAATGTATTCGCTGTCAACTGCTGATAGAGTTCAAGTGCCGACCCTACTCCGGCAACCTCGTATCCTTTGAGCGTCAAATACTTGACGAGGCTTTCGCGAAGGTCGGTGTCATCCTCAGCTATGATCAGTCTGGTGACTGAGGTGCTTGGTTTGGAGGCATTTTGATGGTTCACGGCACCAGTATTGACATTAATGGTCTGTTACGTGGGTCTTGCATTACGCAACTTCGTCATGATTCAGTGAAAAAGCCGGAAAGCGGCAGACGGACAGTTGCCGCTATCCCATCTTCTCCGTTTTCGAGGGCGACCGAGCCGTTATGCTGCTCGATAATCTCGCGTACAAGCCAGAGGCCGATTCCTGCTCCGCTGGTATTGTTGCTTGATTTTCCACGAATGTATTTCCCGAATAGCAGATCACACTCTTCCTTTCCCATTTGACCTTTGTTGAATATCCTTATCACTAAACCATGATCTTCTTTGAGCGTCATAATGTTGACCGGTGTATTTGCGGGCGAATATTTCTGGGCGTTATCCAGAAGATTGAAAAACGCTGTTTTCAAATACTGCGCATCCCCGAAGACTTGATCATCCTCCAGTCCGTCATTATAGTTGAAGATTCTTTCCGGCCAGATCGTGCGGATATCTTCGATTTGTGAAGATATCAATAGTTTGATCGGGACGTGACGAAATTCGGCTTTTGTCTTGGGATCGTAAAGTCGGCCCCGTCCGAGCGATATATCCATAACCTCCACTAGGCGATGAACCGCCCGCCTCATCTTGTTCAACTCGACGCTATTGTTGATCTGGTGGAGGGAGTTCTGGAGTTCGAGAATATCCAGGTTGGTGCTGATAACCGCCAGCGGGGTCCGATATTCATGAGATATCATAGTCAGGAAGCGGTGTTGCAACTCCCCGGCCTGCCGTTCAGCTTCCAGCGCCGCCCTGAGCCGGGTTTCTCGTAATTCGAGTTCAGTGGACAACGATTCGATAAACGCAGTACTTGATAGATTGTCCCGGTTTGCTTGCCTGTCGGCAAGCTCTTCGGCTCTGGGTGTTGTTTCGGTATGGCCCGGATCTGCATCCGTTGCTGTCGATCCAGACATCTCCCCTGCATAAATGGGAAGGGTGACGGTAAATTTGCTGCCCTTGCCAATATGGCTATCCACATCTATGTAACCCTTGTGTTGTTTGACGATGCCCATCACTGAAGACAGCCCCAGACCCGATTTCAACTCCGAGTGTCTTGTGGTGAAAAATGGCTCGAAAATGAACGGCAGAATATCAGGAGAAACGCCTGTTCCCGTGTCGCTCACGACAAGCTCTACGTAACGGCCAACCAGAACTCCTTTTGTCTCTGTTTGATCCTTATCATAATCGACCAGCTTGGTTTCTATCGTTATGGTGCCTCCCTCGGGCATCGCATCCTGGGCGTTGGTTGCGAGATTCATTACAACCTGCCTGATTTTAGCAGAATCGCCATGGACAAGCGGCAAATCTCCAACAGTCCAGAAACAGATGTTAATGTCATCCCTGAGAAAACCCCGAAGCAGGGGTTCACATTTCTTGACCTCACCATTCAGATCAATGGGCCTGAACTCGTGGGATTGAAGCTGGTTGAGGTCGAGAAGCTGGTTAAGCAGATCTTTCGCCCTTAATGCGGCTCCCGAGACGGTACCCAGCAAGGTTCTCTGTTCGTCACTGTTTATGACGAGATTCGGATCCTTGAGATATTCCGTGTATTCGATAATCGGTTTAAGGGCATGGTTGAGCTGATTGGCGATGCCGGTTGCGATGCGTCCTATGGATTCCCTTTTCTGAGATACGAACAGATTGCGCTCAAACTCAAGTTGCTTACGTTCGTTTTTAAGCCTCTCCGTCACGTCGCGCGTAATGCCTACGACACCCGTAACATGTCCAGCTCTGTTGCGAACCAGGGAGACCATTACCTCCGACTGGAATACCGAGCCGTCTTTTCGCAATTCGTCAAATCCGTAGATGCCGGAACTTATCGCGTTTTCATCACCGTCCTCGATGGCCTTGATCCGTGTCTGGAGTTCAATTGCCGCTCTCTGTGCCGATTCGGGTGTCAATACATCAAATAATCCGAGCTGAAGCATCTCATTTTGTGTTCGGCCGCAGATTCTGGTTACCGACGGCGAGCTGTATGTATACTTCCCGGTGTGAAGATCATATGCCCAAAGAAGATCAATGGAGTTGTCCGAAATCAGTCGAAAGAGTTCGTCTTTCTCCTGGAGTTCCTTCTCGTGGCCGTTAATGGTACTGCCCTCCATTGCGAAGTTTGACGGGGGCCGGTCCTGAGGCTCGTGACTTGGTGTTTCCGCCAGTGTCCCAATGACTTTGGCGACTTTTCCGTCGCGGACAAAAGGAGTCACCGTAACATATATCTGGATGGCTTCGCCTGTTTTTGTTTTCGCCATAAGATTTCTGCTCAACGGGTTTCCCAGTTCCATGCACTCGGAAATCACCAGCTCGAAATCCTGAAAATCGTGTTTTGAAAGAAGTGAGAGCAGCAGATCTGAAGACGAATCAACGGGCAATTCTCCAGGGTCATACCCCAGGATGGTGTAAAGCTCATCGGAAACATCCAGTATCTCCCTATCGACATCCAGTATAAATGACGCCGTATGCACACACTCTGTAAGGGCCGGTATTGATGTCTTACTCATGAGAACGGTTTGGCTTCTTGAAAGGAGTCAAGCCTTTCGGCAAGACGGGAGACGGTAATGATAAGTGCGGATCCTGGAGATCCGGGATCATGGATTCATAGTTTGACCGGCGCGTTTGTGTCGCGAAAGGCCGGTAAAAATCATACAGCTTGTACGTGAATACAATATGTAAAATTTTAGAAAAAAAGCCGTTGTGATAAATGATTTTATCAATGGTGGGGATGGTACAAGGAGTGGCCGTTATCCAATGAATTCGGGGGTCTTACGTAAATTTGGTATGGATGTGCTTGCGGCGGGATGTTACATTTGCCTGTTGTTGCCGGCAGGAATCAGGATGCCCCGATTTTGATCTCCAGCCATGCGTCGAACCTGTGCATCCCTGTTTTTAAGAACTGGATATGATGATTTGCACCTTTTTTGCTTACGATTTCACACAGGACCCCCCCGTCAAGTTCCAGGATTATGCCAGGATTCATGGCGCTACTCGGTTCCAGCAATACGCACCATTCCTTGTTTTTGGTCATGGCAGGTCTGATGAATTTTATGTGCAGGCGTTTCTGTTGCCTGCATGCAATGATCTGCCCCTTGAAAAACTCGCCGTATTTAATTGCCCTGAACCACATCGTATTATTTTATCATTTTGACCATATACCGTACGGCAGAAGATATTTCCTCATCCGAGAGATCAGGAGTTCCGCCTCTCGGCGGCATGGAGCCTGCCTTGCCCTCCAACCCGTTGATGGCGTTATTGACCATGTTCTGCATGCCTTTGGCTATCCGATTTTCCCATGCATCCTTATCTCCGATTCTTGGGGCTCCCCCGATTCCATGGCCATGGCAGCCTTCACATTTTGATTCAAATATTTCTTTGCCTGCAGCTGTTCTCAATTGCCCGGTATTATCTGTTGCCATTGCATCGCCGCAACCAGGTGTTAACCTCATATCGGCTTCGGGGATGTTCATCTGCCCGCAAGCACCAAGAAGAAGCGAAACGATACTGATTGCCGATAACTTGAATTTTTTGTAACTCATGACAATTGATCTGTTTTTTTGAGAATAAGATCTTCGAAGAATATCTTTTGCCCTGAATATTCAATTTCGTTTCCCGTTCTGAGGGCTTCGGCGAAGTCAGCGTTGTTCAATGCTTGATTTTTGTTTGGTATATCCCGGGGGTATTGAAAGATTTTTTCGATATACAGGACCTGTGTCTGGTTTGTGGATAATGAACTGCGAAAACGTTTTCGATCCCGATTTGCTATATCAATGATAAGCGTTGATGGTCTGCAAAGACAACCTATAAGTGCATACAATATTCCCACATTATCCTCATCTGTAAGCTCGTTTACCAGACGATCAACCTACATATTCCTTGCATCCGGTTTGTTTGTGGTGAGATGCGATATCTTATCGATTCATCGACGCAGGGCAGATTGATGTCGGGAAACGTCCCGACCTGACTGGTGGTGGCCTGGTACGTTCGATGGGGCGATGGTCCATTGTCAAGTCCGTCAGGGGCCGGCCTCCAAGGGAGTACCAAAACCATTCCGCTGATCCAAGGATCCTTGGGAAAGGTGACTTCGTCGATAGTTTGCTTCAGCATGCGGATCAACGCACCATGGACATACTTGCGATGGAAGAAAGAGTTGTGGTCGCTGAAAGAGCGTTGATTGAGATGTGTGAACTTCAGTCTGTGTCCGTCGATCTTTTGAAATCAGGAGCAAGGCGACGGGAAATGTCTTTGATCAGGAGGGTGCTGGCGACAAGGATGGTAGTGGAATTGGGGCTTACGCTGGCCGAGACGGCAAGGATTTTAGGGATTTCAATTTCCGGAGTGGCGGAGATTATCCGGAGGATGAGGTGATGTTATGCTTGAGGAAGTGAAAGAAATGAATGTCGTCCCCTTTTTCTCCGGGCGGTGGATGCCGGAGCTTTTTGTTTTTCAGGAACGTAACGCCTCCTGTGGCGGGTTAGTGTTCAGGTCCGGGTGTGTTCCGGTGGCGCAGGTGTCGCCATGTTTTCCAGTCACGGCTGTTTCGAGATATCATGACGGAGGGCAAGCCAATGAGGCCGACGATTACGATTCTTGCCGTCAATACCGGCTCTTCGAGCATCAAGTTCTCCCTCTACGAAAGCGGGGCGGTCGAGGAGCTGCTGTTTTCAGGGAGCCTGACCAGGATCGGGCTCAGGGACGGACGGTTTTCCGTTACGGATCCTGAGGGGCGCTTCATCGATTGCCGCCGCCTCGAAACCGCCGACCATGCCGAGGCATGCCGGATCGTATTTTCATGGATCAGAACCCATGGGCCTGGTATGCCCGATGCGGTCGGCCACCGGATCGTCCACGGCGGGCCCCGCCATTCAGCACCGGAGATGGTATCTGTCGAACTGCTCGCCTCCATCGCCGAACTCGTCCCCTATGCACCCGAACACCTCCCCCAGGCGCTGAACGCCTTGCGGCAAGCCGCGTGGACGTTCCCGGGCGTGTTCCAGGTCGCCTGCTTCGACACGGCTTTCCACATGTCCATGCCGCCTGTCGCGAGGCTGTATGCGCTTCCCGAGCCCTACCGCAGCGCGGGGGTGCAGCGATACGGTTTTCACGGCCTCTCCTATGAGTATATCCTCGGAGAGCTGACGGCTCTACGCGACCGGCTGGCAAGGAGAGGCCGCATCATTATCGCCCATCTCGGCCACGGCGCCAGCATGGTGGCCGTTCGCGATGGCCGGAGCATCGAGACGACGATGGGGTTCTCCCCGGCGGGAGGCCTGGTCATGGGTACCAGGACCGGAGACCTTGACCCCGGCGTTCTCCTGTTCCTCCTGCATGAGGGGCACCTTTCCGTCGATGGGCTCAGGGATCTGGTCAACCGCAGGTCGGGGATGCTTGGGGTTTCGGGCACAAGCGACGACATGCGGGACCTGCTTGAGGCTGAATCAAGCGAAAAGGCCGCCCGCCAGGCCGTGGAGCTTTTCTGCTACCAGGCACGCAAGCATGCGGGTTCGCTCGCGGCGGTACTCGGCGGCGTCGACATGCTGGTATTCACAGGGGGGATCGGAGAACATGCCCCCGAGGTCCGGTGGCGCATCTGTTCCGGACTCGAGCACCTCGGCATCCGTATCGATTCCGACAGGAACCGGGAGAACAGTTCAATCATTTCGCACGATTCATCCTCCGTCATCGTCAGAATCATGAAAACCAACGAAGAGCTGACCATCGTCCGCCAGACGAGGCGTCTCCTCGAAGCTCGTTGAGGCATGCCCTGCCTCTTCGAAGGTCCCCGTCAACCGAATCCGAAGGTGCATTCATGGAAACGACTATCGCAGAATTTCCCCTCTCCCCGAAAGAGCTCGAGCTGATGAACGCATGGTGGCGTGCGGCCAACTACCTTTCGGTGGGCCAGATCTACCTGATGGACAACCCACTCCTGCAGCAGCCCCTGCGTCCGGAGCATGTCAAGCCCCGGCTTCTCGGCCACTGGGGGACGACCCCGGGGCTGAACTTCATCTATGTGCACCTGAACCGGATCATCCGCCAGCGCGACCTCGACATCGTCTACATTGCCGGACCGGGACATGGCGGCCCGGCGCTGGTCGCCAACGTCTGGCTTGAGGGCACCTACAGCGAGTACTATCCCGATGTCTCCTTCGACGAGGCCGGGATGCGGCGGCTGTTCCGGCAGTTCTCCTTCCCCGGAGGCATACCGAGCCATGTCGCGCCGGAGACCCCCGGATCGATCCACGAGGGCGGGGAGCTCGGCTACGCGCTTTCGCACGCCTACGGCGCGGTGTTCGACAACCCCGGGCTGGTCACGGCGTGCGTGATCGGGGACGGAGAGGCGGAGACCGGGCCTTTGGCCACTGCATGGCACGGCAACAAGTTCCTGAACCCGAAGCGGGATGGGGCGGTACTGCCGATCCTGCACCTTAACGGCTACAAGATCGCCAATCCGACCGTACTGGCGAGGATTCCCCATGACGAGCTCGAAAGCCTCATGACCGGTTATGGCTACCGGCCGTATTTCGTGGAAGGGCATGACCCGGAGTCGATGCACCAGGCGATGGCCGCCACGTTCGACCGCTGCTTCGACGAGATCACGGAGATCCAGCGTCAGGCGCGTGAGGGCGGTGAGCCCGGAAGGCCCCGCTGGCCGATGATCGTGCTCCGCTCGCCCAAGGGGTGGAGCGGTCCGAAGGAGGTCGACGGCAAGCCGGCCGAAGGGAGCTGGCGGTCGCACCAGGTGCCGTTCAGCGAAGTGAGGAGCAACTCCGGTCACCTGAAGCTGCTCGAGTCCTGGATGAAGAGCTACCGGCCCGAGGAGCTGTTCACTCCGGAAGGGGCGCTGCTTCCCGAGCTCCGTGCGCTGGCCCCGAAAGGAAAGCGCCGCATGGGCGACAACCCCCACGCCAACGGCGGCCTGCTGCTCAGGGCGCTCCGCATGCCCGATTTCAGGGATTATGCGGTTGAACTGCCGTCACCCGGTTCAGTGGAAGCCGAGACCCCGAAGCCGATGGCCCGTTTTCTGCGTGACGTGATGAAGCTGAACGAACAGAGTGCCAACTTCCGGGTGTTCGGCCCGGACGAGACGGCGTCGAACCGGCTCGGCGAGCTTTTCGAGGAGACTGACCGGAGCTGGATGGCTGAACGCCTGCCGGGCGACGACCACCTTTCACCTGACGGCAGGGTCATGGAGATCCTCTCCGAGCATACCTGCCAGGGGTGGCTCGAAGGCTACCTGCTGACCGGACGCCATGGCTTCTTCTCCTGCTACGAGGCCTTCATCCACATTGTCGACTCGATGTTCAACCAGCACGCCAAGTGGCTCAAGGTGACCGACAGCGAGATTCCCTGGCGCCGCCCCATCGCCTCGCTGAACTACTTCCTCACCTCCCACGTCTGGCGGCAGGACCACAACGGCTTCTCGCACCAGGATCCCGGCTTCATCGACCATGTGGTCAACAAGAAGGCCGAGGTGATCAGAGTCTACCTGCCACCGGACGCCAATACGCTCCTGTCGGTCACCGACCACTGCCTCAGGTCGCGCAACTACATCAACGTGATCGTGGCCGGCAAGCAGCCGGCATGGCAGTGGCTTGACATGGAGTCAGCCGTCCGGCACTGCAGCTCCGGGATAGGAATCTGGGAGTGGGCTTCGAACGACCGGGACGATGGCGATCCCGATGTCGTCATGGCTTGTGCCGGCGACGTGCCGACGCTCGAGACACTGGCCGCAGTGCAGATCCTCCGCCGCCACGCCCCGGATCTCAAGATCCGCGTGGTCAACGTGGTTGACCTCATGACCCTGCAGCCGAAGGAGGAGCACCCGCACGGGCTCGACGACAGGGAGTTCGACGACCTGTTCACCACCGACCGGCCGGTCATCTTCGCCTATCACGGCTACCCGTGGCTGATCCACCGGCTCACCTACCGGCGGACCAACCACAGGAACCTGCACGTCCGCGGATACAAGGAGGAGGGGACCACCACCACGCCCTTCGACATGGTGGTGATGAACGACCTCGACCGGTTCCACCTGGTGGCCGACGTGGCCGACCGGGTGCCGAAGCTGGCGCACCGTGCAGCCTACCTGAAGCAGTTCGTGCGCGACCGGCTCATCGAGCACAGGGAGTACATCCGGACCTATGGTGAAGACATGCCGGAGATCCGCGACTGGAAGTGGGCGCAGGGGGCGTGAGGGTATATGGTTTTAGGGGAAGGGCAGGCTCGGGGGCCTGCCCCTGCAACGTTACATGTCGCAGATGTCACCTCGAAACAGGCGGGAACCTGGCGAGCACCCTGCCGACGACCGTGTCGATCTCCTTGTGCATGTCGTCCGGCGAGCCGTAATCCCTCAGGATGCCGCTGGCGACGCCGCGCCAGGCCAGGTCGTCGCTTTTCGTGTCGATGACGTCGATGATGAGCGTCCCCTCCTCGTAATAGGTGTAGGTCGGGTAGGGTGCGTACCAGAAGGCGGAGTATCCGGGTCCCCAGTGGCGGTGGCCCCGGTAATAGGCGAAGCCCACAGCCGGCTGGCTGACGGCGACCCGATCCCTCATTCCCGCATGGGCAGTGACCGTGAAGTCGACCGGGCCGGTCTCTTTCTGCACGAAGCCTTTCCAGCTGAGTTCGCGGTTCACCGCCGCCTTGACATGCTTGAAGATCAGCGGGTTCTTCGCCAGCACGTCGTCGTCGACACCCGAAGCGCCTTCTCCAGCCCAGCGGTAGGTCTTGTAGGTGCCGAACGGCATGCTCCGGTCGTAGTCGCTGACGATCGAGTAGGATGAGCACCCCGCCAGCATCAGTAAAAGCAGCAACGCGGCCATCGCGCCTGCCCAGGATCTGGTTTTCATGGCGTAACCTCCGGTATGGTTTTGTTATCCGATATATCGGTAATTTACAGGTTTGACGTCGGACGTGGAAAGATCCTGCGATTGCACGGTTTCCATGACTCGGTAATCAGTGGTATGGCGTTCCGGGTTTACGTATCTTCCAAGTAAACCATCGCATCAACACCTATCCCCAGCATGAAGAAAGAGCGTCACGGAAAGCAGGTCTGGCCGATCGATCGCGGCCGTATCGAAGCGGCCGCAAAGGTGCTGAAAAACCGGACAAAGACGATCGGCCAGCCTCCGGGCACGCTGATCCATGTCGGCGAACGCCAGGTGGAGCATCCGGTCATCACGATGATCGCCTACGATGCGGCCGGGGTGACCGTGAAGACCCTTGAGGCCCTTGAGGAGTGCCAGCCGTTCCGCGACAGCGGGAAGGTGGTGTGGGTCAACATCGATGGCCTGCACGATATCGAACTGATCGCCCGGGCGGGCGAACTGTTCGGCATCGAGCCGCTCACGCTCGAGGATATCCTGCATACCGGCCAGCGGGCCAAGGTCGAGGATTTCGACCGGTATCTCTACCTGGTGCTGCAGATGCTCGAATTCGAGGGAGACGGCGCCGCGGTCACCAGGGAACAGCTCAGCGTCATCCTGGCCGACGGCCTCGTTGTCACCTTCCAGGAGAAGCCCGGCGACATGTTCGACGCGGTGCGCCAGCGGATCGGCAACTCTGCCACCAGGGTACGGCGGTTCAGGGCGGACTTCCTCGCCTATGCGCTCGTCGACGCGGTCGTCGACCACTGCCTGTCGATGCTCGAACAGATCGAAACCACCATCGACCGGCTCGAGGAGGGGGTGCTGGAGCAATACGACCGCGACGCCTTCGAGTCCATCTACAGCCTGAAGCGGGAGCTGATCATCCTGCGCAAGTCGGTCTGGCCGTTGCGCGAAGCGGTAGGGAGCCTCATGCGTGATGATTTCAAGGTGATCGGCCAGACCGTCGGGCCCTATTTCAGGGACGTCTACGACCATATCATCCTGGTCATCGACACGGTGGAGGTGTTCCGCGATATCGTAAACGGCATGCAGGAGACCTACCTGGCCGTGGTCAACAACCGGATGAACGAGGTGATGAAGTTCCTGACCATGATCGCCACGATCTTCATGCCGCTGTCGTTCATCGCCGGGCTCTACGGCATGAACTTCCACTACATGCCTGAGCTGGAGTGGCGCTGGGGCTATTTCGCCGTGCTCGGGCTGATGGGGGCGATCGTCCTCTTCATGGTCCGCTTCTACCGTTCGAGGAAGTGGTTCTGAGCCGTGTCACGCGTTACAGCCTGACGGCGATGCCGCGCTCTCGCAGGTACTGTTTGGCTTCCCTGACGGAGTGCTGGCGGAAGTGGAAAATCGATGCGGCGAGGGCGGCATCGGCATGGCCCTTCGTGAACCCGTCGTAGAGGTGTTCGAGGTTTCCTGCGCCTCCCGAGGCGATGACGGGAATATGCACCGAGGTCGAGATCCTGCTGAGGATTTCGTTGTCGTATCCCTCCCTGGTGCCATCGCGGTCCATGCTGGTCAGCAGGATCTCGCCGGCGCCCAGTTCCTGGACCCGTTGGGCCCACTCGACCGCCTCGATCCCCGTCGAATTTTTTCCCGAATGGGTGTGGACGATGTACCTGCCATCGACCTTCTTGACATCGATGGCGACGACCACCGCCTGGGATCCGAACTTTTCGGCGATACGGGAGATCAGCTCCGGCTCATTGACGGCCGCAGTGTTTACCGATACCTTGTCGGCACCGTGCAGGAAAGCGTCGCGCGCCCTTTCCACTGAGCTGATGCCGCCGCCCACCGTCAGCGGGATGAAGACCTCTCCGGAAACTTTGAGCACCTCTTCGAGTGTTGTCCTTCGGGACTCGAGTGATGCCGAAATGTCGAGGAACACGAGCTCGTCGGCCATCTCGCTGTTGTAGAACCTCGCCTGTTCGAGTATGGACCCTGCGTCCCTCAAACCTTCGAAATTGATACCCTTGACGACACGCCCGTCGCGGACGTCAAGGCACGGGATGATCCTTTTGGCTAGCACGATCGCTTTTCGGTATTCATTGGTGGTAGATTCTCGAACGCATGAATGTACGACAATATTCCCTTAAATATAACCCGTTTTCCCTTTGCCGGCGGTAACCGGTTTGTTACCTGATAACCCATTATTATCTTATATTCCTGCCTGCATTTCCTTTGCCTCTCATCAAGCAGACTAAACAAGAACGACGATGAAATTTCCTGTTTGCGATTACGCCGAATCGGAAGAGGGCTTCTATTCCCAGTGCGCGAGCTGTCCAATCGATTGCAAGAACCCCGGGTGCGCCCTTGACGATCTGGGTGACGGTACCTACCAGTTTTCGGGGACGACGCCGCATGGTGGCGTCAGGGCCGTGTTCTATTTCAAGAACGACGCCGGTGACCAGGTCTCCAAGCAGGAGGCCGAGCATGTCGAAGTCCACGAACTCGACGAACAAGGCGATACGATCTCGATCCTGTACGGCATGGTCGACCCCGAAGGCATGATCTACCTGAAAAAGTCGGATCACGGCAACTGAGCCCCCGGCGACCCGGTTAACATTTTCAAGTCTTTTACACGATGTTCGATATCCACAACGAATCGACCGACCACAGGGATATGCGGGACCTGACGATCATCGGCGGGGGCCCGACCGGCATTTTCGCGGCGTTCCAGTGCGGCATGAACCATATCACCTGCCGGATCATCGAGAGCATGCCGCAACTCGGGGGACAGCTTGCAGCGCTCTACCCGGAGAAGCACATCTACGACGTCGCCGGGTTTCCGGAAGTGCCGGCCATCAACCTTGTGGAGAGCCTCTGGAAGCAGGCGGAGCGGTATAACCCGGATGTCGTCCTTGATGAGACCGTTACGAAGTACACCAGGCTGGATGACGGGACATTCGAGACCCGGACCGGCACCGGGGCGGTCTACCGTTCGAAGGCCGTGCTGATCGCGGCCGGGCTCGGTGCGTTCGAGCCACGTACCCTGCCGCAGCTCGGCGATATCCGTCACCTCGAGGGTTCATGCGTCTTCTACTCGGTCAAGTCGGTGAACGATTTCAAGGGCCGCAAGGTGGTCATCGTCGGTGGAGGCGACTCCGCTCTCGACTGGACCGTCGGGCTGATGAAGGTGGCCGAATCGGTCACGGTCGTGCATCGCGCCCACGAGTTCCACGGTCACGGCAAGACTGCCAACGAGGTGCTCGAAGCCCGTGACGCCGGCCGGCTCAAGGTGTTTATGGATACCGAGGTGCGGCGCATCGAAGAGCTTGACGGATCGCTTTCCCGGCTTCACCTGCGATCAAGGAACGGCAGCGAGACGACACTCGAGGCCGACCGGCTGCTCATCCTCATCGGTTTCAAGTCCAACCTCGGCCCGCTTGCCGGCTGGGACCTCGAACTCTGTGATAACGCCCTGGTGGTCGATACCCACATGAAGACATCGGTCGACGGCCTCTATGCCGCCGGCGACATCGCCCACTATCCGGGCAAGCTCAAGGTCATCCAGACCGGCCTGAGCGAGGCCACGATGGCCGTCCGGCACAGCCTCTCCTACATCAAGCCCGGTGAGAAGGTCCGCACGGGGTTCACCACCGTCAAGCCGGTCAAAGAGAACAACGCGCACTAACGACCGATGGACTCAACCATTTCGACGAAACCTTCCGCGCTCCAGGCCTGGCTTCTGGCCATAAGGCCGAAAACCCTCCCTGCGGGCGCCGTGCCGATCATCCTCGCTTCGGCCATGGCGGCTGCCGACGGCGGATTCCGCCTGTTTCCGGCCCTGGTCGCCCTGGTCTGCGCGCTGGGCATCCAGATCGCCACCAACTTCATCAACGAGATCTACGATTTCAGGAAAGGGGCGGACACCAGCGAGCGGCTCGGACCTACCAGGACCGTGGCCGCCGGCATCATCACCGAAAAGACCATGATCCGCGTGTCGGCTGCCCTGGGGATCTCCGTGTTCCTGCTGGGCCTCTACCTTGTCGCGATCGGGGGGTGGCCGATCCTGCTCATCGGCCTGCTGTCGCTCCTGTTCGCCTGGGCCTATACCGGAGGTCCCTGGCCAATCGCCTATTCCGGCCTTGGGGATCTGTTCGTTTTCATCTTCTTCGGCCTCGTTGCCGTTGGCGGGACCTATTACGTCCAGTCCCTCTCGCTTCCGGCACCGGTGCTGGTCGCCGCCGCCGCACCCGGCGCCTTTTCGGTCAACATCCTGCTGGTCAACAACATCCGTGACATCGACACCGACCGCAAGGTCGGCAAGATGACCCTTCCGGCACGCATCGGCGCATCGCGCGCCAGGATGCTCTACGTCCTGCTGACGGTGCTCGCCTATGCGGTGCCGCTCTTCATGGTCCGTTCCGGTTACTCCGCCTGGTGCCTCCTGTCGCTGTTGAGCCTTCCGCTCGCCATCGGCATGGTCCGCAAGCTCTACGGCTCCGAGGGGCGCGCCCTGAATCAGGTCCTTGCCGGTACTGGCAAGGTGCTGACCGTCCACGGCCTGCTGTTCTCGGCCGGCCTGCTCGTCAAACTCTTCATTCCGTAAATCCATGCATTCCGATTCCGTCCGCCTCGCGCTCGTGCAGATGACCTGCAGCGAAAACCCGGCAGAAAACCTTGAAAAGGCTGCAGCCCGCATCAGGGAGGCCGCTGCCGGCGGTGCCCGCATCGTCTGCCTCCAGGAGCTGTTCACGACCCTGTACTTCTGCCAGGCCGAGGAGTACGGCCCGTTTGCGTATGCCGAGCCGATCCCCGGCCCGTCGACGGCCCTCCTGCAGGAGCTTGCCCGGGAACTTGAGGTGGTGATCGTAGCCTCGATGTTCGAGGCGAGGGCCAAGGGGCTCTACCACAACACCGCAGCGGTGATCGACGCCGACGGCAGCTACCTCGGCAAGTACCGGAAGATGCATATACCCGACGACCCCGGGTTCTACGAGAAGTTCTATTTCACTCCGGGCGACCTCGGCTACAAGGTGTTCCGCACCCGCTATGCGAACATCGGTGTGCTTATCTGCTGGGACCAGTGGTATCCCGAGGCCGCCAGGCTGACCGCCCTGCACGGCGCCGACATCCTCTTCTACCCGACCGCGATCGGATGGGCAGCCTCTGAGGATTCCGCCGAGGTCAGGGCGGCGCAGCGGCAGGCTTGGAAGACCGTGCAGCTCGGCCATGCGGTGTCGAACGGCGTCTTCGTCGCAGCGGCAAACCGTGCAGGGACCGAAGGGGAGCTCGAGTTCTGGGGCAACAGCTTCGTCTCCGATCCGTTCGGGCAGGTCGTGGCTGAGGCCGCCCACTCCGACGAGCAGATCCTCATGGCAGACTGCGACCTGTCCCGCATCGCCTTCTACCGATCGCACTGGCCATTCATGCGTGACCGCCGTGTCGACTCTTTCGGCGACCTGACCCGACGCTGGATCGACGAATAACCCCTGACGAGTATGAACCCTTACGGCCTCCTCGTCCTCGGTACGCTCCTGGTGACCTTCGTCCTGAAGCTCGCCGCAGACCTGCTCAACCTCGGGGCGGCTTCTCCCGATATCCCGGAACCGTTCCGCGGGGTGTACGAACCCGAGGCCTACCGTCGCTCGCAGGAGTACCTCCGGGCCAACACCCGGTTCTCGCTCGTGGATGCCTCGGTCGACCTCATCCTGTTGCTCTTCTTCTGGTTCTCCGGCGGCTTCAACCTCCTGGACCAGTCCATCCGCAGCCTGGGTTTCGGTACGGTGCCCACCGGCGTGCTCTTCACGGGCGCGCTGCTGTTGCTGCAGTCTGTCGTCGGCCTGCCGTTCAAGCTCTACAGGACCTTCGTGCTCGAAGAGCGGTTCGGTTTCAACAAGACCACTCCGCGTGTCTTCGCGGCCGACCTCGTGAAGTCCCTCGGGCTGGCCGTGGCGCTCGGTACGCCGGTGCTCGGCGTCATCATCCGGTTCTTCGAGATCGGCGGGCCGCTGGCCTGGCTTTGGGCCTGGGCTGGCGTGACCCTTTTCAGCCTGCTCCTGCAGTATGTCGCGCCGAGCGTGATCATGCCGATGTTCAACAAGTTCGTTCCCCTCGAGGAGGGCGAGCTCAGGGAGGCCATTACCCGGTACGCCTCGTCGGTCCGTTTCCCGCTGGCCGGTATCTACGTCATCGACGGGTCGAAGCGCTCCTCGAAAGCCAACGCATTCTTCACCGGTTTCGGCCGGAACAAGCGGATCGCCCTGTTCGACACCCTGATTGCCAACCATACCAGGGAGGAACTGGTAGCCGTGCTTGCGCATGAAATCGGCCACTTCAGGAAGCGGCATATCCTCATCTCGATGCTGCTCAGCATGCTGAACCTCGGCATGGTGTTCTTCCTGCTCTCACGGTTCATGAACAACCGGCAGCTCTTCGACGCCTTTTTCATGCAAGAGACCTCGGTCTATGGCAGCCTGCTCTTCTTCATGCTGCTCTACAGCCCCGTTGAGTTCATCATCTCGATCCTCCTTCAGCTGCTCTCGAGGCGGCATGAATTCCAGGCGGACCACTTCGCCGTCGCCACCTATGCCGACGGCCGGGCGCTCTCCGATGCCCTCAAGAAGCTTTCGAGGTCGAACCTGTCGAACCTCACCCCGCATCCGTTCTACGTGTTCCTGAACTATTCGCATCCGCCGGTGCTTCAACGCATCAGGCGCATCGAGGCCGGGACCGCACGGAATCCATCATAACCGTCATAGATCCAAGAAGGAGTACCGATGTCCGAAACCAGATATTTCATGCCCCCGGAATGGGCGCCGCACAGCTCGACCTGGCTCTCCTGGCCGCACAAGCTCGAGTCCTGGCCTGGCAAATTCGAGCCTGTGCCGGCCGTGTTCGCCGAGCTCGCCTTCCAGCTCAGCCGTTCCGAGAATGTCAACATCAACGTCCTCGACGAAGCGATGGAGGCCGAGGCCCGGGCGCTGCTGAAAGAGAGGGATCCTGAAGGGCGATTCTCGAGCCGGGTGCATTTCCACCGGATCCGCACCAACGACGCCTGGTGCCGCGACCATGGCCCGAACTACGTTTTCCGTGATCTGGACGGCTGTCGCGACAGGGTGATCCTCGACTGGGATTACAACGCCTGGGGCGGCAAGTATGAGCCCTACGACGACGACGATGCCGTACCTGCAAGGGTTGCCGAAATCCAGGGGCTGCCCCGCATCGCACCCGGCATGGTGCTTGAAGGCGGGGCTATCGACGTCAACGGCAACGGGCTGCTGCTGACCACCGAGGCCTGCCTGCTGAACCCGAACCGCAACCCTTCGCTGAGCCGGGAGGAGATCGAGGAGCGGCTCGGCAGGTATCTTGGCATCCGGAAGGTGCTCTGGCTCGGCGACGGTATCGTCGGGGACGACACTGATGGCCATGTCGACGACATGACCCGCTTCGTCGGCGAATCGACCGTGGTGACAGTCGTTGAGGAGGATCCTTCGGATGAAAACTACGAACTGCTCCAGGAGAACCTTCACCGGCTGGAGGGATTCACCGGCCTTGACGGACGCCCGCTCGAGATCGTGCACCTGCCCATGCCCGAGCCGGTTTTCTACGACGGCGAGCGCCTGCCGGCCAGCTACGCCAACTTCTACATTGCCAACACCTCAGTGCTCGTACCCACCTACCGCTGCCCGCGTGACCGACAGGCCATCGATGTGCTGCAGCGGTGCTTCCCCGGCCGGGAGGTCGTCGGCATCGACTGCAGCGACCTTATCTGGGGCCTGGGCGCCATCCACTGCGTTACGCATGAGGAGCCGGCGCTGTAGCCGCTCTTGTCTCATATTTGTTGAAAATATGTCTCATGTTGAGGCAAATTTTCTCAAAAACGGGACACTTGTCTAAGCTTGATATGAAGCTTTGGGCCGTCTCATGCTTTCCTATGATTTCTGGAAAATATTTATAAGTGATTCTATAATAATCGAATAGCGTGGCTCCGGGAAGATGTTCTTTGTTATGGCACGCTTCTTGTATTACTATTTTCGGTCTGCACAGGAAAGTTTCGCGAAAGCGAGGCGGGCCAGGTGAAATGGGGGACACCTGGCTTTTTCCTGCAGGCCGATATGTTATGCCGAAGCCTTCTCTGGCGACGGAAAACAGATGGATTAGGGGCCCCAAGGGCTCAGACAGAGATGCCTCACGAAAGTGAGGTGGGGCAGGTGAAATGGGGGACACCTGTCCGCAAAAAAAGCAGCGAAAGCTGCTTTTTTTGTTTTCCTGCTGAGATCCACTCCGTTATCAGGGTGATACGTTGTGTCTCAATGTGGATGGCTTTGTCTCACGTTCTGGTACCAGGACGCCTCATGATGTTTACCCGGATGTGGGGCGTTATCCTGATATCTTGTTTATTTACAATTGATCGGCGGGCTTGTTGTTGTTTGTCTGTGGTGTTGGCATGCTTCTTGACAGAATATTATTGGTCTGCACAGGATGGCTTCGCGAAAGCGGGCAGGTCGGGTGAAATGGGGGACACCCGACCTTTATCCTGCAGGCCACTTCGTGTGATGAGGTGTGTTGCAGTGTGTGCATAGACGTGGTTATGGTTATGATTCGATGAAGATCCGGGGCCCCGATGTCAAGAGCGGCACGTGATTGATCAGAGATGCAAGGAGTTCCGCGCAAGCGGAGCGGACAGGTGAAATGGGGGACACCTGTTCAACAAAAAAGCGGCTCAGGCCGCTTTTTTGTTGTTATGTCGTTCCGTTCTGTGACGGTCAGGCGAGCAGCTCCTTGAGGAGTGCGACGTTCTCGTCCACGATGGCGGCTGAATCCTGGAGGGCCTTCAGGTCCTGTGCCGACAGGTCGATCTCATAGATCTTCTCCACACCGTTGCGGCCGAGCTTGACCGGAACGCCGACGAAGGTGCCGTTGATGCCGTACTGGCCGTTGAGCTGGACGGAGCAGGGAAGGACACGCTTGCGGTCGAGCACGATGGACTCGATCATGTCCACAGCTGACGAAGCCGGGGCGTAGAAGGCCGAGCCGGTCTTCAGGAAGTTCACGATTTCGGCGCCGCCGTTGCGGGTGCGCTCGACCAGGGCGTCGACCCTCTCCTGGGACATCAGTTCGGAGATCGGGATGCCGGCGACGGTCGTGTACTTGACCACCGGGACCATCGCATCGCCGTGGCCGCCGAGGACGCAGGCGTTGATGTCCTGCATCGAAACGCCGAGCTCCAGCGAGATGAACGCGCGGAAGCGGGCGGCATCAAGCACGCCAGCCATACCGATGACGCGCTCCTTCGGAAGGCGGCTGCGGACATAGGCGACATGGGTCATGATGTCGAGCGGGTTTGAGACCACGATGATGATCGGGTTCTTCGAGTAGGTGAGGATGTTGTCCGTGACGTCCTTGACGATGCCGGCGTTTTTCAGCAGCAGGTCTTCACGCGTCATGCCTGGTTTGCGCGGCAGGCCTGCCGTGATGAGCACGATATCGGAGTCTGCGGTATCCTTGTAGTCGTTGGTGCCGACGATCTGGGTGTCGAACGGACCGACGGGGCCGGTCTGGAACATGTCGAGCCCTTTGCCCTGGGGAACGCCCTCGACGACGTCGAGCAGTACGAGATCCCTGGCGAACTGTTTTTCCGCGAGCCTGAATGCCGCGGTGGCGCCGACATTACCTGCGCCGATAACGGTGATTTTCATAAGGCAGCTAAATGTTTTGGTGGTTGATTGCTGGACCTGGCAAGAACAGTAAATCTGGAAACGTCATAAAAAAAAGCAAGCCGGCCTTGCAGGAAGGACGGCTTGCTTGAAAATCAGGAAAAAAACATGTCGGGACGGGCGTCAGTCCGGAATGATGTCCACATGCTTCTTGTTGCTGCGTCCGTTCCTGAACTTGACCGTGCCATCGACGAGGGCGAAGATGGTGTGGTCCCTGCCGATGCCGGCGTTGTCGCCCGGCTTGATCACCGTGCCGCGCTGGCGGAGAATGATGGTGCCGGCGTTGACGGCGGAACCTCCGGCGGCCTTGACGCCGAGGTATTTCGGGTTGCTGTCGCGGCCGTTCTTCGTGGAACCGCCACCTTTTTTATGAGCCATAGCTAAAAAGAATTAGTGTTGTGAATCTCTGGTCGGTCAGATGGACACCACTTCGACCTGGGTCATGTGCTGGCGGTGGCCGTTCCTCTTCTGGAAGCGCTTGCGGCGGTTCTTCCTGAACACGACGACCTTCTCGTCCCTGACGTGCTCGAGCACCTTGACCTTGACCGTGCCGGCCGGCTGCAGCGAGGACTGTGCCTGATCAACGTGCATGAGGGGCTTCACTTCAATAACATCGCCGGCGACGGCATTCTGCCTGGGTACGAACAGCTTGTCGCCCTGCTTTACCAGATACTGTTTGTCGGAAATAACGATCAGCGCCTGCATCATAGTCAATAGTTTGGTGATAAAGAGCTTGAATATAAGGGAAGTTCTCCACTTTTCAAAAAAGTGGGAGCGTCATTTGCAAGCGAGCCGTGCCGGGTGACCGGAAAAGCTCAGAGCTGGAAAAAGGTGACGGCCAGCACGATGCCGAACATGGTCAGCGATATCGTGAAAAGCTTGTACCAGGAGGAGAACCGGGCGGTGTCGCAGGGGTAGGTGATCGGCTGGATCTTTTTTACGATGTAACCCAAGGTCAGGGCGACCTGCAGGAGGAGGAGCACGATCTTCACGACGACCCAGAGGGTCCATCCGTGGTAAAAGTGAGCCAGGAGGAGTCCCGATACCAGCACCGAGACGACCGCGACGTCGGCAACCTTCGTTTCGAGACCGATGTACCGCATCAGCAGCCCCTTGTACTCCTTCGCCTTATCCCCATCGCCCGTCATGCCGGGTTCGAGCGTCTTCAGCAGGAACATAGAGGCGAAGATGGTTCCGGACCAGGCGGCGAAGCCGGTGATGTGCACCAGACGCAGGATGGCGTGGAGGTCCATGGGCGGAAGGCGTTTTACGGTTTTGTGACGACCACGGTAAGATATCGACTCGGCAGCGGCTTGTCAAGCGCTGTTGTCCTGGACGGTGTTTGCTTTTTTTGCCGGGCTGATTTAGCTTGACCTTTCCCTGCAAGCCCGACGCTACGCTAATTCTAATCCGAAGAAGTGGATATGCCCACCCCTGACGCTGAAGCCCGCAAACGGGAGGCGACCCCGATGATGCGCCAGTACCTGGAGGTCAAGGATCGCTATCCCGACTTCCTTCTGCTTTTCCGCGTGGGGGATTTCTACGAGACCTTCTACGACGATGCGATCTCGGTCTCGACGGCGCTGAACATCGTGCTGACGCGCAGGTCGAACGGCGGCGCCGCCGAGGTGCAGATGGCCGGCTTCCCGCACCATGCCAGCGAAGGCTATATCGCCAAGCTCGTCAAGAAGGGGTTCAAGGTCGCGGTGTGCGACCAGGTCGAAGACCCCGCGCTCGCCAAGGGGATCGTGCGGCGGGAGATCACCGACATCGTCACCCCCGGCATTACCTACAGCGACAAGATCCTCGACGACCGCCACAACAACTACCTCTGCGCCGTTGCCGTACTCAAGCGCGGCCGGGAGCGGGTGGCCGGTGTCGCCTACGTGGACGTCACCACAGCCGAGTTCCGCATGGCCGAGCTGCCTCCGGAAGGGCTGAAGGACTTCCTGCAGTCGCTCCATCCCGCCGAGATCCTCATCTCAACGAAGGAGCGCGACCTGAAGGAGCTCCTGCGCAAAAGCCTCTACGCCGAAGCGCTCTTCACCGAGCTCGAGGAGTGGATGTTCTCCGAAGAGCAGGCCTCGAGGGTGCTGGCAGGCCATTTCAAAACCCACTCCATGAAGGGTTTCGGCATCGAGGGCGCCGAGGCCGGGATGGTCGCTGCCGGCGTGGTGCTGCAGTACCTGGAGGAGACAAGGCAGGGGAGCCTGCAGTACCTCGCCCGCATCTCCAGGGTCGAGAGCTCCGACACCATGACGCTCGACCTCCAGACACGGCGGAACCTGGAGATCATCTCCTCGATGCAGGACGGCACCCTGAACGGCAGCCTGCTCGAGGTGCTCGACAGGACCCGGAACGCGATGGGCGCAAGGCTGGTCAGGCGCTGGCTGCTGCATCCCCTGAAGCGGGTCGAAACCATCACCGCAAGGCACGATGCGGTCGAAGAGATGGTCGAGGACTCCCGCCTGCGCGACGGGCTCCAGCAGCTCCTTTCCGGCGTGATCGACCTCGAACGGGCCCTGTCGAGGGTCGCCACCTTCCGGGCAATGCCCCGCGAGGTGCGCATGCTCGGCTCGTCGCTCGCCATGATCCCCCGGGTCAGGACGCTGCTTGCCGATGCCGCATCATCGAGGCTCAGGCAGCTCGTCCTTGAGCTCGAGGAGCTTCCCGAACTGGCGGGATCGATCGAGCGGGCGCTCGATCCCGAGGCAACCGGCACGCTCCGCGACGGCGGCTACATCAGGAGCGGCTACAATGCCGAGCTCGACGAGCTCCGGGCCATCTCCTCCGGGGCCCGCGACCGCCTGCTCGAGATCCAGCAGGAGGAGCGCCGCAAGACCTCCATCTCCACGCTGAAGGTGCAGTACAATAAGGTGTTCGGCTACTACATCGAGGTCAGCCGGGCCAACAGCGACAAGGTGCCCGGCTACTACGAGAAGAAGCAGACCCTCGTCAACGCCGAGCGCTACACCATTCCCGACCTGAAGGAGTACGAGGAGAAGATCCTGACGGCCGAGGAGAAGAGCCTCCTCCTCGAGCACCAGCTCTTCCACGAGCTCTGCGCCGCGGCCGCATCGTGCGCCGCCTCGATCCAGAAGAGCGCCGCCGCGCTGGCTGAGCTGGACTGCCTTGCCTCGTTCGCCTGGTGCGCCGCCGAGTACCGCTACTGCAGGCCGGTCATGACCTCCCGGCCCGAGCTCTCCATCAAGGGAGGGCGCCATCCGGTACTCGAACGGATTCTGGGGGTCGATGAACCTTATGTGTCCAACGACTGCGAGATCGGCGAAAAGCAGCAGCTCATCATCGTCACCGGTCCCAACATGGCCGGCAAGAGCTCGTTCCTCCGCCAGGCCGGCCTGATCGTGCTGCTCGCCCAGGTCGGCAGCTTCGTGCCCGCAGACGAGGCCGAGATCGGGATCGTGGACCGGATCTTCACCAGGGTGGGCGCATCGGACAACCTGACCTCCGGCGAGAGCACCTTCCTGGTCGAGATGAACGAGGCGGCCAGCATCCTGAACAACGCCACCTCGCAGAGCCTCCTGCTCTTCGACGAGATCGGCAGGGGCACCAGCACCTTCGACGGCATGTCGATCGCCTGGTCGATGAGCGAGTACATCCACGACCGCCTCCGTGCGCGCACCCTCTTCGCCACCCACTACCACGAGCTCGCCGAGCTCGAGGAACGCCTCGAACGGGTGGTCAACTTCAACGCCACGGTGGTGGAGACGGCCGACACGGTCATCTTCCTGCGCAAGATCGTCCGCGGCTCCTCCGACAACAGCTACGGCATCGAGGTGGCAAAGATGGCCGGCATGCCTGCCGAGGTGATCTCGAGGGCGCGGCAGATCCTTGCCGGCATGGAGAAGCGGGAGATCGAGGTGCCGGTTTCGCGGCCGGTGGTGCCGCCCGTCCAGGCCCGGCAGATTTCGCTGTTTGCGGAGGAGGAGAGCCTCCTTCGCAATGCGGTCTCGGCCATCGACATCAACTCCCTCACGCCGCTCGATGCCCTCATGGAGCTGAAGCGGCTGCAGGATATCGCGCTCGGCCGCACCGCGCCGTGATGGTCATGGCCTCCACGCAAAAAGAGCTTTCGGTGCTGCTGGTGTTCGTCCAGGCCTCCAGCGGCGTGGATGGGGCGGCATCGCTCGACGCCGGCGACTCGAAAGGGCTGCTCTCCCTCTTGAAGGACCGGGCCCTGAGCGGCGTGATCAAGCGTGCCCAGTTCGCCATCCCTCCGCTGTCGCTCATGCTCCTCGCCTCGGTCGATGTGCCCGGGGTCAGGCAGGAGTTCTGCGACCTGCGCTTCGACCGCCTGCCGCTCGAACGGCACTGGGACCTGGTCGGCATCGGCGTCCAGACCGGCGCCGCCCGTCCCGCGTTCGAGCTCGCCGCCCGGTTCCGTGCCCGGGGGACGAAGGTCGTGCTCGGCGGCCCCTACGTCACGATCTTCCCCGAGCGCTGCCGCGAGCACGCCGACGTGCTTGCGATCGGCGAGGCCGACGACCTCTGGAAAGAGCTGCTCGAAGACCTCCGGGCGGGGCAGCTGAGGCCCGAATATCGCCAGGGAGTCTTTCCCGACCTGTCGCAGGAGCGTCCTGTCAGCAAATCGATGCTCGACATCGGCAGCTACTTCACCACCAATGTCGTCCAGACCACGAGGGGCTGCCCGTTCAGCTGCGACTTCTGCAGCGTGCACGTCATGAACGGTCACCGGCTGCGCCACCGTCCGGTCGACGCCGTCGTCAGGGAGGTCGAGCGATTCCTCGAACAGGACCGTCGCATCTTCTTCTTCCTCGACGACACGGTCAACGCCGATGATGCCTATGCCGGGGAGCTCTTCTCGAGGCTTGCGCCACTGAAGATCAGCTGGGTCGGGCAGGCCACCACGGCGCTCGGCGAGAATCCGGCCCTGCTCGAAACCTTCGCCCGCTCGGGCTGCGGCGCCCTCCTGGTCGGCATCGAGAGCCTCGCCGACGAGAGCAACCACGCCCACCACAAGTTCCACAACCCGGCGACACGGCAGTCGCGGTGCATCAAGGCCATCCGCGAGGCCGGCATCTGCGTCTACGGGAGCTTCATCTACGGACTCGACGGCGATACGGGCGCCATGGCTTCGACGATCGAGGAGTTCATTGAGGAGACCGGCATCGACGTGCCAGGCATCAACCTCCTCCGCCCGATTCCCGGCACAGGGGTCTTCGACCGACTCGCCGGGGAGGGGCGCCTGCTGCACGACCGCGACGACCACGAGGCCTTCAGGTTCTCATGGGCCCAGGAGATGCTCTACCTGCCGAAGCAGATGAGCCTCGAGGAGTTCGTGCCCAGCTACACCGGCCTCACCTCGAGGGTCTTCACCCTGAAGCACGCCGTCCGCCGTGCCATGAACGCCCCGACGCTCCGCTCGGCGGTGCTGATGTTCAACTCCCTGTATGTGCACATGTACGGTCTTTCACGCCGCGATCTGCTGAAGCAGCTCGCAGGAATGGGGTCAGGTCTTGTATTTTAGCATTTTGGGAGCAAAATGCTAAAATACAAGACCTGACCCCAGAGCGGGAGTTTTCAATTGAATGCGCTGATCTCCTCCTCGAGCAGCTGCTGCGTGTAGAGGTCGGCGTAGTACCTGCCGTTTTCCAGCAGCTCTTCGTGGGTGCCGCTTTCGGCGATCACGCCTTCATGCAGCAAGATGATCCGGTCGCAGTTCCGTACGGTCGATATGCGGTGGCTGATCAGCACAACGGTCGTTTCGGGCAGCTTTTCGAGCAGTCCGTCGAAAATCCTTGCTTCGGTGGCAGTGTCCACCGCCGACAGGGCATCGTCGAGCACCAGGACCGGCGGGTTCCAGCACAGGGCCCTGGCGATGCATGCCCGCTGCTTCTGGCCCCCCGAAAGGTTGATTCCCTTCTCCCCGAGCATCGTGTCGAACCCTTCGGGAAACACCACCACGTCGTCGTACAGCATGGCGATCCTGCTCGCTTCTATCACATCCAGCCCTTCGTCGCCGCCCCGTCCGAAGTCGATGTTATGGCGGATGGTGTCGGAAAAGAGGAAGTTCGTCTGAGGGACGAAACCCAGGCCTCGCCTGAGGTTCGACAGGGGGATCCGCCTGATGTCCCTGCCGCCGATCGTGATGCGCCCTTCACCCGGATCATACATCCTGGCCATAAGGTTGACGAGGGTCGATTTGCCCGATCCGGTCGCGCCGACGATGGCGACTTTCGTGCCCGGCTCGATCGAGAAGGAGATGCGGTTCAGGACTGACTTTTCCGGCTGCGAAGGATAGCTGAAGCTCACCCCGTCGAACACGATCTCCCCCGAGGGGACCCCTTCCTCAGCGCCCCCGGGCTGCACGGCCTCGTCGGTCACCTCTGGCTTCGTGTCGAAGATCTCCCTGAGGCGGGTCTGGGCTGCCGAGGCCTTCTGGACGATGTTGGTCACCCAGCCGATCGAGATCATCGGCCAGCTGAGCATGGCTACATAGATGACGAACTGTGCTATGCCCCCTACGGTCATGGTGCCGTTCATCACGTTGAGTCCTCCCGCCCACACGACGGGGATGAGCGACAGGGCGGTCAGGGCGGTCAGGAATGCCATGAACCGTGCCTGTATCCTCGTGAGCACAAGATTGTTGTCGAAGTACTCCCGGTTCAGCGCCTCGAAGCGTCCGACCTCGATCGATTCCCGGTTGTAGTTCCTGACGATGCGGATGCCCGAGATGTTCTCCTGCACGAGGTTCGTGATCGACGCATAGTTCTCCTGGATCCTCCTGGATCGGTTCTGTATGGAAACGCCGGTCCTGTAGACCGACCAGCTGAGCAGCGGAGCCGGCAGGAGCGCCAGCAGGGTCAGGGAAGGGGAGATGGCGATCATGGCCCCGATGGCGAAGATGAGGCGGAAGAGGGTATTGATCGAATACATGATTCCGGGGCCGAGGAAATCCCTGACGGCGTTCAGGTCGTTGGTACCCCTCGAGATCAGTTCGCCGGAGCCGGTACGGTCATAGAAGCTCGTCGAAAGGGTCTGCAGGTGGGCGTAGTAGTCGTTCTTGAGGTCGTACTCGATTTTCCTGGAGGTTACGATGATCAGCTGGCGGACGAGGTAGAGGGTGATGCCGCTGAGCGCGGCGAACAGGAGGTAGAGGGCGGCTTTGCCGAGGATGGCCTGGAGCTCGAACTTCCTGCCCATGAGGTCGATGGCGTCTCCGAGGAAACGGGGTGCCGCAACGGCGAAGAAGTTGGTGGCGATGACGCAGACGACTCCCCAAGCCAGGGTCTTCCTGTATCGAAGCAGATAGGGCTTGAGGGCGACCAGATTTTTCATTCGTCCTTTTTTGAATTGTGGATTGTAATGTATAATAAGATGAAACAAAACAAAACCAACCTCCCATGGCTTTCGAGTCAAGCAAGAGCTACTATTCGATCGGGGAAGTGAGCCGTATTTCCGGCATCCCGGCCTACCTGTTGCGCTATTGGGAGGAGTTCTTCAGCGAACTCGCCCCGGCCAGGGATACCCGCGGCAACCGCAGGTACACCAATCGCGACATCGCCATGGTGCTGAACATCAAGGAGCTGGTATACGAGAAGGGCTACAAGCTCAACAAGGCGAGCCAGCTTGTCGGCAAGGGTGCAGCCGTCGACGACGGGGCCGACCACAAGACCAACGAGATCCTCAAGCTGCAAAAGCAGATCGGCCGCGAGCAGAAGGAGTTCGAGATCACCGACGAACGCCGGCGGATGCTGCTGCGCGAAATCAAGATCGAGATCGAGGATCTCCTGCAGCTGCTGGGATAGTTGATAGTTGATAGTTGATAGTTGATAGTTGATAGTTGATAGTTGATAATGGGGAGTCCTGGGCGAACGCACCGGTAGGATCACGGCTGTCATGCCGGTGCCGGGGTGAGCGGGTGAAAGGCAAAGGACTCAACGGACATAAGGAGCCGTAAGGAAGAAGAGGAAGATCTTTCTGCGAAGAACGGTCTTCTTTTTTTTATCCCTGATGTCCTTGCTGCCCCTTGAGTCCTTTCTTCGCCACCCATAAAACAGAAAGACCGGCAGATGCCGGTCTTTCTCGTTATTATGCTCTTTTCGATTACTGTGCGTACAGGATTTCGAACTGGCCAACGCCGCCCTTGCAGACGTGCTCGACCCAGCGGGAGTAGGCCCCGCCGCTCCAGCGATACTCTTCCAGGTTCTGCGAACGGAACTGGGGAGCTGCATAGCGAACCTTGTAACCCTTCGGAAGCACGAGCTTCAGCTGGGCATCGACGCGGAAGTCGTTGAACTTGCCGACCATGCCGTGGTGGACCAGCGGGATGAGCGGGTGGTTCAGGATCCTGCGGAGACCGCCGCCGGCATCCACCGAAACGCCCGGGAATTCGCCGTCGACCTTGACTTCGATACCCTGCGAGTCGGAACGGAATCCTGCCTCGACCTGTGCAGGCCTGTTGAGCTTGTCGGCCGGGAAGAGCTCAGCCCAGCGGGAGATGGAGTCTACCATACCCGAACCGCCGTGCGAGAAACGCCACCTGGAGACACCGACCGGGCCTTTTTCGCCGCTCTGCGTGCCGATGCTGTTGACTTCGATCTTGGAGATCCTCTGACCACCCTCGTTCAGTGCGGTGAAGGCGGGGCCGATGAACCAGAAGTCGCGGATCCAGTCGTTGAATGCGCCTGTGCTCTGGACGGCTTTCACGGTGCCTTCCCAGGTGTCGATAAGGTCGTTGTTGTCGAGCGGGACTTTCATGAGGATGTCGTGGAACTGACGGCCCTGCATGTAGATGGGATTCGGGACGTTGCGTCGGACCGCGTCGGACCTGTAGTAGAACATGTTCACGACGGAGCCTTCGAAGGAGAACGAATGGCTGAAGTCGCCGACGGAGACGGTACCTTCACCTACGGAGATCCTCCTCTCCTTGGTCTCATTGGCGATGTCGGCTTCGATGGTCAGCTTGTTCTTGGTGCTGTCGACGATCGATTCGATCACAGCCGAGATCCTGACGAAGCCTTTTGCCGGGTCAAGCGGTTTGACATTCAGCTTGACGTTGCAATCCGCAGGAAGCAGGGGACTTGCAGGAGGGACATTAACCTTAGCCCGGGCTTTTACCTTTCCCCAGGAGCTGGATCCGCCCTCGAGTACGATTTCATAATCGGAATGGGCGGTCGTCGTGTCGGTTGAGCCGAAAAGAGCCATAATGATTCTCCTTTTTCTGGTGGCGTTTAAAATGGTATTATCAGGAAAAACACACGGTTGCTTCCTGTTAAATAACAGCTTGTAACAAATTTAAAGAATAAATATTAATAAATAAAGAAATTTTGCCTCTTTCCGGTCCTCTGCACGACCTTCGTCATACCCATCCGGGGATGTCTGGAGGGGTGCCGGAAAGTCATCCCGGAAGCCGTTTTACTCCCGGCCAGAACCCTGCCCCGACATGAACCGGACATCTTTTCCTGCATCTCTTCAGCGCATCGTCTTGCCCCTCATGAGCGGGATCCTCCTCGGCATCTCGTTCCCTACCTGGCCCTCCGTGCACCTCGAGCCACTGGCCTGGGTCGCCCTGGTGCCGTTCCTGCTTACTGCCGGGCATGACGAACCCTTCGCGCCATATTTCAGGAAAGCCTGGCTGGCGACCCTCGCCTTCTGCGTCATCTCCCTCTGGTGGGTCTGCCTGGCAACCCTGACCGGCGGCCTCCTGACCATCTTTGTCCAGTCGCTGTTCTCGACCGTCCCGTTCACCCTATTCTACCTTTTCAGGCGCCGGGCCGGCTACCGCTTCGCCCTGTTCTCGCTACCCTTCCTCTGGACCGGCTGGGAGTGGGCCTACATGCAGCAGGACCTTTCGCTCGGGTGGCTGACCCTCGGCAACTCGCAGGCGAACCTGCTCTGGATGGTCCAGTATGCCGATGTCACCGGGGTATGGGGAGTCAGCTTCTGGGTTGTGGCGTTCAACGTGCTTGCGGTGCAACTCGTGCGCGAGCGGGAGCGCTTCGGAACAGCAGTCCGCATAGCCGTGGCCATGGCGGCCATGGTGGCCGCGCCGCTCGGCTATGCGTGGCATGCCTTCAGCGGGGCCGCAGGGCAGGATGGGGTGCGCACCGTGAAGGTGGCCCTGGTGCAGCCTGACATCGATCCGCATGAAAAGTGGGGAGGGCTCGGTGCAGACGAGACGATGTCGAGGCTGTTACGCCTGACCGGCAGGAGCCTCGTGACCGACCGGGCCGACCTGGTGGTGTGGCCCGAAACGGCCATCCCGTTCTACATCCGCGATCCGGAGAACGGGGTCTACATGAGAGCCGTCAGGCGTTCGCTGGAACAATGGAAAACCCCGCTCCTGACCGGCTTCCCGGACGCCGAGCGCCAGCCGCGCGCCCTCGCCTCGAGGGATGCCGAAGCTGCCGTCCCGGACGCCTCCTCCGGCCGTCCCTTCGCAGCCTACAACGCGTCGATGCTCCTGCATCCGGGAGAAGACGGGTTGCAGATCTACCGCAAGATGCGGCTCGTCCCGTTCGGCGAGCGGGTCCCCTACTCGGAATACCTGCCTTGGCTCGAGCGCATGAGCTTCTCGATGTCGGGGATCACCAGCTGGCAGCAGGGGCGGGAGGCTACGGTCATGACGGTTCGCCGTTCCGGCGGGGATTCGTTCCGGATCGCCAACATCATCTGCTACGAATCCATATTTCCCGATCTGGTCTCCCGGTTCGTGTCTGGCGGGGCGCAGCTGGTCACGCTGGTGACCAATGACGGCTGGTACGGTACCTCCTACGGGCCGTGGCAGCATGCGGCCATCGGCAGGCTGCGCTGCATCGAGAACCGCCGGGCGATGGTCCGCTGCGCGAATACCGGCGTGACGCTTGCCTACGACCGATTCGGACGGACCATTGCGGAGATCCCCTGGTGGCAGGGCGCCGTGCTCGTCACCGAGGTGCCCCTCGAAGAGGGCCTGACCTTCTACACGAAATACCCGGACCTCTTTCCGAAAGCGTGCCTCGGGATCGGGGGATTGCTGGCGGTGGCGGGAGTTTTACGGAGGAGAAAGGTTTTGTAAGAAGGGACCTCAAGGACAGCAGGGAATTCAGGGACAACTGTGTTAAAGAGGTGCTTTTTTGTCCTTGGTGTCCTTTACGTCCCTGTTGTCCTTTTCTTATAAACCGTACTCCTTGATCTTGCGGTACAATGTCCGCTCGTTGATGCCCAGCGCATGTGCCGTCTTCCTCTTGTTTCCTCCGAATTTTGTCAAAGTGACGGCGATGGTGCGCTTTTCGAGCTCTTCAAGGGGCAGGGTCGGCTCAGCGGCCGGGGAAGGGGGGCTTTGCGTCATGGGCTCGGTCACCTGCGGTTCCGGCAGAAGGAGCTGCGGGGATTGCAGCCGGTTCGTGAGCAGCAGCTGCTGGAGCAACTGCCTGATCTCGCCCATCTCCTGCCTGAGCTGGATGAGGCTGCCGTAGATGAGGCTCAGCTCATTGCTCTCCGTCCTTGCCGGGTCGTGGACCAGGCTCTTGTGCCGGCTGCGCTGCACGAGGTGCCTTTCGAGGATGTCCGGGGTGACCTGGCGGCCCCGTTCCAGGATCAGCAGCGACTCGACCAGGTTCCTCAGCTCCCGGACGTTGCCGGGCCACGGATAGCGCAGCAGCAGCTCGGTCGCTTCGGGGTTGAAGCCTTCGAAGGCGATGGAGTGCTTGCGTTCGAAGCCATGGATGAAATGTTCGGCGAGCAGCAGGATGTCGCCCCCTCGCTCCCGTAACGGCGGGATCTGGAGCTCCACGCTGCGCAGGCGGTAATAGAGGTCTTCGCGGAAATTGCCCTCGGCCACCGCCTGATGGAGGTTCCTGTTGGTCGCCGCGACGATACGGGTGTCGGTACAGACCGTTTCTGACGCTCCGACCCGCTGGAACTCTCCCGCCTCGATGACCCGCAGGAGCTTGACCTGGGTCTCCAGGGGCGTCTCACCGATCTCGTCGAGGAAGATCGTGCCCCGGTCCGCACTTTCGAAATAGCCTTTCCTTGCCTGGATGGCGCCAGTGAAAGCACCCCTCTCGTGGCCGAAAAGCTCCGACTCGAGGATGCCGGACGGGATCGCACCGCAGTTGACCGGGATGAAGCTCTTCGACGCCCGGCGGCTGTGTTCGTGGATGAATCGCGCCAGCACCTCCTTGCCCGACCCGGTCTCCCCGGTGATGAGCACCGTGACGTCGGCCGACGCGACCTGCAGGGCGAGCTCCTTGAGCCGGAGGATGCCCGGGGATCTGCCGAGAATGTCGAATCCCCGGTTCATGAGGGTAGGGCGTGACGGAGTTGCAGGCTGCTGGTCATTGCTGGTCGGTCACCACGAATGATTCGATGGGCAGCGAATGCCTGAATGCGCCCGCCTCCTCCCTGGTTGCGAACGTCCTCTTCAGCCTGACCTTGTAGACACCGTTGATCACGACCACCTTGGCCTGGGCGCTTGGCGCGAGCTGTGCGGCGAGCTGGTCGGCGTTGGCTGCGCTGTCGAAGCTTCCGAACTGCAGGGTGTAGGTGCTACCGGTTACCGGTTTCGAGGCCGCGGGAGCTGGCGTTCTGGCGTTTGCCGGTGCCGTCGGCTGGGCTGCGGTGGCAGGTTTCGGCGAAGGGGCCTTCGGCGCTTTCGCAACCGAGTCGGCCTTTCTGGCTGCTGTCGCGGCAGGAGATTCCAAAACCGGGGAGGCAGGCTTGAGCGGGGTCGGTGCGGATGCTTGACGGGATACCGTATCCGGCTTCCTGGCAGCGATTGCAGGTGCATTCGTCGCGGAGAGCGGTGAACTGGCAGTGCCTGGTTTCGGGGCGTTCATGACCGGTTTCGCCGTCGCGGCCAGCGACCGGTCGTATGCGGCGAGCCTCGAACGGCTGATGTCGTCGAGCTGCGGGTCCGGATACTCCGAAAGCTGCTTCCGGTAGAGGCTTGCGGCTTTCGGCCCGTCTTCGCTCAGCAGGGCGTCGACGAGGGTCTTCTCCGAAGGTTTTGTCACCTTGTGGCGGATATTTTCCAGCAAATAAACCTTATCTTCCCTCACATCCTTCACGATTTCGGATGCATAGGAGCTCCTGGCGGCTTCCGCTCCGAAGCTGCCCGAAGAACAGAGCAGGCTGCCTGAAACGAGGATGATCGGGAGCAGTGGGTTGCGTGCCTGTAGCATGAATCTGCGGGTCAGGGATTGGATGAAAACGGCGTTGAACCACCGCCGTCCCATGGACGGGACCATCTCCAAATATGGGAAAATTATTACTATAAAATCAATTGCATTCTATGCTTCACGTTTCGGTCAAGGCCTGTGCGAAGATCAATCTCGGCCTGCTCATCACCGGGCGCCGCCCCGACGGATACCACACCCTCGAAACGGTCTTCGCCCCGATCGAGTGGCACGATACGCTCGACTTCACGCCCGGCGACAGCATCTCCATGAGCTGCTCGAACCTCGATCTCCCGTCGGACGATTCGAATCTCTGC
Source organism: Chlorobiaceae bacterium (assembly GCA_013334865.1). GTDB lineage: Bacteria > Bacteroidota > Chlorobiia > Chlorobiales > Chlorobiaceae > Chlorobaculum. Next base: position 141,242 of record JAAXWS010000004.1, read on the forward strand.
GTGAGGGCGGCCAAGGCGCTGCGCGATCATGCCGGCATCAATGCCGGGGTTCGTATCGGCCTGGTCAAGCAGGTGCCCTTCGGTGCCGGCCTCGGCGGAGGCAGCAGCGACGCCGCCGCGACCCTGCGGGTGCTCAACGGGCTCTGGGGCGTCAATGCCTCCTCGGCCGACCTGCATCGTCTCGCCGTGAAGCTCGGCGCCGACGTCCCCTATTTCCTCGAGATGAAGGGCCTCGCCTATGCGGCTGGCATCGGCGAGGAGCTCGAAGACCTTTCGCTGACGCTGCCGTACCACGTGGTGACCGTTTTCCCCGAGGTTCAGGTGCCGACCGTCTGGGCATACAGGAACTTCCGGCCGAGGTTCGACCGTCCGGTGCCGGACCTGAAGGGGCTCGTGGCGAGGCTGTGCAAAGACCGCGACACGGGGGTGCTGGAGGTGTTCGAGAACGATTTCTCCCCGGTGGTGTTCGAACACTACCCGGTCGTACGCGAGGTCCGCGACGGGCTGGCCGCTTCGGGCGCGGCTTTCGTGTCGCTGTCGGGCAGCGGCTCGGCCGTCTATGCCCTCTTCGATGATGCCGCCGCCGCGCAGGCTGCTGCGGATCGGATGCAGGCTTTCGGCCGGGTGAATGTCACGCCGGCCGGCTTCCGCATGGAATAGCCGCCGATACCTTTCCGCAGCGTCAGCCTTTCCGCCGCCTGCCGATGATGTTGTCCAGTTCGGAGGAGAAGAGCTTCAGGTCCTCGTCGAGGAAGTGTGATGAGTGGAGGCGCGCCCGCTTCACCTCAGAATAGTCGATTACCGCGTCCATCGAGTGCTCGCCGAACATCGGCGCCGTCGCTGCCAGCGTTCCGTCAGGCCCGGTGACCGTCGAGTTGCCCCAGTAGGTGAAGCTGTCCTCGCTCCCCACCCGGTTGACGCAGGCGACGTAGCAGCTGAAGAGGAAGGCGTTCGTGCTCGCGATGGTCTGCCATTGCGACACGATGGCCGGAGTGCCGCTCCCCGGCGAAAGCCTCAGCGGGCTCGACATGAGCACCAGCAGCAGCTTCGCCCCCTGGTGGGCCAGCAGGTAGGGCACCGAGACATGCCAGAAATCCTCGCAGATGGCCACACCGATCCTGCCGAGCCTCCTCGAATCAACCGCCTCGACCTTCTGACCCGCCGAGAAGTACCGGAGTTCCTCGAACATCCCGTAGGTCGGCAGGTAGGTTTTCCGGTGCACGCTCCTCGAAATCCCGTCCTCGAACATGAATGCCGAGTTGTAGACCCCGTAGTCGTCGCTCAGCTCGATCCCTCCGCACACGATGCAGATGTGCCGGCTCAGCTCGCGCAGCGGGTCGAGCCTCGGGTCGTCGATGTGCATCGCCATGTCCTGTGCTGCATCCTGAACGTTGTATCCGGTCAGCGACAGCTCGGGGAACGCGATCGCCTGGACGCCGTCCCTGACGGCCAGTTCGATGGCCGCGACGTGACGGGCGAGGTTCTCGTCGAAGTTTGCCAGGGTGCAGTCGCTCTGCACGACGCGTAGGGTTGACTTGGGCATCGTTGTCCGGTCTTAGTGGTAAGGGTAGAAGAGGTAGAAGGTCAGCGACAGGGCGGCCAGCGCGGCCATGCCCCCCTTGATCTCGCGGAACCTGCCCGACAGTGCCTTGAAGAGCACCCAGCTGATGAAGCCCGTGGTGATGCCGACGCCGATGTTGAAGGTGAAAAGCATCATGGTTATGGTCAGGAACGCCGGCATCAGCTCGGTGTAGTCGGAGAAGTCGAGCTTTCCCACCGATTCGAGCATGAACATGCCGACCACGACCAGCACCGGCCCGTAGGCCTGGGGTGGCACGATGGTGAGGAGCGGCGAGAAGAAGAGGGCGAGGGCGAACAGGGCCGCAACGACGAGGGCCGTGAAGCCGCTTCTGCCTCCCTGCTCGATGCCGGCCGCCGATTCGATGAACGCACCGGCGGTCGTGGTGCCGACGAGGGCTGCCACGATGGTCGTCAGGGCGTCGACGAGCATCGGCTTCCCGATCTCGGGAAGGTTGCCGTTTTCATCAAGCAGTCCGGCCCTTGCGGAAAGCCCGATGAGGGTGCCCATGGTGTCGACGAAATCCATGACCAGCACGCTCGTCACCACCCCGATGAAGCCCCAGTTGAGCGCACCCGCGACGTCTAGCTTCAGGAAGATCGGCGCGGGGGAGGGCGGCAGGCTGAAAAGGCTAGAGGGGAGAGGGGTAAGGCCGGTCGCGATCATGAGCAGGGTGGTCACCGCCATGCCGATGAAGAACGCCCCGGTGATCCGTCTCGCCAGCAGGCCTGCCGTCAGGCAAAGCCCGAAGATGGCGCAAAGGACCGATGGTGTGGTGATGTCCGCGAGCTTTACCGGGGCATCGGGCACCCCCATCGCGATCACCCCCATGCTGTTCAGGCCCAGGAACGCCAGGAAGAGGCCGATGCCGGTAGAGAAACTGTGCTTGAGCGACGGCGGGATCGCCTCGGCCATCCAGCGCCGGAGCCCGGTGAGCGTGATGACCGTGAAAAGTACGCCGCTGACCATGATCGCCCCGAGGGCGGTCTGCCAGGAGAAGCCGAGTATCTTCACCACCGTGTAGGCGATGAAAGCGTTCTCCCCCATGTAGGGCGCTACCGCGAACGGGCGCTTCGCATAGACGGCCATGAGCAGCGTACCGAAGATTGCCGTCAGGATGGTCGCGGTCATCGAGGCGCCCCGGGGGATGCCGGCGGCTTCGAGGATGGCCGGGTTGACGACGATGATGTAGGAGAGCGTGAAGAAGGTGGTCACTCCCGCAACGATCTCCTGACGGTAGCCGGTCCGTAGCCGGTCGAATTCGAAGAAGGTTCGCATTGGCGGCGCTTGATGGGCACAAGATCTTTTCCTGTTGGAAAATAAGCATATCGCCGCAGGAAACCGCATGTCCGTCAGGCCATGAATCCTGGCCATCCGCACCCAAAAAAACAAAAAAAAGGGTTTTGCGAGTTGGCGGATTTCTTTCGGTTGTTTATATTGGACCAAATAAATCCTATTTAAAGGAAACTCCAAACCAACAAAAGACAAGGAGCTATCACATGGGCGTGCTCGTAGGCCGCAAGGCACCAGATTTCAACGCACCGGCAGTCGTCAACGGTTCGACATTCGTCGACGAATGCAGGCTTTCCGATTTCCGCGGCAAGTATGTCGTGCTCTTCTTCTATCCCCTCGACTTCACCTTCGTCTGCCCGACCGAGCTGCACGCCTTCCAGGAGAAGCTCGAAGAGTTCAGGAAGAAGAACGTCGAAGTGCTCGGCTGTTCGGTCGACTCCAAGTTCTCGCACTTTGCCTGGCTCAACACCCCTCGCAGCAAGGGCGGCATCCAGGGTGTGACCTATCCGCTCATCTCCGACATCAACAAGACCATCGCCAAAGATTACGATGTCCTCACTGAGGGTGACAACGGCGTGGCGCTGCGGGGTCTGTTCCTCATTGACCGCGAGGGTGTGGTGAAGCATCAGGTGGTCAACGACCTCGGCCTCGGCAGGAACATCGACGAGGTGCTCAGGCTGGTCGATGCGCTGCAGTTCACCGAAGAGTTCGGAGAAGTCTGCCCGGCCAACTGGAACAAGGGCGACAAGACCATGAAGCCGACCGACGAGGGCCTGAAGGAGTACTTTGGGGAGTGAAAAGTAACAAGTGACGGGTGGTTCGTCACGCATGGCTTGAGGTTGGAAACAGCAAGAGCTCTCCTGCAAGGTTGTATCGCGGGAGAGCTCTTTTTTTGTTTCTCCTGACTCCGGTCTGAAGGCCAGGCCGGCGGGATGGGCTGTTTTACCGCTTTTCGATGATGCACACCGCGTGGGCGCAGGCGCCCTCTTCGCGACCGATGTAGCCGAGTTTTTCGTTGGTGGTCGCCTTGACCGAAACGGTGCTGATCTCCATATCGAGGCAGCGTGCGATGTTGCGGCGCATCTCCTGGATGTACGGGGCGATCTTCGGCGCTTCGAGCAGCAGCATCACGTCGACGTTCACCGGCTTGTACCCCTCCTTCTCGAGCAGGCGGCCCACATGCTTCAGCAGGATCATGCTGTCGATATCCTTGAAATCCGGGCTGGTGTTCGGGAAGTGCAGGCCGATGTCGCCGAGCGCCGCGGCGCCGAGGAGCGCGTCGCTGACGGCGTGTAGCAGCACGTCCGCGTCGCTGTGGCCGTCAAGGCCGGTCGGTGAGGGGATTTCTACGCCGCCGATGACCAGTTTTCGGCCTTCGGCGAACGGATGGACGTCGATTCCTATTCCAATGCGCATGCGGTAATGGGGTTTTATTGTTTGAGTCGTGTGGTGTCAAAGATAGGACAATTCCTGTAATTTAGGAACCTTGGGCAGCGCGATCCAACTGTAACGGGGGATTGGCGGTTTCGCGATCAGGACGTGTATTATCCCCGACCCCGAAACCGTTTTCCCCCTACCCGACGAACGGCAATGTGAGCATGGATTTCGAACGACTACAGCGTTTTTTCTGGATCTGCGCCGGCACTCCGGTGGAGGTCATCGAGAAATACCCCACCGAACATGCCAAGTTCCTCGGCATCGGTGCGACCTCTTCTTCACGGCCCTGTTTGCCGGCCTCTCGCGAGGCTACGCCCTCTATTTCGTCTTTTCGGGCAGTCCTGCGGTCTGGTTCGCCGCCCCTTTCTTCGGCATTCTGTGGGGCCTCGCCATCTTCAACATCGACCGCTACATCGTTTCGAGCATCAAGAAGACCTCGAAGGGGGTGAAGCAGTTCTACCAGGCCTCGCCCCGGCTCGTGCTGGCCATCCTCATCGCCCGCCCCCTCGAACTCAAGATTTTCGGCAAGGAGATCCGTGACAAGCTCAAGGAGCGCTACCTCTCCGACCAGAAGGCAAGTATCGTTAAAGTCCAGGAGCCGTTCAGGGAGAAGTATGCGCTCGAAATCTTGCCGGTCGCGAAGTATCAGTCCGAATACGACGAGCTCGGCAGGGAAGCCCGCCGTTCATCACCCTCCTGTTCATCGCCTTCGAGTGCGCCCCGCTCATCGTCAGCTCCTTTCCGACGCCGGCCTTTCCGACGTGGATGTCCAGGAAATGGAGTCGCGCATCATCGCCCAGATCACCAACACCGAGTTCCTCAACCGAGACCGTATCATCCGCCAGTATCGGGCGTTCGGCTCAACGGGTGCCTGGAAATACCGCAAGCGCACGCTGGGGTATAGAAAGGGGGGAGGTAGTTGATAGTTGATAGTTGATAGTTGATAGTTGATAGTTGATAGTTGATAGTTGATAGTGGATAGTTGATAGTTGATAGTGGATAGTGGATAGTTGATAGTGGATAGTTGATAGTGGATAGTGGATAGTGGATAGTGGATAGTGGATAGTGGATAGTGGATAGTGGATAGTGGATAGTGGATAGTGGATAGTGGATAGTGGATAGTGGATAGTGGAAAACAATGTTGAGCGGCGAGGGGGCGGCTGATATGTGGACCTGCCGTTCGTCAGCCACTTCGGGCACGGAACGACGTACCCCTGCAACAAAAATGCCGCCCACCCGGGACGGCATATTAACTATCAACTGTCAACTATCAACTATCAACTAATAGGCTTCCCACATAATCCCTGAATGCGGGGGCGGTCGGGCGGGAGAAGTATTCTTCGATTGCGATCGCGATCTTTTCGCCGATGTCGGGGTAGACGAAGTTCATGGTCCCGATCTGGATGGCGCTGGCTCCCACGAGCAGGAACTCCATGGCGTCCTCGAAGCTGGCTATGCCGCCCATGCCCACCACCGGGATCTTCACGGCATTGGCGACCTCCCATACCTTTGCCAAGGCGATCGGCTTGATCGCCGGGCCTGAGAGCCCTCCGGTGACGTTCTTCAGCAGCGGTTTGCGGGTGCGGTAGTCAACCGCCATGCCCACCACGGTGTTGATCAGCGAGACCGAATCGGCTCCGGCCTCCTCCGCAGCCAGCGCGATGGTGCTGATCGAGGTGACGTTCGGGGTGAGCTTCACCATCAGGTGGCGCCCGGTGATGGCGCGCAGGGTCGAGACGATCTCCCTGGTCGCGTCGGGGCTGACCCCCATGATCATGCACTCCCCCTTCACGTTCGGGCAGGAGAGGTTCAGTTCGTAGGCGGCGATCCCCTCCAGCCGGTCGAGCCGCTCGACCACCTGGCAGTAGTCGTCGATCGATCTTCCCGCGATGTTCACGATCACCCGGGTGTCGAGCTTCTGCAGGAACGGCACCTTGTCGGTGACGAACCTGTCGAGGCCCACGTTGGCGAGGCCGATGGCGTTGATCATGCCGCACGACGTTTCTGCGATGCGCTGCGGCGGGTTCCCGATGCGGGGTTCCGGCGAGATGGCCTTGGTGACCAGGCCACCGATCCTTCCGAGGTCGCAGAGGCCTGAAAGCTCCTCGCCGTAGGAGACGGTCCCTGAGGCGAGCATGACGGGCGACCTGAGGTCGAGCCCCCTGCCGAGGCTGACGGCGGCAGGGGAGTTCGCTGTTGACGGTGATGAAGCCATGTTGCGTTTCGTTGGGCTCAGACTCGCGGTTCCTTGAGGTAGTAGCGGAGGGTGTACTCCTTGACCATGCGGTCGGTGTTGTAGACCGGAGCGATCGAGGCGATGGCATGTCGCACGTTCTTCAGCCAGCGGACCGGGATGTTGTGCTCGTTCCGTTCGTAGAAGGTGGGGATGATCTGGTGCTCGAGTACCTCGTAAAGCTTCGAGGCGTCCTGGCGGTACTGCTCGTCGTAGTTGTCGCTCTCCTCGCCGCTGCCGATCGACCAGCCGTTGGTGCCGTTGTAGGCTTCGCACCACCAGCCGTCCATGATGCTCAGGTTCAGGCCGCCGTGCAGCACCGTTTTCTGGCCCGAAGTGCCGCTTGCCTCCATGGGCCTGACCGGGTTGTTCAGCCAGACGTCGACGCCCGAGATGAGCCGCTTGGCCACGCCGATGTTGTAGTTCTCGAGGAAGATCACCTTGCCCTGGAACTGTGGACGCCTCGAGAACTCCACGATCTGGCGGATGTACTCCTTGCCGGCGTCGTCGTGCGGGTGTGCCTTGCCGGCAAAGATGAGCTGGACCGGCATCGACTGGCTGTTGATGATCGTGTTCAGGCGGTCAAGGTCCTGGAAGATGAGGGGCGCGCGCTTGTATGTCGCGAACCTGCGGGCGAAGCCGATGGTCAGCACGTCCGGCGAGAGCGAGCTCTTCACCGACCTTGAAGAGTCGGCCGGCTTGTACGGCGTGTACAGGTGCTGGTGGTACAGCTGGTTCGACAGGTAACGCGAGATGTAGTCGATCAGGTTTCGCTTCAGCCGGTACCGCATGCACCAGAGGTCGTGGTCGCTGACCTTCGAGAGCACCTCTTCGGCAGATTCCCTTGAGGAGAAGAGGTTTTCGATGGAGTCGGTATGGTTCTTCCAGAAGCGCTCGGTGAAACCGCTGCTCCAGCTCCTGGTGTGGATGCCGTTGGTTATGTGGCCGATCGGTACCTGCTTCGGATCGTCGGTCGAGTAAAGGTGTTTCCACATCTCCCTCGAAACCTCGCCGTGCAGCTTCGAAACGCCGTTGGCGCACCTGGAGAGCCGCAATGCGAGGACGGTCATGGTGAAGAGCCCCGAAGTGTTGTTCGGGTCTTCCGAACCGAGTTTCATGAGCTCCTCAAAGTCGATGCCGCACTGGGTGAGGTACTTGTCGAAGGTATAGTGCATCATGTCCCTCGAGAAACGGTCGTGGCCGGCCGGTACCGGGGTGTGCGTGGTGAAGACGCACTGCTCCTTGACCTTCTCCAGCGCTTTCGTGAGTTTGACTCCTTTGGCAAGCTGCTGCTTCAGCAGCTCGATCGTGAGGAACGCCGAGTGCCCCTCGTTCATGTGGTAGACGGCCGGGGTAAGCCCCAGGGCTTCGAGCAGCTTGACGCCACCGATGCCGAGCAGGAGCTCCTGGTTGATCCTCATGTTCTGGTCGCCGCCGTAGACCCTGGAGCAGATTTCGCGGTAGTGGGACTCGTTTGCCGGGATGTTGGTGTCGAGCAGGTAGAGGTTCGACCGGCCGGCCTTGAGGAGCCACGCCTGTGCGTAAACCGTGCTCTGCGCGATGGTGACCTCGATGATCAGGTCCTTGCCGTCCCTGGTGGTGACCTTCTCGATCGGCAGGCTTTCAGGGTACTGCAGCGGGTAGTCCTCGATCTGCCAGCCGTCGTGGTTCAGGTACTGGCGGAAGTATCCCTCCTTGTAGAAGAGCGAGATGCCGATGAAGTTGATGCCGAGGTCGCTGGCAGACTTGAGGTGGTCGCCGGCGAGGATGCCGAGGCCGCCCGAATAGATGCGCAGGCTCTCGTGGATGCCAAATTCGGCGCTGAAGTAGGCTACCGGGTTGGCGACGATTTCGGGGGCATGGTTGGTCGCCCAGGTATTGGTGCTCCCCATGTAGTCGTCGAAGCGCTGCTTGACGAGGGAGATGCGGTGCCCGAACTCACATTCGCAGCGGGCTTCGAGCTCGTCGGTCGATATATGCCTGAGCAGTTCGACCGGGTTGTGGTTGACACGTTCCCAAAGGAGGGGGGAGAGGCTTTTGAACAGATCCTTGGCTTCGGTGTCCCATGACCACCAGAGGTTGCGGGAAAGCTTCTTGACGGCGCTGGTATTTTTAGACATTATGTTGGTATATGGATTTGAAGAGCGCATCCCATGGCGCAGGTTCATAAAAACGCAGTATCTTTCTGTCGGCAGCCTTGTTAAGTAGGCAAGGCACGCACAGGCGGGGCTCTGCTGGCAAAATGCCTGTTCCCCGCTTCGACATCTTGATAATTTAAGGCTTTATAGCCGTAAAACCTCGATCCCTGTGTCGATTGACAAGAAAGTAAGGATCGCACACCTATCCGATCTGCACCTGACGGGCAGGAACGACCTCAGGCAGATCGAGCGGCTCGACAGGATCCTGGCCGAGATCGTCCGTAAGGAGTATGACCATCTCGTGCTGACCGGTGACCTTATCGACACGGCAAACCCCGACGACTTGCTCGTGGTCCGCGACGCGCTCACGAGGAACGGACTGTTCGAACTGGGCCGGACGACCGTGCTGCCCGGAAACCACGACCTCATCAACCTCGAGGAGGAACTGCGTTTCTACCATGCCCTGAACCCGGACGACAGCGGCCGCCGGCGAAGGGTGGTGGAGCGGCTCGAACGCTTCTGCACCGTGTTCCGGCCACTGATCGCCGATGTTGGCGACCCGAACGTGGGATATCCGCTGGTCAAGGTACTGCACTTCGGGGGAATCGGGATCGCCCTGGTCGCCAGCAGCTCAGTGCTTCCCTGGTCGGGCTCAGACAACCCGCTCGGCGCCCGCGGGTACGTCTCGCCATCAGCCATGCAGGCCCTGGGCGGCAGGGAGGTGGCCGAGGCGCTTGCCGGCAGTTTCGTGATCGGGCTTTGCCACCACGCCTATCGGGTCTACGGAACCGATGCCCTGATCGACCAGGCCTTCGACTGGACCATGGAGTTCAAGAACCGGGACGAGTACCTCAGGGCGATGAGGTCGCTCGGGGCACGAGTGGTCATGCATGGCCATTTTCACCGCTTCCAGATGTACCATGCCGACGGGCTCACCTTCGTCAACGGCGGCAGCTTCCGCTACGTCCCCGACCGCTACGGAGAGCTGGTCATCGACCACAAGGGCCACTGGTCGCACCGTTTCCTCCGCATCGGCGAAAACGGGTAGGCGCCGTTTAAACAGCGAAGCCTGACGAAAATTCGTCAGGCTTCGGGATGGGTCAAGCTTGCTGGCAACGTTCAGGCGCCCTTCACTGCCCGTATGTCGTTCTCCTTCATGTACTCGCGGATGCGACGGGCATGGTTCTGGTCCTCGCTGGCCAGCTGCTTGAAGATGTCTCCGGCGAGGGAACCGCTGTCGCTCTCCATGAACTCCTGGAAATGGGCTTCGCCGGCCGACATCTCGATCTTCAGCGCCAGGTTGAATGCCTCCTGCCGGGAGCAGGGCGCCGCCGCGAAGCGTTCTGCCTCTCCGGCGATGAGCGCGTTGTTCGCCCTGAGCGCCTCAAGGTCCTTCGACAGCAGGTTCTCCGGGAAGAAGGCAAGTGGCTGCGGCAGCTTCTTCTCCTGCTGGAGCAGGGCTGCGTGGCTGCGCTCCTCCATGGCAAGCTGCCACCAGAAATCCTCATCCTCCTCGAAGTGGTCGTTGAAGAGGGTGTAGAGCCTGGCGAGGTTCAGTTCGAGCTGTATCGATTCGTCGAGAAGTGTTGCGAGGGTCGGTGCCATTGGGTGAACTGGTGGATAGGTGGATGGAAGTCTGAAAAGATAACGAACCGGGGGTTCTGAGAGAAATAAAGCAAATACCGGTGAAGATCGTTTCCGAGGGGCAGGATGGCGAGACGCGTGACGAGTGTTGCCGGTTCGGTGCTTACAGCGAGTCTGGCGGCTGGAGCAGAACCGTAGGGGCACGGCGTGCCGTGCCCAATAAAAAAGCGGACCGTCTGGTCCGCTTTTTTATGATATCAAATCATCGATTTCGAAGAGGAGCACGCGTCACGTGTTACGCGTCACGTGTCTCGTCTTCAACGCTTCCGGTAGGAGGCGTACTCCTGCAGGCTCTTCACCCCGAACTCCTGGCAGCGGATGCAGTCGATCGCCTGGACCGATGCTTCGGCAGCCTCCAGGGTCGTGACGAAAGGCACGCCGCTCTGGACGGACGCTGATCCGATGGCCTCCTCGTCGTGCAACGCACGTTCGCCCCTCGGCGTGTTGATCACGAAGTCCACCTTGCCGAGCTTGATGATGTCGAAGATGTTCGGACGGCCCTCTTCGCCCACCTTGTAGACCTTCTTGCAATCGATGCCGTGACGGGTCAGGAACGCGTGGGTGCCGGTGGTCGCCACCAGGTCGAAACCCATGCGGTAGAGCTCGCTGGCGACGTTGATGATGCGCTGGTTCTTGTCCTGCTCGTTCACGCTGATGAACACCGTGCCGGAGAGCGGCAGGTGCATGTTGGCCGCCTGGTAGGCCTTCGCGAAGGCCTCGGGGAACTCGTCGGCAAGGCTCATCGCTTCGCCGGTCGAACGCATTTCCGGGCCGAGGTAGACGCCGGACTTGACGAACTTCGAGAACGGGAACACCGGCTCCTTGATTGCCATGTGCTTCAGGCCGAGCTCGTCGCAGTCCTTCAGGTCGAACTCACGACGCAGGTCGCTGAGCTTTTCGCCGAGCATGACGCGCGTGGCGATCTTGACCACCGGGATCGCCGTGGCCTTGCCCACGAACGGCACGGTGCGGCTGGCGCGCGGGTTGACCTCGATGACATACACCCTGCCGTTCTGCACGGCGTACTGCACGTTCATCAGGCCTACGACGCCGATGTTCTCGGCCAGCTTGCGCGTATACTCCTTCATCGTGTCGATGGCCGACTTCTCGATGTTGTAATAGGGCAGGATCGAGGTCGAGTCGCCGCTGTGGATACCGGCCGCCTCGACGTGCTGCATGATGCCGCTGATGACGCAGTCGGTCCTGTCGGCAAGCGCGTCGATGTCGAACTCGACGGCCGTCTCGAGGAAACGGTCGATCAGGAGCGGGTACTTCTCGGAGATGAAGAGCGCCTGGTCCACGTACTCCTTCAGGGAGTCGTCGTTGTAGATGATCTTCATGGCGCGGCCGCCGAGCACGTAGCTGGGCCTGACCAGCACCGGGTAGCCGATGCGGCGGGTGATCTCCTGCGCTTCGCCGAAGGTGGTCGCCGTGCCGTAGTCGGGATGCGGGATCTCGAGCTTCTCGAGCAGGGCGCCGAACTTCTTGCGGTCCTCGGCAAGGTCGATGCCTTTCGAGGAGGTGCCCAGGATTTTCACCCCCGCGGCGTCGAGCCTGGTGGAGAGCTTGAGCGGGGTCTGGCCGCCGAAGCTGACGATCACGCCGAGCGGCTGCTCGTGCTCGATGATGCGGATGACGTCCTCGAAGGTGAGCGGCTCGAAATAGAGCTTGTCGGCGATGTCGTAGTCGGTCGATACCGTCTCCGGGTTGCAGTTGACCATGATGGTCTCGTAGCCGGCTTCCCTCATGGCGAACACGGCCTGCACGCAGCAGTAGTCGAACTCGATGCCCTGGCCGATGCGGTTCGGGCCTCCGCCGAGGATGATGACCTTCTTGCGGTCGGAGCGGACCGACTCGTTCTCCTCGTCGTAGGTGGAGTAGTGGTAAGGGGTCTTCGCGTCGAACTCGGCGGCGCAGGTGTCGACCGTCTTGAAGACCGATACGACCCCGTAATGCTTGCGAAGCTCGCGCACCGCGTTTTCGTTGGACTGGAATATCGTTGCGAGCTGGAAGTCCGAAAAGCCGTGCTCCTTGGCCTTCCTGAGGGATTTTGCCGTCAGTTTCGCGGCGAGTTGCTGGGCTTCCGGTGAAAGGTCAGTGGCTGGAGTGGACATGCGGTGTCGTATGGTAAAAACTTTGAAATTCGACCGTCCTGAAAGGTAACATTTAGGCGCCGTTCAAAAAAATCCGAGAAGTATAAAAAAAAGCGCCTCCAAGTCAAAGCTCCGAAGCGCTTGAATATGGCTCTTCGGCAAGCGGGGAAAGGGCGCCCGAGTCGGGAAGTTTTTTTACATTACAGGGATTTCATGTAACTTCCCGACCTGAAACACCCCGGCCCGGATGGCAGTCCGGACGGACCGCAAAGCACCTACACCTACCAGGATGAGCAAACAGCGTTTCGACTCCATAGAGTCGGCCATAGAGGATATCCGGAACGGCAAGCTGGTCATCGTCGTGGACGACGAGGACCGCGAGGACGAAGGCGATTTCATCGCCGCGGCCGAGCACGTGACCCCGGAGATGGTGAACTTCATCACCAAGGAGGCCCGCGGCCTGCTCTGCGTCGCCATTCCCATGCAGCGAGCCAGGGAGCTGCAGCTCGAACCGATGGTCCAGCGCAATACCTCGCAGCACGAAACCAACTTCACGGTTTCCATCGACGCCATCGCCGAAGGGGTGACCACCGGCATCTCGGCCTACGACCGGTACATGACCCTCAAGATGATCGCCGACCCGTCCTGCACGGCCGACGACTTCTCGAGGCCCGGCCACATCTTCCCGCTCCGCGCCATGGACGGCGGCGTGCTCAGGCGCGTCGGCCACACCGAGGCCGCCGTGGACCTCGCCCGCCTCGCCGGATGCCAGCCAGCGGGCCTGCTTTGCGAGATCCTGCACGACGACGGCAGCATGGCTCGCCTACCCGAGCTCCTGAAGCTGAAAGAGAAGCTCGGCATGAAGCTCATCACCATCAAGGACCTTGTCGCCTACCGTATGCAGCAGTCCAAGCTGGTGCAGCGCGCCGTCGAATCGAAGCTCCCCACGGCGCACGGCGAGTTCAGGCTCATCGCCTACGAATCCTTCATCGACCAGCAGAACCACATGGCCTTCGTCAAGGGCGACGTCGAGGACGGCGAGCCCGTGCTCGTCAGGGTGCACTCGCAGTGCGCCACCGGCGACACCTTCGGCTCCCTGCGCTGCGACTGCGGCAACCAGCTCGCCACCGCCCTGCGGATGATCGAGAAGGAGGGACGGGGCGTGCTTGTCTATCTCATGCAGGAGGGGCGTGGCATCGGCCTGGTCAACAAGCTCAAGGCCTACAACCTCCAGGACGAGGGGCTCGACACGGTCGAAGCCAACGAGAAGCTCGGCTTCAAGGCCGACCTCCGCGACTACGGCATCGGCGCCCAGATCCTCCAGGACCTCGGCATCAGGAAGATGAAGCTCCTGACCAACAACCCCAAGAAGATCGTCGGCCTCGAAGGCTACGGCCTCGAAATCGTCGAACGCATGCCGCTCGAGATCGAGCCGAACGACGTCAACCGCCAGTACCTCCAGACCAAGCGCGACAAGCTCGGGCACATCATCGAATCGGTCACCGGCAACGACCGGCTCCGGTTCGAACAGCTCGCCGATGAAAAGTTGAACCAGCACAAACAACCGTAAAGAAGAAGGACGCACGATGAAGCACGATATCCTGAAAATGCAGGACCCTGAAGTCTTCGCATCGATCACCGGGGAAGTCAGGCGCCAGACCGAGACCCTCGAGCTGATCGCCTCGGAGAACTTCACCAGCAGGGCCGTCATGGAGGCCTGCGGATCGGTGATGACCAACAAATACGCCGAGGGCTACCCCGGCAAGCGCTACTACGGCGGCTGCGAATACGTCGACATCGCCGAGAACCTCGCCCGCGACCGCGCCAGGCAGCTCTTCGGCTGCGAATACGTCAACGTGCAGCCCCACTCAGGCTCCAGCGCCAACATGGCCGTGCTCTTCTCCGTGCTCAAGCCGGGCGACCCGATCATGGGCCTCGACCTCTCCCACGGCGGCCACCTCACCCACGGCAGCTCGGTCAACTTCTCCGGCCAGCTCTTCAATGCCCACTCCTACGGCGTCGACCGTGAGACCGGCATCATCGACATGAACAAGGTCGAGGAGATGGCCCTGCAGGTCCGCCCGAAACTCATCATCGCCGGCGCCAGCGCCTACTCCCAGGGCTTCGACCTCAAGGCCTTCCGCCAGATCGCCGACAAGGTCGGTGCGCTCCTCATGGCCGACGTCGCCCACCCGGCGGGCCTCATGGCCGCAGGCGTCCTGCCGAACCCGATGGAGCACTGCCACTTCGTGACCACCACCACCCACAAGACCCTCCGTGGCCCGCGCGGCGGCATGATCATGATGGGCAAGGACTTCGAGAACCCGCTCGGCATCACCATCAAGACCAAGACCGGCTCACGCGTCAAGATGATGTCCGAGGTGATGGACGCCGAGGTCATGCCCGGCATCCAGGGCGGCCCGCTCATGCACATCATCGCCGGCAAGGCCGTCGCCTTCGGCGAAGCGCTGCAGCCCTCCTTCAAGGTCTACGCGCAGCAGGTCAAGGACAACGCCGCAGCCATGGCAGCGCAATTCATCGGCCTCGGCTACCACATCGTCAGCGGCGGCACGAAGAACCACCTCATGCTGCTCGACCTCCGCAACAAGGAGGTCACCGGCAAGGTCGCCGAGAACCTCCTGCACGAGGCAGGCATCACGGTCAACAAGAACATGGTGCCCTTCGACGACAAGTCGCCGTTCGTCACCAGCGGCATCCGCGTCGGCACCCCGGCCATGACCACCCGCGGCATGAAGGTCGCCGAGAGCGAGAAGATCGCCGGGTTCATCGACCGCGTCATCTCCTCGGCCAACGCTGCCAACGTTGCCGACGTCTGCCGTCAGGTCAGGGCAGAAGTCCGCGAGCTCTGCCTCAGCTTCCCTCTCGACGGCTACGGCCCGCTCATCTGAGAAGCGCACGGCATCAAACAGAAAAGGCCGGCACCCCGAAGGTGGCCGGCCTTTTGCTTTGCGAACCTGCCTCCAAGCTGATGACGCTGGAGCTTCTCGAGTCGCATTTCAATGTTCAGCATTCCAGAAGAACGCTCCATCGCATGCTACCGAAGCTTCTTGAGCATCAGACGGCAATCGAGAACGC
>JAAXWS010000005.1 GCA_013334865.1 Chlorobiaceae bacterium
GACGGCTCAGCCATCGGAACACGGTGAGCACCTGTTGCCTTTGGCGGGTTCATGCCTTGTTGCCGGAAATACTCACTCGGTCTCAGGTGATACCCGCACGAATCTTCCCGGTCACACTTTCCGACCGCATCGGCAATCTCCTCACCCGTCAAGGTCTCGATGTAGCGGACAAACCTGCGTTGCCTGCAAGCCGGGCAGATGCGTTTGCCGCCGCCCTGCTGAATCCGGCTGGGACGGGGACGTAAGTGAATGAGGGTACTTATTTCAGAAAACAGGCGTCATCGGGCCTCGAACAGTTAGGTATGGGTTGGATTGGCGTGAAGAGAAGATGCCGTCACGACAAGTCGGGACGGCGCTCCCGGGATAAATAGGCGAGAGGGAATGGATGGGGGGGATGGATTGCCACGGCCTTCGGCCTCGCAATGACGAGAGAAAATAGGCGGCAAGGCCTGACCTTGGAAAATCTTCTTGTTAAGGATATAGTATGAGGGATGTAAGTGACTGAGGAAAGAAATGCTGGTTCGGATGTGTGCGAGGTGAACGTAAGTGATGAAGGGGGGGACGGGGACGTAAGTGAATGAGGGTACTTATCTCAGAAAACAGGCGTCATCGGGCCTCGAACAGTTGGGTATGGGTTGGATTGGCGTGAAGAGACGATGCCGTTACGACAAGTCGGGACGGCGCTCCCGGGATAAATAGGCGAGAGGGAATGGATGGGGGGGATGGATTGCCACGGCCTTCGGCCTCGCAATGACGAGAGAAAATAGGCAGCAAGGCCTGACCTTGGAAAATCTTCTTGTTAAGGATATAGTATGAGGGATGTAAGTGACTGAGGAAAGAAATGCTGGTTCGGATGTGTGCGAGGTGAACGTAACTGAATAAGGGTAGAAGCCACGGGGAGGATCGTTCCGCGCTCCCTGTGCCTGTCCTGCCATTGTCTTGCCGTTCAGGCATTGGCAGGCGAGTCGGTTTTCTGATGGTAGCTACGGCGTCTGGTACGGATCGGATTCGGTCGAGACGACGGTTTATGAATCGGCCTGTCACTGGTACCGGGGCTTGCTCCGAGATGCATGTTTCGAACGAATGACGGTGATTGCCGAGCGTAAGGTGTACTTGGTGGCATGCATGGCCGCACTACTGGATTTCCGAAAATCGACTGATGAAAACACCCGGACCTTTTGCATCTTTCGGACTACGCGTTTTGCCAGTCGGTGGGAGCGAGGATTCACCGTGAAGGCCACCCCGGTCTGCTGATGCAATCGGTGCGACGACCCGAGGGCGAAAACGTAGCCATCTTCAATACGGCTGTGCTTTCCAACCCGAGACATAACTGCCAGCTGACCTATAGGCTGCAGGGCGGGTAAATTGGGGGCGGAGTCGGGGTTCACCCCAATCTGGTCGGGAAGTTGAAACGGGAGGTGCAAGAGCATGCATGCCGTCGGATTGTTCGAGGTCAAGCAGGAAGATCTGTACCTGAAAGGCTATGAGACGGCAGTAGAAATGACTCGGGGATTAGCGGAATATTTCCAGCTTACAACCCTGTCCGGGTATGGCAATTTCTCGAGGTCTTGTGTTTGTCATTACAATTTTCTACGTACCTTGTGAAGGAACAGCTTCGCCAGGCTCTGTCGCATGAGTTTCCCCTCATTCTGTTACTTCATGGGCGCGTTTGAAGAAGATCATCATCATAGCTGGGCCAAATGGTGCCGGTAAAACCACGTTTGCAAAGCGGTTTTTTCGTGATGAAGCGGGCAGCATTTTTCTGAATGCTGACGAGATCGCCGAAAGCCTTGGTGATGTTGTCGAGGGGCGCGATGTTAAGGCCGGCAGGATTATGCTTGAACGAATGGATGAGCATAGCCGTAACCATAAGAGCATTATCTTCGAAACCACATTGGCTGCGCGGATATACGTCGATAAAATTCATGCATGGCATCAATCCGGATATCTGGTCAAGCTCTTGTTTCTGTCCCTGGGTTCTGCAGATCTCGCAGTAGCTCGGGTTGCCCAGAGGGTTATAGAGGGAGGTCACTCGATTCCTGAAGACATTATCCGGCGGCGTTTCCTGGCCGGGTATGACAATTTTCGGAATCTCTACAGCTCTATTGTAGATGTGTGGGCATTGTATGATGCCTCTACAATCCCACCAACTCTAATCGATTATTCTCATGATAAAGACTAAGCGGGTAAGCCTTGGAGCCCTCAAAGATCCTGATCTGCTTGCGGCCACGAAGGCCATGTCAAAGGTCAGGAAGGTGGTGGAAGATCGTGCGATTGCTGCGGGCTCTTCTGTCATTACCATGAAGAATGGGCGTATTGTCTGGGTTAGTGCGTCCCAACTCCTTCGCAAAAGAATGATTGCCAGGTGGGGCAGTGTGATGAAACGGGGAGTTCGCATCAAGGTTGAGAAATGATTCTGAGAGTGGGGACGGGGACGTAAGTGAATGAGGGTACTTATTTCAGGGCAAGGAAAGCTTTATCGGGCATCAAATATTTGACCCTTGATGTTGGTATTGCACTCCATCGCGATGGCGACGCGCCCCAGGCACCTGTATTGATGGATATGTGTTGGATAGGGGCAAAGGGAAGAGGGACGGCACCTGCGGCGCCATGGCTGAGCTGGAGCTCGGCGCTCCCAGGGGGTATCTCCGCGAAAGTGATTAGTGGATAACGGAGCATAAGGGCGAGCATCGCGAAACAATCCATGCGTATTTCAGTAAAGATGGATTGCCACGTCGCTTCGCAACTCGCAATGACGACAGAATATATGATCAAGTCAGACAGGCTGACAAGGGGGATAGTGGTCGGATGGGGATGTCCTGCGAACTGGTGGGAAGTGGATGATCGTCGTGCGTGCCAGGAACAACGTCGTTGAGGTGCCGCTCGTGCGGAGGCGCTGCTGCGATCGTTCGCAGGCAATCTGTACATTGATGCATGGATGAGTCATTCGAAACAAAGGGGGGGCTATGGTTGTTTATGAACTTCGTGTAACGCTGTTGGACGCAGCGCCTCCGGTATGGCGTCGGGTCAGGGTCCCGGGGGAGTACCGGCTCTCCATGCTCCATTCAGTGCTGCAGATGGTCATGGGCTGGGAGAATCGTCATCTGCATGAGTTCGTCGCGGGTGAGGACGGTCAGCAGCGGAGATATGGGGTGGCCGATGGAGACGATGCCGGTGCGGAGGTGCTGGACGAGCGGCAGGAGCGTCTGTCGGGACTGGTGCGCGAGCTTGGTGACCGGTTCTTGTATGTCTATGATTTCGGGGATGAGTGGAGGCATGAAGTCGTTCTGGAGTCGGTGGCCGAGACCGATGGCGAGGGCGATGATGCGCTGCTGCGATGCCTTGATGGCGCTGGGGCCTGCCCGCCGGAGGATTGCGGCGGTGTGCGGGGGTATTGCCTGCTGCTCGACGGCCTTCGTGACCTCACCGACAGGGAAGAGCATAATGCTGCGGTCGAATTGCTCGGCGAAGGGTTTGACCCGGATGCTTTCGACTGCGGCGATTTCAATGAGGCCGTCGAGCTGGCGTTTTCCGGCGATGCAGATGAGGATGATGATCCGGAGGAGCAGGAGCAGCTAGCACTGGTGCTGGAGCTTCAGAAGTTCCTCCAGTCGGATACGATGCCCGAAAGCGCGATGTCGGTCATCGAGCTGGATGGATTGTTTGCCGCCCTTGCGGTATATCCGGTGACGGTCCAGCCAAGTGCCTGGCTGCCGCTGGTCTGGGATATGACGGGGAAGGGCGAGCAGCCGAAGTTCGCTTCCAGGGCTGAGGCCGAGGGGGTGATGGGGCTGATGTTCCGGTATTATAACACCGTGGTGCAGCAGCTGGCCGGCGAACCGCTGGAGTATATCCCGCTGTTCGAGGAGGTAGCTGCGGATGACGAGGAGGAGCTGATGCTGGCGGCTGAGGATTGGGCCGTCGGGTTCATGTTCGGTGCGATGATCGATCCGGAGGTGTGGCAGCGGACGCGTGAGGATGACGAAGGGTTTGGGGTGATGATGCCATTCCTGGTCTTGTCTGGCATGCTGGATGATGAGGTTGATGACCGCTCTCTGGCGCAGATGAAGGAAGAATATCTGGATCTTCTCGAGGAGAGGGTGAGGGAGTTGGGGGAGTTCTGGCGCCCATGGAGGCAGGCGTATCTTGCACGTCAAGGCGCGGGCCGGACCCTCAGGGCTGAGCCCCTCACCGGCCGCAACGACCCGTGCCCGTGCGGCAGCGGGAAGAAATACAAACAGTGCTGCGGGCGGTGTGTGTACGGGGACGTAAGTGAATAAGGGAAGTAACATTAAAACCATAACAGCCCAGAGCAGTTGTCAAGAGTTTGAATCGCCAAGGCGATAATCATTATCAATTTTTTCACGCATCAACTTATTACTCCGGCAGCAATCGGTCGCAAATGCCACAACAACGAGAAATTTGGCTAAATCCCTAATTTTTTATGTTTTATCGGTGATCCCCGGCTTGAAATCCGGGGCAATTTATAAGAGTTTTAATCGCCGAAGGAATAACAGCCTGCCGTAATTCCGGAACGTCATGAACGCACGTCTATGACTTCAGCGTCAAGGTTGAAATAGTGATGGAGATGTTGATGGACATCCAATAGTGAATAAGGGCACTTATTTCAGACAGAAGGTGTCATCGGGCCTCGAACAGTTGGGTATGGGTTGGAGTGAAGAGAAGATGCCGTTACGACAAGTCGGGACGGCGCTCCCGGGATAAATAGGCGAGAGGGAATGGATGGGGGGGATGGATTGCCACGGCCTTCGGCCTCGCAATGACGATGAGGAATGGGCCATTGCGAGCGAGGCGAAGCAATCCTGGGGTTGCCTGAGGATTGCGGCTCATGACAGCCGACGGCAACGCTCTTGAACGCCTTCGGTAATTGTTGTGAGCACCTGTTCCGGGAATCCGGCAGGGAGCGCGTTGGCGGTTTGTTCAAGGACTTGGGGCGTCAGCCGGACCATATCGCCTATGATAGCTTCACTGTCAGACAGAGCCAGGCCGCAATCGGTTCCGGTTTTCATGAAATGACGGCGCATGATGGCATCCCACCGGTAGATCCGGTTTTTGCCCCAGAGTGCCATTGCCATCTTGACCTTCTGTTTCGGCAGCATTTTAGGGCCGGAGCCGATGACCGGGTATGCTGAAAGAACGTCATAGAGCGGCGTGAGGTGGAAGGTTCCTCCCGGACCGAGAACGATACTGAAGTTTTTTGCGTGACCGTCAATGGCGCAGAGCAGGTAAAAGGCAACCTGTGCCCGGAAGAACATCTTCCGGTCTTGACTCGCCCGGTCCGAGCCGAGCAGGAGCGTCATGATGGCCTTGATTCCAGGGCCGCCATCGCTCTCGTATTTATTCCATGGAGGAGTGCCTGTCGCCTGACAAAGGTCCTCCTGCGGGAGACGAATGATCCATGATCCGTCTCGGGAGAGCTTGCGGTCGAAGCGTTCGACAATCAGGGCTTTGGTGTCGCCGAATGTTGCAACGGTCGCGTTGGCTGTCGGGAGCCCATATGCCTGAAGTAACCTGCCGCATAACCACTCCTTTTCGATCGAGCTGGTCATGTCGAGATTGTATTGACCGATATGGCCGAGGGGAAGCTTGAAGATATGGGTTGTCGGCGTGGGGCCATGGGGAATCATCCACTGGCCGTTATGGAAAAGCAGGGCCGTTTTCTCTTGTGCGCCGGCAAGGGAAATCCTGAATTCGTCTCCCTCACGTCCTGTTTTGCCGAAGTCTCGGCCCTGAACGCTCCTTTTGAGCAGCGCATCGATGTCCTCTTGGTCGATGGGTGTCGCCCGTATCTTGTGAACGTCTTCGCCAGTGCTGTCAGGCGTAAGCAGTTGGATTGCGCCAACGCAATCACGCCCGGTTTCCGACAGCAGGGAGAATGGATCGATGCCGCTGGTGGCAAAACGGTTCTGTATTCTTTTCCTGATGGCGTCGTTGTTTGGCAGGAGGTTGTCGAAGTATGCGTACACAGGCTCACCGCTGTATTTTTCTTTTCTGAGCGGCATCGACAGGGAGATCGGCCTCGAAAGTGGGGATGCGATCCAGGTGGAGTCATAGCTGAACTCGTGCATGCCATTTGCCCTGACGGTCCAGTTGCCGACTGGCTCCCCGTTCATCATGAGCCTGAGCGTCTTTGTTTTCGAAGGCCTGCCCATTACCACTCGGCCTGAGTTGATGAGCCGTCTCCTTTCTGTCGGAGAACCAGTTCGAGGTTCAGTGCGGACAACAGCTTGAAGAGGTTTTTGACAGAGCAGCGTTCCGGATGGTTTTCGAAGGCCGACACCATCTTTTGAGTCATGCCGACCCGTTCAGCCGTTTCCAGCTGTGAGAGCTTCTGTTCTTTTCTATGTCCCTGCAGCAGCAACGCGAGTTGCATCGGGGTGCGTATGGCATTCATACTGCGGTGATCAATGGTTGGATGTTTTATTGACCGACTATCTGAAGAGATGGATAAGCGGTTTTTATGCCTTTTGTTGCATAAAACAAATATATCCTTTACGCGGGATAACGCGCATGACTTTTTCGGTGGTATGGGGACGTGCGGGGGATAGGTACGGCGGGAGATAGGGCGGGAGATAGGGACGTAAGTGAATGAGGGAAGATACACTGTTTCCGGTCGTCAGGGTGTCTGACGTTGGGCGGAGGGTATCCACCTGGCGTTTTAGGATTGCCTGGTTGAGCCGGGCAGTAAATATGCTCAGGCGGATGGTGGCGGATTTAGTGGGAGGGGCGCGGAGACGTAAGTGAATAAGGGTACTTATTTCAGGGCAAGGAAAGCTTTATCGGGCATCAAACATTTGGCCCTTGGTGTTGGTATTGCACTCCATCGCGATGGCGACACGCCCCGGGCACCTGTATTGATGGATATGTGTTGGATCGGGGCAAAGGGAAGAGGGACGGCACCTGCGGCGCCATGGCTGAGCTGGAGCTCGGCGCTCCCTGGATAAATAGGCAAGAGGCTGTGTCAGTTTTGCTACTGAGACAGCCTCTTTTGTTTTGAGGAAAGAGACTGGGGGTGGGGGGATTTCACCTCCAGCCGACTTACCCTCTCGGGCATCTCTCTCTTGAGGAGGATTTCGTTGTTTTACTTTTGCGTCATAATCGTGCATATTGAATATTAATATTTCCATATACACGATTATGGGCGTTAAATATCTTGATCGTACGACAATCAGCGACGTCAGCGAAGGGCTCCGGCACTTTCCGGTGACGGCGATTGTCGGTCCTCGCCAGTGCGGAAAATCCACACTGATCCGTCATTTGCTGAAGTATGAAGGTGCCCTTGTCTACCTTGATCTTGAGCGGCCATCTGACCTTCGCAAACTTGAGGATCCTGAATGGTTCCTTTCCGGGCAGCGTGGCAAACTGGTCTGTATTGATGAGGTGCAGCGCAAACCTGAGCTTTTCCCCCTGATTCGCAGCCTGGTGGACGAGTGGGGAGGAAACGGCCATTTTCTGGTTCTCGGCTCGGCGTCACGTGACCTCCTCAGGCAGAGTTCCGAGTCGCTCGCAGGAAGGATTACCTATAAGCGCCTTACACCGTTTTTATGGGAAGAGGTCAGAACGCGTGTAACGATTGAGGTGTACCTCTCTCGTGGCGGCTTCCCCAGAAGCCTCCTTGAGGATGATGATTCTCTTTCATTTGGCTGGCGCGAGGATTTCATCACCAGCTTCCTTGAGCGCGACTTGCGGCAATGGAGCGGTTTCTCGCCGGCAACGATGCGCCGACTCTGGCAGATGCTGGCGCACAACAATGCACAGATACTCAACCTGTCGACAATCGGCGGTTCTCTTGGCATAAGCCATACCACAGTCAGGAACTACATTGATCTTTTTGAGGAGACCTTTATGGTGACCTCCCTCTCGCCGCTTCTTGCCAATACCGGCAAGCGGCTGATCAAGAGCCCGAAGGTCTATCTGAGCGATACTGGTATAGTGGCGGCACTCCTGGGCCTTGAGGATTTCAACCGGATAGCCGGCCATCCGGTGTTTGGTTCGCTCTGGGAAACGCTGGTGCTGGTCAATATCCAGGGGATGTTTCCCCGCGCCGATCTCTCCTATTACCGGACGTCACATGGCGCAGAAATCGATATCGTCATGGAGCGGTCGGGCAAGCGGATCGCCATTGAATGCAAGGCGTCTGCCGCACCTGCGCTCAGCAGGGGGAACACCTCGGCAATTGCAGATATCGCCCCGCTGCACACCTTCGTCGTGGCTCCTGTGCAGGAGTCGTATCCGCTCCGTGAAGGAGTCAGCGTCGTCGGGCTCTCGGAACTCATCAGGCAGATCAAGATGCTGCTTTTCTCTTGAACGTGAGGGTCGAGGGATCGGAAGGGGAGCGGGGACGTAAGTGAATGAGGGAAGGGGCGCCGTTTCCGGTCGTGAGGGGGGCTGACGTTGGGCGGTGGGTATCCACCTGGCGTTTTAGGATTGCCTGGTTGAGATGGGCAGTAAATATGCTCAGGCGGATGGTGGCGGATTTAGTGAGGCGCTGAGGTCATTTTTTGAACATCTGGCTTACCGCTGACCTCGAAACGCCGAGTAGCCTTGCTGCATCTGCATGGTTCAGGCCGAGCTCCATCACGAACCGTGTGGCAAGTATTCGTCTGGCTGCAGTGCATGCCTCGCTTCGGGAGCCTCCTTGCAGTGCAGCCGGTGTGAGGCCTGAGGCCCCACAGAATTCTGCAAGCATTGAGGCCGCTTCGTTCTGCCTTGATACGGAAGGTACCATGGTTTTCACTGTGCCCGCAACGTCTCCAAGCACGGATTCGGCGAACTCGCCGCTGCCCAATATCCGCTCATCGCTGAACTGGCGTTCGCCTCGCTGCCGCATTGACAGTACCTCTGACCATCCTCCGGCTGAACGGATCAGCCCGCCGCCGGTCAGTTCAGGTTGCCGCCCCAGCAGGCTCTGCTCCTGCATGAATGCCAGGTAGGCCTTGCGTGCGGAACCGGCTGTCTGGCCGAAATGCCGGAGTGCGTAGTCGGTGTCCTGCCAGGTCAGCTCGACCCTGCCCATCAGGGCCGCGTGGCCGCTCCATGGATATTGTTCGAGTTCCGCAAGAGAGCCGACAAGGCCGGCTCGAAGGGGATTCAGGTGGATATAGGCGACCAGTTTCAGCAGATAGGATTCAGCCTCGCACAGGATCGATTTGTAGCGGTTCTGGAACAGGTGTCCGCAGCGCTGATGGCGCCGGTTGAAAGCTACTGAATATCCTGTCAGCACCTTGCGCATGAACGTTGGTAGCCCGGCATTGCCGCTTCTGAGCAGCAGGTGGGCGTGGTTTGTCATCAGCGACCATGCGGCGATCATCGTGCCGGTTGCGGATGCGGCCTTCGCCACCCGTTCGACAAAGTCCTTTCGATCTTCGTCATCAACCACGATCGTGCCGCGTTCGATTCCCCGGACCATCACATGATGCAACGCTCCCGGTGTGTCGAGTCGTGCTCCTCTGGGCATGGGTGCTCCTTGTCTGTTTGCTTGTAATCCTGATGCTCCATGTTGACGCTTTACAGGTAAGATAAGTGTTTTCTTTGTTGCTTTCCTTATTCACTTACGTCCCCGATTTCTACTTACGTCCCCGATTTCTACGACGGATAGCGTGGGTCGGCAACTGGCGTCGGCAGCTTTACCCAAACGGGCCCGCATGAGCGGCATGAACCGAGGCGACGGTACGGAATCGGGTAGGGGACGTAAGTGAATAAGGGAAGCAGCTCCCTTTCCGGTCGTCAGGATGTCTGACGTAGGGCGGTGGATATCCACCTGGTGTTTTAGAATTGCCCGGTTGTGCCCGGCAGTAATTACGCTCAGGCAGCTGGTGGAGGATTTAGTGCGGTGGTGATGTCATTTCCTGAACTATTTTGATGCTTCGCAGGAGGTAAGATGAGTATTTTCTTTGTTGCTTTCCTTATTCACTTACGTCCCCGATTTCGCCCCCCCCGATTTTCCCCGATTTTCGCGTCCCCGATTTTCCTGATATTTTGCGGAATGTAATTATGGTGTTACATTAAGTTCTCTTGGGATATATAGAGATTACAAATGCCAACACCTCATCTGCCGTCGCCTGCAGTCCGGAAAGTGCTGCGCAAGCTTGGCTCCAATATTCACGAGGCACGGGTGCGCCGCAAGCTTCCCATGAGTGTCGTTGCAGAACGTGCCGCGACCTCCCGGCCAACCCTCTCACGCCTCGAGAAGGGCGATCCTTCCGTGAGCATCGGTATTTATGCGGCGGTCCTGCAGGCCCTTGGGTTGCTGGATGACCTTGCCGGGCTTGCAGATCCCTCAACGGATAGCGTGGGTCGGCAACTGGCGTCGGCAGCTTTACCCAAACGGGCCCGCATGAGCGGCATGAACCGAGGCGACGGTAAGGAATCGGGTAGGGGACGTAAGTGAAGAAGGGAAGTTGCCCCCTTTCCGGTCGTCAGGATGTCTGACGTAGGGCGGTGGATATCCACCTGGTGTTTTAGAATTGCCCGGTTGTGCCCGGCAGTAATTACGCTCAAGCAGCTGGTGGAGGATTTAGTGCGGTGGTGATGTCATTTCCTGAACTATTTTGATGCTTTGCAGGAGGTAAAATGAGTGTTTTCTTTGTTTCTTTCCTTATTCACTTACGTCCCCGATTTCTTCTTATATCAGTATGAAGACCAGATCGTTTATCAAGGCCTCGCTTGTAGCTTTTGTCATTGCCGTGTGGCCTGCGGGCGGGGCGAATGCGAGTGGCGTCATCGAGACGTCGGGAACAGTGCTGAGTGTGGCGTTGCCGGTTGTCGCCGGGGGATTGACGGTGAGCAAGGAGGATGCGCCGGGGCGGTTGCAGCTGGTGCAAGCGTTGGCTACGACCGTCGGCGTGACCTACGGGCTGAAGTACACGGTCCATGAGACGCGGCCGAACGGTGGGGAGCATTCGTTCCCTTCGGCGCATACGTCGGTGTCGTTCGCTGCGGCGGATTTCATCGGGCGGCGCTACGGGTGGGACTATGGCATTCCGGCTTATCTTGCCGCGGGTTACGTCGGCTACACCAGGGTTGAGGCAAAGGCGCACTATACGCGTGACGTGCTTGCCGGCGCGGCGATCGGTATTCTCGGCAGTGCGTTGTTCACCACACCTTTTGGCGGCGGGGGGATGAAGGTGTCTGCAATGCCGACAGGGGAGGGGGTTGCCATGCGGTTATCCTGTACGTGGTAAGTTGCTGAACCGGTAGCATGCTGATTCTTAACAAGATATTGCCGTTGCTGGTGCTGCCGCCGGGCATTTGCCTGGTGCTTGTTGCTGTCGGCCTTTTGTGGCGCCGGAAGGGGCTGGCGTGGGCTGGCGTTTTCTTGCTCTTTGTGTTGAGCGTTCCGGTGGTGGGGGATTCGCTGATGCGCGGCGTGGAGTGGCCTTACGACCGCATTCCTGTCAATCGGGTCCGGAGGGCAGATGCTGTGGTTGTCTTGAGCGGGATGATCGAGCATACCAAGGGAGCTCCTTTAGGGGAGTGGGGTGAGGCTGCGGACCGGTTCGAGGGCGGGCTCGACCTGTTCAGGGCAGGAAAAGCGCCTTTGCTGGTTTTTACCTATGGCCAGCTGCCCTGGCAGAAGGGCATGGCCCCGGAGGGGGAGCTCCTCGCAAAGCGTGCGATGTCGCTCGGCATTCCCGCGAAGTCCATCCGGCTCACCGGGCAGGGCGGGAATACCGCGGAAGAGGCGGTCGAGGTGGCTCGGTTGTTTGGCATTGGCAAGGGATCCGGGAAAAAGATCATCCTGGTGACGAGCGCATTCCACATGAGGCGGGCAGCCATGTTGTTCACTCGGGCCGGGTTCCTGGTCGACCCGTATCCTGTCGATTTCCGGACAGCTGAAGGAAAGCGGCCGACCATCCTGAGCTTGTTGCCGGATGCTGAAGCCATGGACGAATCCGCCACGGCAATTCGCGAGGTGATCGGGACCGGTTTTTATCTGGCGACGGGCTGGTTGGGAAGGTAAGGGGCAGAGGGAGGCGCCTGCGGCCGTGAGAGAGCTATTTGTTTTGGAGTGAATTTCAACCTGGAAAGGTGAACCAATGGGGCCGAGGCCCTTTTTTTATTTCTGTTTTTTCTCCGGGAGGCGTGACTGTGGCAACGGGGAACCCCTGAGCGTGTTGGCATGTTGGTGCCGATGCCGTATATTTTTGACCTTGCAGGATGCGCAGTGTTTTGCTGTCGCTCCGTTCCGAACCGGTTTACCTCATCGCCTTCCGAATGGCCTTGAACTGCTGGTAACGATGGCCTGCGTGCCGACAGTAGCATGAACCTAACAGGATGACGATGGTATCGAACATCACCGACAAATTCATTGTGGTGGGGGACCGGGTGCTGATCAAGCCCAAATCCCTCGATGAAAGGACCAAGACCGGCATCTACCTGCCTCCCGGTATCCAGGAGAAGGCGAAGATCCAGAGCGGCTACGTCATCAAGGCGGGGCCGGGGTACCCGGTGGGGCCGCCGTCCGAGTCCGACGAGCCCTGGAAGGAGTCGGCGACGAGCCCGCAGTACATTCCCCTGCAGGCCAGGATGGGCGACCTGGCGATTTTTGTGCAGAACAGCGCCTGGGAGATCGAGTACGGGGACGAGAAGTTCCTGATCGTCCCGAATTCGGCCATCCTCCTGCTCATCCGCGAGGACGATGACCTCGAAGAGTATCTCAAGTAAGCCTTGCTCCGGGCTGGTCCCGTGGCGCATCGCCGTATTCATAGCTGAAAAATCCAGACCGTCATGACTACCGCAACCGATATTTCGCAGCTTTCGACCGAGGAGCTGCAGGCGCGCGTGAGGGCCCTCAAGAAGGAGCTGAACGCCGTCATCCTCGCCCATTACTACACCCTGCCCGAGATCCAGCAGGTGGCTGACGTGGTCGGCGACAGCCTCGCGCTGGCCAGGGCCGCCCAGAAGAACACCGCCGACGTGATCGTTTTCGCAGGGGTCTACTTCATGGCCGAGACCGCCAAGATCCTGAATCCCGGCAAGCTCGTGCTCATGCCTGACGCCGATGCCGGCTGCCCGCTGGCCGACAGCTGCCCGGAGGATGAGTTCCGGGCCTTCAGGGAAGCCAACCCCGACGCGATCGCCATCACCTACATCAACTCGACGGCGGCCATCAAGGCGCTGTCGGACATCACGTGCACCTCGTCAAACGCCGAGCATATCCTCAGCCAGATACCGCAGGGGCAGCGGATCATCTTCGGGCCCGACCGCAACCTCGGCGCATGGCTGGCCAAAAGGAGCGGGCGCGACATGCTTATCTGGCAGGGGTACTGCTACGTGCACGATGCCTTCACCGAGACCTGCATGGTGCAGGCGATGGCCATGCACCCCGGGGCCGAGCTGATCGCCCACCCCGAGTGCCGCGAGGAGGTGCTCCGCCATGCCTCGTTCGTCGGCTCGACGCAGGCCCTGCTCGACTACACGCAGAAGAGCCCTTCGAACAGCTTCATCGTGGCCACCGAGCCGGGCATCATCTACGAGATGCAGCTCCGCTCGCCGGGCAAGACCTTCATCCCGGCGCCGAAGGATCCCGCCAACCCGCGCAGCATCTGCCGCCAGATGAAGCTCAACACCCTCGACCGGCTCTACCTCGCCATGGTGAACCGCCAGCCGGAGATCACCGTCGAGGAGAACCTCCGCGAGGCAGCGCTGAAGCCGATCACGAGGATGCTCGAGATGTCGGCCTGATACATGATGTCGGTTCAGGACGATCATCTGCGCCGCGCTGATGATCGTCCTGAAGCTGAATATACCCTTTCCTTATTCCTGAAGGCTCGAACGCCATGTCTACAGCCCATCGGACGCCTGGCTACGCTATGTGACAACGGATTACGATATGATGGTTTACGGGGAAGAGCGAAGGGCTGCCCCGGTACCCATTTCCTGTTGGCGTGGCCAACACCACAATTTCAAGCAAGACCAGTTTCCCATGCTGACCCTGAAGAAAGTCACCCTCCAGTACAGCCCTTACGAAGACCGCATACGTATTTCGGGTGAGCACGACAGCGGGGACCCGGTGGCGTTCCTGCTCACGATGCGCATGAGCAGGATGCTGGCGGGCCTGCTTTGCACGCACCTTGAACGTACCGCACCCGAAAAGAGGCTTGTAGGGCGGGACATGCAGCTTGCATGCATGCAGCGCGACGCCGAATGGCAGCTCAAACCTGCCGAACCGGTACGATTCGAGACGGGCATGGCGATGTACCTCCCGGAGAAGTTCGACCTCAGCTGCACCCCGGAGATCGCGGCCATTGCTTTTCCTGCGGGTTCCGACCGTGCCGAACTGAAGATGAACATGACCGAGCTCCGCCAGTTTCTGTCGGTATTTTACCGCCTGTTCCGCTCCGCAGACTGGCCCATGGATGCGTGGCCCGAATGGTTCATCGCAGGTGAGCCGGCAAACAACTGAACGAATCCCTAAGTGTTTGTCTGGACGGCTGATAATTGGTAACTATTGTGTATTTTCCGACTACCACATTCATTCTGGCATCAAACACAGGATCGCACACCGGTGAGCTACCCCCAGATCAAGTCGGAGTTGAAGGCGGAACTGTTGTCGGCCCTTCCATATTTCTACCGTACGCTGCTGTTCAGCCTGTTCACCAACATCCTCGTCCTCGCCCCGACGCTCTATATGCTCGAGGTGTATGACCGGGTGGTCAACAGCCAGAGCTACAAGACCCTTTTCATGCTGACCCTGCTGGTGATCGGGGCCTATATCCTTCTCGAGACGCTCGAGTGGGTCCGCTCGCGGGTACAGCAAGAAGCCGGCCTCCGCTTCGACGAGCGTCTCCGCACCAGGGTGTTCGACCTCGTGTTCGCCGCAAGGCTCCAGAATATGCCCGAAGGCCGCGCCGCCCTTGCGCTCGGAGACCTGAAGACGCTCAGGGAGTTCATCTCGTCGCACGTGATGCTCTCCTTCATCGATGCGCCGTTCGCCCTGCTCATCCTGATCATCCTGTTCCTGATCGACCCGTCTATCGGCTGGTTTTCGGTAGGTGGCGCGATCGTTCAGTTCCTGATCGGATTCATCAACGAAAGGAAAATAGGGGGGCCCCTGACTGCTGCCAGCCAGAGCGCCCTGAGCGCCCAGGCATATGCCTCCGGAGCGCTCAGGAACACGCAGATCGTCGAGGCGATGGGGATGCTGGGGCCGATCCGGGAGCGCTGGCTGGAACGTCAGCGGAGATTCCTGCAGGAGCAGGCCATCGCCTCCGACAGTGCCGGGTCGAATGCGGCGTTGTCGCGCCTGGTCCAGTCCCTCCTGGGTTCCCTCCTGCTCGGCCTGGGATGCTACCTCGTCATGCAGGGGAAGATCAACATGACCGAAGAGCTTGTCGGGTGGGTTCTCGGCGGCAAGGTGTTGAACCCGCTCGTGCAGATCATCGCCGGCTGGCGCCAGGTCGAATCCGTCCGTGAATCATACCGGCGCCTGAACGGGATGATGCAGGCAATGCCCAAGAAGGAGAAGGGGATGCCCCTGCCCGCGCCCACGGGGATGCTGTCGGTCGAAGGGGTATCGGCCGGGCCTCCCGGCACGCAGTTACAGGTGCTTCGTGGGCTTGCCTTCCGGATCGCATCGGGGGACTGCGTGGCGGTCGTGGGTCCTTCGGCTTCGGGCAAGACAACCCTTGCGCGACTGCTTGTAGGCATCTGGCCGGCGATGTCTGGCAAGGTCCGCCTGGACGGCAGCGACATCTATGCATGGGATAAGGAGGAGCTCGGCCCGCACATCGGATACCTGCCGCAGACGGTGGAGCTGTTCGAGGGGACGCTCGCCGAGAATATCGCCAGGTTTGGCGAACCCGACCCTGAAAAGGTTCGTGGCGCCTGTCGCATGGTCGGGCTCGAAGGGTTTGCCGATACCCTTCCGCAGGGCTTTGATACCAATAT
This sequence comes from Chlorobiaceae bacterium, assembly GCA_013334865.1. Classification (GTDB taxonomy): domain Bacteria; phylum Bacteroidota; class Chlorobiia; order Chlorobiales; family Chlorobiaceae; genus Chlorobaculum. The sequence continues at coordinate 15,913 of JAAXWS010000005.1, forward strand.
CGGAGATGACGGTGCGTTCCTTTCAGGAGGTCAGCGCCAGCGGGTCGCTCTCGCCCGGGCTGTCTACGGCATGCCGAAGCTGGTTGTCCTCGACGAACCGAACTCCAACCTCGACGATGCCGGCGATGCCGACCTGGTCTCGACCCTGCAGCAGCTGAAGGCTCTCGGTTCCACGGTCATCGTCATTTCACACAAGATGAACATCCTCGCAGCCGTCGGTTACATGCTCGTGCTGGTCGACGGGCAGGTAAAGCTGTTCGGGCCGCGTGATGAAGTGCTCCAGGCCCTTCAGCCGAAACCGAATACTGCAGCTCCGCAGGCGGGGAGTGCGCAACCTCAGGCGGCGCCAGGAGGGACACCGTTATGAAGAAACCCCGTTTTTCCGAACGCAGCGACCTGACACGTCATCTCTGGGCTTTCAGGAAGGAGTTCGCCTGGGTGGGCATCTTCAGTTTCATCGCCAACCTCCTCATGCTGACGCCGACCCTGTACATGCTGCAGATCTACGACCGGGTCTTCAAGAGCCGGAGCGAGCTGACGCTGCTGTTCATCACGCTCATCGTGGTCTTTTTCTATGCCGTCATGGCCATAGCCGAATGGCTGAGGTCGCGGCTCCTGGTCCGCGGCGGTGTGAGGATGGACGAGGCCCTCAACAGCATCGTGTTCAACGCCAGTTTCGAGCGGCACCTGAAGGAGGCCGGCCGCAATCCGGCTGAGGCCTTTACAGACCTGACGACCATCCGCCAGTTCCTGACTGGCAACGGGATCTTCGCCTTTTTCGACCTCCCGTGGACTCCGATCTACATTGCGGTGGTCTTCCTGCTGAACCCGTTCATCGGGTGGCTTTCGATCCTGTTCGTCTGCATCCAGCTCGGCATGACCCTGTGGAACAGCCGGTCGACGTCGGGCGATATCGAGCAGGCTTCCGAGGCTGCCGCGAAAGGGAGCGGCTATGTGATGGGCAAGCTGCGGAACATCGAGCCCGTCCATGCGATGGGCATGCTCCCGAGCCTGCGAAGCCGCTGGCAGGAGCTGTATGCCGATGCGCTCGACAAGGGGGCGCGCGCCAGCCACAAACAGCACAAAAACCAGGCGGTCTCAAAGCTTGTCCGCTACAGCATGCAGTCCCTGACCCTCGGCGCCGGAGCGCTGATGGTGCTCGACGGCCGCATGGCTGCCGCCGGCATGATCGCGGCCAACGTGCTGATGTCCCGTGCGCTGCAGCCCATTGATCTGGTCATGTCGGCCTGGAAGCCGTTCATCCAGGCCAGGGAGGCGTTCCGCCGAACCGAGGCGCTGCTTTCGGAATTCCCCGGACGCCCTGCTGGTGAAGCCTGTGCCGAACTGCTGGGCCAGGTGTCGCTGGAATCCCTTGCTGCAAGGGCTCCGGGGCGCCAGGCACCTATTCTCCAGGGGATCGGCCTGGATGTTCCTGCCGGCACCGTCGTCGGTATCGTCGGCCCGTCGGGTTCCGGCAAGACGACGCTCGCTCGCTGCATTGTCGGCGCCTGGCCGGATGTCGAGGGACGGGTGTTGATCGACGATATCAACGTAGGACTTTACGACCGTCCGGCCCTCGGGCACAGGATCGGTTATCTTCCACAGGACATCGAACTGTTCGACGGTACCATTGCGGAAAACATTGCGCGGTTCTCGCAGGTCGACCCGGCAAAGATCATCGAGGCGACCCGGCGTACCGGCATCCACGACATGATCCTCCGCTTCCCGAACGGCTACAACACGCAGGTCGGCGAGGCCGGAGGCATGCTGTCCGGCGGGCAGCGGCAACGCATCGGCCTGGCGCGCGCCCTTTACGGCAACCCGGCGCTCGTGGTGCTCGACGAGCCGAACTCGAACCTTGACGACGCAGGCGATCGCGCGCTGGTCCAGGCGGTAACCGAACTCAAGCAGTCCGGCAGGACGGTTTTCCTGATCACCCATCGCCCGAACATCCTTGCCGTCGTCGACAGGCTGATCGTCATGAAGGATGGGCGGGTCGAACATTACGGGCCGAGGGAGGGCGTGCTGGAGGTGCTCCGTGCCCGGGCCGCGCAGGCTTCCGGTCCTGTCGCCCCTTCGGCCAACCGAGTATGAGAAATCAAATCCAATGCAAGTGAACAAGAATATTGGCGGGTCGAACAACGTGAACGGCAGTGATGCCGGCGTTCCAATCATGAAGCATGCCGATACCCGAGGCCCGATCAGGCTCGGCTTCTGGGTCCTGATCGTCGGATTCGGGGCATTCCTGCTTTGGGCGGCGTTTGCTCCCCTCGACGAGGGGGTCCCGTGCGGGGGGATGGTGAGCATCTCCACGAAGCGAAAGGTAGTGCAGCATCTCCACGGCGGGACGGTGACCGGTGTGGGTGTTCATGAAGGGCAAACCGTCAGGAAGGGGGAGCTCCTCCTCGAACTCGACAGCAAGGCATCGAAGGCCCGTTACGCCGAGGTCCATCAGCACTACCTGGGGCTGCGGGCTGCCGAATGCCGCTTGCTTGCCGAACAGCGGGGGGAGTCGTCCATCAGGCCGCACAAGGACCTGGTTTCAGATCCTGACAGGTCGCTGGTCGACCAGCTGCTCAGAACGCAACGGGAGCTGCTCGATGCCCACACGACGACAATCCGGCTTTACCGGGAGCAGCTCGCGTCACTCAAGGATCTTGTCAGGGAGGGCTATGCCCCCCTGAGCCAGCAGCGTGATATCGAGATCAAGATCGCGCAGTTGAGAGCCGAAAGCGCGGCCCAGCTGGCCCAGGTCCAGAACGAGGTCCAGGCCGATTCAGAAAAATCGATAGCTCTTGCCGAGGAGCTTGCCGAGACCGAGGTCCGTTCACCTTCCGACGGCCAGGTCGTCGGCCTTCAGGTACAGACTGTCGGCGCCGTCATCCAGCCGGGCCAGAAGGTTATGGATATCGTGCCTCTCAATGAATCCCTGATCGTCGAAGCGAAGATCCCTCCGCACCTGATCGACAAGGTACACAAGGGACTGGTCGCAAACGTCCAGTTCGCCTCCTTCGCAAACTCGCCCCAGCTGGTCGTTTCCGGCAGGATCGAAACGGTTTCGGCCGACCTCCTGACCGAGATGGCTTCCTCGACGGGCCAGGGTCAGCAGGCTCAGGCTCCGGTGCAGGCTTACTATCTCGCGCGGATCGCGATCACCGGGGAGGGCATGAAAACACTCGGAAGCCGGAAGCTTCAGCCGGGGATGCCGGTCCAGGTCGTGATCAAGACAGGTGAGCGCACGATGCTCGATTATATCCTGCATCCGCTGATGAAGCGGATGACGGCTTCGCTCAAGGAGGAGTGACCGAAATGAACGGAACGCGAAGATGGTTTGGTGATTTCCGGCAGGCAGGAAAAGGTGCTACCCGTGGAATGACTGTTTTCCGCTGGTTCATTCCTGCCGCGATCCTGCTGGCGCCCCGTGCCCTTCCTGCCGAAGAGCCGCTCAGCCTCACCGGGGCGTATGCATATGCGGTTCATTCCGATGCGCGGATCCGATCGGCCGAGGCAGACCACTCCATTTCAAGGGAGGAGGTATCCAAGGCGGTGTCGGCGTTCATGCCAACCATCAGGGCTTCGGCTTCCCGGGGGCGCAACAGGACGGAGAGCGTGATCCCGTCCGCTTATCAGGATCAATATTACAACACGATTAGCAACTCGCTGACCCTGAAGCAGCCGCTGTTCAACCTGCAGAACGTTTCGTCGCTGAAGCAGGCAAAGGCTATCGACGCCAAAAGCGAATGCATGCTGGCCCATGAACACTCTTTGCTTATCGTGCGTACCGCCGAGGCTTTTTTCAACGTGCTCTTCGCCGAGGAGAGCCTGGCGTTCTCCCGGTCGCAGACCACGGCGGCACTTGGTCAGCTTCAGCAGGTGAAAAAACGCTACACCGGCGGCTTCGGTACGCTGACGGAGGTCAATGAAGCCCAGGCCAACTACGACGTTGCGATTGCCGAAGAGGCGACCGGCGTCAGCAACCTGGACGCCAGCCGGCATGAACTCGAGCGCATCACCGGTATCTATGCCGAAAAACTCTATCACCTGGCGCCAGAGAAGCTGGTATTGAATAAACCTGATCCGGAGCGTGTCGAGGAGTGGATTCTCCTTGCGAAGGAAAACAACCTGCAGGTGAATGCGTCACGCAAGGAGATCGAAGTGGCCGACAGGGAGATCGACAAGAACCGGGCTTCCCGATATCCGCAGGTCGATCTTTGGGCCGGCAAGAGCTACTCCCAGAGCGAGAACAACTATACCATCGGTTCGACCTATAACACCTATTCGGTCACGGTTCAGCTCAACGTGCCCATCTACTCCGGCGGGTACACGAGCGCTTCGATCAGGCAGTCTGTCGCCAGGAAGCTGAAAGCGTATGACGACATGGAGCTCCAGGAGCGGTCCGCAACGTCGGACATCAGGAAGTACTACCATTCGCAGCTGAACAGCATCGTGCAGATCAAGGCGTACGAACAGGCGCTCAGGTCGAACGGGATTGCTCTGGAAGGAACCCGGAAGGCGTTCCTTGCCGGATTCCGGACAAATGCGGACGTCCTCGACGCCCAGAAGAAACTGTTCGACAGCCGCCGGAACCTTGCAAAGGCCAGATACCAGTACATCCTGAGCGGCCTGATGCTGAAGGATACCGCGGGCCTCCTGAGGGTTGCCGACCTCGAAGCGCTGAACAGCTGCCTTGCTGCTCCTGGTTCGTGAAAACCGTCGTGATCGAAAGGATGCGAATTCTGTTCATACACCAGAATTTTCCCGGACAGTTCCGGCACCTGGCCCCGGCGCTTGCAGCCCGGGGGCATGAGGTTACCGCGCTTTCGATGGCAGACCGGCCCCCCGCGGCCTGGAACGGCGTGCGTGTCATCTCCTATCGGGCAAAAAGGGGCAGCACTCCGGGAATCCATCCATGGGTCGGCGACATGGAAAGCAAGGTCATCAGGGCAGAGGCCTGTTTCCGTGCGATGCTTCAGCTCAGGGCAGGCGGGTTCATGCCCGACCTGGTCGTTGCCCATCCCGGCTGGGGAGAGAGTCTGTTCGTCAATGAGGTTTGGCCAGGAACCCGGCTTGCCCTCTACTGCGAATTTTTCTACCGGCCAGACGGGGCCGACGTGGGTTTCGATCCCGAATTCCCGCCGAAGGATCCCGAAGGCGACGCCTGCCGGCTGAGGATGAAGAACCTGAACAACCTCCTGCATTTCGATATCGCCAGTGCCGGCCTTTCGCCCACGGCATGGCAGGCGGAGAGTTTTCCCGAACCGTTCCGTTCGAAGATCACGGTGATCCATGACGGCATCGATACCGGAACGGTGTGCCCCGACGTGCGCGCGCGCCTGCGGTTGCCCGACGGCGCCGAACTGGGCCGGAACGACGAGGTGGTCACGTTCGTCAACCGCAACCTCGAGCCTTACCGGGGTTACCATATCTTCATGCGGGCATTGCCGGAGGTGCTCCGGCGACGCCCGAAGGCGCAGGTGGTCATCGTGGGCGGCGACGAGGTGAGCTACGGGGCGCGTCCGCCGGAAGGGAAGGGCTGGAAGGGGATTTTTGTTGACGAGGTGCGGCCGCAGCTTTCCGAAACTGAGTGGGGGCGGGTCCATTTCGTGGGGAAGGTGCCGTACCCCCAGTTCGTCAGCCTGATGCAGGTGTCGACCGTCCATGTCTACCTCACCTATCCGTTCGTCCTGTCCTGGAGCCTGCTCGAGGCGATGAGCGCGGGATGCGCCATCGTCGCCAGCGACACGGTGCCTGTCCGTGAGGCGATCCGTCATGGCGAAACAGGCCGGTTTGTCGACTTTTTCGACGTTTCGGGCCTTGCCGGCGAGGTCTGCCGGCTTCTTGACGATCCGGGGGAACGGGCGCTGTTGGGCCGGAATGCCCGTCAGGCCGCTTTGGAGATGTACGACCTGCAGCGCGTTTGCCTGCCCCGGCAGCTGGAATGGGTCGAATCCCTGTGATCACTGAGAGCGTCGTTCCTGTTTCCCACTTGCCCCAAATGTGCGTACCTTGGTAAAAAAAGAGCTTTCCATGCACATCAGGAAAATCCTCGCATCCCTTGCCGTCGCGGCTTTTTCCCTTGAGTTGCAGCCGGAGGCGCTTGCCTGGCACGACCGTACCCACCTGGCCATTGCCGAGGCTGCCGGCTTCGACCTCTGGTACAGCGCGGCCGCGCCCGACGTTGCCAAGTCGAAGGCTCCGTTCACGCCGATCGAAAGCCCGAACCACTACTTCAACAACAACGCCGGCCGTGAAGTGACTGCCGAGATGGTGCGCGGCCAGGTCGACCTGTATGACCGGCCGGACGACATCGGCGAAGGGCATCTGTACGGTGCGATGATCGGTTCGGTCAGGGCGTACCGGACGGTCAGGGCGACGGGGAAGTACGCCCGGTACCCGCTGGCCTATCTGGCCCACTATGCCGGAGACCTCTCCATGCCGCTGCATAACACGGGGTTCGACGATTTCAACAGGGCGAGGCACGGTATCAACGACGGCGTGATCGATGCCGGCGTCAGGGACAGCGTCGCCTCGATCCGGAAACGCATGGAGGTGCCGGTCATCGGCAACGAAGCCGACTTTGCCCGGGAAGTCGCGCGCGTCGCCGAGTTGGCCCGCAGGCTGGGCATGAAGATGCGCCGGGAGAACCGCGACATGACCGCGGAAGAGGCCTACACCCAGGTGACGCTCAGCGCGTCGCTGCTGAAGGCCGTGCTGGCGTATGCGGAAACTCCTGCTGCACCGGCCGCTGAGAACAAACCGTAACCACGACCATGGCAAACAGGGAACATCTAGAACTGATACGTCAGGGAACCTCCGCATGGAACGCCTGGCGTTCCGCCAATCCTGGCATCCTGCCCGACCTTCGGGAAGCGGAGCTGCAGGGCGCCGACCTGAGGGAGGCCAACCTCGGCGAGGCGGACCTCAACGGTGCGAAACTCGTGAGGGCGAGGTTGACGGGTGCGGACCTTCGAGGTGCCGACCTTCGTGGGGCGGACCTCTCAGGGGCCATCCTCGACGGCGTCGATTTCAGCAGGAGCACAATCGACATCCTGACCCGTTACGAGGGGGTGCAGGGGTGCGATATCGGTGTTAACGGCCTCTATTCGGCCGCAACCGATTCTGCGGCCCTGATGCGGATCGACCCGCCCGGCAACTCCATGCAGGGGGCGAACGCCGAGGCGGTCATCGAAAGCCTCAAGCAGGCCCGCAAGCTGCACACCTTCTCGCTGCTGCTTGCCGGCATCGCCATGCTGTTCATCGTCATCAAGCCGAAGACGATCACCCTGCCGTACCTTGCCGGATCGTTCAAGTTCGACGAACTGAGCTACACCTTCCTGGCGACCATCCTTTCGACCATGCTCCTGAGCCAGGTGTCGTCGTTCCTCGACTCGGCCCTGCAGGGCGCGCACTACCTGAACGACCGGCGCGCAGCCATGCTCGTCGGCCACTTCCCCTGGCTGCTCTCCAAATTCGAGAGCGATCCGGCCATGCGCCGCCAGTCCAGGCTCCAGCGCTTTTTCCTGGTCTATCATCCGCTGCTCTACATCTACTTTTTCGTGAAGTGGGATGCCCTGCTTGCCGGCGACTGGACGGGCTTCATCGACCATTACCGCGAGCTTCCCGTCGTGCTCGGCGAATACCTGCTTCCGGTGGTTTACGTGATCCTGATCGTGCTTTGCCGTCAGATCTTCAGGATGTCGGAAGGGTTCCAGCGGCCGATCCTGTTCGACATCGAGACCGAACGGGAGCGCCGGAGCGATATGGAGCGGCTTGCCGAGGCCCTTGAAAAGCAGGCCCACCAGACCACCGAGCTGATCGAACTGATACGAAAGCGAGACAGGTAGTATTCGTGACGCGTCATGCGTCACGAGTGATGCGTGATGAGATATTTACTATCCTTGTGTATATTCCGTATATGAAAGCAGGCGGCGTCTGTTCGGATCCCCCCGGTCGAACCTGACATCTCTTTCCCGTCCTGTACTTCCGTCGATCGTTGTCTCCTTTCCTTTCCGTACATCCAGGCGCTCCATTCAGGCGCAAGGTTCATTGCCGTAATCCGTTCCCGAGACCCCCACAAACCCAAAACACTGGAGGAGCGCAATGCCTACGAAAACAACAACCCGGCCTGAACAGCACCGCATCTGCAACGTGGTGCCTTCAAGAAACGTCGAGGTCGACTGGGGCCTGGAACAGGCTCTGGCGGCCGGAGCCATCCAGGCGCCTCCCAAGAAGGCTGCGTTGCCCGCGAGCGTCGACCTTCGGGATGCGTGGTGGGAGATCGGCGACCAGGGGCCGACCGGTTCGTGCGTCGGCTGGGGTTCCACCGACAGCGTCGCCCGTTACCATTTCGTCAAGGCAGGCAAGCTGGTCAAGACCGAGCACCTCTCCATACGGCTCTCCTGGATGGGCTCCAAGGAGCTCGATACAGATCCTAACCCCAACACCTTCATCGAATCCGCCGGTACCACCCTCAAAGGGGCCGTCGACATCCTCAGGAAGAAGGGGGCCGTGCTGGACAGCGTCCTCCCGTTCCAGATCACGAATTATATGTACACCGGCGAGGAGAGCACCTTCTACGCGACGGCTGCGACCCGGAAGATCGCCTCCTATTTCAACCTCGGCAAGGATGTCGCCAAATGGCGCGACTGGCTGGCCTCGCACGGCCCGATCCTGGCCGCCCTCGATGTCGACGAGACCTGGGACAACGCGACCGCGACCAAAGGGAAGCTCGACACCTTCAAGCCGGCCACGACCAGGGGAGGGCACGCCATAGCCATCGTCGGTTATACGGCCGACAAGCGCTTCATCGTCCGCAACAGCTGGGGGACCGCCTGGGGCGACAAGGGCTTCGGGTATGCCACCGAAGCTTACATCAAGGCGGGTTTCTTCAGCGAGAGCTACGGCATCACGATCTGATACGGTATGCGCGGGCGCTATCGGGAGCGTTGGCGCCCGTGAACGTTAGCTCGAAATCCGATGTTCATGCTTGAAAAAGGACTGCAGTGAACAGATCGCCATCCATTCCGAAAGTTGCGTTCGCCGCAGTGTTGCTGGCGTTCGTTTTCGCAGTTGGCTGCGGCCCGGTGACATCCCGCGCAAACCACGACAAGGCGCCAGCCATGCTGCATCAGCTCGACGAATCGGATAACGGCCGCACGGTCGCCCTCCGCACAGGGGAGAAGATGAGGATCACCCTTCCGGAGAACGCCACGACAGGCTACCGCTGGGAGCTCGAACGGTGGGACAGGGAGGTGGTCGGGCTGGTCGCCGAGGAGCCGAAATACCCTTCCGGCCAGGCGGTCGGGTCGGGAGGCCATGTGGAGTTCATCTTCCTTGGCCGGAAGCCCGGTTCCGGCAAGATCGCCCTGAAGGAGTGGCGCCCCTGGGAGGGGGAGGCATCGGTCATCGCCCGCTTCCACCTGCACGTCGACGTGCAGCCGTAAAAAAAGGGACGACATTCATTCTTTGTTGTTATTCCGAATCCGGAAGTGCAAGAAATGAATGTCGTCCCTTTTTTTGCTTGATGCCGGTCAGTTCAGCTCCGAGTGACGGAGGAACTCGCGGGTGCGTTCGTCGCGGGGGTTTTCGAGCAGCTCCGAGGTCGAGTTCATTTCGACCATCTCCGACTTGCCCATGAAGGCGAGCTGGTCTGCGATGCCTTTCAGGAACCTGACCGAATGCGAGACGATGACCACGGTGTGGCCCGTCGATGCAAACTCCTGGAGAAGCCGCCGCACGTCGCCGCTCCTGATGGGGTCGAGGGCGCTGGTGGGCTCGTCGAGCAGCAGCACCTCGGGGTTCATGGCGAGGGCCCGCAGGATGGCTACCCGCTGCTGCTCCCCGCCGGAGAGCTCTTCTGGGTATTTGTCGCGGTGCTGTTCGATGCCGAGCTTCGAGAGCAGGGCGATGGCCTGGCGCTCGGCCTCTGCTTTCGGCACGCGGTTCACATGTACCGGGGCTTCGACGATGTTGCCGAGCACGGTCAGATGCGGGAAGAGGTGCAGGTGCTGGAACACGATGCCCGATTTCTGCCTGAACTCCCAGAGAAGTTCCGAACGGGTGGCGCTGTCGGCTGCCCGGAGTGTTTTCCCCCCGACCGTGATGCTGCCGTCCTGGAAGGGCAGGAGGCCGCACAGGCACATCAGGAGCGTCGTTTTGCCGTTGCCCGATGGGCCGATGACGCCGAGGATCCTGCCCGGCTTGAGTTCGAGGTCGACGCCGTTCAGCAGCTTCGCGCCCTGCATGGACGCGCTCAGTCCCTTGATGGTGATCATTTGTCGCTTCCCGATGAAAGAATGCCGGTGGATTTTCTCTGCAATCGCTGCTCGAGCTTGTGGGCGTAGTGTGCGAGCGGGAGGCTCATGGCGAGGTAGTACACGCAGACCACCAGGCCGATGCCGAGGTAGCTCTGCGTCGCGTTGGCCAGCTCGCGGTAGGCGGTCGCCAGCTCCCACACCGCGATGGCGAAGGCCGTCGAGGTGTCCTTGAAGAGGGAGACGAAGTCGTTGGTCATGGGCGGGAGGGCGATGCGGAACGCCTGCGGGAAGATGATGCGCCGGAATGCCTGCGCCGGGCGCATCCCCAGCGAATAGGCCACCTGCCACTGCCGTGCGGGCACCGCTTCGAAGGCCGTGCGGTAGACCTGCGATTCGTAGGCGGCGTAGTTCAGCCCCAGCCCGACCACTGCCGTGAGCCAGCCCGGCAGGGTGATGCCGATGACCGGCAGGCCGAAATAGAGGAACAGGAGCTGCACCAGCACGGGGGTGCCCCTGAAGAACTCGATGTAAATCGTGCAGAGGGTGCGGAGTGCGGCTCCTCCGTTCGACTGGCCGAGCGCCAGAGGAATTCCGAGCACGACCGCGATGAGCATGGCCCCGAAGGCGATCAGCACGGTCACCAGGGCCGCCTTGCTGAGCTTGATGAGGCCTTCGGACCAGTTGAAGCTGGATTTGGTGACCTTGTATTCGGCAGGTTTTTCCGTGCGGAGGCTCAGCTGCTCGTTGTTCCAGAGCTCCCATTTCCTGAAGATCTTTTCGGTGGTGCCGTTGTTCGACAGGGAGTCGATGGCGACGTTGATCTTTTTCTGCAGTTCCGCGTCTCCCTTGCGGATTCCCACCACATAGGCGCCCGTATGGAACGGCGCTCCGGCGGCCCTGAGCTTGGGATTCTTCCTTGCGTAGAACATCTCGCCGGCCACATCCATGACGACGGCGTCGATCCTGCCGAGTTCGAGGTCCTGATAGGCTCCGACCGGATCCTGATAGCCGACGCTTTTGTAGCCGCCTTCGTCGAGCAGCCGGGATGAAGCGCAGTTGACGAGCGTTCCGACAGGGATGCCCAGTTTTTTGCAATCTTCGAGCGAGTTGATCCGCTGGTCGTTTTTCCTGACGGTGAGCTGTAGCCTGAACAGGTAATAGGGCTTGCTGAAGAGTACTTCACGTGCACGGTCTTCGGTCGGTTCGAAGCCGTCGATGATCACGTCGAACTCCTTTCGCTGGAGGGAGGCGACGATGCTCTCCCAGTCGGTCGCCACGAATCGGGCTTTCATGCCCATCTCGTGGGCAAGCGCTTCGGCGAACTCGTAATCGAAGCCCGTATAGGATTGCGGGTTGGCAGGGTCTGTAAAGACGTACGGCGCTCCGCCGCTCGGGTCGGCGCCCCACCGGAGTGCGGGACCGGCCATGGCCGTCAGTGAATTGATCACCAGCAGCGCACACGACAACAACAGCTTTTTCGTGGCAGGATGGGGGTTTGCGGTTGACAGGGTACTTGCGAATCATGTAAAATTACGCATCAGTCGGGCTTTGTCAATAAAATATTCTCGCGTAAGTCATAAATTCATAAGCGTGTGCCGGTTGTATCGCCGTTCAACGAGTCGTATCCCCCATGAACCTCACTCTTCCCCTCAAGATCGCGGGTATCGGACGTTACCTGCCCTCCCGTGTCGTGCCGAGTTCGGAGCTGGAATCGCAGTGCGGAGTTCCCGAGGGATGGGTCGAGCACAGGAACGGAGTCAGGGAACGCCGCTGGGTAACTACGGAAACATCGTCGTTCATGGCGGCGCAGGCGGCTCTCGAAGCGCTCGCCGATGCGGGCCTCGAGCCGGGTGAGCTCGATCTTGTCATCAATGCGTCGGGCACCGCCGAACAGGCCATCCCCGATACGGGCGCGCTGATCCAGCGTGAGCTCGGCCTCGGCAGGTCGGGCATTCCTGCCATGTCGGTCCATACCACGTGCCTGAGTTTCATCACGGCCCTCGAAGTCGCGGCGCACTTCCTTTTCTCAGGCCGTTTCGGCAGGATTCTTGTCGCCAGCTCGGACATCTCGTCGTGCGGCATCGACCTGAAACAGCCGGAGTCTGCAAGCCTCGTGGGCGATGCCGCCGCGGCGGTCGTCGTGACGAGGGCTGACGCGGACGATCGGTCGAGGATCTGCAATGTGCATTTCCGGACCTTTGGCGACGGCGCCTGCCTGACTTCGATCATGGGCGGCGGATCGGCGCGGCATCCCCACAAGCCGGGGCACGACCCTGGCGACGATCTTTTCCGGATGGACGGCCCCGCCGTGCTTCGGATGGTGCGGCAGTTCGACGAAGGGTTTCTCGAAGAGCTGTATCCCGGCTTGTCGAAAAGCCTGGTCGACATCGATCTCGTCGTACCCCATCAGTCCAGCAGGGTGGGCCTGCAGCTGCTTCAGCGATACGGATGGCCGGCAGAGGCGGTCTTGCAGACGCTTGGCGAGCTGGGCAACTGCGTTGCGGCCTCCATTCCGGCGACCCTGTACGAGGCGGTGCGCAGCGGAAGGCTGAAGCGGGGCGACAAGGTGCTGCTCGTCGGGACCGGAGCGGGGCTTTCGTTGGGCGGGCTGGTGATGGTTTACTAAAGAGAGGGAAACGTCATAACAATAAACGGAGGTGTGCCGTATGGAGAGAACCGTACTGGTGACCGGTGCATCGGGTTTCATCGGCTCACATCTCGTTGACAGGTGCCTGCTCGAGGGGTACGCTGTCCGGGCGCTGGTGCGCAAGGGCAACCCGGCGATTGCGGCGCTCAGGCGCGCCGGTGTCGAGGTGGTCGAGGGCGACGTGCGGGACGACGCGGCCGTCGACGACGGCGTGAAGGGTTGTGGCCTCGTGTTCCATGCTGCGGCGATCACCTCCGACTGGGGGCCGATGCAGGATTTCGTCGACATCAACGTCGGCGGCACCCGGCGGGTGTGCGATGCCGCGCTGCGCTACAGGGTCGGCAGGGTGGTCCATATCAGCTCGTTTGAGTGCTTCGCCCATTACCGATTGGATCGGATCGACGAAAAGAGTCCCTATGCGCCCCGGGGCGCCTCCTACGCCGATACGAAGATCGGCAGCACGGTCGAGGCGTGGGCCGCGTCGAAGCGGGGCCTTGAGCTCTGCGTGCTTCATCCTGTCTGGGTCTACGGGCCCCGTGACCGGACGCTCTTCCCGCTGCTGGCCGACGGGATCCGCCGGGGCCAGATGTTCTACTGGTCCCGCAACGCGCGCATGAGCCTTGTCTACATCGACAACCTGGTCGACCTCTGCATGCTTGCCGCCACCCGGCCTGAGGCATCGGGCGAGGCGTTCCTCGCCTGCGACGACGAAGCGATGACCTTCGAGGGGCTCTGCGAGCGGATTGCTGCCGGCATCGGCTCCAGCCCGCCGTTCCTGCACCTGCCCTACGGGCTCGTGCATGCGCTTGCCGGAGCGATGGAATGGGCCTTCCGGACGGCGGGGAGCTCAACGCGCCCGCTGCTCACCCGGCAGGCCGTGGAGGTGCTCGCATCACGTGCCGTCGTTGATGTATCCAAGGCAAGGGACCTCCTTGGATGGCGGAGCGCGGTGCCGCAGGAGGAGGGGATCCGCCGGACGCTCGACTGGCTCAAGGCCGTCGATTCCCGGGAGTGGAAAATGAAGTAAGTCCGGAAAAAAATCTTTCGGCGCTGATATGTCCAGAAACTCTTGACAGACAAGCAAAAGCGGATATTTGCGCTGTTACGTCACAATTTTCGGCGAAGGAAAAGCGTTGACCGTAGTCAAAAAAATCGTTACTCTTCATGTTAATCCGCTGCGTTTACCCGCGAGCTTGAACCCTTTGATCCGACAGTAGTTTCATAAAAGGATAAGTTGCTCTGAAAAAAGCAGTTACCCTTCTTCATCCCATTTATTTGACTTCGGAGACCTCCTATGAAAATTTCCCGTTTGTTCACCACTCCCGGACAAAACGTCTACGACCGCTTCGAGTACACCCACAGGACCTCCGTGCTGCGTAATCCTGATGGTTCCAAGGTCTTCGAGATGAACGACGTCGAGGTTCCGGTTTCATGGTCGCAGGTCGCTTCCGACATCCTTGCCCAGAAGTATTTCCGCAAGACGGGGGTTCCGCAGTTCGACGAGAACGGCAAGCCGATGCTCGACGCCGAAGGCCGCCCGGTGACCGGCAGCGAGAACTCCATCAAGCAGGTCGCGCACCGCATGGTCGGCTGCTGGAGGGCGTGGGGTGAACAGTACGGCTACTTCGATACGCCTGAAGACGCGCAGGCGTTCTACGACGAGGTCGCCTACATGCTGCTGGCGCAGATGGCCGCCCCGAACTCGCCGCAGTGGTTCAACACCGGCCTCAAGTTCGCCTACGGCATTGACGGCCCGGCCCAGGGCCACTTCTACGTCGACCAGAAGACGGGCGAGATGCGCGAGTCCGAGGACGCCTACAGCCGTCCGCAGGCCCACGCATGCTTCATCCAGTCGGTGAACGACGACCTGGTCAACGAAGGGGGCATCTTCGACCTCGCCATCCGCGAGGCCAGGGTCTTCAAATTCGGCAGCGGTTCCGGCACCAACTACTCGAACCTCCGTGGCTCCGGCGAGAAGCTCAGCGGCGGCGGCAGCTCCTCCGGCCTGATGAGCTTCCTCAAGATCTTCGATTCCGCGGCCGGCGCCATCAAGTCGGGCGGCACGACGCGCCGTGCGGCCAAGATGGTCATTATCGACATCGACCATCCCGACGTCGAGAAGTTCATCGAGTGGAAGGCCAAGGAGGAGGACAAGGTCGCCTCGATGGTCACCGGCTCCAAGATCTGCTCGCGCTTCCTGAAGGCGATCGTTGCCGAGGCACTCGTCAGCGGCACCGACCGCCAGGAGAACCCGGGCCTTGACAAGCTCATCCGCAACGCCCTGCACCGCGGTGTGCCCATGAGCTACATCCTCCGCGTGCTCGCCCTCGTCGAGCAGGGCTACACCTCCCTCGACTTCGACGAGTACGACACCCATTACGAGTCCGAGGCCTACCAGACGGTCGGCGGCCAGAACTCGAACAACAGCGTCCGCGTGACCAACGCCTTCATGAAGGCCGTGCAGAACGACGAGATGTGGGTGCTGCGCGAGCGCACCACCGGCAAGGACTCCAGGGCCGTGCGTGCCCGCGACCTCTGGGAGAAGATCGCCATGAGTGCATGGAAGTGCGCCGACCCCGGCCTGCAGTTCGACACCACCATCAACGACTGGCACACCTGCCCGAAGAGCGGCCGCATCAACGCCAGCAACCCGTGTGTGACTGCAGATACTCTGGTGGCGACCGACCGCGGACTTGAGCGCATCGGAGACCTCGTCGGCCAGTCGCGCGGCATCAAGAGCATCGATGGCAAGCTGCACTGGGTCGAAAAGATTTTCCCGACCGGCACCAAACCGGTTTACGAGCTTCGTACGAAAAGCGGTTACCGGCTGAAGCTTACCGGCGACCATCCGGTCTTTACCGAAAATCGCGGCGATGTCAAGGCTTGTGAATTGAGCAAGGATGATGTGGTTCGCCTCGTCGGTGCCGAGTTCGGCAAAGAGAGCACCGGTTCTGCCGATATGGCCCAGCTGGTCGGCCTGCTTGTCGGGGACGGATGTATTGCCTCGACGGGGAACAGCACCGCTGCCGGAGAGCCTCGCCGTGTCGCGTTTCTCACCGTTGACAAGGCAGAGCGCGAGATAGCCGGCTGGGCCAATACGCTGATCAACGATATGCGTCCCGAACTGGGCGAACACAACAAGCCGGGGTCGGTCACCGAAACCGTGACCACCGCCCGCGTAGCCGTTGGCCGCCCCCGGATTCTTCGCCAGCTCGAAACCTTCGCAGTGCTTGATAAAGGGAGCGAAAACAAGGCGTTTACCGATGCGGTCTTCCGTCTTGTCCGCCCTGAACAGGCGGCGTTGTTGAGGGGACTGTTCACTGCCGACGGAACGGTTGCCAACTACGGCGACAAATCGCAGTATGTCGCGCTGGACTCCACCTCGCTAGAACTGCTTCGGACTGTACAGTTGATGTTGCTCAACTTCGGCATCAAATCGAAAATCTATGAAAACCGCAGGGCAGGGGAGCTCGTATCGCTTCTGCCCGACGGCAACGGAGGCACTAAAGAGTATCCTGTCATGCAGATGCACAGTCTGCGAATCAGCCGTAGCTCCAGAGTGCTTTTCGAGGAGCAGATCGGATTCATGCCCGAGAGCAGGAAATCGGAAGAGCTTGCCCGCCTGAACCGGACGGTCGGCGTGTATCGTGATTCGCTTGTCGACACGGTCGCATCGCTTGCCTGCATTGGCCAGGAGCCGGTTTTTGACCTGACCGAGCCGGAGACCAGCCACTTCATCGCCAATGGTATCGGCGTCCACAATTGTAGCGAATATATGTTCCTCGACGACACGGCCTGCAACCTGGCCAGCCTGAACCTTGCCCACTTCCTGAACGAGGAGAGCGGCAAGATCAGGATCGCCGAGCTGCTGCATGCTTCCAACCTCTGGACCATCGTGCTCGAGATCTCGGTGCTCATGGCCCATTTCCCGTCGCAGGATATCGCCCGCCTCAGCTACGAGTTCAGGACGCTCGGCCTCGGCTTCGCCAATATGGGACGACTGCTCATGGTGCTCGGCATCCCGTACGATTCGCCAAGAGCGCTCGCCATCGCCGGCGCTATCTCGGCCCTCATGACCGGCCAGGCTTACGTCACCTCGGCCGACATGGCCAGGGACCTCGGCTCATTCGCCCGTTACCGCGAGAACGCCGACGACATGCTCCGCGTCATCCGCAACCACCAGAGGGCTGCCCGGAACGCCTCGGAAGAGGAGTACGAAGGCCTCTCCGTCAATCCGCGCGGCATCGATTCCGAATACTGCCCGAAAGAGCTCTTCGAGGCGGCAGGCAAGGTCTGGGACGAGGCGCTGAAGAAGGGAAAGAAGCACGGGTTCCGTAACGCCCAGGTCAGCGTGATCGCGCCCACCGGCACCATCGGCTTGGTCATGGACTGCGACACCACCGGCATCGAGCCGGAATTCGCCATTGTCAAGTTCAAGAAGCTTGCCGGCGGCGGCTACTTCAAGATCGTCAACCAGTCGGTGCACAAGGCGCTCGGCCGCCTCGGCTACACCGACCTGCAGATCGAGGAGATCGAAAAGTACTGCAAGGGGCAGGGGACCCTCAGGGGATGCCCCGGCATCAACCAGCAGTGGCTCAAGAGCCGGGGCTTCACCGACGACAAGATCGAGGTGGTCGAGAAGCAGCTTGAAGGGGTGTTCGACATCCGCTTCGCTTTCAACAAGTGGATCGTCGGCGAGGAGTTCTGCCACTCCCTCGGCTTCAGCGAGGCTGAGCTGAACGATCCGTCGTTCGACATGCTGATCGCCCTTGGCGCCACGCCGGAAGATGTCGACGCCGCCAACGACTACGTCTGCGGCACCATGACCATCGAAGGCGCGCCGCACCTCAAGGATGAGCACCTGCCGGTGTTCGACTGCGCCAGTACCTGCGGCAAGAAGGGACGCCGCTACATCAACCATATGGCCCACGTGCACATGATGTCCGCCGTACAGCCCTTCATCTCCGGCGCCATCTCCAAGACGGTCAACATGCCCGGCAGCGCTACCACCGCCGAGATCGGCGAGGTCTACATGTCGGCATGGCAGCACATGGTCAAGGCCATCACCATCTACCGCGACGGCTCCAAGCTTTCGCAGCCGCTGAACATCTCCAACGTCTCTCCGCTCGACGAGGTGATCATGCTCGGCAACGAGGAGGACCTCGACGAGACCAAGGGACCGAAAGAGGTGCAGGAACGCATCATCGAACGCGTCTACCACCGCTCGGAGCGCCGCGTCCTGCCCAAGCGCCGCAAGGGGTACATCCGTGAAGCCTATGTTGGCGGCCACAAGGTGTTCCTCAGGACCGGCGAGTACGAAGACGGTTCGCTGGGCGAGATCTTCATCGACATGTACAAGGAGGGCGCGTCGTTCAAGGGCCTCCTCAACTGCTTCGCCGTGCTCGCCTCAAAGGCGCTGCAGTACGGCATGCCGCTCGAGGAGCTGGTCGACAGCTTCACCTTCACCCGCTTCGAGCCTGCTGGCGCGGTGCAGGGGCACAACGCCATCAAGAACTCCACGTCGATCCTCGATTACGTGTTCCGCTCCATCGGCTACGACTACCTCGGCCGCAAGGACTTCGTCCACGTCAAGGCCGTCGACGAGGTGCCGGAAGTTGTCTCAAAGAACGGCAACGGGAAGCACGCGGCTTCGGCTCACGAACCGGAGCTTGCCGTGCACGCCATGGCCGCCCAGGCCGACGAACAGCACGCGGCCCTCCAGAACCAGGTCGCCCAGGCGAGGGTTCAGGGCTACACCGGCGAGCAGTGCGAGAACTGCGGCTCGATGAGGGTCAAGCAGAACGGCACCTGCAAGGTCTGCGACGACTGCGGCATGACCACCGGCTGCTCCTGAACAGAAGGACACAAAGGACAGCAGGGACCGTAAGGACCAAGAAAAGGGGACGACATTCATTCCTTACACTTCTGAGCCTGAAAGTGTAAGGAATGAATGTCGTCCCCTTTTTTGTGCTTTTTAGTCTTGGGCGGAAGCTGTTTGCGGCTGTTCAGCGGGGATGGTGACGGGGCGCCAGCCGGTGGCGCAGGCCTGGATGCTGGTTTCGATGAGGTTCTGGTCAGAGATCAGGAGGGTTTTCGACGGGTAGTGGCGCACGAGTTCGTAGTCGTGGGTGCCGATGACGACCGTGATCCCCCTGGCGTTGATCTTCTTGAGGTATTCGAGCACTTCGATCGATGAGTCGGGGTCGAGGTTGCCGGTGGGTTCGTCGGCGAGGATCGCAACCGGTTCGCTGACCAGGGCCCGGGCGATGGCGACACGCTGCTGCTCGCCGCCCGAGAGGTTCTTGGGCATCTCCCTGGCTGCGTGCTCGAGGCCGACTTCGCGCAGGGCGGTCATGACCTTGTCCCTGACGAGGGAGTCCTTCGTGCCGGTGACCTTGAGCACGAACGCGAGGTTGTCGTAGACGTTCCGGTCCTCGAGCAGCCTGAACTCCTGGAACACGATGCCGAGCTTTCGGCGCAGGTGCGCGATTTGCCGCTTCTTGATGGTTTTCGAGCTGAAGCCGCCAATACAGACCTCGCCTTTTACCGGTTTTATCTCCATGTAGAGCGATTTGAGCAGGGTGGTCTTGCCGCTGCCGCTCCTGCCGACGACGTAGACCAGTTCGCCGGGCTGGATGTTGAGGTTCAGGTTCCTGAATATGGGTTTTCTGCCGATTTCGATGTCGGCATTCACGAATGAGATCATGGCTGTGGTCGAGGTGTTGACGTTCTGTTTCTTGCGATGTGGGCGGCGAGCAGGGCCGCTTCGTAAAAGCTGCGTTCGGACGCCGTTCCCCTGCCGGCCTGGTCGAACCCTGTGCCGTGGTCGGGCGAGGTCCGGACGATGGGCAGGCCGAGGGTGACGTTGACCCCGGTGTCGAAGGCGAGCACCTTGAAGGGGAGCAGGCCCTGGTCGTGGTACATGGCGACCACGAGGTCGTACTCACGCTGGCGCCTCGAGCCGAAGAATCCGTCGGCGGGGAAGGGGCCGCCGATGTTGAGCGACCCCGCGAGCCGTTCGATGCAGGGACGGATGACCGATGCCTCCTCGTCCCCCATGACGCCGCCGTCGGAGGCGTGCGGGTTCAGGCCGAGCGCGGCGATGGATGGACGTTCGAGCCGGAAGTCCTGACGCATCCATCCGGCGAGCGAACGGAAGTAGCCGTCCATATCCATCGACCTGACGAGTCCGGGCACGGCCGAGAGCGGCACATGGATGGTGGCGAGCGCGACCTTCAGGCCGGAGACGGGATCGACGAAGAGCATGACCGGCGACGGCACGCCGAAGAGGTCGGCGAGGAAGTCGGTGTGCCCGGTATTGCTGAAGCCGGCGATGGCCACCGCCTCCTTGTGGATCGGTGCGGTGACAAGGGCTTCGCAGAGCCCGTCGCGGCAGAGCCCCGCTGCAGTTTCGAGCGCTTTCATCGCGATGCATCCGGCCGTTTTCGATACGGTGCCGGGCTCGATCGTTTCGGGCTCCTCGACGCTGAGCACCGGCAGCACGCCGGGATCCGACGAGATGCGGGCTATGGCGTCGACCGACGGGACCGGTTCGATCCTGACCGGCAGCCCGAGAAGGTCGCGGTAGTGCTCGAAGGCCCTGACCGAACCCGCGGCGACGGGGACGAGCCCCTTCCGCTGCAGCCCCTGGAGGCTTTTGAGCACGATCTCCGGCCCGATGCCGTGGATGTCTCCGGTCGAAACGGCTACCCTCATCTCAGAGCCTCTTGTATGCGGTGGCGATCTTCTCGTCCTTCTTGATGCCGAGCGTGGCGAGCCAGAAGAGTACCGGTTCAGGCAGGATCATGAACATGCCGCCGCCTGGAATGAAGGTCACCTGGGTGGCCGAGGTTTCGAGATACTGCTTGAGGAAGTGCCCGCCGGCGAGGCCGGAGACAAGGTCGCCGGCGAAAAGGATGAAGCAGGCGAGGATCAGCTTCTGCTGGAGCTTGCGGTTCCTGAACTGGAAGATGGCCGCCAGGGAGGCGATACCGGTCAGGGGCGAAAAGATGCCGCCGGCGATGCTGCCCGCAGAGACGACGATTCCCGCGCCCTGTACGTCCATGAAGTCGCCGAAAAGCACGATGTGGCCAGCCGTGAAGGTCCAGAAGGGCATGGCCATGCTGCCGAAGGCGAGCAGGGCGGCGAGGAAAAGGTAGAGGCTTTGGATTCTCGAAAGCATGGTCGTTTGCAGTTTAAATGTGCGGCGGTTTCGGATGAATATACGCAAAATGGATGTTTAGGTGCCAGCTGGCACCTAATGGCACATCCTTTCGATGGCTTCCGACACGGTGCGGGTGGCGCCGAGACGCGACTGCACGTAGGCGCCGGCGCGCGCTCCGGCCTCGTGCATGTGCGCCGGGTCGCCGGCAAGGCGCGAGAGCGCCTGGCGAAGGTCGGCCTCGCCGGTGATGACCGTCGCCCCTCCTGCCTCTACCAGCTCCCCGGCTTCGGGGGATTTCCGGTGGTTCGGGCCGAAGAGCACCGGTATGCCGTGTACGGCCGGCTCGATCGTGTTGTGCACGTTGACGCCGAAGGCTCCTCCGACATAGGCCATCGAGGCGATCGCATAGAGTTCTGCAAGGTAGCCGGTCTGGTCGACGACGAGCACCTGCGTCTTCGGGTCGAAGCGGTCGTCGATCGACGAGATCGTCACGGCATCCAGACCGCGTTGCCGGAGGTCGAGCAGGATGCGGTCGATGTTCGGCCGGTCGACCTTGTGCGGCACCAGCACGAGGCTGACCCTCTCCCGGAGCGGCAGCCATGCCGGGAGCAGCGCCGCCTCGTCCGGTTCCCAGGTGCTCCCGGCGACCAGCACCGTCCTGCCCCGGAAGAGCGGTTTCATGCGTGCGGCCCGTTCGTCGCTGTTGCGCCGGCGTTCGTCGACCTGGTCGAAGCGGGGATCGCCGGCCTGCACCACATTCCTGCAGCCGAAGGTGGTTTCGAACGCTTCGCGGTCACGGCTGCCGACGGTGAAGATGGCGTCGAACAGGGCGAAAAGGTCCCGGTAGAATCCTTTCAGGAGCGGGTGGAAGTAGGTCGACCCGGGCGGGAGCGCCGCCGCGGCCAGCACCAGCTTCGCACCGCTGTCCCTGATGGCCTCGAGGTGGTTGGGCCAGAAGTCGTAGCGCATCAGCATGAAGATGTCCGGCCTGACGAGCCCCGCCAGCCGCTTCGCATCGGCAGGGGTGTCGACGGGCAGGTAGAAGACGGCCGAAGCGTCGGCGAACTCCTTGCGCGCCTCGTAACCCGAGTCGGAGAGGAACGAGACCACGACGTCGAGCCCCGGCACCCGGCGCTTCAGTTCGGCGATGACCGGACGTGCCTGCTCGAACTCGCCGACAGAGGATGCGTGCACCCACAGGCGGCAGGCCGGCTTCGGGACTGCGCCCAGCTTCCGCCCGATATCGTCGAAGAGGCCGCGGCGAAGCTCGCGGAATTTCCTGAGCGACGCGATACGGGGTGAGAGCAGCCGCAATACTCCTGGTATGAGCGGAGAGATGGTCCTGTATGCGGTGATGAGGGCTCCGGACATGTCGGGTCAGCGTGCGTGAAGGTTGCGTGCAGGGAGTGGCGCGGAACTCTTGCCGCTCCCGAGACGGTAAGGTAAGAAAAAAGGTTAGCAGGAGAAACCGCCAGTGCCTTTCCGACTGATCGAACATACCGCCGACCTCTGCTTCGAGGTCACCGCGGGCAGCTTCGGGGAGCTGCTCGAAGAGTCCATGCGGGCGATGACGGGGTGGACCGGCCCGGTCTGGGGGACGGCTGTGGTCGAATGCCGCTTTTCGGTCGAGTCGCCCGGCCGGGCGGTGCTGCTTGTCGACCTGCTCAACGAGGCGCTCACCCTGTCGCAGATCCACCGTGAGGCGTACGAAAGGATCGAGTTCCGGTGCCTTGAGGAGCGCCGGGCCGAAGGGCGTTTCATCGGACGCTCCATCACCGGCGCGCGTGACGAGATCAAGGCGGTCACGTACCACGGCGCGAAGGTCGAACGGCAACCCGACGGCACGTGGCTGGCCACCATCCTGATGGATATCTGATATGGGCCGCACACGGGTCTTTGTGGGGTTGCCGGCAGGCAGGTCGCTCCAGGATGAGGTGGCCGGCTTCAGGCGTTCGCATGGGGCGCTGAAGGTACGCTGGACCAGACCTGTGAACCTGCACGTCACGATGGTGGCGCCGTGGGCGCTGCTTGAACCGGCGCCGGTGTGCAGGGCCCTTGAGGGATTCGCTTCGACGATGGCTGCGGTACCGGTGCGTTTCGATGCGGTATCGGCCGGGCCCGACCCCCATCGTCCGAGGCTCCTCTGGGCGACGGGCACGGCTCCAGAATCGATCTGCACGCTCGCCGCCAGGCTGAACGCTGCGCTGGGCGACGGCAGGGAATCATCGCGCGGCTTCCTGCTTCACCTGACGATCGCACGGCTTCACCGGCAGGATGCCTGTTCAGGTGCCGTCATGAAGCTCCGTGAGACGGTCTGCTGGGAGGCCCTCTTCGACACGATCTGCCTCTACGAGTCGATCCTGAAACCAACCGGTGCCGAGTACCGCGAGCTCTGCCGCTTCCCGCTCCTGGATCCCTTTAAAAAATAAATTCGTCTTTGGCCGGAGAAAATCGTACTATGGAGTCGATTTTACGTGTGTGGTGAATATGCCAAGAAAGAACGCGGAAGACGCGAGGCCCCCGGGCCAAGGTTTTTTCCGCTGATTGTGACGGTTCGACGGCGGGCCAGCTCCTGCCTGACGACGGATGTGCCGGTTGACGGCAACCCTTCTGCCTGCTTCTTCTTTCCTGCATTGCTGCCACTTCGCCTCGCATGAGGCATTTTTTATCAATGACCAGGAAGGAACATACCATCATGGACGAACAGCTTACTTTTCGCAGCCTCGAGCTTGCCGAACCCATCCTCAGCGCCCTCGCCGACGTGGGATACGAAACCCCGACCCCCATCCAGGCGCAGACCATCCCGCTGATTCTCGAAGGTCGCGACGTGCTGGGCCAGGCGCAGACCGGCACCGGCAAGACCGCGGCGTTCGCGCTGCCGGTGCTGTCGAACCTCGACCTGTCGCGCACCGAGACGCAGGCCCTCGTGCTGGCCCCGACCAGGGAGCTGGCCATCCAGGTTGCCGAGGCTTTCCACAGCTATGCAGACCACCTTCCGGGCTTCCATGTGCTGCCGATCTACGGCGGCCAGGACTACGGCGTGCAGCTTCGCAGCCTGAAGCGCGGCGTGCATGTGGTGGTCGGCACCCCCGGCAGGGTCATGGACCACATGCGCCGCGGTTCGCTGAACCTCGAGAACCTGCAGTGCCTGGTGCTCGACGAGGCCGACGAGATGCTCCGTATGGGCTTCATCGACGACGTCGAGTGGATCCTGGACCAGACCCCTTCGGAGCGCCAGGTCGCGCTCTTCTCGGCCACGATGCCGGCGCCGATCCTGCGAATCGCCCGCAAGTACCTGAAGGATCCGGAAGAGGTTACCATCAAGTCGAAGACCACCACGGTCGAGACCATCCGCCAGCGCTACTGGCTGGTTGGCGGGCACCACAAGCTCGACGCCCTGACGCGCATCCTCGAGGCCGAACCGATTGACGGCATGATCATCTTCGTCCGCACCAAGACCGAGACCCTCAACCTGGCTGAAAAGCTCCAGGCAAGGGGATTCGCGGCGGCGGCCCTGAACGGCGACATGGCGCAGCAGCAGCGCGAGCGCACCATCGAGCAGCTCAAGGACGGCACCCTGAACATCGTCATCGCTACGGACGTGGCGGCCAGGGGACTCGATGTCGAGCGCATCAGCCACGTCATCAACTACGACATCCCGACCGACACGGAGTCCTACGTGCACCGCATCGGCAGGACCGGCCGCGCCGGCCGCAGCGGCGAAGCGATCCTCTTCGTCTCGCCGAGGGAGCGCGGCATGCTCTATTCGATCGAGCGGGCCACCCGCAAGCGCATCGACCTGATGGAGCTTCCGTCGACCGAGGTGATCAACGACAAGCGCATCGCCCGCTTCCAGCAGCGAATCACCGATACCATCGCCGCCGAGGACCTGGAGTTCTACACGCACCTGGTCGAGCGCTACTGCGAGGAGCACGAGGTTTCGCCGGTCGAAGCCGCCGCTGCCCTTGCTCGCCTCCTGCAGGGCGACACGCCGTTCCTGCTCTCGGCGAAGCCCGAGCGCGAGCCCTCCCGCAATGCCGATCGTGACCGCGACCGTGAGCCTCGCCGCGATTCGTTCAGGGAGCGCGACTCGTTCCGCGAACGGGACTCTTCCCGTGAGCGTGACTCGTTCCGCGAAGAGCGTGAGCCCCGCAAGCAGCGCAAGACCAGCCTGTACGGCGACGAGAAGATGGAGACCTATCGCATCGAGGTCGGCAAGGTGCACGATGTCAAGCCGGGCAACATCGCCGGTGCGATCATCAACGAGATCGGCCTCGATCCCGAGGCTGTCGGCAAGATCATCATCGGCGACCATTACAGCACGGTAGAACTGCCTGCAGGTATGCCGAACGATGTGTTCCAGGAGCTCAAGAAGGTCAGGGTCTGCGGTCAGCAGCTCAGGGTCTCGAAGATGGATGACCAGCGGAGCGCCTACGGTGACCGCGGCGGTAACCGTGGCGGCGACCGTGGCGGCTACGGCGGCGGCGACCGGGGCAAGAAGAGCTTCGGCAAGTCCGGCGGCGGGAAGGGCAAGAAGGACGCCCCGTTCTTCACCGGCTTCAACGTCCCGAAGAAGAAGCGGATGAAGGACTGAAAGGTCTGAAAAGATCGAAAGGACAGCAGGGACAGCAGGGACGAAGATGAAGACTCTTCTGCTGGAGTCCCTGATGTCCTTGTTGTCGTTTGAGTCCTTTTCTTCAAATCCCTCACTCCCCCCATAACTGTTTTTTGTGTATACTGTTCAGGATGGATTTATGTGAAACGTCATTGAACAGGAGGCTTCATGGAACTTGAATTCTACGGGGCGACGCATCGGGTGACCGGTTCCTGCCATATCCTCAGGGCTGGCGGTCATACGATTCTCCTTGATTGCGGGCTGGTGCAGGGCGGGCCTGAAGACGATGCGGTGAACCGTGAGCCCTTTCCCTTCGACCCCGACTCGATCGATGCGGTCGTCCTGAGCCACGGGCACATCGACCACTCCGGCCGCATTCCGCTTCTGGTGAAACGCGGATTCAATGGGCCGATCTATACCCACGAGGCTACCGCCGAGCTCTGCCGGGTGCTCCTCAAGGATTCGGCATCGCTGTCCGAGCACGACGCCCTGCGCCGCCGCCGGCATGGCTATGGCGATGCGGAGCCGCTCTACACGGTCGAGGAGGCCCTGCTTGCCGTCGACCAGATGCATGGGCTTCGTTACGGGAAGATGAAGGAGATCCTGCCCGGCATCTCCATCCGCCTGCACGATGCCGGCCACATCCTCGGCTCCGCCTTCGTCGAGCTGGAGGTGACCGAGGGTGAGGTGCGCCGCACGCTTGTCTTCAGCGGAGATATCGGCCAGTACGGCACCCCCATCATGAACGATCCTTCAGCGATCGGCCACGCCGATTATGTCATCGTCGAAAGCACCTACGGAGACCGCCTGCACCGCTCGCTCGAGGAGACCGTCAGCGAGATCGGCGAGATCATCGACGCTGCGCACCGTGACCACGGAAACGTGCTCATCCCGTCATTCGCCGTCGGCAGGAGCCAGGAGCTGCTCTACCTTCTCGGACAGCACTACCACGAGTGGGACCTTCCCCGCTGGCAGGTCTACCTCGACAGCCCCATGGCCATCGAAGCGGGCAAGATCTATTGGGGTCATCCCGAACTCTGGGACGACGAGGCGAAGCTGTTCCGGAAGGAGCTGCGCCGGATGCCGCCGCTGGGCAACCTCCACCTTACCGGGATGGTCGATCAGTCCATCGCGATCAACTCTGTCCGGCAGGGGGCGATCATCGTCGCCGGAAGCGGCATGTGCAACGGTGGACGGATCATCCACCACCTGAAGAACAACATCTGGCGCCCGGAGTGCCATGTGCTCATCATCGGCTTCCAGGCGCTGGGGACCCTGGGGCGAAGGCTTGTCGACGGGCAGCATGAGGTGCATATCAACGGCACCTCCTTCCGCGTCGCGGCAAAAATCCACACCGTCGGAGGCCTGTCCGCCCATGGCGACCGGGACGACCTGCTCCGGTGGCTGGGCAGCTGCGAATGCCGGCCGGCCGTGTTCATCGTGCATGGCGAGGACCGGGTCAAGGAGATCTTCCGGGAGACCATAAAGGCTTCGATGTCGCTTGAGCCCGAGGTGCCCATGCCGGGGCAGATCCTCGACCTTGGAAGCGGCATCCTGCGCAGTGCAGAATCATGAACCAGACTGAAAGAGCATGAACGTAAAGACCATAGCTGAACTCATTCCCATCCTCCAGACGTCCGTCGGCCCGATGATCCTGATCTCGGGCCTCGGACTGCTGCTGCTGACCATGACCAACCGTCTCGGCAGGACCATCGACCGTTCCAGGCAGCTCCTCGACGAGTACGAGGAGCTGCCGACGGCGTCTCGATCCAAAGTCGACCGCGAGATCGTGGTGCTCTGGAAACGTGCGAGCTACGTCAGGACCGCGATCCTGTTCGCCTCGGCGACCTGCCTCGGGGCGGCCACGCTGGTCATCACGCTCTTCCTGACCGGCCTTTTCAGGATCGACGCGCCGATCGTCGTGTCAACGGTGTTCATCATGAGCATGCTGAGCCTGATCGCCGCGCTCGTCTTTTTCGTGCTCGATGTCAACCTCACCCTGTCGGCGCTCCGTATCGAGCTTGAGGGGCACCGGAGGCACTGAGCTCCCTCAGCGCCCCTTCATCCTGTAGGTGCCGATCAGCACCGCCTCCCCGAGCACATGTCCCTTCATTGCCGCCTCGAGCTGCCGCTTGTCGGGCGAGTGGAGGTCGTCAAGGAGCACGTCGAGCGCGTAGAGCTTGTGGAAATAGCGGTGCGTGCCGACCGGCGGGCACGGGCCGCTGTAGTGCCTGCGCTTCGAGTTCCCGATCCCCTCGAGCACACCCGGTGGCAGCGGCAGGTTTCCCGCGCCCTCCTTCAGTCCCGCCATGGAGGGCGGGATGTTGTAGACCAGCCAGTGTACCCAGGTCAACTTCGGCGCGGCCGGATCGGGTGCGTCGGGGTCGTCGACGATCAGCACCAGGCTTTTCGTGCCGGCCGGCAGGTTCGACCAGGTGAGCGGGGGAGAGACGTTTTCGGCTTCGCAGGTGTAACGGGCCGGTATCGGGCCCATATCTTCGAAAGCCGGCGAGGTGAGCGTCAGGGTCATGGTTCCTCCGGATCTTGCGGCGGCAGCGCCCATGGAGAGCAGGAGGGAGAGGATGACGGCCAGCACCGTACCGGTTCCGCGGCTTTTCCGGATCTTCATCTCCGCAGCGGGTTCAGGTTTCGGGGGTGCATCAGCAGGAACGCTTACCAGCGCCTGTTGGTTCAGTCAAGGCCGGAGCAGATTCTCCCTCGAACGGCACAAACGGAGACGCAACATGGAACGGGGATCGATCAGGAGGGTTTCGGACTGGCTGTGGGAGATACCCCGCGTCTACCGTGAGGACATGCGGGTGCCCGCCCGATTCTACGCCTCCGAGGCCATGCTCGCCCAGATCCTCGCTGACCGATCGCTCGAGCAGCTGGTCAACGTGGCCACCCTGCCCGGCATCCGGCTCCATGCCCTCGCCATGCCCGACATCCACGAAGGCTACGGCTTTCCCATCGGCGGCGTCGCGGCCTTCGACCTCGACGAGGGCATCATCTCTCCCGGGGGCATCGGCTACGATATCAACTGCGGCGTGAGGCTGCTCAGGACCGGTGAGCATTTCGCCGACGTCCGCGACAGGATCCCGGATCTGGCCCGCGGCATCTACCGGCAGGTGCCTTCCGGAGTCGGCCACGGCAACCGGATCACCTTCTCCACCGAACAGCTCGACACGATCCTGCGCGGCGGGGCAGGGGCGATGGTCGGGTTCGGCTACGGGACGGAGGAGGACCTCGGGTACCTCGAATCGGGCGGCGTGCTCGATGCGGCCGACCCCGCAGCGGTCTCACCGCATGCCAGGCAGCGGGGCCTCGACCAGCTTGGCACCATGGGGGCAGGCAACCACTTCGTCGAGATCGACAGGGTCTCCACGATCTTCGATCCTGCCGCCGCCGAACGCATGGGGCTCTTCCGCGGCCAGGTGGTCATCCAGATCCATACCGGCTCCCGCGGCCTCGGCCACCAGATCGCCACGGACTACATCCGGGCAATGAACCTCGCCATGCCCGGTTACGGCATCACGGTACCCGATCGCGAGCTTGCCTGCGTGCCGTTCCGCAGCAGGGAGGGGCAGGAGTACTTCCGCGCCATGTCGGCCGGCGCGAACTTCGCCTGGGCCAACCGCCAGCTCATCACCTGGGAGGTCCGAAGGGCGTGGGAGTCGCTTTTTACATCCGAACCTCCGGAGGTACTCTACGACGTCGCGCACAACGTTGCCAAGATCGAGGAGCACGAGGTGGAAGGGCGCAAAGTGCAGCTGCTGGTGCTCCGCAAGGGCGCCACGCGCGCATTCCCCGGCCAGCCGGTCATCATTCCCGGCAGCATGGGCACCAGCTCGTTCGTGCTGGAGGGGATGGCCGGCTCCATGCGCGAGAGCTTCGGCTCCTCCTGCCACGGCGCAGGCCGCCGCATGTCGCGCACCAAGGCCAGGCACACGATCCAGGGCAGCCACCTCAGGAAGGTGCTGGAGGAGCAGGGCATCTCCGTGCAGGCCGGCTCCATGTCCGGCCTCGCCGAAGAGGCCCCCGAAGCCTACAAGGACATCGCCGACGTCGTTGGCACCGTCGCCGCCGCCGGCATCGCCCGCAAAGTCGCCCAGCTGGTACCCGTCGGCATCATGAAAGGGTGATGCACATCTCCGACAGGACCTTCGGAGAATCAGTTCCAAATTCAGGGAATCCCGACCCGTCGGGATCCCGGACATTCGTGGCAGGAATCCGAAGATCTTCCGAAAGCACAGTCCCATACTCAGGATGGCTTCAGCCCTGCGGACATTCGTGGCAGGAATCAACAAACTCTCAAAATCGCCGTCCCATACTCAGCAGGGTTTTAACCCTGCGGAAATTCGTGGCAGGGATCCAAAAAACTCTCGAAATCGCCGTCCCATATTCAGCAGGGTTTTAACCCTGCGGAAATTCAACTTTTACATTCTCCTGTGTAGCCCCCGGCTTCAGCCGGGGGGGGGGAGAGGAACTCCCCCCCCAAAAAAAATCCCGGGCTTCAGCCCAATATCTTCCTTCTGGGTCCAACAAATTTTCACGAAACCTTATCAAGCCGTACATTTTATCAGTGATTTTCCCGACATTCCCGAACCCGGCAATCCCCCCACCCCCATGCCGATTGTCAGACTCTGGGCTCACTGCATATGGGCGACCAAGAACCGTGCGCGTATCCTCAAACCCGACATCCGGGCGGAACTGCTACGCCACATGGCTGACTACGCAAAGAAGAACGGGATCTTCATCGATTGCCTCAATGGCAGCACCGACCATCTGCACCTGCTGGTTTCGTTAGGCGCCGACCAGCGCATCTCTGAAGTCGTCAGGATGCTGAAAGGTGAATCGGCGTATTGGCTCAATAGGTCGGGGGCGTTTCCCTTCAGGTTCGCCTGGCAGGCCGACTACTTCGCTGCATCGGTAAGCGAATCGCAGGTCGACAAAGTGAGGACGTATATCGCTAACCAAATCGAGCACCACAGGGTCAGGAGCTTCGCCGAAGAGTACGATGAGTGGCTCGAGAAGTGCGGGTTTGCCAAGCCGGGATGAATCCCGGCGGCAGCCGTGAGGGATTTTTGGGTTAAAACCCTATAAAATAATTGGATAACTGTGCCCCGGGCTCAAGCCCGGGGCTATACAAGAACATGTAAGATTTGAATGTCCGTCGGCCTGAAGCCACTCCTGAATGTGGGAGGCTCAAGCTCGGGGCTACAGAAGAGAATTCAATATTTGAGTGTACGTCATCCCGACAAGTCGGGATATTCTGAATGTCGGATCCCGTCCTGTCAGACCGCGGATATTTGCCGCAGGAACCCGAAGATCCTCCGAAATCACCTTCCCATACTCAGCAGGGTTTTAACCCTGCGGACATTCGTGGCAGGAATCCAAAAACTCTCGAAATCGCCGTCCCATACTCAGCAGGGTTTTAACCCTGCGGACATTCGTGGCAGGAATCCAAAAACTCTCAAAATCGCCGTCCCATACTCAGCAGGGTTTTAACCCTGCGGACATTCGTGGCAGGAATCCAAAAACTCTCGAAATCGCCGTCCCATACTCAGCAGGGTTTTAACCCTGCGGACATTCAACTTTTACATTCTCCTGTGTAGCCCCCGGCTTCAGCCGGGGGAACACTTCATGCACGTTGTGCACTTTTCGAAGAGAATCTGAACATGCTGATTATCCCCTCGGATGGAAGGTCCTGTGGACCTCCTTGATGAAGGAGCGGTCGATGTGGGTGTAGATCTGGGTGGCGATGATGGAGCTGTGGCCGAGCATCTCCTGGACGGCTCGCAGGTCGGCGCCGCCTTCGAGGAGGTGGGTGGCGAAGGTGTGGCGGAAGGTGTGGGGGCTGACGGCCTTTTCGATACCTGCGATCACGGTGTATTGTCGCACGATGTTCCATGCGGCCATGCGTGACATGCCTGATCCCCGCCCGCTGAGGAAGAGGGTGTCCTGCGCCCTGGGGCCGGCGAGGCTGGGGCGAAGCTCCTCCTGGTAGCGCTTGACCCATGTTGCCGCAGACTCTCCGATCGGCACCAGCCGCTCCTTCGATCCCTTTCCGAATACCCTTACGAAACCGCCGTCAAGGTAGAGGCTCTGCTGCGTCAGGCCGGTCAGTTCGCTGACCCGGACGCCGGTGGCGTAGAGGAATTCGAGCATTGCCTTGTCGCGGATGAGGTACTTGCCCGGCGGGTGCTGCCGGAGGGGGGCGTCGAGGAGGCGCATCATCTCGTCCACGGTGAGTACGCAGGGGAGGTAACGGCCCTGCCTGGGCTGGTGGATGTTTTCGGAGGGGTTGCTCTCCGAGAGGCGTTCGGTGACGAGGAACTTGTGGAAGGAGCGGATGGCGGAGATGTTCCTGGCGACGGAGCTGGCTTCGAGGCCGATCTCGTGCAGTTCGAGGATGAATTTCCTGATGTCGCCCGGGACAGCTTCGGAGGGCGCTACCCCTGCCGACTGGAGCCATGAGAGGTAGCGCCCGAGGTCGTTCAGGTAGGAGGCGCGGGTGTTGCCCGAGAAGTTCCGTTCGAGGGTCAGGTAGTTGAGGAACGCCTCGAGGCTGGTCCGGTATGGCTCCTGCAGCCCTGGCATCTTCAGGCTTCCTTTTTCCTGAACCTCGCGGCGAAGCCGCCGTCGAACCCTTCCCGTTCGCCGGGGAGGGTGAGCAGCCATCCTTCGGCGGTTTCGGCGGGAAGGTATGCTTTCGGGAATGCTTCCGGGATGACGTCGGCCTCGAATTCGGGATGCCGTTCGAGGAAGGCTTTTGCCTGCTGCTCGTTCTCCTCTGGTTCGACGGAGCAGGTGGCGTAGACGAGCGTGCAGCCCGGCGCGAGCAGTTCGGCAGCACGGTCGAGCAGGGCCTTCTGCAGCCCGGCGAGCTCGTCGAGCTTTTCGGGGCCGGTGCGCCAGCGCAGTTCTGCGCGGCGCCCGAGCGCGCCGGTGCCGGTGCAGGGGGCGTCGAGCAGGATGATGTCAGGTGTGCAGCCGGGGTCGAATGTGAGCGAGTCCCCCTCCTTCGGCTCGATGATGGTGATGCCGAGCGCGCGGGCGTTCGAGGCGATCCGGTCGAGCCTGCGTGCCGAGCGGTCGAGGGCGATGATCCTCCCCTTGTCGCCCATCAGCTCGGCCATGAAGGTGGACTTGCCCCCCGGGGCGGCGCACATGTCGTAGACGGTGCTGCCGGGCACAGGTGCTGCCAGCAGGCAGGCGAAGGCCTGCGATGGGTTCTGGACGCTGACGAGGCCCGCTGCGAGCAGCGGCTCCATGAGGGCGAATTCCTGCGAGAAGAGGAAGTGGCCGAGCCCGTCGCCGAGGCGGCGGATGCCGGCGAGGTCCTCCTTCGCGGCAAGCTCTTCGGGCGTGGCCTTGAGGCGGTTCACCCGGTAGCCGGTGGCCGGGGGGAGGTTGCCGTGACGGAGCATGGCTACGGTGCGTTCGAGGCCGTAGCGCGACATCCAGCGTTCGACGAGCCAGACGGGGTAGGAGTGGAGCACCGAAAGGCGGTCGGCGTCGCCCATTCCTGCGGTCCACGCCTCGAAGTCGGCGGTTTTCGGGGAGACCTTGCGGAGCACGCCGTTGACAAGCCTGGAGAGGTGGTCGCCCTTGAATTTGCGGGCAAGCTTGACGCACTCGTCGACCGCGGCCGGGCGGGGCACCCGGTCGAGGTGCAGGAGCTGGTAGACGCCGAGCCTGAGGATGTTCTTCAGCACCGGGGCGGCCTTGGCGTAGTCGTGCCGGTAGAATTTCGAGATCACGAAGTCGCACTGGAGACGGTACTTGAGGGTGCCGCTCACCAGCTCGCGAGCCAGCGCACGGTCGCTTCGCCTGGCCTCCGATCCTTCGAGGAGGTGGTTGAGCACCTCTTCCGATTTCCTGTTGCCGGTCTCGAGCTCCTGGAGTGTCCGGAGGGCCGTTTCGCGTGCGTTCATGGATATGGTGGTAAAGTCTGTAAGAGCAATGAAAAAAATGATATGTGTTGTAAAATAGCACGCGCTTCCTTAAATTCTTGACACTTGAACGTTCTTTTTCAGATTTCGAGCTATCATCCAGAAAGGCGGAGGGACTGGCCCTGCGAAGCCTTGGCAACCTTCATTCACGAATGAGCGGTGCCAAATCCATCCCGGAGGGATTTCCGGGAAAGATGATGTATGCACACCTGCTGCTTTCATACCTCTCTTGACGCTTCCCGTCGGCATAAGCCGGCACCCATCCACCTGTACGGACGACAGTTTCCATTACCGTACCCGTACCATGACCGATAACGCCAGCGCCTTCCGGTTCGAGACCCTTCAGGTCCACGCCGGCCAGGAGCCCGATCCCGCGACCGGATCGAGGGCCGTGCCCATCTACCAGACCACTTCCTATGTGTTCGACAGCGCCGAGCACGGCGCGAACCTGTTCGCCCTTAAGGAGGCCGGCAACATCTATACCCGCCTGATGAATCCGACCACGGACGTGCTCGAGAAGCGCATGGCGGCGCTCGAGGGGGGCAAGGCGGGGCTTGCGGTGGCGAGCGGACACTCGGCGCAGTTCATCGCCATCGCCACCATCTGCCAGGCGGGGGACAACATCGTCTCGTCGAGCTACCTGTACGGCGGCACCTGGAACCAGTTCAAGGTGGCCCTGGGCAGGCTCGGCATCGGGGTGAAGTTCGTCGACGGCAACGACCCGGAGTCGTTCCGCAAGGCGATCGACGGCAACACGAAGCTCCTCTACCTCGAATCGATCGGCAATCCGGCGTTCCATGTGCCCGATTTTGATGCCGTTGCGTCGATTGCCCGTGAGAATGGCATCCCGCTGGTCGTGGACAACACCTTCGGCTGCGCGGGCTACCTCTGCCGCCCGATCGACCACGGGGCCTCGATCGTAGTCGAGTCTGCCACGAAGTGGGTCGGCGGACACGGCACCTCGATGGGAGGCATCATCGTCGACGCCGGCACCTTCGACTGGTCGAACGGGAAGTTCCCGCTTTTCACCGAGCCGTCCGAGGGGTACCACGGCATGAAGTTCCACGAAACCTTCGGCGAGCTGGCCTTCATCGTCAGGGCGCGGGTCGAGGGGCTCAGGGATTTCGGCCCGGCCATCAGCCCGTTCAACTCGTTCCTGCTCTTGCAGGGGCTCGAAACCCTCTCGCTGCGGGTGCAGCGACATGTGGACAACACGCTCGAGCTGGCTCGCTGGCTGGAGTCGCGGGATGATATAGCCTGGGTGAACTATCCCGGCCTCGAGAGCCATCCGACCCATGCGCTCGCGAAGCGGTACCTGAGGAACGGCTTCGGCGGGGTGCTCACCTTCGGGGTGCAGGGGGGCTACGACCGGGCAGTGAAGTTCATCGACGGCGTCCGGCTCTCGAGCCACCTGGCCAACGTTGGCGACGCCAAGACCCTCGTGATCCACCCGGCTTCGACCACCCACCAGCAGCTGAGCGCGGCGGAGCAGGTTTCCGCAGGCGTGACGGAGGACATGGTGCGGGTTTCGGTCGGCATCGAGCATATCGACGACATCAAGGCCGATTTCGGCCAGGCACTCGAGAATTTATCCTGATCAGGCATCAATGGACCATATCGCTATCATATCCGAAGAGACCCGGTATTTCGAATCGAACGAACCGCTTGCGCTTGAGCTCGGCGGCCAGCTGCCTTCCGTCAGGGTGGCTTACCGGACCTGGGGCAAGCTGAACGGGAAGAAAGACAACGTCATCCTCATCTGCCATGCCTTGACCGGCAATGCCGACGCGGACGCCTGGTGGGGCGGACTGTTCGGCGAGGGCCGGGCGTTCGACGAGACGAAGGACTTCATCATCTGCAGCAACGTGCTGGGCAGCTGCTACGGCACGACCGGGCCGCTGTCGCAGAATCCCGTATCGGGACGGCACTACGGCCCCGATTTTCCGCGCATCACCATCCGCGACATGGTCGCGGTGCAGCACCGGCTCGTGAAGTCGTTCGGCATCGAGCGCCTCAATCTCGTGGTCGGCGCCTCGCTCGGCGGCATGCAGGTGCTGGAGTGGGGGTGCATGTACCCGGAGATGGCCGGTGCGCTGATGCCGATGGGCATCTCGGGCCGCCACTCAGCCTGGTGCATCGCCCAGAGCGAGGCCCAGCGGATGGCGATCGCGGCCGACGGCGACTGGAACGACGGCTGGTACGACCCTGCGCTGCAGCCAGCCAAGGGCCTTGCCGCCGCAAGGATGATGGCCATGTGCACCTATCGCTGCTTCGAGAACTTCCAGATCCGTTTCGGCAGGAAGATGCAGGAGGACGGGCTGTTCACGGCGGAGAGCTACCAGCGCTACCAGGGCAGGAAGCTGGTGGGGCGCTTCGACGCCAACACCTACATCACCCTCACCAGGGCGATGGACATGCACGATGTAGGGCGAGGCAGGGGGGCCTACGAAGCGGTGCTCGGGTCGCTGACGATGCCGGTGGAGATCCTCTCCATCGACTCGGACATCCTCTATCCCAAGGAGGAACAGGAGGAGCTGGCGCGCCTGATTCCCGGTTCTCGGATCCTCTTCCTCGACGAACCCTACGGCCACGACGCCTTTCTCATCGACGTGGAGACGGTCAGCAGGATGGTGTGCGAGTTCAGTGCAGGCACCGCCCGGCGATGAAATGGGGTCAGGTCTTGTATTTTAGCATTTCCCGCGGAAATGCTAAAATACAAGACCTGACCCCAGAGTTTAGCCGATCACGTCGAAGCCGGTGTAGGGGCGGAGCACTTCGGGAACCGTTATCCTGCCGTCGGCGGTCTGGTAGTGCTCCAGGAGGGAGACCATCAGGCGCGATGTGGCAAGCCCCGAACCGTTCAGGGTGTGCACGAACTCTGGCTTTGATTTGCCGTCGGGCTTGAAGCGGATGTTGGAGCGGCGTGCCTGGTAGTCCTCGAAGTTCGAGACGCTCGAGGCTTCGAGGTACCTGTCCTCGGCGGGGGACCACACCTCGATGTCGTAGCACTTGGCCGCGTTGGCGCTGATGTCGCCGCCGCAGAGGGTGATGACTCGGTAGGGGATCTTCAGCGCACAGAGGATCGCCTCGGCGTGCGAAAGGATCTGTTCGAGCGCATCGTAGGACTCTTCCGGCCTTGTGAAGCGGACCATTTCCACCTTGTTGAACTGGTGCACACGGAGGAAGCCCCTCGTGTCCTTGCCGTAGCTGCCAGCCTCGCGACGGAAACAGGCGGAGTAGGCGACGTAGGCGATCGGGAGCTTTTCGGCGTCGAGCATCTCTGCCCGGTGCAGGTTGGTCACGGGTACTTCGGCCGTCGGGATGGCGTACAGGCCGTCCTCCGGCATGTGGTAGACCTGGTCGGCGAACTTCGGCCACTGGCCGGTGCCGCGCAGGGAGTCCTGGTTGACCAGGAAGGGCGGGAAGACCTCAGTGTAGCCGTGGTTCGACGTATGCGTATCGAGCATGAAATTGATGAGCGCGCGCTCGAGGCGGGCACCCTTGCCGACGTAGACAGGGAAGCCGGCACCGCTGACCTTGGCACCGCGCTCGAAGTCGAGGATGCCGAGGCTCCTGCCGAGTTCGAGGTGGTTTTTGAGAGTGAAGCCGAGGTCGTGGCTGAATTCGACGGGTCCCTTGTAGAGGACGTTGTCTTCGGCGGAGCGTCCTTCGGGCACCGATTCGTGCAGCCTGTTCGGCAGGGTGAGCAGCAGCTCCTCCATGCCGGTGTCGAGCACGGCCAGTTCGGCGTCCAGCACCGAGATCTGGTCGGAGACCGTCTTCATCTGGCTGATCAGCTCTTCGGCCGAGCCCTGCCCGGTGCGCTTGATGTCCGCGATCTCCTTCGATACCCTGTTGCGCAGGGCCTTCAGGTCGTCGGTGCGCTGGACCATCTCCTTCCGTGACCGGTCGATGTCGAGCAGTTCATGGACTTTGCCGGCGTCGCCGCCCATCTGCCGCTTGTGCAGCATGGCGATCACGTCATCGGGGCTCTGCCGTATGAGGTTGATATCGAGCATGGTTCGAGTCTCTTGATAGGGTTATGCGGAAAGCAGGCTCTTGACGATGTTCTGGACCTTGGTGCCGTCGGCCTTGCCTTTCAGCGCCTTCATGGCTTCCCCCATCACCTTGCCCATCTCCTTCATGGAGGTTGCTCCGGATTTGGCGACGATGTCGCGGATGACGGCTTCGACCTCTTCGTCGGAGACCGGGGCGGGGAGGTACTCCTCGATCACCTTGAGCTCCGAGGCTTCGGTTTCGGCGAGATCGGGGCGGTTGCCGGCGGTGAACTGCTCGATGGCGTCGCGGCGCTTCTTGGCGATGCTTACGAGCACTTCGAGCTCCTGGTCGGCATTGAGCACGGCCACACCCCCGACCCTGATCGAGACCTCCTTTTCGAGGAGGGCCGCACGGATGGACCTGATGGCGTTGAGGCGGATCTTGTCGCCGCTCTTGAGGGATTCCTTGAGTTCCTGGTCGATTCTCTCCTTGAGGCTCATGGTTAGTCGTGTGCTGTTTGACGAATTTGTTGTTGAATCACAAGATACGAGAAAAAAGCGAGAAGTTGTCGTGATGCGTAACACGTGACGCATCACGAATAACAATATCGGCCTCGAATAATCAATCGCTATCGGTATCGAAATCGTGATCGAACCGCATCGAAAGAATCGATTTCGACGGCGATTTTGATTTGGAGGAGGCCATCTTCATCTTGTCACTCATTACTCATAACGTGTCACGTGTCACGTAACACGCGTTACGTCCCATGAGTTACGAATCCTGCAAATCCCCGCCTGTCGGGCGCAGCACGATCTCCTCGACTGTCGTCCGGCCGGGTTGCAGGT
The DNA here is from genome assembly GCA_013334865.1 of Chlorobiaceae bacterium. Lineage (GTDB taxonomy): Bacteria > Bacteroidota > Chlorobiia > Chlorobiales > Chlorobiaceae > Chlorobaculum. The sequence continues at coordinate 54,394 of JAAXWS010000005.1, forward strand.
AGGCCTGCACGATCGGTTCGGCGATCTCTTCGGGCATCATCATGAGGGCCTTGAAATCGTCGTCGACCTCGCCCCACATCGGGGTGCATACCGCACCGGGCATGACGTCGGTGATCCTGACGTTGCAGGGGCGGGCGTAGAGCCGCATCGTCTCCACGAGCCCCCGCTGGCCGAACTTGGACATGCAGTAGACCGACGAGTGCCTGAAGGCCTTTTCAGCCGCCACCGAAGTGATGAAGAAGATGTGGCCCGAACGCTTTTTCTCCATGATGGGGAAAAGCGCCTGGGTCAGGAAGAAGGTCCCCTTGAGGTTGGTCGCCATGGTATAGTCGAAGTCATCCTCGGTCATCTCGCTCAATGGGCCGAAACGCCCGACGCCGGCGTTGTTGACCAGGCAGTCGATGGTTCCGTGCTTTCCGATGACATATGCTGCGAGTCTCCGTACATCATCGATGTTGCCGAGGTCACAGGCGAAGGTCTCCGTGATGGCCCCTTCGGCCCGGCATTCGAGGGAAAGCGAGTCGAGGTCCGACTGGTTTCTCGAGCAGAGTACGAGCAGCGGATCGAAGTCAGGGTTGTTCCTTCCCGCTCGTGCGAAGGCGATGGCGATGGCCCTTCCGATACCCTTGCCGGCTCCGGTAATGAGGATTATATGCGTCATGACTGCTGTTTGGGAAAATTGGTCGAGATCGAGTGTAGTTGCTGCGAATTAAGCCGGTGCTATTGCTCGGACATGTGAAAAGATATATATTATTCCTGTAGTGCCGGTTGTTATGAATTGAATTTTATTAACCAATCAAGCAGTGGATGTCACCATGCCTAAAAGTAAAGTAAAGTGGTTCGATGGCAAAAAAGGATACGGTTTCATCCTGAACCCGGAAGGGGGAGAGGATATCTTTGTCCATTTTTCCGCTATCGTTTCGGAGCAGACCTTCAAGGTGCTGAACCAGGATGCAGAAGTCGAATATGATCTTGACAAGACCCAGAAAGGGTTGCAGGCCAAGAACGTTCGAGAGTTTGCCGTTGCCGTCGAGGCCGTACCGGCAGTTCCTGCTGAATCCGATTACCGTGCCTGAGTTCACTTCGGACTCTATTTCACGCAGCTAATCGTATTCCGGCAGCCCCCTACTGCCTTTTCATCAAGAAAATCGTTTTTCAGTCCGGTGCACGTCCGGATCCCGCCAAGCGCGATAGATTAACACGGAATGAGCTGATGTACGGTATCAAGAGAGCATCGAGTGGTCTCGGAAGCTGAACCAGTCGTCGGTACCCAAGATCACATGGTCCAGAAGCTCTATCTGCAGCAGGTTTCCTGCCTGCCTGAGGATTGACGTGACCTGTTTGTCGGCGTTGCTCGGCTGCACGTCCCCGGAAGGGTGGTTGTGCACCAGGATGACGGCGTTCGCGCTTTCCCGGATCGCAGCCTTGAAGATCTCCCTCGGATGGATGAGGGAGGCCGTCAGGGTGCCGATCGAGACGATCTCGTGCCGGATGATCCTGTTTTTTGCATCCAGGAAAAGGATGCACAGGTGTTCCTTTGTCCCATCCGGGATCCTTCCCTTCATGTACTCGAACACATCCCGTGCCGACTGGACCTTCAGGTTGGCGTTCCGGCTGTAGTGCAGCCGCTTGTGGAGTTCGAAGATGGCGATGATCTGCATGGCCTTGGCTTCGCCTATGCCGGGGATTTTCTGCAGCTCTTTCAGCGACAGCCCCCCAAGGCGCTCGAGCGTGTGCCCGGCAAGGATCTGGTTGCAGGTGTCGACGATGTTGTGGCCGGGGGTGCCGGACCTCAGGATGATCGCCAGAAGTTCAGCCGGGCTGAGGGCGGCCGGGCCGGAGTGCAGGAATCGCTCCCGCGGCCTGTTTTCGGGGTCGATGTCGTGTATGCGCATGGTCCTGTGGGGGGCAGGGTTGCGGGGAAGCCGTGACGCGTGACACGTGGCTCGTGACACGAAACGCGTGACGGGAGACAAAAAGCAAGTTAACACTTCCTGTCAATTATCAAGCGGCGGGTAGATATGGCTGGTGCAGGAAGATGCAGCATCGTGCCGACCCGTATCGGGCACGGCACGCCGTGCCCCTGCGGATTGACCGCGAGCTGTTCGTCTCGTGTCACGAGTTACGCGTCACGTGTTATGCTCTTCGTATTGAACAGGTGGTAGTTGATGCTGTCGCTCAGGGCCTGGAGGCTGGCTTCGATGATGTTGGTCGAGACGCCGACCGTGCCCCAGCTCCTGATGCCGTCGCTGCTTTCGATGAGCACCCTGACCTTTGCGCTGGTGCCGCGCTTCTCTTCGAGCACCCTCACCTTGTAGTCGATCAGCCGGATGGTGCGTATCTCCGGGTAGAAATGGACGAGCGCCTTGCGGAGCGCCTTGTCGAGGGCGTTGACCGGCCCGTCGCCGTCCGAGACGGTCAGGTCGGTTTCGTTGCCGACCATGACCTTCATGACTGCCTGGTCGACCGGACGTATATCCTTGCCGTGCTGGATGACCACCTTCGATTCGACGACCTCGAAGTACGGGGTGAACTGGCCGAGTTCACCGCGCAGGATCAGCTCGAAGGATGCCTCGGCCCCGTCGAACTGGTAGCCGTGGTGCTCGAGGTTCTTGACGTGGTTGACCAGCTTCTTGAAGAGCTCGCCCTTTTCAGGGAGGTCGATACCGAGCTCCTTGGCCTTGTAGCGGATGTTGCTCTGGCCGGCAAGCTCCGAGACCAGTACGCGCTGGCGGTTGCCGACGAGCGACGGGTCGATGTGCTCGTAGAGCGAGCTCTCCTTCATGACCGCGCTGACGTGGATGCCTCCCTTGTGCGCGAATGCCGATTTGCCGACGAACGGCGCCTTGGTGTCGGAGGGGAGGTTCAGGATCTCGAAGACGAACTTCGACATCGAGGTCAGCTGCCTGAGGTCTTCGACATGGGCGAAATCCCTGCCCTGCTTGAGCATCAGGTTCGGGATGATGCTGATGAGGTTGGCGTTGCCGCAGCGTTCGCCGATGCCGTTGATCGTGCCCTGCACGTGCGTGGCTCCGGCCCTGACCGCCTCGATGGAATTGGCCACGGCGAGGTCGCCGTCGTTATGGGCGTGGATGCCTACCGGGACGTCGAACAGGCTGCAGACCCTCGCCACGATCTTCGATACCTCGTGGGGCAGCGAGCCGCCGTTGGTGTCGCAGAGCACCAGCCTCGATGCGCCGCCTTCGACGGCCGCCTTCAGCATGGTCTCCGCGAACTCCGCGTTGTCCTTCCAGCCGTCGAAGAAGTGCTCGGCATCGAAGAAGACTTCTCGGCCGGAATCCAGCAGGAACTTCACCGAGCGACGGATCAGTTCGGCGTTCTCTTCGGCCGAGATGCCCAGGCTTTTGGTGGAGTGGGCCTGCCAGGTCTTGCCAAAGATGGTCAGCACCGGAGCCCCGCATTTGACAAGGCCGCAGAGGTTGGGGTCGCTGTCGATGTTGTCAAGCGACCTGGCAGTCGAGCCGAATGCGCTGAGGCGCGCGTTCCTGAAGCCGATGCTCTTCGATTTCAGGAAGAACTCCTCGTCCTTCGGATTGCTGCTCGGCCATCCGCCCTCGATGAAATCCACACCGAATTCGTCCAGCCGTTCGGCGATCAGCAGTTTGTCCTGGACCGAGAGGTTGATATGTTCGCCCTGCGTGCCGTCACGCAGGGTCGTGTCATACAGTTCGATTGCCATGTCTTGTTACTTCGTTATGCCTGGCTTTTGGCCATAAGATCGTTCTTCCTCGCGTACTCGAAGATGCCGCCAGCCTGCACGATGTCCACGACGCTGCCCAGGGGCCTGAGCTGGTAGGTGACGTTCTGCGTCAGGTTGGTGATGGTGTTGTTCTTCATGTCGATCGACAGTTCGTCCCCGGTGAGGATCAGCTTGTTGAGCTGCTGCGACGTTTCGTAAGGAATGACAAAGCCGCCGTCCACACAGTTGCGGTAGAAGATCCTCGCGTACGATTCGGCGATGATCGCCCTTGCGCCGGCGACCTTCAGCGAGAAGGGGGCGTGCTCCCTCGATGATCCGCAGCCGAAGTTCGGGCCTGCGATGATGATCGAGTAGGGGGAGGTGTGGGCGCCTTCGGAAACGAAGGGGATTCCGCCTTCGGGAAGTCCGCCCTGCTCGAGCGGCACGCCGGAGAGTGCGTACTTGCCGTACATCTTCACCTCTTCCGGGTTGGAGAGGCTGTAGACCAGGTGCTCGGCGGGGATGATCTGGTCGGTATCGATATTCTTGCCCAGCACGTAGGCTTTACCCTGAATGATGCTTTCCATGTGTGTCAGTTTTATAAACAATTTCATGTTAGGAGCGCCGGCCGGTGATTGGTGCCGGCCGGCGCATCCCTTCAGGTCATGCGATCAGAGGAAATCCCTCGGATCGGTGAGCTTGCCCGTCACTGCAGATGCCGCGGCGGTCAGCGGAGAGGCCAGGTAGACTCCGGCGAACTTGCTGCCCATGCGGCCGGGGAAGTTCCTGTTGGTCGTCGACACGACGACGTCGTTGTCCACCGAGCGGCCGACCGTGTCCGCCGGGCCGCCGAGGCAGGCCGCGCAGGAGGGCAGCGCGATGCTGCAGCCGGCCTCCTCGAAGATCGAGCGCAGGGTCTGGCCCTCGTAGGTCTCCGTGGAGAGCTGCGAAGCCACCAGGACCGTCGCCGGAACGATGTTGGTCGTCACCGCCACCTTCCTGCCTTTCAGGATCTTTGCCGCAAGCATGAAGTCGGTCAGCTTGCCGCCGGTGCAGGAGCCGATGTAGGACTTGGTGATCGGCGTGCCGGCAACGCTGCGCACGGTCGCGCGGTTGTCGGGGCTGTGGGGCTGGGCGACGACCGGTTCGAGCTTCTCGACGTTGTAGCGGTACATGCTGTGGTAGCTGGCGTCGGGATCGCTGTGGAAGACCTCGAACGGCTTCGTGGTGCGCGCCTTGACGAAGGCCTCGGTCACGGCGTCGACGGCGATGATGCCGTTCATGCCGCCGGCCTCGATGGCCATGTTGCAGAGCGTCATGCGCTCGTCCATCGACAGGCTGTAGACCGCCTCGCCGTCGAACTCCATAGCGCGGTAGGTCGCGCCGTCAGTGCCGATGTCGCCGAGGATCTGCAGGATCAGGTCCTTGGCTGTCAGGTATTCGGGCATCCTGCCCTCGAAGGTGAATTTCATGGACTCGGGTACCTTCTCCCAGAGCTTGCCGGTGCCGAGGATGAATGCCGCGTCGGTGTTGCCGATGCCGGAGCCGAACATGCCGAACGCACCGGAAGTGCAGGTGTGCGAGTCGGTGCCGAACAGCACGGTGCCAGGGATGTTGAAGCCCTCTTCGGCCAGCGCTACGTGGCAGACGCCACGGTAGCGGTCGGTGCCCACGTCGTAGTAGTTGGGCAGGGACTGCTCGTCGGCGAACTGGCGCAGCAGGTCGATGTTGCGGTGCGCGTGCTCGTTTGCCGTGAAGATGTAGTGGTCGGGAAGCACCACCACCTTCTCGGGGTTCCAGACCTTCGCGTCGGGTCCGAACTCCTGCTTGAAGATGTCGAAGGTCGGCGGCCCGCAGACGTCGTGCGTCAGGAGGACATCGACATTCAGCCAGACGCTCTCACCAACATCGACGAACTTGCGGTTGGCGGCCCTGGCGAAAATTTTCTGGGTGATCGTTTGTGCCATGGTTGATCGTATTCCGTTATCGGTACTGTTCTGAAATTGCTCTTCCCGGCTGCGGCAGACGGAGCTGTACGCATGCCCTTGAAATCGAAAAGCCGGTGACTGACAGGGCCCCGGCTTTTTCGTGCGGCGGTTTTTTGCCGCGGTTGCTCTGTCAAGTGGCCTGCCGTCCATATCGGGGGCAGGCGTCGCCGCCGGGATGTTTAGATGCAGGCGACGATGGCCGCGGTCATCTCGGTCGTCGAGATGCTCTTTTCGCCCGGCCTCGAGATGTCCGCCGTGCGGACGCCGGTCGCCAGCGCACGCTCGATGGCGTCGTAGATCTCGCCGGCGACGTCCGGCCTGCCGAAACTGTTCTCGAACATCATGGCCACCGATGCGATGGTCGCGATCGGGTTGGCCTTGTTCTGGCCCGCTATGTCGGGCGCGCTGCCGTGGATGGGCTCATAGAGCGCGTGCTTCGATCCGATGCTGGCCGACGGGAGCATGCCGAGGCTGCCGGTGATCATGCCCGAGATGTCGCTCAGGATGTCGCCGAACAGGTTGCTGGTCACGATCACGTCGAACTGCTTGGGATTGCGCACGATCTGCATGGCCGCGTTGTCGACGTACATGTCGGCAAGCTCGATCTCCGGGAAATCCTTGTGGACCTCGTGCACGATGTTGCGCCAGAACTGCGAGACCTCGAGCACGTTTGCCTTGTCGATCGAGGTGACCTTCACGTTGCCGCGCTTCCTGGCCGCTTCGAACGCAAGGCGGGCGATGCGCTCGACCTCGTAACGCTCGTAGACCATGGTGTTCCAGCCGCGGTTTTCGTCGTAGCCTCTCGGCTGTCCGAAGTAGATGCCGCCGGTCAGCTCCCTGAACACCATGAAATCGGTGCCCTGCACCACTTCCGGCTTCAGGGTCGATGCGTCGAGCAGGGCGTCGTAGACCTTGGCGGGGCGGAGGTTGGCGAACAGGCCGAGCTCCCTGCGGATCTTCAGCAGGGCAGCCTCGGGCTTTTCCGCGTGCGGCAGGTTCTCCCATTTCGGGCCGCCGACCGCGCCGAGCAGCACGGCGTCGCAGTTCCTGCAGGCCTCGAGGGTCTCGTCGGTCAGCATGGTGCCGTGAAGTTCGTAGGAGGCTCCGCCGAACGGATGCTCCTCGACCGTGAATTCGATGCCGTGCTTTCTGGCGACGGCGTCCAGGACGTCGAGGGCACCTGCCACCACTTCGGGGCCGATGCCGTCACCCGGGATTGAGACGATCTTGTACATGGCTCTCCGGATTACTTCTTCTTGAGCCAGCTCATCATCTCGCGAAGCTTCGCGCCGACCTTCTCGATCGGGTGATTGCCGTTGCTCTCGCGCAGGCTGTTCAGGGACTTGTAGCCACCGTTGCACTCGTCCATGAACTCCCTGGCGAATCGGCCGTCCTGGACCTCTTCGAGGATCTTCTTCATCTCGGCCTTCACGGCGGAGGTGATGAGGCGCGGGCCGCGGGTCATGCCGCCGTACTCGGCGGTGTCACTGACCGAGTAGTTCATGCGGGACAGGCCGCCTTCATAGTAGAGGTCCACGATGAGCTTCAGCTCGTGCATGCACTCGAAGTAGGCGAGTTCCGGCGGATAACCGGCTTCGGTCAGGGTCTCGAAGCCGCACTTGATCAGCTCGGCCGAACCGCCGCACAGCACGGCCTGTTCGCCGAAAAGGTCGGTCTCGGTCTCGTCCTTGAAGTTGGTCTCGATGACGCCGGCCTTGGTGCCGCCAATGCCCTTGGCCCAGGCGAGGGCGATCTTCTTGGCATCGCCGGTGGCGTCCTGGTGCACCGCGATGAGGCACGGCACGCCGTTGCCTTCGGTGTAGGTCCTGCGGACCAGGTGGCCGGGGCTCTTCGGGGCGATCATGATGACGTTCACGTCGGCCGAAGGGACGATCTGCTTGTAGTGGATGTTGAAGCCGTGGCCGAAAGCGAGCGTGGCGCCCGGTTTCAGGTTCGGCAGGATCTCGTTCTCATAAACGCTCTTCTGGGTCTGGTCCGGCAGGAGCACCATGACGATATCGGCCCATTTGACCGCATCAGCGACGGTTTCGACCCTGAGGCCGGCCTGGCGCGCCTTGGCGCATGAGGAGCTGTCGGTGCGGAGGCCGACGCAGACGTTCAGGCCGCTGTCTTTCAGGTTCAGCGAGTGGGCATGGCCCTGGCTGCCGTAGCCGAGGACGGCGATATTCTTGTTCTGCAATACCGCGAGGTCGGCATCCTGCTCGTAGTAGACGTTCATTGACATATCTGTTGACTTTTTTACGTACGAAAAATAAAAATCAGCTATCGCCGCGGTGGATGGCAACCGCGCCGGACCGGGCGAGTTCCCGGATCCCGAAAGGCCTGAACATGTCGATGGCCGTGTTGATCTTGTCCGGTGAACCGATGACCTCAATAGTAATGGATTTTTGCTTGATATCCACGACTTTTCCCTTAAAAACGTTGCTCAGCTCGAAAATCTCGTGCTGCGTGGATTTCGAGAGTTTGAGGCTCATCAGGAGCAGTTCGCGCTCGACGTGCGGCTGGTGGGTGAGGTCGGTCACCTTGATGGTGTCGACCAGCCGGTTGAGCTGCTTGAGCACCTGGCTGATGATCCTGTCCTCGCCCCGGGTGACGATGGTCATGCGGGAGACTTCAGGGTCTTCCGTCTCGCCGATGGAGATGCTCTCGAGGTTGAAGCCGCGCGCGCTGAACATCGCGGCGACCCGGTTCAGGGTGCCGAACTTGTTTTCGACCAGTACAGAGATAAGGTGTTTCATAGTATCGGTTAAACCATGGTTTTTGGATTCAGCCGGGCGAGCAGCATGTCCGAGATCGAGCCGCCTGCGGGGACCATCGGGAACACCATGTCCTTCCTGACGACGCGGAAATCGACCAGCATCGGCCCGTCGTTGTAGGCGAGGGCGTCCGAGATCGCCTTGCGCGCGGCTTCAGGGTTGTCGGCGCTCGTGGCGCGGCAGCCGAACGCTTCGGCGACCTTCACGAAATCGGGGTTGCTCGCCTCCAGGTCGGTGAACGAGTACTTCTCCTTGTGGAACAGCTCCTGCCACTGGCGGACCATGCCGAGGTAGCTGTTGTTCATCAGGAAGATCTTGATGGGCAGCTTGTGGTAGACGGCCGTGACCAGCTCCTGGATGTTCATCATCAGGCCGCCGTCGCCGCAGATGGTGATCACCGGCCGGTCGGTCACGCCGAAGGCCGCGCCGATGGTGGCCGGAAGGCCGAAGCCCATGGTGCCGAGGCCGCCGCTGGTGACGATCGAACGCGGTTCGGTGAACTTGTAGTACTGCGAGGTCCACATCTGGTGCTGGCCGACGTCGGTGACGATGACGGCGTGCCCTTTGGTCTGCCTGGAGATCTCGTCGATGACGAACTCGGTCTTGAGGCTGTCCTTTTCGACCGTGTAGTCGAGCGGGCACTGCCTGCGCCATGCCTCGATCTCGGCGAGCCAGGCGCTGCGGTCCTCCTTTGTTTTCGGCAGTTCGTTCAGGAGCGACTCGACGAAGTCCTTCGAGTCGCCGACGACCGGAAGGTCGACCTTGACGTTCTTGTCGACGTTGGTCGGGTCGATGTCGTTGTGGATTTTCAGCGCCTGCGTGGCGAAGGTGTCGATCTTGCCGGTGACCCGGTCGTCGAACCGTGCGCCGACCGCGATCAGGAGGTCGCAGTTGCTGACCGCCTGGTTTGCCCAGAAGGTGCCGTGCATGCCGAGCATGCCCATCGACAGCGGATGGTCGCCGGGGAAGGCGCCGAGGCCCTGCAGGGTCATGGTGACCGGGATCTGCTGCTCGGCGGCAAGCTTGAGGAGCGCTTCCGAGGCGCCGGCCGTGACGACGCCGCCGCCGACGTAGAGCAGCGGGCGCTTGGCCTTCGAGATCATCTTCGCGGCCTTCGAGACCTGGTTTGCGTGGCATTTGAAGGTCGGCTTGAAGCCGCGGATATCGACGCTCTCCGGCCACTCGAAGACGCACTCGGCGGCAAGCACGTCCTTCGGCATGTCGACCAGGACCGGGCCGGGCCGGCCGGTGGTGGCGAGGTAGAACGCCTTGCGGATGGTCGAGGCCAGGTCGCGGACATCCTTGACCAGGAAGTTGTGCTTGGTGATCGGGCGCGTGATGCCGACGATGTCCGCCTCCTGGAAGGCGTCGTTGCCGATCAGGGTGCTGGGCACCTGGCCGGTGAAGACCACCATCGGCGTGGAGTCCATGTAGGCGTTGGCGATGCCGGTCACGGTGTTGGTCGCTCCGGGGCCGGAGGTGACGAGCACCACGCCGGGCCTTCCTGTGGCACGGGCATAGCCTTCGGCCATGTGGGTCGCACCTTGCTCGTGACGCACGAGGATGTGTTTGATGTCTTCGACGTCGTGCAGGGTTTCGTAGACCTTCAGCAGCGACCCGCCGGGGTAGCCGAAGATGTAGTCGACGTGTTCACGCCGCAGGCACTCGAAGAATATTTCGGATCCGTTCAGTTTCTGTCCGGGTTGATGCATGGTTCCAACGATTTGGTTCAGTATTGACACTTCGGTTGCAGGATGGCGCCCGTGTTGGCAGATGTCACCATCTGCGCATACCGGGCGAGGTAGCCTTTGGTGATCTTGGGACGGAACGGCGGCAGGGCGGCGATCCTTTCGGCGATCGTGCTGTCGTCGAGCTCGACCGTCATCGAGCGGTTCGGGATGTCGATGGTGATCGTGTCGCCGTTCTCCAGGGCCGCGATCGGTCCGCCGTCGGCGGCTTCGGGCGATACGTGGCCGATGCAGGCGCCCCTCGAGCCGCCGGAGAAGCGGCCGTCGGTGATCAGGGCCACCGAGTCGCCGAGCCCGCGTCCCATGATGGCGCTGGTGGGCGAGAGCATCTCGGGCATGCCGGGGCCGCCGCGCGGTCCTTCGTAGCGGATGACCACGATGTCGCCCGACTTGACGTCGCCTCCCATGATGCCGGCGATGGCGTCGTCCTGGCAGTCGTAGACCCTGGCCGGCCCGGTGTGCTTCATCATCGAGGGGCTCACGGCCCCCGTCTTGACAACAGCGCCGTTCGGCGCGAGGTTCCCGTAGAGCACGCAGAGGCCGCCGGTCGCCGAGTAGGGATCGGAGACCGCCCGGATCACCTTGCGGTCGGCAACCTCGGCATCCGCGATGTTCCCGCCGAGCGTTTTTCCCGTAACGGTCGGCGCCGACAGGTCCAGCAGTCCGTCGACGGTCGAGAGCTCCTTGAGGATTGCCGAAATGCCGCCGGCGCGGTCCACATCCTCGATGTGCACCTCGGTCGTGGCCGGGCTCACCTTGCAGATATAGGGCGTGCGGGCCGACAGGCCGTTCAGTTCGGAGAAGTCGAACTCCAGTTCCGCCTCGTTGGCGATGGCCAGCGTGTGCAGGATGGTGTTCGTGCTGCCGCCCATGGCGAAGTCGAGCGCGAAGGCGTTCAGGAGGGCGCGGCGGGTGAGGATGTCCCTCGGGCGGACATCTTCGCGGACCAGGTCCACGATGCGCCTCGAGGCGCTCTTCACCAGCTCAAGCCTCCTCGGGTCTACGGCCAGGATGGTTCCGTTGCCGGGCAGGGCGAATCCGAGAGCCTCGCAGAGGCAGTTCATGGAGTTGGCCGTGAACATGCCCGAGCAGGAGCCGCAGCCGGGGCAGCCGTTCTCTTCGATGGTGTCGAGCTCCTCCTGGCCGATCTCGCCGGTGCTGAACCTGCCGACCGCCTCGAAGACCGAGATGAGGTCGACCTTCTTGCCGGACGGGGTGTGGCCGGCCTGCATCGGCCCGCCAGAGACGAAGATGACCGGCACGTTGGTGCGCAGGGCGCCCATCATCATGCCCGGGGTGATCTTGTCGCAGTTCGGGATGCAGACCAGGCCGTCGAGGCGGTGGGCTTCCACCATCGTTTCGACCGAGTCGGCAATGATCTCGCGGCTGGCCAGCGAGTAGCGCATGCCGACATGCCCCATGGCGATGCCGTCGCAGACGCCGATGGTGTTGAACTCGAACGGCACGCCGCCGGCTTCGCGCACGGCCTCCCTGGCGATCCTGCCCAGCTCCTGCAGGTGTGCGTGGCCGGGAATCAGCTCGTTGAAGGAGTTGCAGATGCCGATGAACGGTTTCGAGAAGTCGCCTTTCGAGCGGACGGCCCCGGTCGCCTTGAGCAGGCTTCTGTGCGGGGCTTTTTCAAATCCCTTCTTTATGGTGTCAGATCTCATCGACGTTGGTTGTTTTGGTTAAAATCAAAAAAAGAAACCCTGGCCTGCCTGTCCCGAAGCCTTGGAGTCTGAGTATTGTCGTGGAAATACGGAGGACTTGGGAAAGGCCTGACGGGTCAGGATACCTGAATGGATACTCGTACGACGGATAGCCCGGAAACGGGAGAAGCCTGACGGATGGTCATGAGGCTGCTGACGGCCATCGACAGGGCAGGGTGCCCGGAATCACGGAAGCGATGGATGGTCGAAGTCGTCATTGCAGGATCGGTTGTCGCGCGAATGTGATAAGATGTTTACGTGCAAAATTTACGTTTTCCCGATCATTAAGTCAAGGGAACCTCTAAAAACTTGTTCCGGACCCGATTGCCGCGCTGTCCCGACAAGTCGGCATCACGATGCTTTTTCAGCAGGCCCTCAACGGCGCCCAGAAAAATCATTGCAAACCGGATTGATGGCCCCTACGGACGACCGGACGATTTATCTTGTCACAAGATGGTGTAAAAAGTTAAAAATCTTATTTTTACATAAGTAGATCACTGCAAGATGCTCCTTGCAAACAACCAAATGTCAGTGCCATGTTGAGTCTACAGTCCCCCTTATCGCAGGACCTTCCCCCGTTTCTCCTTCTTCTCAGCCTTGTAGGATGCTTCCTGCTGCTCGGTGAACTCCTCACGCGGAAATTCAGCGTCAGTCCGCTCGTCGTCAGGAAAGTGCTGCATCTTTGCATGGGTGTGGTGACCTTCTTCATGCCGGCCTACTTCCATTCGAATTTTTACCCTGCCATCGCGGCGCTCCTGTTCATGGGGCTCGGAGCTTTCAGCCTCAAGGCCGGACTCCTGAAGGCGCTGCACGGGGAACCTGCCGAATCGACGAACGACGAGGAGGCCGGGCCGGTCGTCAGCTACGGGCCGGTCCTCTTCCCGCTGGCGTTCCTGCTTCTGGTCCTTGCGCTCTGGGACAGCCACATCTGGATCGTCCAGGTCGCCATGCTGGTCATGGGGGTGGGCGACGCGCTGGCCGCGCTGGTCGGCAAGGCCTCCGGAAGTTCTCACATCGAACATATGACCCGGAGCCCCAAGACGGTGCCCGGCTCCCTGGCGATGTTCGTTTCCAGCCTCGTGATCATCTCCCTCTCCCTGTTCCTTTTCCAGGGGGCCTTCAGCGGCGGCCTGGTCGGCCATCCGCTCTGGGAGATCCTGGCGCTCGCCCTGCTTCTCGCCCTGCTCGCCACGGCCGTCGAGGCCCTGCTCTCCTCCGGATTCGACAACCTCTTCATCCCGGCTTCGATAGCCTACCCGCTCTACCTCATCGACGTGAACGGGATGGTGACGCTCGAGAGTTTCCTGATCGGGGGACTGTTCGCTCTCTTGCTCGCCCTGTTCTCGATCAAGGTGAAGTTCCTGAACAACAGCGGAGCCACGGCAACCTTCCTGCTCGGCACGAACATCTTCGGCGTCGGCGGCCTGGTCTGGACCGTGCCGCTCCTGACCTTCTACCTGCTCTCTTCAGTCCTGTCGAAGCTCGGCCGCAAACGCAAGGCGAAGTTCGACCTGGTGTTCGAGAAGGGTTCGCAGCGTGACGCGGGGCAGGTCTACGCGAACGGCGGGGTCGCCTGGATCATGATGGTGGCGTTCTCCCTGACGAAGGATCCCTACATCTTCTTCGCCTACCTCGGAACGCTCGCGGCGGTGCAGGCCGACACCTGGGCGACCGAGATCGGCACCATGTGGCCAAACGCCAAGGCCAGGCTGATCACCAACTTCAGGAATGTCCCTGTCGGGACCTCCGGGGGCGTCTCCATTCCCGGTACCTCGGCATCATTCTTCGGCTCGCTTCTGATCTGTTCGAGTTCGGTGCTCATGAACGTCAAGTGGATCAATCAGGTCGGCATCATCCAGTCGCTTCTCGTCATCGGCATGGCAGGCCTGATCTCCAGCCTCGTGGATAGTTTCTTTGGCGCGACTTTCCAGGCACAGTATTTCGATCCCATCAGGGAGAAGGTGACCGAACGCACCCACAGCATCGCACCGGACGGGAGCAAGGTGAAAAATGAGAGAATAAAGGGATATGATTTTGTGAACAACGATCTGGTCAATACATTATGTGCTATATCGGGTTCCGTGGTGGCCTACTTTGTCGTACAGAACCTGGCAACCTTTTGAGAAATTTACATTTAGAATGAGCTGAACATGACTGAAAATGCCGGGGGCGGGATTGTGTCGATGCTTACAGGTTCGGGGCCTGTCGTTATCATCGTTCTTTGCGTGCTGATCGCCTTCTCGATCATCTCCTGGGCGATCATTGCCATGAAGTTCCTTTCCATCAGGAAATCGGTCCGTGAGTCCGGTGATTTCCTCGACTCCTTCTTCGAGGTGCAGAACGTCGACCGCCTGTTCGCTTCGAGCGAGAGTTTCCGCTACGGTTCGTTGCCGCGTGTCTTCAGGGCAGGCTACATCGAGTACAGCTCGATGCGCGACAAGAGCACCGTTTCGCAGCTCAGGGAGCGCATCGCCCTTGCGGTCAAGCGGGAGCTGAATGCCGAGAGCAAGCGCCTCACGCACCTGGTTCCGTTTCTCGCCACGGTCGGCAACACAGCACCTTTCATCGGACTTTTCGGCACGGTCTGGGGCATCATGAGCTCGTTCCAGAGCATCGGCCTCATGAAATCGGCTTCGCTTGCCGCGGTCGCGCCGGGCATCTCCGAGGCCCTCATCGCCACGGCTACGGGCCTGGTGGCGGCAATTCCCGCCGTCATGGGATACAACTACCTTACCCAGAAGATCGGTCAGATCGAACGTGACCTGGAGGATTTTACCCCCGACTTCATCGAATCCTACCTCAACCAGTAACCGGACTGACGCAGAGCGATGATGACCGGACAGAAGAGCAGGCTGATGAGCGAAATCAACGTGACGCCTTTCGTGGACGTCATGCTGGTGCTGCTCGTCATATTCATGGTGACGGCCCCCATGATGACCAGCGGGGTGAAGGTGGAGGTTCCGCAGACTTCACATGAACGGATGGATATCGATTCCAAATCGCTGGTCGTCAGCGTCGACGCATCCCGACGGGTCTCGATCAACGACTTCCAGCTGGCACCTGAAGATATCGCCTCGCAGCTGCCCCGCCTCCTCGAGTCGAAGCAGGCCGATGAGGTGTACCTGAAGGCCGACAGGTCCCTGCCTTACGGCTTCGTCATGTCGGTCATGGCCTCGATCCGTGAAGCGGGGGTCGAAAAGATCGGCATGGTCACCGAGCCCGAGGCCGCACCTGTCAAGAAACGTTGAGGCGCCCGGACCATTTATGAGCACGAGGGAAGAACTGAAGCGGGAGCAACGCAAGTTTGCCGCCTGGGTGGCCGTTGCGGCCGCAGCCCATGCCGCCGTGGTTCTGTTCGCCGTCCTTCTGCAACTCTACTACGTCCGGACGCATCCCCCCCTGAAGGTCGTCAGCGTCAGCCTGGTCAGCCTGCCCGGTGCACCGGGCCCTGCAGGAGGCCCGCCGGCCTCCGCACCCTCCCCGAAGCCTGCGCCAGAAACCCCGGCCCCCAAGGCTCCCGAGCCGCCGGCTGCCCCCGCTCCGAAAAAAGCCGTCGTTCCTGTGCCGAAGCCGGTTCCCCCGCCGGAACCGGCAAGGAAAACCGTGCCGGCGGAAGACGCCAAGGCGGCGCAGCGGCGTTTGGACGAGACGTTCGCAAAACTCAGGCAGAAAACCGAGGCTCGCCAGCAGCCGGCTTCCGGTGTCGGCAACGCGATCGCCAATCTGCAGAAGAAGGTCTCGTCGCAGGGCAGCGGCCCTGCCCAGGGCGGTGGCAGCGGGGGAGGAGGCGGCATTTACGGACCTGGTGGCGGAGCCGTCGACCCCTACAAGTCGAAAATCGCCGGCATTATCCAGGACAACTGGAGCTTTTCCCAGCAGCTGGTCCGGAATGCGAAGGGGATGGAGG
Source organism: Chlorobiaceae bacterium (assembly GCA_013334865.1). Taxonomy (GTDB): domain Bacteria; phylum Bacteroidota; class Chlorobiia; order Chlorobiales; family Chlorobiaceae; genus Chlorobaculum. The sequence continues at coordinate 70,223 of JAAXWS010000005.1, forward strand.
TCTATGTGGCCATCAACATCCTGCCCGACGGCACCATCTCGCAGATCCGTTACGACCGGAAGGCGCCGAGCGAATACCTGAACAATTCCGTGAACGCAGCGCTGCGGAAGTCGAGCCCCCTGCCGCCCCTGCCGGGAGAGTATGGACGCCGGTCAATCTGGGTCGGCTTCGTTTTTACGCCCGAGGGGGTTACCCAGTAAGCGGGGCCTTTCCCGGTTCGTCGTGAAATTAAAAGCCGTCATCGTAAGCTGTTATTTTTTATATTTTATCCGTATATCATGCTGTACATGGTCGGGATGCATGCCGGTTGCCTGATCAAACTCCATCCGGCAAGGAGCTTCCCGCAAGAATCGATAGCAACCGTAAGAGCACGAACATCATACCATCGACAACCGTAATGAGGATCAGGACGATTTCAATAACCGCCGCAGTCACCACGTTACTCTGCCTGCTGCTTCTACCTTTCACGATAAGGGCCGAAGAGGCGAACGAATATATCGCCATCAGGAAGCAGGGGGCGGGACGCATCGCCATAGCACTCGACAGGACCGCTTCCAAAGGTGGCCGTGAGTCGGAGTGGGCCGGGAGCATCGACGGCACCATCAGGAGCGGGCTCGATTTCACGGGGCTGTTCAACCTTTTGCAGGCCCCGGCCAACATGCGGAACCCTCAGGGCGGGGCACTCAACTTCGCCGCCCTCAATTCGGTGGGAGCCGAGATCTACACCGGCGGCACGATGACGAAGCAGTCGGGCAAGGCCGTCCTCGACATGGAGGTCTACGACGCCCTGAGCGGCAAGCAGCTCATGAAACGGAGCTATTCCGGGGAGGAGGGCCGGCTTCGGGCCATGGGGCTCCAGTTCTGTGCCGACCTCGTCGAGCTGCTGACCGGCAGGAAGTCGCTGCTGTTCGGCAGCAGGATCGTCTACATATCGAATCGCAACGGCATCAGCATCTGCGATTTCGACGGCCAGAACGTCGAGCATTTCACCGCTTCAAGGGCCATTTCGATGAACCCCGTGCTCTCGCCGGACGGCAATTACCTCGCATGGACCGATTATTCCAGCGGCAAACCCGATCTGTATATCCGGAACCTCGCGACCAGGTCGACGGTGTCTGTCGGCAAGCCGGGAGTCAGCATCGCTCCTGCCTGGCGTAACGGGACCGACGAACTTGCGGCCACGCTTTCGTTCGAGGGAGACCAGGAGATCTACCTTGTCAAGCCGAACGGGATGATATCGCGACGGCTTACCAACAGCAGGGGGATCGACGTATCGCCGACCTTCTCTCCTGACGGTTCGAAGATGGCTTTCGTGTCGCAGCGCAGCGGTGCGCCCCAGATCTTCATCCAGGAGCTTCGGGGCGGCGAGGCCCGGCGCCTGACCTTCAGCGGTTCCTACAATACCCAGCCCTCCTGGTCTCCCTTGGGTGACAGGATTGTGTTTTCTTCTGTACAGAAGGGCGGCGAAATAAATTTATTTACCATAAATGCCGACGGTTCCGGTCTTCTACAGCTTACCAGCGGGTCAAGGTACAATGAATCTCCTTCGTGGTCTCCTGATGGAAGCATGATCGTGTTCATGTCCAACAGGCAGGGGGGGAAGAGGCTGTTCGTGATGAACGCTGATGGCACTAACCAGCGTCCCCTGGTTCTCAAGGATGGTGAACAGCAGCAGCCCAACTGGTCGAGGGTTAAGTAGTGCGTGCAGTTTCTCTTCAACATATAACGGAGGTAGATATGTCTAACACGAAGTATTTCGCGAAAGCTGTTTTTATTCCGGCACTCTTCACGCTTGGCGCGTGCTGTTGCGACAAGGATGTCGTCGTCGCACCGGTCGCACCGGCACCGAAGACGCAAGGGGATCAGGTGGCGCCGCAAGCCGTCGCATCTGTGGCTTTGGTAAGCGAAGTCTATTTCGATTTCGACCGTTCTGCTATCACTCCCGAGATCCAGCCGATGCTGAAGACGAATGCGGCATGGCTGACGGCAAATCCTGACCGCAAAGCGAGCATTGAAGGACATTGCGATGAGCGCGGGACCAGCGAATACAACATGGCTCTCGGCGACCGGAGGGCTACGGCTGTGAAGGGCTACCTCGTGCAACTCGGCGTTGATCCTGCAAGGCTTCAGACGATCAGTTACGGAGAGGAACGGCCGGCCGACCCGGGCCACAACGAGAAAGCCTGGGCTAAAAACCGACGGGTTCATTTCGTCGAGAAGTGAAAAAGATTTACCCAATGCCGGGGATGCCGATAAGTGTTCCCGGTTCCGTTTTATTTTCTTCCAACATATAAAATAGTTAAAGTATGAAACACAAGATTTCTGGCATTGCATGTGCGGCCATGATCCTTCTGGCCGGATGTTCCTCCAAAAGCACCATTTCACCGGTTGGCCAGGCTGGAGCCGGAACCGGTTCTGGTGCGGGGACCGGAGCCGGGGCTGGTGCCGGTGCAGGCGCTGGTGCAGGTGCGGTTTCCGGACCGGTGCTGGGCGACATTTTCTACGACTTCGACAGTTCCGCATTGAGCAAGGACGCCCAGGAACAGCTCAGGCAGAACGCCGCCTGGCTGAAGAAGAACACGGCGCAGCCTGTCACCATCGAGGGGCATTGCGACGAACGCGGGACCGACGAGTACAACATTGCGCTCGGCGAGCGCCGCGCCAACTCGGCGAAAGAGTACCTGACGACCCTTGGCGTCAGCTCTTCGAAGCTGACCACCGTCAGCTATGGCGAAGAGCGTCCCTTCGACCCCGCCCACAACGAAGAGGCATGGTCGAAGAACAGAAGGGCGCATTTCGTGACCAAATAACCCAGGATGGCACCCGACGCCGATGGCGGATTCGATCCGTCACCGGCGACGCCTGATGACCAATCATTAACCGATCAAGGATGAAAGTTCGCAAGATTCTGCTATTTCCCTGCCTGTTGCTTTCGGCCTGCGCGACCCGCTCCGATATGACGTATGTCCAGGGTGAGGTCTCCAGGCTCAAGCAGGATTCAGAGACGATCAAGACCCAGTCGGCCGGATCCTATTCCGAGATAACGCAATACCGTGAGGAGATCGCTTCGGTGAAAGGCGGCCTCGAGGAGTTGCGGCACGATTACTCGGCTTCCAGGAAGCGGTTCGACGTCGAGGATTCACTGCTGGTCAGGAAGAGCGACGCCATTGAGGCAAGGCTTGCCCGGATCGAACAGTACCTCGGCTTGACCGAAGCCCAGGGGACCGAGAAATCACCGAAGGCCATCGCTGCTGCCGACACAACGAAGGGGAAGCCGGCTGCTGCCGCATCTCCGGCGAAAGAGGTCAAGCCGGCTGCTCCGGCGGCTACAGGCGATGCGCTTCTCGACGAAGGCCTCGCAAAGCTGAAAAAGTCGGACAACGCAGGCGCCCGTGACAGCTTCACGGCGTTCATGACGCGGAACCCGAAGTCGCCGAAGGTTGCCGACGCGCAGTTCTTCATCGCCGAAACCTATTTCAACGAAAAGTGGTACGAGAAGGCCATCCTCGAGTATCAGGTGGTTATCGCCAGGTATACCAAGAGCCCCAGGCGTGCCACTGCCCTCTACAAACAGGCCCTTGCTTTCGAAAAGATCGGGGACTCAGCCAATGCCAAAGCGAGGTTCAAGGATGTCGTCTCCGTCTACCCGAACGCACCTGAAGCGAAGCTGTCGAAGAAAAAGCTCCAGTGACCAAGCCACCACGAACCCCCCTCTTTCCAGGAATGCCGGGCTTCTGCCCGGCATTCTCCTGAACTCCGAGTCTCTCTCCGGAATTATCGCTTTAGTCTGCCCATAGATCATTCCTTGAGGCCGTGAGGGATCGATTATCCCAATCCAAATCGAAATCGCTATCGGATCAGGAATTCCCTTTTGTCCATCGCGGCCCCGGGTTCGATACGCTTACCCCATGCGATCCTATTGGGGCACCTCCTGCGCAAAAAAGGAAAGCCATGCTTTCAGGGCATGGCTTTCAATGAACAGATCTGTTTGGTAATGCTGCTGAAACAAGCCTGTTTATTTGAAGAACTCGTTCAGGGTATAGGTCCTGCGGTCGATCTCGACGCAGAGCTGCTTCCTGCCGTTGTCGTAGAATACGGGAATATCCCTCATGGTCCATTTGACGCCGCGATTGTCGAAATCGATGACATAGCGGTTTTCGTTGTCAAGGATCAACTTGTTGAGGTTGATGGCGATATCGGGCTGGGTGGACATGATGAAGATCTCTATCTCGCCCTCGATGAGCCTGCGGATCATCTCTGTGGTAGGGGAGAGCTTCCTGCGTCCCGATGCAGGAACGATTTCGAGCATGAGGTTGTCGCTACGATCCCTTTTCGCCGAGGTGATAAAATATTTTTCTGCCTTGTGGACCGCATTGCCGGACCATGGACCTGAAACGCTTTTACGGGTCTGGTTGGCTTCGGTGAAAGGACGGCTGAGCTGACTCTGCATGGTTCTGCTCGGTTTAATTGGCTGAGTTTACACCGGTTAGGTGCGGACGTTCGACATTTTACAAATTAGTAAAACGACGGCAAATAAAAAAGAGATTAAGGCTGAACACGGGACTGCTTTGGGTGCCGGTATCGGCAAGATCCCCGGTAAAACCGCGAAGCCCCGTTCGGTGACGAGGCTTCGCGGTTTTGCATGTCGGACAGCGCGTGGCTTACTTGTCGTTGCCGTCGATGACTTCGTATTCGGCGTTCACGGCTCCACTGTCGCCGCTCTTGCCCGCATGGCCATCGGAGCCGGATGGCTGTGCCGAGGCCTCAGGGCCGCCGGCAGAGGGCTGGCCGTAGAGGTCGGAGGCTGCGTCGCTCCATACCTTCGTGAGCTCGTCCACGGCAGGCTTGATGGCGTCGACGCTGCCGCCCTTGTGGGCCTCCTTCAGCTTCTCGAGGGCGCTTTCGATGGCGGCCTTCTTTTCGGCCGGGAGCTTGTCGCCCAGCTCGGAGAGCTGCTTTTCGGTGCTGAAGATGAGCGAGTCGGCAGAGTTCCTGATGTCGATCTCCTCCTTGCGCTTCTGGTCTTCTGCTGCATGGGACTTGGCGTCCTCCTTCATCTTCTCGATCTCGGCTTCGCTGAGCTTGCCGCTGGCCTCGATCTTGATGCTCTGCTCCTTGCCGGTCGCCTTGTCCTTGGCCGACACATTGAGGATGCCGTTGGCGTCGATGTCGAAGGTCACCTCGATCTGCGGGATGCCGCGCGGTGCCGTCGGGATGTCGCCGAGGTGGAACCTTCCGAGCGTCTTGTTGTCGGACGCCATCGGGCGCTCGCCCTGCAGCACGTGGACCTCTACCGAGGTCTGGCTGTCGGCAGCGGTAGAGAATACCTCCTGCTTGCGGGTCGGGATCGTCGAGTTGGCCTCGATGAGCCTGGTCATCACGCCGCCGAGGGTCTCGATGCCGAGAGAGAGAGGCGTGACGTCGAGCAGCAGCACGTCGGTGACGTCGCCCTTGAGCACGCCGCCCTGGATGGCGGCGCCGATGGCGACCACCTCGTCAGGGTTCACGCTCTTGTTGGGCTCCTTGCCGAAGAAATCCTTGACGAGGGCCTGCACCTTCGGGATACGGGTCGAACCGCCGACCAGCACCACCTCGTCGATCTCCTTCATGTCGAGCTTCGAGTTCTTGACCGCGCGGCGGCAGGGTTCGAGCAGCTTGTCGAAGAGATCTGAGCACATGGCCTCGAATTTCGCCCTGGTCAGGTTGATCACCAGGTGCTTCGGGCCCTCCTGGGTCGCGGTAATGAACGGGAGGTTGATCTCGGTGTCGGTGCGCGACGAAAGCTCGACCTTCGCCTTTTCCGAGGCCTCCTTCAGGCGCTGCAGGGCGATGGCGTCCTTGCGGAGGTCGATGCCCTCCTGCTTCTTGAACTCGTCGGCCAGGAAGTCGATGATCTTCTGGTCGAAGTCGTCACCACCGAGATGGGTGTCGCCGTCGGTGGACTTCACCTCGAATACGCCATCGCCAAGCTCGAGGATCGAGATGTCGAAGGTGCCGCCGCCAAGGTCGAACACGGCGACCTTCTCGCTGTGCTGCTTCTTGTCGAGGCCGTAGGCGAGTGCTGCGGCCGTCGGCTCGTTGATGATGCGCTTGACATCGAGGCCCGCGATCTTGCCGGCGTCCTTGGTGGCCTGGCGCTGGGCGTCGTTGAAGTATGCCGGTACGGTGATGACGGCCTCGGTGATCTTCTCGCCGAGGAAGTCTTCGGCGGTCTGCTTCATTTTCTGCAGGATCATGGCCGAGATCTCCTGGGGCGAATAGCTCTTGTCGCCGATCCTGACCTTGGCGTCGCCGGCTTCGTTGACCACGTCATAGGAGGCGAGCTTCTTTTCATTGGGCACTTCGTCGTACTTGCGGCCCATGAAGCGCTTGATCGAGAAGATGGTGTTCTTCGGGTTCGTCACCGCCTGGCGCTTTGCGGCCTGGCCGACCAGCCGTTCTCCGGTCTTGGTGAAGGCCACCATCGACGGGGTCGTACGGTTTCCCTCGGAGTTTTCGATGACCGTCGGCTGGGTGCCCTGCATGACGGAGACGCAGGAGTTGGTGGTGCCGAGGTCGATGCCGATAATTTTACCCATGGTGTGCTTTTCCTTGATTTATTGGTTGTTACGTATTCAAGACCGAAGCCTCCCGTCACTCGGGGAGGCTTCGGTGGACGCTCTTCAGTTGATCGAGATCTCCTTGGTCTTCTTCACGGGAAGCGCCTTGGGGAGGGTTACGTGGAGCACGCCGTTGTCGAATGCCGCCCCGATATGCTCCTGGTCGATCAGTTCGCCGATGTTGAAGCTGCGGGAGAAACTGCCGTAGGAGCGTTCGATCCTGTGGTAGTCCTTTTTCTTCTGCTCCTCTTCCTGAACGCGCTCCGCCTTGACGGTCAGGACGTCATCCTCTATGTTCAGGGCGATGTTCTGCTTGGCGATCCCGGGGAGTTCTGCATCGAGGTGGAACGCATGCTCGTCTTCGGAAATGTCGACCTTGAATGCCGGTGCTGCTGCCATCTGGGTTCCGCTCCAGATATCGTCGAAGAGCCGCATGGGGTCTTTCGCTATTTTCATCAACATGTCCTTCTCCTTGAAATGAAGTTTCGAGATGTTGTCTGCTCAAGTTTTCCGGCGCATCAGGTGCGCCTCTGTTCATTGTTTTGCAAAATGCGTGCCAAACCATATTTCTGCACTCTTGTGTGACAAAATGGTGCGGCTACTGGTTTGGTATGACAGAATTGAAGTTAAAGGTGTCGTGGTTCGTCATGAGGTCGCAGACAGGGGAGATGAAAAAGCGGCGGGAATGATGGTGTCGGCATCAGGCGTTGCTGCATGCCTTCCGGTGGTGCTGTCAACGGGGGCGGTCATGTCCACGGGAAGTTTGCACGTCGCTGTTTCAGCCGGACGGGAGGATTATGGCTGAGCACGTGACTCCTGTTGCGTACTCGGTGCGGGGGGCTGCTGAGGTTTCAGGCGGTCAGGCTGCTGTTGACCTTCTGTATCCAGCTCAGGCGGTCCTGGAGATTTTCGACGACACTTTTCGATATCAGGAAACAGGCGTAGACGATGGTGTCGTCGGAGATGCGGTAATAGCACTTGAGCCCCTCTTTCCTGCGGTTCACGACTCCGTTGTCGTGCATGAGGGCGAGGTGCTTGGAGATATTTGCCTGGCTTGCACCCACCTCGTTGACGATCTCCTGCACGGTCCGTTCTCCGTCGCAGAGGGTTCTCAGGATCTTCAGGCGCATGGGTTCGGAAAGCAGCTTGAATCGGTTGGAAACGGCCTCGAGCATTTCATCTGGCATATTGAAATGCCACCTGTTGATGTCTTCTTCCGAGATCGTTAAGGTTTTGCTCATGACAACGCGCCGTTGTTGTTACTGCTTTCTGTCGGCCAGCCCGATTCTGATTTGAATACGTGAAGTATATAGCTATTTAAACATACTATTCAAATCAAAAAAAACAGATTAAATGAATTTCGGCGGATTCTCCGGATTCGCAAATCCTGTCGGGTTGACTGGAGGAGGGGGTCAGGTGGTGACGTTCGTCATCCTGACGATCGATTCTACAAGGTTTTTCGGTGCCTTGACACGAACTATCCTTTCCCTGATGATTATTTTCGTGTTTTTGGCCTCCTGAAACTCGGTGCGGCATTCCGGGCACTCTGCAAGGTGTTCGGAAAGCTCCTCGGCTTCTTTACCGGTAAGTTCACCGTCGATTGCCGCGCTCATCAGCACCGTCGCTTTGTTGCAATTCATGATCTTTTACTGATTTGGTGGGTGATGTGTCAATTCACTCGTCGGTTTCCGTATTGTACCCGTGCTTCCTGGCGTACTCCTCGAGTTGGGCTCTAAGCAGTTTCCTTCCCCGGTACAATCTCGACCTTACCGTGCCGATCGGACTTTCTACCATGTTGGCAATCTCCTCATAGGTGAATCCTTCCATATCACACAACTGGATTACTTCCCTGAACTCGTCCGGCAGTGATTGCAACGCCTGGTAGACCTCTTCATGCAGCAGGGAGTGGAAAAAATCTGATTCGGCTTCGGTGGTGTCGCTCTGGACATCCTTGATCGTATGGTAGAAGTCCTTGATAAGGTCGTAATCTACCTTGCCGGGCTCCCTCGCATTTTTACGGAACTTGTTGATGTAGTTGTTTTTCAGGATTTTAAACAGCCACGCCTTGCAGTTTGTTCCCCGCTCGAATGAATCGAAAAATTTATACGCCTTCAGATAGGTCTCCTGGACCAGGTCCTCGGCGTCGTCCGGGTTCATCGTCAAATGCAGCGCATAGTTGTAGAGTGAGTTGATATGGGCGACGGCCTCCTTCTGAAACTCTTGCTGCTTCAGTTCCTCGTTAGCCGACAGGGCCTTCTTGTTCTCTTTCATGTTGTATGCTGACGGATGATTTGATGGCGTCATGTATGGCGGTGGGGCGGATACAGTCGGGGGACAACCGGATTCCTTCCATTCAACAAATATAAAAATATATCTTTAGAGAATTTAGAGCCAAACGGACAAACATGGCCGGGAGGCATCAGGAAACAATGAACGGAAGGAGTGCATCATGGCTGACAGCCTGGATGTCATTGTCATCGGGGCCGGCATCGGTGGCCTCACGACGGCGGCCCTGCTCCAGGAGCGTGGCTTTTCGACCGTCGTTTTCGAGAAAAACAGCTTCCCCGGAGGCAGCTGTTCGGCATTCCGCAAGGGCGGTTACACCTTCGATGCCGGTGCATCGGTGTTCTACGGGTTCTGCGAAGACGATTCGAAGGGCTCGCTGAACCTTCACTCGCGCATTTTCAGGAAGCTCGGCGTCGAGGTGCCCACCATCCCCGACCCGGTGCAGATCCACTACCACCTGCCGCACGGTTTCGAGGTGCCGGTCCATTACGACCGGCGCCGTTTCCTCGAATGCCTCTACCGTCGATTTCCCCATGAGAAGGAGGGTATCCGGCGGTTCTACGCCGAGCTCGAGTCGGTCTACGACATCCTGAGCTCCCTGCCGGCAGGCTCCCTCGAGGATGCTCTCCATATTGCCGCAGTGGGTGTCCAGCATCCGCTCAAGGCCGCGTCGCTCGGCGTCAAGACCCTCTTCTCGATGGGCGGGGTGGCCCGGAAGTACATCCAGGATGAAGAGCTGCTCCGGTTCATCGACCTCGAGTCCTACTCATGGGCGGTCCAGGATGCCCTTGCCACACCCCTGGTCAATGCCGGAATCTGCCTTGCCGACCGCCATCATGGAGGCATCAACTATCCGGTCGGCGGCTCGGGGGCCATTCCCGACGCCCTGGTCAGGGGGTTGGAAAAGTTCGGAGGAAAGGTCCGTTATGGTGCCGGCGTCGAGCAGGTGCTGCTCGAGGAGGGCAGGGCGGTCGGCGTCAGGCTTGTGGGTGGCGAGGAGGTCCGCGCTAAGGTCGTCGTCAGCAATGCCACCGTCTGGGATACCTTCGACCGGCTCGTGCCCGACGATCGGTTAAGGATCCCGGAGGAGCGCTTCGTCCAGGCCCCGAGCTGGTTCCAGCTTTATCTTGGTGTCGACGCTGCGGTCATTCCCGAGGGGTTCAACGTCCATCACATCCTGGTCGACGACTGGTCGCGGTACGACGAGCTGGGCGGCACCATCTATTTCTCGGCGCCTTCGGTGCTCGACCCCTCCCTCGCGCCGGAAGGGAAGCATACCGTGCATCTGTTCGTCACAGACGAGACCTGGCAGTGGGAGCGGTACGATCGCAGGAGTCCCGAGTACCGGAGCCGGAAGGACGCGTATGCGAAATCGCTGCTGTCGAGAACCGAACGGATCCTGCCCGGTCTCTCCGATGCGGTCGAGCTCATGGTGACGGCAACCCCGCAGACGCACGAGCGGTACCTGAACCGCTGGCAGGGCTCCTACGGGCCCTTGCTCCATCCCGGCCAGAACGTGCTGCGCAAGCCGCAGAACCGTACTCCGGTGGAAAACCTTTTTGCCGCAGGTGACAGCACCTTTCCGGGACAGGGAGTGATCGCCGTGACCTATTCCGGGGTCTCCTGCGCCTCGTACATCGCCCGTCAGCTCGGCAAGCCCCTGGAGTACCTATAATGGATAATGGATAATGGAGGAAGATGGATTTCCAGACGACCAACTATCCACTGTCAACTATCAACTGATCATGCGGTGGCGAGCAGCATGTCGATCTCGCGATAGGGGAAGTCGGTGAGTTCGGCCAGGATCTTCTTGGTGACGTATCCCTTGTAAAGGTAGGTGCCCTGCCGCAGGCTGTGGCTCTTCCAGAGGATATCCGGTATGGTTTCGTGCGCGGTGAGCTTCTGCAGGAAGGGCAGGAGGGTGTTGGTGAGGGCGAACGAGGCCGTCTTGGCCACGGCCGACGGGATGTTCGGCACGCAGTAGTGGGTGACGCCGTGCTTGACGTAGATCGGGTTGGTGTGCGTCGTGTGGCGGCTGGTTGCGAAACACGCTCCCTGGTCGATCGAGACGTCGATGATGACCGAGCCGGGTTTCATGGTCTTCACCACCTGTTCGCTCACCAGCGGTTTGCCCAGTTTCTGCCTGGGGCTGAGCGCCCCGATCATCACGTCCGAGATGCGGGCCAGCTGGGCGATGTAGTGCTCGTTGGCGATGGCCGTCACGAGGTGGCGGTTGAAGAACGCCTCGAACCTCCTCAGCCGGTTGATCTCCTTGTCGATCACCGTGACCTGCGCCCCGAGCCCGAGGGCGTCCTGCGCGGCGAAGAGTCCGACCGTGCCTGCTCCGATGATGGTGACGTGCGCCGGAGGTACGCCGGCGATGCCGCCAAGCAGGATGCCGCTGCCTCCGTAGCCGGTTTCGAGGTATTTCGCCGCGGTCTGGATGGCCAGCGACCCGGCGATCTCGCTTAGGGTCCTGACGATCGGCAGTTCCCCGTCCCTTGTTTCTATGAACTCGAACCCGAGGGCCGTGATGTTCTTCTCGATCAGCGTTTTGATCATCTGGCGGTTCACCGTGCCGAGGTGCAGCGCCGAAATCAGCATCTGGCCCGGCATGAACATTGCCAGCTCCTCCTGCTGCGGAGGCGAAACCTTCACGATCACGTTGGCCTGGCGATAGAGCTCATCGGGGCAGGAGGCGATAATCGCCCCGGCTCCGGAGTAGTCCGCATCGGAAAAATTGCAGAAGGTGCCCGCGCCTGTCTCCACGATCACCCTGACCCCCTGTTCGACCAGGATCTGCACGCCGGCCGGGGACAGGGCCACGCGCCGCTCGTCCTGTGCCCGTTCCCTGGGCATGGCTATGGCGACGTTCATCTTTTTGTCTGGCTTCAGCAGCCAGCGTTCGAGCGTCTTGACGCCAAGATCGAACTCGAAGGTACCAAGGTCGGAAGGGTAGGCCATCGTGGATTCAGTTCATCGGTATTACGGCTGCAATAACATTTTATAAGTCGATGCCGGTATCGATCCGGTAAAGATGGTTCAGGGCCTCATCGTGATCGTGACACGTTCGAGGGGCACGACCGGTGCGTCGTGCGTCGGACAGGTGGATCCGGGCAGGTGCACTTTTCCCCCGCTCACGGTGCAGAGCACTCCCGATGCGGCATCAAGCACTACCCTGAACGGCGCGCCGGCAAAGCTGAGGAGTCCGCCGGCAACGCTGCCGGCCATGTCGAGGACTCCCTTGATCGGCCCGCCAACGAAGTTCATGATGCCGCCTGCTGCTGCGCCGGCCATGTCGACGGCTCCTTTCGCAGCGCTGCCGACCAGGCCGACCGGCCCCTGCAGGAAGGAGACGGTTTCAACGATATTGTTGGCGACGAGCAGCGAAGCCGGGCCGACGGCGTTGGCGATCCTGCCGATCGAATCGACAGGGCTGAGGCGGCCGCCCTGGAACCTCGTGAGCAGCATTGATGCGCCTGAAGGCAACTGGTTCACGACGTTGTAGCCGATGGTCTGCGCATAGGTGATGAATCCGGGGACGTTGAGGCCGAGGACGATCCTTCTCAGGGTTTCGGCCCTCGTCACGACGCGGATGCTCCCCTCCCTGATGATGGTGGTGCGGCAGGCGAGCCTGCCACCCTCCTGGAACAGTTTGTCGGAGATGAAGGCTTTCTCCTCCTCGCCGGGCTGCGAGAGGAATTCGGCTCCTTCGCGGACGTACACGAAACAGCTCTGGCAGATGCCGTTGCCGCCGCAGATGTATCCGATATGGGATTTGTTGTGCTGGGCGACGGAGAGGAGCAGGTTGCCGACCTGCGCTTCACAGGGTCTGTCGTTGATGTAGATGATCATGTCGCTGGGATTAGCATTGGCAATCGGGGTGGACTACTTGAACAACGTTTACGACCATGTATCAAGTTTCAATATAAACAAAAACCCTGTGCGCTCAATCCGCAGCCGCTTTCAGCCCAATCCGGCTTTCGATGGAAAAAGCCGGATTGCTCCGGCTTTTTCGTATGGGCAGTCAGGTACAGTGCCTTGTCAGTTGCAGGCGACCGCCTCTGTGGTATGCATTCGGAGTACTTCGGGGACTACCTTCAGGACACCATCCGTGGGGCAGCAGGAGGCTGTTTTCGGGGTGGTGCCGTTGCCCTCCGCTGAACAGGGCTTGGCGGTTTCCGGCTGTGGCGTGAACATCGACTGGACGGCGTCGACCACCAGCTGTATGGCGTCGCCAATGGCTCCGACCACGTCGGTCAGCAACTGCCAAGGGCTCACCTGATGCCCTTCCGCATCGCGCCGGGCCTGGAAAGCGATCGTATCGGTGAACTTCACGGCAGCCTCACTTCCCATTTTTCCCATGTATGCCGGTATGGCGGCAGGGTTCGTCAGGGTCATGCGTTTTGCTTCTTCAACCGTCGTGAGCACGGTGACCTTTCCCGGCTTTTCGATGTAGGTTTGGCAGGCCATCCGAGTGCCTTCACTGATGAGCGTGTCGGAAAGCATCGCTTTCTCGGCACTGGTCATCGGGGAGAGGAGTTCCTGGCCTTCGAGCACCTTGACATAGCAGGTCTGGCAGAGGGCGTTGCCACCGCAGAAATAGCCGATATGGCCGTGGTTTGCACGAGCGACGTCAAGCAATCTATCGCCGGTATTCGCACTGCATTCCCGGTCGTTGATCGTGATTGTCATGATGGTATTGATTTGTGTTGGTGAACTTGTTTCCACGAATCCATAACGATTCCTAATCAGGAAAAAGTTGCAGGCAGGGGAGGCGAGCGACCGGGATTTGTTCCCTGAATCTTTTGTTCCCCCGATAAGCCCCAAAGGTCCTATGGGTCTTATCGGGGGAAGAAGTTCAACTTACTCGGTCCCCCTCACTGGTTTGCCAGCCTTCGCAAAAGCGCGGCGTAGCGGTCGATGAGGGCGATGGGGTCGAGGTCGGCGTCGACCGGATGGTTGAAGACGAGCTTCATTTTCTTGTCGTGCCTGAACTGCGGGCGGTAGGCCTGCAGGGAGGCGTCCTGAAGCGAGGCGATCAGCGTGTTGAAGAAGCTGCCTCCGTAGAACTCCTTGTCGTCGTCAGAAGGAAGGAAGATCGTTGCGGTCGAGGGCTGGATGTCGATCTTTTCAAGCCCGATAGCCGAGCCGAGGTTCTTCAGGCGCGCCAGAGCGAGCAGGTTCCGGACTTCGACCGGCATGGGGCCGAAGCGGTCGGCCAGTTCGGTCGCCAGATGCTCCAGGTCGGCATCGCTGGAGGCTTTGGAGATCTTGTCATAACAGGAGAAGCGCTCCTGCGTCGCCGTCAGGTAGAAGTCGGGGATGAGCGCGTCGAAGAAGAAGATCATGTCGCACGGCTTCGACGGCTTCAGGGCGGCCTTTTCGCTGTCGCTGAAGATGTGCCCGAATTCGGTCAGCTTCAGTTCTGCCACGGTCTCCTCGATCATCTTCTGGTAGAGGTCGAACCCTATCTCGTGGATGAAGCCCGACTGCTCCGCGCCGAGCAGGTTGCCGGCGCCCCGGATGTCGAGGTCCCTGAGTGCCACATTGATGCCGGAGCCGAGCTCGGTGAAGCTCTCGATGACGGCGAGACGCTGCACGGACTCGCGCTTCAGGGTGTGGAGCGGCGGGGTGATGAGGTAGCAGTAGGCCTTGCGCTCGCTGCGGCCGACCCGGCCCCTGAGCTGGTAGAGGTCAGACAGGCCGAACATGTCGGCGCGGTTGATGATGATGGTGTTTGCGTTGGAGATGTCGAGCCCCGATCCGATGATCGATGTCGAAATCAGCACGTCGAGCTCCTTCTGCATGAAATCCATCATCACGTTCTCGAGCTCGCGGGTCGGCATCTGTCCGTGCGCCGTGGCGATCCTTGCCCAGGGGACCAGCTCCCGGAGCTGCCGTTCGGTCTCCTCGAGGCTGGCGATCCGGTTGTGCAGGAAGAAGACCTGCCCTTCACGCTGGATCTCGTGCCTGATGGCCGCCTGCACCACGTCGGCATCGTACTCGGTGATGACCGTTTCTACCGGCTGGCGGTTCTTCGGCGGGGTGGAGACGATCGAGATGTCGCGCGCGCCGAGCATGGAGAACTGCATGGTCCTCGGGATCGGGGTCGCGGACATGGTGAGGGTGTCGACGCCGGGGAAGTTCTGGCGGAGCTTCTCCTTGACTTCGACGCCGAAATGCTGCTCCTCGTCGATGACCAGGAGGCCGAGGTCCTTGAACACCACGTCGTTGGAGACGATCCTGTGGGTGCCGATCACGATGTCCACCAGGCCTGCGGCAATCCGTTCGATTGTCTCCTGCTGCTGCTTTTTCGGTACGAACCGGCTCAGCACGGCGATGTTCACCGGGAAGTTCTCGAACCGCTTCGAGAAGGACTCCCCGTGCTGGTGGGCGAGGATGGTGGTCGGGGTAAGCACGGCCACCTGCTTTTTCGACTCGACCGCCTTGAAGGCCGCGCGCATGGCGATCTCGGTCTTGCCGAAGCCTGCGTCCCCGCAGATGAGGCGGTCCATGGGCGAGGGCGACTGCATGTCCTTCTTGACTTCCCCGATCGCCTTGAGCTGGTCGGGGGTCTCCTCGAACATGAACGACGCCTCGAACTCCCGCTGGAAGATCGAGTCGGGCGTGAAGGCGAATCCCGGGGTCATCTTGCGTTCGGCGTAGATGCGGATCAGCTTGGCGGCGATGTCGCGAAGTTTTTTGCGAACCTTCTCCTTTTTTGCCGACCACTTGGCGCTGCCGAGCTTCGAGAGGTTGGGCATGGAGCCTTCGGCGGCCGTGTACTTCGAGAGCAGGTTGATGTTCTGCACGTTCACGTAGAGCTGGTCGCCGCCCTCGTACTCCACGAGCACGCACTCCTGCTCGGAATTGCCGACCTGGATCGTTTCGAGCGACTTGAAGACGCCGATGCCGTAGTCTTCGTGCACCACGTAGTCGCCGACCTTCAGGCGTTGCAGATCCTTGAGCGAGATGCCCCTGACCTTCCGGCGGCGGTGCGTCCTGCGGGTATGGAACTTGCCGAAGATATCGGACTCGGTGAAGAGGTCGATGCCGCCGAAGACGAACCCGGAGTGCAGGTTTGCCTGGACCCAGCCAACTTCGGTCTGGCCGCTTCCTTCACCATGGAGCTCCTCGTTGACAAACTCGCTCAGCTCTTCGATTTCACGTTTCGAGCCGCAGCCGAAGACCGTCGAGAGGTTCCTCCCCGCATCGCGCTGCAGGCGGTCGGCCAGGAGGCGGAAGTTGCCCTGGAGCTTCTCCTGGGCTCCGGAGGCGAAGTCGATGCCCTTTTTTTCGAGCCGGTGGACGATGATGTGCCTGAATTTCGGCAGGGCGGCCTCGATCTGCTCCCTGACATCCGATCCCGCAAGCCCGGTCGCATCGTCGACCAGGACGATCGTGGAGGCAGGAAGGAAGTCGAGGATCCCTGCTGACATGGACGAGCCCTGTTCCGTGAAGCTGCCGAAGAGGTCGGCCGAATGGATGGCGCCCGACGAGAGCTGGCTGTCGACGTCGAAGCTGCGGAGCGAGCTGACCGTATCGCCGAAAAACTCTATCCTTACAGGGTCGGCGGCGCCGTAACCGAAGACGTCCACGATCGATCCCCGTACCGAGAATTCCCCTTCGTCCTCCACGAACTCACGTTTCTCGAAGCCGTTCTTCGAGAGGAACTCCATGATGGCTGAGTAACCGGAATCCTGCCCTGCCTGCAGCGGGAAGATCTTTTCGGAAGAGTCACCGGGGCCGCACACGGTCGTGGCGATGTCGTCGAAATCCGCCACCACGAGGATCGCCTTGCCCTGGGCAAGCCGGCCGAGGGTTGGCGACAGTCCGTCGTCGGTGCTGCACACCTCTCCTGAGGACAGGAACGCCGGCAGGTCGTTGTCGTACAGCTCGATGCCATCGGCGTTGCTGAACAGCACGACCGGGGCGGAGAAGTCACGGAAGAGCCTTGCCGCAAGCAGCGAGGCAAGGGATCCCCTCAGGCCCGATACAGAGATGCTCTCATGGGTGACGCCCGCCGGCTGAACGGCAAGCACATCGTGCAGCGCACGGTAAGGTGTCGAATAGCCGAGCGATTCAAGCAGGTAGGCCACCGGCCTTTTTACGATGCTCGCAAACCGGCTGGCAGTCTGGTTGGTTGTGGTCATGGATACGGGATGAAAACGGATACTTCGGATGTGGGCAAATGCCCATCACAGGGTTCAATATAGCAAAGCATCGCCATAACCATCGACTCGGACTCCCACGGCGTGCGCCAGGAGCGGTTTTCCTGTTTCTCACGGTTTGCTAATTGTGTAACTTCATCCGGTGTTTCCGCTTGAAATGTCGCAGGAGTCGTGCGCCTTTATCCGCGGATTGTGAATTTTCTGAAAAATCGACCATTCGGGCCTCGCCGCTGATGGCATTGTCTCCGTCATCCTTCGTAACTTGCCAAAACGGCAGGGAGTCCGGCTGTGGATGTACACGCCAGCTGTGCAGTCCTGAACAACATGCCTGCGGGCGCAACGATCATTTATGGAGCATATTCTCGATGTCAGGGAGCTGAAGACCTGGTACAGGACCGAGGACGGTATCGCAAAAGCCGTCGACGGCGTGAGCTTTTCTATGGCGAAGAACCGTATCCTCGGCATCATCGGCGAGTCCGGGTGCGGCAAATCGGTGACGGCACTGTCGGTCATGCGACTTGTGCCGATGCCTCCGGGCTACTTCGCCGGTGGCGACATCCTGTGGAAAGGCACGAGCATCGTCAAGGCCAGCGAGGATGAGATGCGCCGGATCAGGGGCAACGAGATCGCCATGATCTTCCAGGAGCCCATGAGCTCGCTCAACCCGGTCTATACCTGCGGCAACCAGATCATGGAGCAGATCCTGAACCACCGCGATGTCGGCAAGGGCGAAGCGCGCAGGCAGGCCGTGGAACTGCTGGACATGGTCGGCATCCCCAACCCGTCTGACCGGGTAGACTCCTATCCGCACGAGATGTCCGGCGGCATGCGCCAGCGCGTGATGATCGCCATGGCCCTCTCCTGCGGCCCTGAGCTTCTGATCGCGGACGAACCCACCACGGCGCTCGATGTTACGGTACAGGCCCAGATCCTCGAACTGATCGGCCGCCTTCGTCAGGATACCGGCATGAGCGTCATGCTCATCACGCACGATTTCGGCGTCGTCGCGGAGCTGTGCGAAGAGGTGGTGGTCATGTACGCTTCGCGCGTCGTCGAGAGCGGCACGGTGAGGCATATATTCGACAACCCGCTGCACCCCTATACCAAGGGGCTCCTGAAATCGATTCCGCGCCTCGGCGCGAAAAAGGAGCGCCTGAACGTCATCGAGGGCAACGTCCCGAGCGCGACGAGGCTTCCCGAAGGGTGCCGCTTCGCCGGGCGCTGCCCGCAGGCCGACAGCCAGTGCCGCAACGCCCAGCCGGCGCTTGTCGAATACGAACCGGGCCATCAGGCAGCCTGCTGGAAAATCACCTGAAGACGCCCAAAGCCAAACCAGACAAACATGTCGGAAGCCAGCCTCCTGATCGTCGAGGATGACCGTAACCTTGCCGGACTCCTGAAATACAACCTCGAGAAGGCCGGCTATTCCTGCCGGCATGCCGCAAGCGGCGAAGAGGCCATGGAGGCGTTGCAGTCGGGGCGCTTCAGCCTCGTGCTGCTCGACATCATGCTGCCGGGCATGGACGGCTTCGAGGTGTGCCGAAGGATCCGCCAGGACCCGCTCCGGGGAGAGCTGCCCATCATCATGCTGACGGCGAAGGGGGAGGAGATCGACAAGGTGCTCGGCTTCGAACTCGGCATCGACGACTACGTGGTCAAGCCTTTCAGCCCCAGGGAGCTGAACCTCAGGGTCCGGGCCATCCTGAAGCGTGACCGGCGCAATCGCCACGAAGAGCCGCAGGAGGTGTTGCGGTCGGGGGGCCTCGAGGTCGACATCGGCCGGCACACGGCGGCACTCGACGGCCGGCCCCTGACGCTGACGCTCATGGAGTTCAAGCTGCTCTCCCTGCTGCTCCGGCGCAAAGGGCAGGCGCAGAGCCGCGAGGTGCTGCTCAGCGACGTCTGGGATGTGGACAAGGAGATCAACACCCGAACCATCGACACCCACGTGACCAGGCTCCGCGAAAAGCTCGGGGAGGCCGGGCGGCTGATCCTCACGGTGCGCGGCCTCGGCTACAAGTTTGACGAAACAGGGGACGAAAGCCATGCGGGGTAGGCTTTCGATCAGGCTCGGGGCCATCTTCGGCCTCATCGTCTTTTTTTCGCTCGCCTTCAGTTACGTGTACCAGGGGCGCCAGCTGCGCGAGCTCTTCATCAGCGGGGTCCGTGCCGACCTGCTCCGCGAGCTCAGGCTCAACAGCGGCATGCTCGACGACAAACCTGCGGAGTGGAGTGCTATCGACCTTTCAGACCGGTGGGCCGACCGCGTCGGCGCCGCCCTCGACGTCCGCGTCACGCTGATAGGCCTCGACGGTCAGGTCATCGGCGACTCCTACGTGCCTCCCGGCCAGATTGCTTTCGTGAAGAACCATGCCGGTCGCTCCGAGGTTAGGGATGCCCTGTCGAAAGGACTGGGCGAGACGGTCCGCCACAGCGATACCGTCGGCGAAGAGATGCTCTACCTGGCCGTTCCTGTCGGCTCTCCCAAGCGGTGGGGCGTGCTCCGCTTCGCCAAGCCGCTGCATGACATCCGGCTGCTCGAGGCCCAGGTCCGCAACGGTATCGAAGGCGGCCTGCTTTGGGCGCTCCTGATCTCGCTTGCCGCAGGAACGCTTTCGGCGTATTTCCTCTCACGTCCACTTGAACTGATCGCCGAGGCCGCGGACCGGTTCCTCCATGGTGAGACTGCGGCCCGGGTGCAGGTCCGGCGCAGGGATGAAGTGGGCCGGCTCTCGATGGCCTTCAACTACATGGCCGACGAAATTGTCAGGATGAACCGTCAGGAGGAGTGGCTGCGTGAAGTGCTCTCCAGCATCAGGGAGGCGATCATCGTTACCAATGCCGAAGGGCAGGTCGTGCTGCTCAATCCCGCGGCCTCAAGGCTCTTTCCGATCGATGGCGCGATGAACAGGGCCGTGCCGGTCGGGCAGATCCCTGACAAGGCCATGCGAGACCTGCTCGAGCGGGTGCAGGCCTCCGGCGACCGGCTGTTCAGGGACGAATTGACCGTCATGACCTCGAAGGGGGAGCGAGTGCTGACGGTCAGCGCCGTGGCGGTCATGCAGGGGGAGCGGTTCGACGGCACCGTCTTCGTCATCAACGACATTACCCGCCTGAGAAACCTTGAAAGGATGCGGCGTGATTTCGTCTCGAGCGTCTCGCATGAGCTCAGGACTCCGCTGGCGAGTATCAAAGGCTATACCGAAACCCTGCTCGAAGGGGCGATGAACGACCCGGACCATGCGGCCGCGTTCCTCCGCATCATCCTTCAGGAGAGCGAACAGCTCACGGCCCTGGTCAATGACGTGCTCGACCTGTCGAAGATCGAGTCCGGCCGGATCGACTACCACTTCGCCCCGCTCGACGTCAAGCCGCAGATAGCCAGGAGCGTGGCCCTGTTCGAGCAGGCGGCCGTGAGGAAAGGGGTGAAGATCGAGCTTGATCTGCCGGACGCCCTGCCTCCGGTCATGGCGGACGCCGGCTACTTCGATATCGTCATGCGCAACCTCGTGGACAACGCGGTCAAGTATGTCGGGGAAAAGAGCGGGCTGGTGAGGGTCAGGGCATTCGAAAAGGAGGATGCCGTGAGCATCGAGGTCGAGGACAACGGGATCGGCATTCCGCAGGGGGACCTCGACCGCATCTTCGAGCGGTTCTACCGGGTCGACAGGGCCCGATCACGGCAGCTTGGCGGCACCGGCCTCGGCCTGTCGATCGTCAAGCATATCGTGCTTGCCCACAAAGGTAACATCCGGGTGCGTTCAAGGGTCAACAGCGGCTCGGTCTTCACCGTAACCCTGCCCGTTGCCCCTTGATGATATTCAGGATTATCTAAGCGCCTGTCGAAGTGATCCCATACCCAGGGGAGCTTCAGCTCCCCGGACATTCAACCTTACATTCTCTTGTGTGGCCCCCGGCTTCAGCCGGGGGCGGCGGGATTCCTTCCGTCGATCCACCGGCTCTCCTCGATGATCTGCCGGTGCAGGGGTATCCTGACCTCTGGAAGCTGGCCGGAGGTGTAGAAGCCGGCTTCGAACACCTCATGGTTGATGCTGATCTGCTCATGGTTGGCGATGACGCGGTAGGCGACCACCATCAGCGAGCCGTACATCTCCGACTCGCGGTGATACACTCCGATCAACCCATCCACCGTGCCCTCGAGCGAAGTCTCTTCGTAGAGTTCGCGCAGGCAACCCTCCTCGGGATGCTCCCCGGCCTCGAGGAACCCGCCGGGAAGTGCCCATTCATTGAACGCCGGTTCGTGGGCGCGACGGATCAGCAGCAGTTCCCCGTTGCGGTTGACCGTGAAGGCCAGGGCCACAGGAAGGGGGTTGACGTAATGGATCCAGCCGCATGCGGGGCAGTTCATGCGGTCGCGGCCGTCGACAAATGACTGCTTCAGGGGGGTTGCACAAATCGGGCAGAAAGTATAGCTCTTCATCGAAAAAGAGGCTTGATTGCTTGCCGGTGAAGGTAATAGCGGAAATTCATATCCATAACCGGCACATGGCCTTAATAATTCTTCCCCCTTCCCGGGTTGCATGACGGCCGAACGAAACTTTTTGCTCGCGCTTCCGATTGTTTCCGGCAAAAGCATTTCTGTAACACCAACCAGTTGTAGCCATGGCATTGTTAGAGATCGGACAGAAGGCCCCAGTCTTTTCCGCCAGCGACCAGGACGGAAAGCCCGTCAGCCTTGAATCGTATCGCGGCAGGAAGGTCCTTATCTACTTCTACCCCAAGGACGACACTCCCGGCTGTACCAGGGAGGCTTGCGCTTTTCGGGACAATTTGCCTAATTTTGAAAAGACGGGGGTAGAGGTGCTTGGCATAAGCGTCGATGGGGAAAAAGCCCATCGCAAATTCGCCGACAAGTACCAGCTGCCTTTCAGGCTCGTTTCGGACGAGTCGAAATCGATAGTTGAAGCGTACGGCGTCTGGGGAAAGAAAAAATTCATGGGAAGGGAGTATATGGGCACGAACCGGGTAACTTACCTGGTCGATGAGCAGGGTAACATCTCGAAAGTCTGGCCCAAGGTAAAACCGGAAACGCATGCCGCTGAAGTCCTCGAGTGGCTGCAGCAATAAACGTAAGCTATGGTAAACGAATTCGAACAGCTCAAGGCCGGCAAGTTGCTGCTCGCGTCGGCGAACCTGGTTGAATCGAACTTCAAGCGGACCGTGCTGCTCATGTGCGAGCACAACGAGGAGGGCTCGCTCGGCTTCATCCTCAACCGACCGATGGAGTTCAAGGTATGCGAGGCGATTACCGGTTTCGACGAGATCGGCGAACCGTTGCACATGGGAGGTCCGGTCCAGGTGGATGCCGTACATTTCCTGCACAGCAGGGGAGACGTCATCGACGATGCCCATGAGATCCTCCCCGGTCTTTTCTGGGGCGGGGACAAGGAGCAGCTCAGCTACCTCATCAACACCGGCGTCATCAGGCCCTCCGAGGTTCGCTTCTTCCTCGGCTACGCGGGGTGGAGTGCCGGCCAGCTCGAACAGGAGTTCGAAGAGGGCTCATGGTACACCGCCGATGCATCGGGCGAACTGGTCTTCACCGATGAGTACGAACGCATGTGGAGCCGTACGGTCCGGGCCAAGGGAGGCGAGTACTGCTTCGTCGCCAATTCGCCGGAGCTTCCGGGAATGAACTGATTCCAACAAAGGGGTGCGGAACTTACGGCACCCCTTGAGTTGTTCTTGATAATGTCCGCACGAATGGTTATCTATGACGCATCGTGCTCGGGCACGGTTCTTTGACTTTACTGGGGATGACAGGCTTTCGACAGGATAGGTGTGAGATGTCGTTGCACTCCGAGTTTCAGCATGGATGGACTCGTTAAAGAAGTCTATGTAACAATTAGATGCAGACGATTATTCGTATGCAATGGCTGCCTGATTAGCAAAAGTTAATTAGACGCCATCGTCCCGCGGTGAATGCGCTTACTCTGCAGCCGCCGGATGGCATAACCCGCGCTTGAGCTTCGGTTCGCGCAAGTAAGCTTCATGCGTTCAGGCCCACTGGGGCGTATGAATACCTGTGGGGGATAAGGGACCGAACGTTGCCGGCGATGTAAACGGTCCACGAAAAAACAACCACCGGAGATGAGTGTGGTGACGGCTTCGATCAATGTTCTGGACGCGGGTTCGACTCCCGCCATCTCCACTAATAAGCGATCCATTAGCTTTCAAAAAAGTCTATAAACCCTTGAGAAATCAAGGGTTTTCGCTTTTCTGGTATCTCGTATTGTCTCATGATGTGTTGCTCAATCTACCAATAATAGGTAGATTCATTGGTAGATATACCAATCGGCGACGCCTTACCACCTTCGAGATATACCAATGGCGAGAAAAATCCTTCCCCTATCAGCTCGGCGAGTTGAAACCATCAAACCCACCGACAAGACGCAAACCATTTTCGACGGTGGCGGCCTTTTCCTCTTCATTCCTCCTCTACGGTACGATACATCTGGCAAGCCACTTCCTGCCTCAAAGCTCTGGCGGTTTAAGTATACCTTCAACGGTAAGTCTTGCATGATCTCCTTTGGCCCATATCCTGATGTCAGTTTGGAGGCGGCCCGAGAAAGGCGCTATAAGGCAAGGAACCTGCTTGCCAATGGTATCAATCCGATTGAGGAGAGAAAGCAGCGTGTCGCTGCCGATGCACGCTCTCAAGAGATTCAGGGGAACACCTTCGAACGGATAGCCCGGCAATGGTTTGATATTGCAAAAACCGAATGGGTAGACGGTCATGCACGAACCGTATTGTCACGCATGGAACGAGACATCTTGCCGCCTCTTGGGAATCGATTGATTTCCGAGATCACGACGCAGGATGTTCTGGCCGCTCTGAGATTGGTAGAGGCTCGTCAGGCTTATGAATCGGCTCACCGAATCAAGACAATCATCGGGCAGATTTTCAAGTTCGCCATCATCTCAAATATCCCCGGTGTTGAGAACAACCCAGCGCTCAATCTGAGCAAAGTCCTTAAGCAGCCCCAGAAGAAAAGCATGGCGGCCATTCTGGAGCCAGAAAAGCTCGGGCGACTTCTTCGAGATATTGATGCTTATGCCGGCTCTCATATCGCTCGATGTGCTTTGCAGCTCGCTCCTATGCTTTTCGTTCGACCAGGGGAGCTCCGGAACGCGAAATGGGAGGACATTGATCTGGACGCTGCAGTCTGGCTACTACCGATCGAGGATACGAAGCTGGTTCTCAAGGAGAAGGCACGTCGGAAAGGGCAGGTTCACACGGTCCCTCTGGCCCGGCAAGCCGTCGCTATTTTGCAAGAGCTGCAACCGTTCACTGGAAGAAGCAAGTATGTGTTTCCTGGGCGCGCGGCATCGAGGGTAATGTCGAACAACACGGTGAACCAGGCATTGCGGACGATGGGCTGGGATGCCGAGACCGTCACTGGCCATGGTTTCCGCGCTACAGCCCGGACCATGCTTCACGAGACGTTGGGCTTTTCACCTGATGCGATTGAAGCCCAACTGGGGCATCGGGTCCCTGACAGGTTGGGCGAGGCCTACAATCGCTCGAAGCACCTTGATGAGCGCCGTCGGATGATGCAAGCCTGGGCGGATTACCTGGATGGGTTGAAGGTTGGCGATTATGACACGATATAAGATTCGGGAAGGAGAAAAGGGGGCTTATCATGAAGAAATCGCTGGATTTAAAAGCTAATAATGCATATTTTTTCCTCATATCTCCTTGCTTGCATGATATTTAGCCATACGGTCTTAATGTTAAGTAAATACAGGTAAGGTCTTTCATGATCTGATAATGCATCACGCGGATGCTATTTTAACCGAGGAAATGGCATCCGCCATTGATGATTTTGAGTCTTGTCTTTTCTATTTTTGGGCTTGATATTCTCTTCTTTAATGGAACATGCATTGAAATAGAGACTTAGAAGTGAGTTTGTTCGATAATGTTGTGAGAGTAAATGGCCGTAAAAAGCTCTAAGTGCCATTATTTATTGGGTATACGGGGTGCCGTTGTCCTTAATTAATTTATATCACCATTGCAATGACAGAAAAGACATGCACGGTCAAAGTTCAGGGAGATCATATTAAAAAACTGACCTCAGCAAATCCGGAACATGCCTTGGCTGAGTTAATATGGAATGGTGTCGATGCTGATGCGAGTAATGTTGATGTGATAATTGAGGGGAATGCTCTTAGGGGGATAGAGTTAATAATTATTCGAGATAATGGGACGGCATTTTCTTTACAAGATGCTGAAATATTTTTCTCGTCTTTGGGTGGTTCATGGAAATCTAAAAAAAATAAATCGAATAAGGGTAGGTTTTTACATGGTAAGGAAGGGCAAGGGCGATTTAAAGCGTTTGCTTTGGGGCGATATGTTGAATGGCATGTGAATTATAAGGGTAAAAAAGGAGATGGGAATAGTCGTTTTATTATAACGGGCTACAGTGAGGATTTGCAAAGATTTACGATAAAAGAAGTTGAAAGTAATGACGCTAAGGTTCCTGGTGTTGTTGTAAAGATTTATGATTTGAATAAGCAATTTAAGGTTTTTAAGTCTGGTAATATTATTGATAAGCTATTGCCTATATTTTGTTTGTATTTACAAAACTATCCTGATGTTAAAATAACTGTTGCAGGGGACGCTGTTGATGTGGCTAAAGCTGTAAAAAAATCGGTTTCATTTGAGCTTGATGCCGTGAGATATAAAGGCAAGAGTTATTCTGTTGTGTTGGATTTAATTGAGTGGGTTGATATAGAGGTAAGGGATTTATGGTATTGTGATCAGGGATTGGTCCCTTTGCTTAAATATGATAAGCAGATCAGGGGAATTGGTGATTATGGATTTTCTGCATATTTGAGGTCATCATTAATTGAGAGGATGAATGCTGAAAATGTGCTCGAGCTCGATGGTTTTGATGAGGTTATAAAGACATTGTCAGACTCGGCTATAAAAAAAATAAAAGAGTATTTTATTGAAAGAGCATTAGAAGATGGGCAGGAGCAGATTCGCAAATGGAAGATTGATGAAATATATCCTTATAAGGAGGATGCGACAACACCAATAGAAGTGGCTGAGCGCCAAATGTTTGATATCGTGGCAGTTAAAATTGAAGAGAGTTTGCCGTCTCAAGATGGAAATAGTAAAAAAGAAAAGGCTTTTCAACTCCGTATGCTACGTCAAGTAGTTGAAAGCAGTCCAGATGCACTTCAAAAAATTATTACAGAAGTCCTTAACTTGCCGGCGGATAGTCGCGAGGCGCTATCAGGCCTTCTTCAAGATATCTCTTTAACGGGAATGATAAATGCATCAAAGCTTGTTGCCGATAGGCTTAGATTTATTGTCGGATTAGAAGGAATATTGTTTGATGGAGATGGAAAAAAGACCTTAAAAGAACGCAGTCAGCTTCATAGAATGATTGCTGAAAATACGTGGGTATTTGGCCCAGAATTTACCGTCTCTGTTGATGATAAGTCGTTAACAGAAGTATTGCGAAAACATAGGTCATTATTGGGTTTAGAGCTTATAGTTGATGATGCTGTTAAAACAATAGACGGAAAGGTTGGGATAGTTGATCTAATGCTTTCGAGACAATTGCCGACGACTCGTGAGGATGAGCTTGAGCATCTTGTGATTGAACTGAAAGCGCCAAAAGTTAAGGTAGGGGAAGATGAGTGTGGGCAAATAAAAAAGTATGCTTATGCAGTTATTGCAGATGAGCGGTTTGCGTCCCTAAAAGTAAGGTGGAATTTCTGGGTCATTTCAAATGAGATGGATCAGTATGCTATTAATGAGACAACCCAGGAAGGGCGCCCGCAAGGTCTTTTGTATAAGAATAAGGAGGGGAATGTGATGATATGGGTTAAGACATGGTCCCAAATTATTAGAGAAAATAAGTATAGGCTTGAATTTGTTAGGGATAAGCTGAATTATGATGTCGATAAAATAGATGGTGTGCAATATATGAGAAATACATATGCTAAATTTCTAAAAGGTGTTATAGTTGATGATGAAATGTTAGTCCCGAAAGATTCTGAAGATGTATTGATTGTGGATTAGGTTGGTGCGTATTTTCATTTTCTCTTCGACTATGGTCTAGTCAGATTACTTGATGCCTCACAAAGTTCTATTGCTGGAGAGCGCATGAATCCTGATCAAATATCATTAGCATCTGATGTGCCAATGAAACAGTGTAGCATTAATTTCCCAGACCATTACAGTTCCCCAGCCCGTCCGCCAGGAGTATCTGTTAACCTATGAGTTGGACATATATCGGATAAATAGTTCAACCAGAAAATGATTTATCCTAATCGTGCTGCTTCTCCAGCAATATGACTTGCCAATGAGGTGACGAAGGTTTTGAGGCTTGTCATATCCGAGAGAACAGAGAACTTGCCACTAGTGACAGCATCTTTGGGGGTAGCAATGACCGATGCGGAGGTATAGAGCTGTTCTTGAACCAATTTCTGACAAAGCAGATCATACCTCTTTAGATATGAGGCTCCTTTAAACTCCTCGAACAGAGGGAAATGTGGTGAGGCATCCCTCACTGGGGATAAGGACTCTGGTGCTTCTTCGACCAGCATTAACCAACCGACAAAAGGGTGAGGTTGCTTTCCGAAGGCTCCGTATCGATATGCCGTCCAAAAGTCATGGGCGGTTCCAATTGCTTCCTCTGTTCTATTATTAAAGTTGTTCCCAAATGAGGGACCAACCTGGCTTTTAAGTTCTATGGCAGCGATGAGTTGGCCTTTGGACATGACCAGCAAGTCCCATAGCTTGGTGGGCCGGAAGAAACCTGGCAAAGTTAGGGCTGCACGGTTTTGATGAATTTCGGCATTTGCAAGACCGTTTGCCTTTATGATGTCAAGAATTAAGGCGAGAAAGCCATCCATATTTTTCCCTGCCGTCACGCTGGCACGTTCGCCCTGGTCGGCTTTTCCTGATTCTATCTGCTTTTGCCTTGCGGCTTCCCGGTTACCCCAGAATGCCTGGACGGATTCACAAGCTCTCCGTTCATAATCGACGAGATCTAATGCCACAGTTATTCTCCATTACCGCCAAGAGCGGATCGTTCGTTGTGATTCAAGCCGTACAATCGAAACACAGCCTTATTGCATGCTTCCAGATCAAGGGCTTGGGCTGCTTTTATCAGCTCAGTGCGTAAGTTCTCAGGAACGTTCTTCCAGTGAGGAATTCTTATGCGACGTAGATATTGCGCCTGAAATCTCAAGTAGCTACCTCGCATTTTTGTCGAATATGTCGAAACAAAAAGCTTCGATATTCTGGATAGAAGGACTGCCTGTAATGCTCTTAAATCCCATTCCTGAGCCACCACATAGTAGAGGTTATGGTGAGGATAGAAGATGCCTTCTTCAAAAACCACATGGGCTTCTCCTTTGATGTCAGGGATGAGCAGCTTAGGAGTCTTTGCTAATGACGGCCAGATCCTGTCAATGGTGCGGTACCATTTCCCGGGTGAATTTCGAACACAATGTCTTCTGGCTATGATATCCTTATGAGCGGCCAGGTATTTAGCAAGTCTTGGATAACTCTCCAGGGGGACCAACTTACCATCATCCATGAAAGGATTAATAAGCCCCTTGCCCTGCCATTCAATTTTCCCGGATCGAATATCTCTTGTTTCCACTAAGGGTAAAATCCGATCAGGCTCGATGTCGAATGAATGATGGGTACCAGTGAATATTTTATCAGCTCCCGTGGCCACGCCGATTCCAACCTTACATCCTGCTTGTTCCAGTGTGGGGAATTCAGACTCAAGGCGACGCAAGAGCTCCAATTGATCGGATGATTCGAGGATCCATGGTTCAGCACCATTGGTGACATTGAAAACCTGTTGAATGGCAGAGTCATTATTCTGAAAAGGTTCCGCTGTAAGCCTTGTAGCCAATTGCTCAAGTATTGATCGGTCAATTGCTGGTCGATGAGCAATACGTGTCATCTTTCCGGTCCCTTTGCGGATCACAGTGATGGCTGGGTAAGCCGATACTTCTGAATGGAATGCATCAGTGCCAGTCATGTCGACATAGATGTTCAGGTGATACCCTCTTGATACCATCTCCCTGAGTGGTCCACCGTATCGATTTTTCATCCAACGATCGGCACAGATGAAGCCAAGATGACCGTTTGGGCTGAGCAGCTTGAGGGATCTTTCGATAAAGGGGATGTAGAGGTCTGCCCGGTCATAAAGTGTGGTGTATAGCTGCCGATATCGGTTCAATACAGCCCCTGAAATAAGCTCCTGTCTTACATAAGGTGGATTGCCGACAACATAGTCAAATGAACCTGGTATGGACGCCAGAAGAAAGTCCCCTTGGTGTAGCCATGAGTCGACAAGTTTTTGCGCCTCGGTTTCTGCAATGCCTTCGGAGATCAGTTTATCGATCACCGCTTGACGAGTGGTGCTGAAACTGTGCTTGTGCAGTTCGACAGCAAAAACGGCCTTGCTCAGCTCCTTGATCAAGAGTGATTCTTGGCCGGCATGTTCTCGCCAAGATGAAATCAGCCGGGTGATGATTGGAAGCAGGAAATCACCGTGGCCGCAGGATGGCTCCAAAATCCTCTGCTCGAACAGCCTTTTGTCAGTCGTATAGCCAGTCAGATCAAGAATGAAGTCGACCACCTCTTCACGAGTGAAGATTGCTCCTCGGGCTTCAGAAGAGCCATTTGAGGCTATGCGTTCGACAGCTGTCACAATTTCATTTGACGTCTGAAGACTTCGTGGTACAAGAATCTTGTATTGAGAAGTAGTTGGCATTTCTGAGGAGATGGTTGTTCGACGTGGGCATTTGCCTCATTTTACGAAAAAACTTAACCACTCAGGAGGTCGAACTTCAAGATTTACTTACTGAGGACACAATTCGTGAATTTCCAGCCTTCCAATCGCTTTAATTTCCGCAACCATCTCCGTATCTTTTCCGTAGTAGTATCCGAAGTGCCCTATAGAGTAGTACCCGTTACTGAACCCTCAACCTCTCGGATATGCCCCCATGAAAGTCGGATTACGAACACCAGACATCAAAAAGCGCATTGCAGCCAGGGCCTCATGGAAAAGGTAGGCTTGGCATTTGCTTAGCATGAAAGCTCCCAAAGGCTACCGATTGATCACCAACCCGAAGAAAGCTATGTATAACCGTCTGTGCAATCGGTCAATGGTTGGATGCTCCGTATTGCTCGCGGTTGTTTTGTCGGGGATTGGGGAAGTTGTGCGGGGGATGATTGGATTGCCTCTCTAATCTCATGAGCGCTTTGTAGTAAATACAGACTATCCTTGTAAATAACAGAAATGGAGCTCTTTATGACCAATAAAATCACTGGGCAGAAGGCGGCTAAAAACGCATCAAAGACATTGAAGAGCGCCTCGACAGGAAAAAACTCAAAAAGTGCAGCAGCAAGTGCATTGTCACAAGTGGATTCACCCAAGAAACAGACAAGCAGCAAGGCCGCAACAGCAGCCTCAAAGACTTTAAGCGATGGTCGGACTAGTAAGGCCTCAAAATCAGCAGCTGGTAGTGCGCTTTCTCAAAAGTCAGGAAAGGGAGGGAAAAAATGAGGAGCAGGAATACTAATTCGCATGGTGGGGCTTGGACAACATTACAAATTATTTCGGTTTGGCAGAAAGCCGCTATCGTAAATGGGAAAGACCCAGATAAATTGCGAAAAGATTGTTGTGGGGCGTGGATTGAATTTTCAAAGCACGGCGAAACAATTAACAGTGGTAACGGTTGGGAAATCGATCATATAATACCTGTTGCGAAGGGGGGGACTGATAACTTGGAGAATCTTCACCCTTTGCAATGGCAAAATAATCGTGAAAAAGGCGATAGTGAGCGGCGTGGAGATTGGTTCTGCGCCGTTTCTTCTAAGTGATTTGATTGCTATTGTGATATATGTATAATACGATTATGGGATGCCGGATGACCAGGAACGTAAAGGGTGATAGTGTTAAAGTTATTGTCAGTATTTTGATATAAATATTATCGATATGGGAAATTGTAAATATTGTGGTCAGTCAGCTGGATTATTGCGTTCTGAGCATAGAGAGTGTAAAGAAAAACATGAGCAGGAAGTGCGTTTGATTGAAAGCGGGAAGAGTCGGATCACTCAAGAAGTCATTCGTGCAATTGAAAATAATGATTCTTATGATGCTTTGAATGACAATATTCTGAGAGTTGAGCGAGCAAGCGGGCTTTCTTCAGGTGATCGAAAGTGGCTGCTTATTGATGGGTGGGAAAAAGCCATTAATAAATTTCTTGATGATGGAGTGATTGATGATAGAGAAGAAAAGCGTTTGCTCGAATTTTGTGATTATTTTGAGTTATCTAAAGATGATATTCAGCAGTGCGCTGGGTATGAAATGTTTGTAAAGGGTATGGTTTTGAGGGAGCTTATGAGCGGGATTGTGCCAGATAGGATGATTATTAACGGTGCGTTACCTGTTAATCTTCAAAAAGGTGAGAAAGTGATTTGGTTTTTTAAAAATACTGATTATCTGGAAGATAAGACAAAGCGGCAGTATGTTGGCGGGTCAAGTGGCGTAAGTGTTCGGATCATGCAGGGGGTTTATTATAGGGTTGGGGCATTTAAAGGATCGCCTGTCGAATCAATGGAGAGAGTTTATGTTGATAAGGGATATTTGATTATAACAAATAAGCATGTTTATTTCTCCGGGCAAAATAAAAGTTTTAGGGTGCCTTTTGCTAAAATTGTTTCTTTTACGCCATATAGTGATGGAATTGGATTGGTGAAGGAGGCGGCAAACCCGAAAATGCAATCATTTGTGACTGGGGATGGGTGGTTTTGCTATAATTTAGTGGTTAATGCATCTAGGTTATGATTTTCAGATCACCACTTCCAGCGTCCTAAAATTCATTTTTCGGCGTGCTCTGGCTACACGTATCCTAAGATAAATACATGGTATTTTTTCTTTATAGCTAAGCGTTTTATGGTCTTTTGCTTCCTGTTGGTGCTCCGATAATACGTATTTTATGCTTAGAAGGTTTTGTCAATTATTAACAAGAAGGTGCAAGATGAAAATAACCAGGATGTTTGGTATAGTCATAATCTTCTTTGCATTGTTTGTGACTATCGCCCGATCGGCTGTAGCAGAGGATGTCGTTTATACCTATAGCATGAGTAAGGAAAGCGAAGTGATGAGAATTAAGAAAAATGCCATTTTTGAGGCATCTATAACTCCATTATGGAATAAGGCTTATAAAAAAGGTGGATTTCTTGGGCTCGGTATAACAGAGACAGGGGGGACTGATGGGTGCAATTCCTTTGTCTTAATGGTGAAGAATAATAGCGACAAAGATATTACTATAGTGTGGGATAAAACTTTGTTTATTGATAACTCGCAAACAAGGGGGACGTTCATGTTCGAAGGGGTTAGGTATATAGAGCGTGATGCCCCAAAGCCTTCAGATCTGGTGCTTTCCGGAGGATCATTATCAAAGGAAATCTATCCTAATATTTTAGTTTATTACGTAAGTGGTCAGTATGGTGGATGGAGACATAAGCCTATGAGAGATGGCTATTATGGGGTATATCTTGCTGCCGTTGTGGATGGAAAGCCTATCAATGAAAAATTGATGATCAAGATACAAAAGGAAGTCTTGCCTTCTGCCGAGACAAAAAAAAATGATGAGGCTCGGCAATGACCAAGCTTTTGTATTTTACACGGTCTTCCTTATTACCCGCATGCATACACCAAGCATATTGAGTTTTGCCACGGCGGCCAGTTGTAACCAAAAGGCCGGATTATTGCACGGGCTTTATTTTTTTGGGATGATCGGTAACTTTGTATGAGTTTCGGAGATGAAACGAAAAACGATTAAGTGATGAAAAGGATAACAATCGCAGGTCTTGTGTGCTTATTTGTATCAGCAGCCTCAATGACATGTTTTTCCGCAAGCCGCAGGGAAGAGCGTAAGCCAAAAATTCTAGAACAGAGCCAAGCGCTACTTGCCTTTGTCAATAAGTATTCGACCATAAAAATGAAAAAGGGCGAGTTCGAGACTACAGAGCAATACAAGGAAAGACTTGATAGGTCTGGATTTACAGGAAAACATTTTGCTGTTAATATCTCGCCTAAAGGTGCTCTTGAGTATCATTATGACGCAGATACAAGGGTATTAAGGATATCAGTAAAAAATGCTCAAGACGTGCCTCTTTACAGTGACGATATTCGGGATATGGACTACAATGCGCTTTTTTTAATCAGTAGCGGAAGTAAAAAAACAGGTGGGTATATTGGCCAAAATGCTTACGGAGCAAAAGCGTACGTTGATAAGATCAGAAAAGACCAAGTATATGTTGTTGCAACAAACATCAAAAAAACGCAACTGAGTGATTGGCAGAATTATGATGAATCGGAAAGGCGAAGGCTGGGAATGCTTGACTATGATGTCTCTGCTGATCCTGAAACAGCAAAACAAATAATTGAGAAAGGAATTTGTATCTTGACAATAACGACGGAATTCTATTACGGCCAGCAATCTTATATACCGACTAAACGCTGGTATCAAGACGCAACAATATCATCACCAACTGAGCTTACAAAAGAAGCAAAGATACTTCCTGCAAGGGTAAAATGTATTGAGGTAATAAATCCCGTGACCGGAAGCAGGTGTCAGGTGTTTTCAGATAAAGACGATATGCCGACAATAGAGAAATGATTATAAAAAAAAGCCCGGTTCATCGCCGGGCTTTGTCGTTAAATCTTAGCCGATACTATTCGGATGAATTCTGAATGTTGCTCTTTTAATTCTGGATTGTTGAGCTACTCATTGTCAATGCAGGCTTGGCAAACCCGGATCGCATCGGTGTATCTATTTTTTGAGGTATAGATTATACGTAGGCGCTCGTAAGGGTGACTGCCATCAAAAAGATCAGTAATATTTTGTTCGTAAAGCTTTATGGCTTCTATGTCGTTTCCAGACTTCTCATATTCGATGCCCTGCAAGTTTCGATCAACAAGTATATCCTCGATTGCCTGAGCTGCTTCAGAAGCGGCCAGCATTTCGTCAAGGTTCTCAGTCTCATTTATTTTAGCTTGTAAGCCGTGCCATGCAACTGATAATGGTATTTGTTTAGACTGTAAGCTCTGTATTAAATCAGCAGCAGTTTTCATCTCGGGTGTTGCCATTATACAGCCCTCCTTATTACCCAGATCACCACGCCAAGTGTCCGGAAGTCCATTTCCGTTGTGATCTGCGTGATTGGGTAATTGAGGTTCTCAGGAGCAAGGTAGACGGTGTCCTTCTCAATGAGCAACCGCTTCACTGTCTGCTCTCCATTGATTGAGGCAATCACGATGCTTCGATTCTCAGGTTCAATTGCATGATCCACAATCAGCACGTCTCCTTCTTCTATCCCTGCTCCGACCATACTATCGCCTGTTACTGTGAGTACGTAGGTATCTGCCGGGTGCTTCACCAGAAATGCCGGCAAAGCAATTTTGTCGTCCTGGCCCGTTGAATCAGTCGGTAATCCGGCAGCGATCCGGTGGGTGTAATGTGGTACCTCGATGTTTTCAATTCCTAATACAAAACTTGCCGGCGCAGCCTTGATTGCTGTCAGCGTTCCAACTTGCGGGATTTTCACCATACCCTGATCGATCAGGTACTGGATTTTCTCAGCCTCACCCTTCAGCAGTTCAGAGCTTCTTGTCGCCACTTCTTCTGCAGGACGCAAATCCCTCATCCACATCGGGCCCTCGCCTGTGAGGTACCACCCGATATTTACGCCGAGTGGAACCAATTTAGCAACCAGATTCGCAGCTCTTTTTTTGCTGCTCATGTTGATGTAGTTGGTTAGTGACTTTGTGTCTATCTGCAATAATTCAGCATACTTATCCTGAGTAAGCCCGGAGTTTTCGACCAGCCGCCGCAAGTTATCGGCAACCCCTTTATCATCGAGTAGTTGTTTCATGGTGCAAAATAATTTACCTAAGGTTGCGAAATAGTTTGCTTTAAGGTTGCAAAATCGCTACCATTGAGTGAGTACAACGGCAACAAAAAGGCCGCAATTGCCAAACCGGCATAAAACAAAAAGATAACACAATGGCGACAATTGAGACCGAGTTTTCCCGCGGTACAGTAAGGGAGGCGTTCACGGTGGCGGCGTTTATAGAGTCTTGCCTGACTTACGCCGCCTTCCGAGAACGTGTTCGAAGAGCTCGCCGAGAAGGGGCGAGCAGTCTGGAGCTTGCGGCACTATCCCTCTGCGTGACTGTAGAGGAGAATCGATCCGCAACAGAAAAAGCCGTCAAAAGCAAGATAGTCAAAATCCGAGAAGCAAAGAAACAGGAGGCCTGAGCCATGAACAGAGATTTGAAACTCTATCGTCTGTGCGAAGTGATTGGTGACAGGAAGCGGGGAATTGCTGGAATCATTCCGGTATCAAGGGCTGCCTGGTATATCGGAATGAGGGACGGACGTTATCCGAAGCCGGTTAAGCTTTCCGAGCGCAGTGTTGCATGGAGATCCACGGACATTGAAGCGCTACTCGACCGCCTGACAGGTGCAAACAAGGAAGCGCAAAATGCCTTTCTGTAAACAACCATAAACCAAGGAGGCACAGTGAGACGATTCTTTGAAAGCATCAAGCAAGTAGCTCGAAGGCTTCTCCGGAAGAAACGGGCACGGCATTTCGAATGGAGGGTCGACATCAACAACAAAACTGAAGAGGGTGCAGCATGATGAACATGATCGCACGGGCTGGCCGGGTGCTCAAGTACCGGATGGTTCAGAGGTCCCAGCGTTATAGCGTCAAGCACGTGAGCGGCTGGATCGAAGTCGAGCACATCACGGGGGCGTCGGTAGCCGAGGTGGAGAAAAAACTCGACAAGATTCTCGGGCCAGTAATCCACTCCCTGAGCGTTGCCAGGATTGCAGCCGGCTTTCGCCTGCCAGAGCACTTTGGGGATTACATGAGGGCGTATCTGAAAAGCGAGTACAGAATAATCGACAGGGCGAAGGGGGAGCCGGTACATGGAGGAAGAGCAATCATCTTCGGCATTACGCCGGCGAGACAGGTTTCAGTCAGGGGATAAAAAAAGCGAGTTCGAGGCTGGTACCCACGAACTCGCGGCAATTCAATCAACAAAAACAAGGTACGACAATGGAAGAAACGACACAAACGAAAGGGACTTCGCTGATGGATCTTCTCCATCAGTATCACCAGCTCGAAGAGCGAATCATTGAGGCCGGTGGTGTCCTGGACGATGAACTCGAAGCGGCACTGGCTGGCAGCAGCGAAGCGATCGAGAAGAAGCTGGACGGCTACACAGGGTTCATCAACTATTGCAAGGGCCAGGCTGAATACCTGAAATCCGAAGCAGAAGCATTCACAGCGAGGGCAAAAACTCTCTTGAATGCGGTCGATGGAATGCGCCAGCGAATGATCTTCACCCTGCAATCGACCGGCAACGAGAAGCTCAAAACAGAAAAGCACAGCTACAGCCTGAGAACGTCGGCAAGCTGGGTGCTGAAAGATGATCTCTCCTCGAGGATCCTCAAGAAGATCGAGAAGGACGGGCTGGGGGCATTCGAGTTCAAGCCGGACATCAAGGCGATCAAGGACCGGTTCAAGGATGACCATGCGCCCGAGTACATCGAGATCATTCCCAAAGTTTCAATCAACATCAGGTAAGGAGATACGATCATGTCAGCAGAATCAATGACTCTGGTACAACAGCACCCGCAAAGCGGTGCTCTGATGAGCTTCGCACAAACTTCTCTGCAGATCAAGGAGCAGGTAAACCTGATCAAGTCTGTGATGAAGGATGTCATGAAGGACGGCGAGCACTATGGCAAGATTCCTGGGTGTGGCGACAAGCCGGCACTCCTGAAGCCAGGCGCCGAAACAATCATGTCAACTTTCAGGCTTGCAAACGATCTGGATGTCGATGTGATCGACATGCCCGGCGGGCACCGGGAATACCGGATGAAATGCACGCTTTTTTCCCCGAACGGCCAACGGCTGGGAACTGGTGTCGGATCATGCTCAACGCTCGAAGGTAAGTACCGGTATCGCACCGGTGCCGGCGAAGTGACAGAACTGGCCGTACCCAAGGCATACTGGGACAAGAAGCGGGAGGACCCGGCTGCCGCAGCGAAGATTCTCAGGGAAACAGCCAATCAGGCCGGTATTGAAGGTGACAAGTTCAGCACCAAGAAAGATGACACGGGCGTCTGGCGAATCGCCACCTTCGCCGACAAGATCGAGCACGACAACCCCGCCGACTACTACAACACCTGCATGAAGATGGCCTCGAAGCGTGCTCAGGTCGCGGCAGTTCTCACCACGACGGCAGCCTCAGACATCTTCACCCAAGACATCGATGACGATCCGGATCTGTATGGAGGAGGGCGGCACAAGAAGCCAGCTCCGGAACCGAACGGATCGGGATTCTCAAACCACCAGCAGCCAGCGGACAAGAAACCAGCCAACAACAAGCCAAAGCAGGATGCAAACAAACCCCCATCTATCGATTGGGCCAGCCAGGAGCAGTTAGCGAAGCTGGTTGATCTCTCAGGACATCCGGCATTACCGGATGACAAACGCGAGGCAATCGAGAACTGGATTCGTGGGGGCCGGATTGCCAGCAAAGATGCTGCCGATATGATTGGCAAGCTCGAGACGATGATCGATGCACTTGAGGCGGCAGTACTGGCCTGAGTGCAAGGGTGGTGTGGTGTAACGAGCACAGAGTGAGAGCCGTTTCGATGACGGCCACCACCTCAATACCGCAGCCGGGCGGTTCCCGGCGAGAAATGAAAAATGGAGAGGCTTTGGGACTTCCTGAACTTGACCAGATCAATGAGCGATTGCGGCGTATCGAGGAGCTTCTTGTTGTAAGCAAGAGCGTTCTGAACATGCGAGAGGCATCTATTCTTACGGGCATCTCTCTTTCACAACTCTACAAGCTGACCAGCACGGGGGGCATCCCTTGCTACAAACCGACCGGGAAAGCGATCTACTTCAATCGTGAAGAACTTGAGGCGTGGATGCTTCGAGGAAGAAAGGCTACGGTTGAAGAGATCGAAGCCGAGGCATCTAATTATGTGGCCATAAACAGGAGGAGGTAGATGATGGGCGATACAAGCATCATGCCCGGTGACACAGTGACCGTATCTGGATGGGATGACGAGTACCTCGTGCTGAGCATCTACACCGACAAGTCCGGTCATGTTCGGGCAAACCTCATCATGATCAAGGTCCCTGGTGGTTGGGGTGGAATTGACATCGACAGGTTGACGAAGGTCAACAAGGGCGAACTATGACCGAAGGAAACAATTCACGGCGACGAATCCGGAATAAACTCAACCAGCGTGAAGGCACTGAAGCTCAGGATATCGTCGAGCGGTTCATGCGTGAACAGGGTTTTCAGCGAGTAGAACGCATTGAAACCGGATTCAGCGTAGTCCGTCGAGGAACGCAAATCGTTGGGGCATACCCGAAGCGAGCAGTCAGCGGCGACATCAAGGCTATCGGCCCCAAAGGGAAGGCAGTCCACGTCGAGGTAAAGCATCGCCAGGATGTACTCCGGTGGTCACACTTCGAGACTCACCAGATAACTGCACTTGACGAGGTCACAGAGGCCGGAGGATGGGCCTTCGTGGCGTGGGTGACCTCTATATACCCAGCAAGGCTATTCTGGCTCCTGTGGCCCATTCCAGGATTCAGAAAAGGTAAGGGTCTCACCACAGAGACGGCCCGCGACATCGAACCGGGATTTTTCGGATTTCGCAACCACAACCCCATGTAGGCAATGGCGGACTATCGTACCATATCGGTTGGCTTCTGGAATGACCCATACACAGAGACCCTCTCACCCACGGAGAAGATTTTCTACATCTACCTCTTTACCTGCCCGCACGTAAACAACGCAGGAGTGTTGCACATCACGCCCAGGAAAATGGCGTTCGAAACAGGAGTACCAGACGTCCAGCCGATCATCGACAAAATGATTACTGATGGGAAGCTCGTCGAGGTCGACGGGTACTACTGGGTGCGGAACTTCATCAAGCACCAAGCGACCACAAGCCCGAAAATCGTCCAGAGCATTACCAAATCACTCAAGGGAGCCCCGGATCAGTTAATCGCTACCCTATCAATAGCTTATCCGGAATTAAAGATACCCTATCAATACCCTATCGATACCGTACCCATACCCTACGCTGAATTGGAATTGGAAGAGGAAAGGGAAGAGGAAGAAGAACCTCTAAGAGAGTGTGTAAATACTTCGGGAGTAAGACGCGCGCGCGAGGAATCGGATTCGCGCACTCAGAAGGTCGATCGTTCTGATGGCCAGGGAAGAGAGCGGCGTCCTTCTGCACGATCAAGCCCGCTACCTGCCAAGTTTCACGCGTCACCATACCGCGACGAGGCTCAACGATTCGCCCAGTGGTTCAGGGACACCCTGAAACCGTCGGATGCCCGATGCACCGACGAGGACCTCGAACATTGGGCGATGGTCTGGTACCACCTGCGAGATACCGACGGACGGGATAACTCCGGAGAGATGGCAGTGGCGATCGCATGGGCAAGGGCCGATTCGTTCTGGTGCAAGAATTTCCTCAGCCCAATGAAGCTCCGGACACGAGACAAAAACGGACTGATGTTCATCGATCGATTCATCGCAGACTATCACCAACAGCGACAAAACGGAGCGAAAAATGGGACACGAAAGCACGGCATTACGGCTGATCAATTCAGAGGTCTGCTCGACTGGATCGAGACCAACCCCGCGATACCTGCCTAAGACCAATGAGCTGACGATCTACTCAGGAAACCCCCTGGACAAGCGCCAGGCTGCGGAACTCTCCCTGAAGGTCGCCGCAGCATTCCCGGAGATGAGTGAACCAAAGATCCGGCTGCTGATCGAGATGCTGATCGACGAAAAGTTCTCAGAGCAGCGAGCCATCGATGCCGTCAAGCACGTCATCAAACAGCACACAGCTTGGGGAAAGGAACCTCCAATCGGTGCCTTCATCCAGTATGACCGCCGCATCAAAATCCTGACCTACGCTGAGATTACCAAGCAGTCGAACGAAGGATCGCTTTCCTGGGATGACTACTGCGCCGTCGACGTCGGCCTTGACAAGCCGCGATGGGCGCTGATTGAGGATGTGACGCGGTACGGACTGAAGGCGTGGAAAGCAACAACCTGAAACCCAGAGATCCCCAAAGATGACCGAACGAGTAAGCGAAGTACTTGGAATGAAGTGCAAAATTGTTGAGGGCACGCGATATGTCGAGTTGCATTTACTCGACCGCCACCACGTCGTGAGGGAAAAAAGCATCGAACGCGCAACGATAGTCCTGGGTCACTGGTTGAGCCGGCGCGGGCACCTGAAAAGTGATGTCGTTGATCGCGAGGTTGTTATCCGCGAAATGCTCCGTTCGATACGCCTTCCGGCCAAACCGATCAAGGTCACAGGATCCCGGTGGCGTCGATTTACGGATGGCAGAATACAGGTGCGAATCAAAATCTGGAATGACGGCATAAGCAAAGCATACATCGCATTTGGTCCTGCATCGAGCGTTCCGGATGCCCGAAAGAAGTCACGCCGGTTATGCGTGATCGTCAACCAAGAGATTGCACGTCGAAACGCCACAATCTACCCCCCGAAAGTGATGCAGACGGCACGGTAAGTTGTGGATAAACCCGAAAAAGCAGCCAAGATGAAAATCACTGACATCCAGCTCAACCCAGGCAATCCCAGGCTCATCAAAGACGACAAGTTCAAGAAGCTCTGCCAGAGCATCAAGGACTTTCCCAGGATGATGGAACTGCGGCCAATTATCATCGATGACGATGGCATCATCCTTGGCGGCAACATGCGATACCAGGCATTAAAACGCCTCGGGTATACCGATGTTCCGGATGAATGGGTAAAACGCGCCAGCGAGTTGACAGAGGATCAGAAGCGCGAGTTTATCGTCAAGGACAACGTTGGGTTTGGCGAGTGGGATTGGGATATGCTGGCAAACGAGTTCGATGCCGACCTCCTCGAGCAGTGGGGCCTTGACGTTCCTGAAATGGAAGGACCCGAAGAACTTCCCGAAGCCAAAGAGGACGACTACGAGATCCCCAGCAAGATCGATACCGACATCGTACCGGGCGACCTTATCGAGATCGGCCACCACCGATTAATCTGTGGAGACAGCACCAGTACCGACACATACGAAAAGCTGTTTCAGGGCGAAACTGCAGACTTAATCGTTACCGATCCGCCTTACAACGTCAACTACACCGGCGGCACCGACGAGAAGCTGAAGATCGCCAACGACAATATGAACAGCGAAGATTTCTTCAGCTTTCTCCTCGATTCGTTTTCTGCTGCAGCTTCCTTCCTGAAAGCAGGAGGGGCGGTCTACGTCTGGCATGCCGATAATGAAGGCATCAGTTTCAGACGTGCCCTGATCGAGAATGGTATCGATCTGAAACAGTGTTTGATCTGGGTGAAAAACTCAATGGTCATCGGGCGCCAGGACTACCAATGGAGGCACGAGCCATGCCTCTATGGCTGGAAGTCTGGCGCTGCACACTACTTCACCGACGACCGGACAAACACCACGGTGATCGACGACAAGGTCGACCTGAAAAAGCTCAGCAAGCCTGAGATGCTGAAGATGCTGCAGGACATATTCTCGGAAAAGACTTCGACATCGATCATCTACTGCGACAAGCCGAGCAAAAACGATGTGCATCCGACCATGAAACCGGTGCAGCTGATCGCGCATCTTATCGGTAACAGCAGCAAAAAGGGGCAGATCGTCGCCGATGGCTTCGGCGGATCTGGCACCACCATGGTGGCCGCTCACCAGCTTGGGCGCAAAGCTTACTTGGTCGAGCTGGACCCGAAATACTGTCAGGTGATCGTCGACCGGATGATCAACCTGGACCCGTCGATCGAAGTGAAACGCAATGGCCAGCCATGGCGACAGGTGGCAAGGAAGGCCGGATGATCGAGCACAACCACATCATCGATTACGGTATCGACTTCGGGGATGGGTCGGAATCCGACTTCGACATGGACATGGCCTTCGATGCCGCGTTTCTTGAGGAAACCGAAAACCGGTATCTGAACCCGAAGCCATACAAGGGGGTTCCAGCAAGGCTGGTTCGGTACGGCAATGCCCTCGAGGCAGCAGACCATATCGATCTCGCCGAAGGCAGTTGCAGCCACATGATCATCGCCGGCACCTTCGAAGCCGGAGACTTCATCGAGGCGCTCCTTGTCCGGAAAAACATCAAAGCAACCCGGATGAGCATATCGACCCTATCCATGGGCGAGAACAACGTTGACAGCCTCGTCAATCTCATCGAGGGTGGGTACTTGGACGAGCTCGACCTGATTGTCAGCGACTTCTTTTTTTCGCACGAACGGAAAGGCCTCGTGCCCTACATCCTGAAGGAACTCGATCGAGCCGACCGGTTCCAGTTCGCGGTCGCCGGGAGCCACACGAAGATCTGTGCATTCGAAACGATCGGCGGCCACAAGGTGGTGATCCACGGCAGCGCAAACCTTCGAAGCTCCGGATGCGTCGAGCAGATGACCGTCGAGGAGAACCCGGAGCTGCACGACTTTTACCGAGAGTACCACGATCGCATCATCGCGGAATACAGCATCATCAACAAATCAATCAGGAATAACCAGCTATGGCAAGCGGTTCAGAAAGCGGAGGGGGTGGAGGCGGGAAAAGCACCACACCAGGAAAAAACGGAAAGTCAGCAGCCAAGAAAAGGTCGGGGTCGCAGAAATGGCACCTCCATGAAGACTACGCGCCTTTTTAAAGCACATGAGCTCGACTGATAATGGCCAGGCGCCCAACAAAATCCGACACCAGAAAAAAGGCTCTCCTCGCAGCACTCGAGAAGAGCCTCGGTGTCGTATCGCCCGCCTGCCAGGCAACAGGTATAAACCGTTCCACGTTTTATGAGTGGTATGACTTGGATGCAGAATTCAAGAAAGCCGTCGACGAGATGGGAGAACTTGCCCTTGATTTTACCGAAACGAAGCTGCTCAAGCGCATCAAAGACGAGAGCGACACGGCAATCATCTTCTACCTCAAGACGAAGGGTAAACGCCGCGGGTACATCGAGCGCCAGGAGGTGACCGGCGCCGACGGAAAGGACCTGGGCGGCAGCAGCGGGACTGTGACGATTAGGACCAGAGAGGAGCTTATCGCAGAGGCGAGAGAATGGGGATTCACGGAACAGGAAATCTTCGGTGACAACAGCAGCAGCACAACATAGAGCGGACATTATCGCAAACAGGCGCTTCGAGCTCAAAAAGAAGGCCAGGATCCTCGAGGCTCGCGAGAATTTCAGCGCCTACCGTCGGCTGATAAACTCGAAGCTCCTCGATGGATGGTT
Source organism: Chlorobiaceae bacterium (assembly GCA_013334865.1). Taxonomy (GTDB): domain Bacteria; phylum Bacteroidota; class Chlorobiia; order Chlorobiales; family Chlorobiaceae; genus Chlorobaculum. Next base: position 113,690 of record JAAXWS010000005.1, read on the forward strand.
CCGCCAGGCGATCGAGGCGGACATGCAGCAGTTCTGGGAAGACTTCAAAGCCGGCCAGCGCCCGCAGCTCATCCTGACAACGCCGCCACAGCATGGTAAGAGCATCCTCATCATCGACTTCATAAGCTGGATCGCCGGACAAGACCCATCTCTCCGGAAAATCTTTTCCAGTTTCTCGGAACGGCTGGGCGTTCGGGCAAACCTTCGCCTGCAGCGCATCTATGACAGCGATCGGTACCGCGAGATATTCCCTGATACGGCGCTATCCGGGAAAGCCGAAGCGCAGGATGGGAAGTACCTCCGAAACAAAGACGTCCTCGAGTACGTCGGGCATATGGGATATTTTCGCAACACGACCGTCGGCGGCCCGATTACCGGCGAGAGCCTCGACATCTGCATCATTGACGACCCCGTAAAAGGTCGCGAAGAGGCCAACTCGCCAACCATGAGGGAAAAGGTATGGCTCTGGTATACCGACGACGTCCTTACGCGTTTCTCGGACAACGGCGCCCTGCTCATGATCATGACTCGTTGGCACACCGATGACCTCGCCGGCAGGATCATAGAGACGGACGAAGAGGTTGTCGTCAAGGCATACCCAGCGATCGACGAGACGGACACCCGCAGGGTTTCAGATGGAAGCCTTTTCCCGGAGCTCAAAAGCTACGGATTCCTCATGTCACGGCGCCGTCAGATGCGCATTACAAGCTGGCAGTCTCTATACCAGTGCACGCCCATCATTGACGAGGGCGATATGTTCCGACCTGACAACATCCGGATCATCGACACCCTGCCGAGCGGTACCAGGATAAAGCAGCGCATTCGATATTGGGACAAGGCCGGCACCGACGGAGGAGGAGCGTATACCGCAGGCACCCAACTCCTTCTGACCGACGAAGACACAGTCATCATCGTCGACGTTGTGCGGGACCAGGTGTCCGCCGGCAGACGGGAAAAGCTCATCAAGCAGACCGCAGAGATTGACGGGACCGTCGTCCACATCTGGATCGAGCAGGAGCCCGGCAGCGGGGGTAAGGAAAGCGCCGAGAACACGATCAAGAACCTCATAGGCTACACGGCGAAGGCCGAACCCGTCACCGGCAGCAAGGCCACCAGAGCCGAGCCGTTCGCGGCATATGTCGAAGCCGGAAACGTCAGCATGCTCAAAGCCCCATGGAACAAGCCATTCCTGGATGAGATGCGCCTGTTTCCGAACGGGAAATTTAAGGACCAGATCGATGCCGCCAGCGGAGCGTTCAATAAGCTCACCCTGGGCAAGCGCACCGACGGCCTGATCGAATGGTACGAGCGCAAGGCAGCACAGCGAGAAGCACAAAAAGAAGCGGCCCGAAACGGAGCTGCAGCATGAAACACAAAACAATGAACATCTGACCAATGGCAGACATTCGCACCCCAATCAGTCCCGACCTTCTGAGCACCCGTATCGTCGGCGGGCGTTTCGTAGACACCAACGCAACCCCAGAACAGCAGGCCGCGTCTTTCTTCGGTCCGATGGAATCGCTTCAGCCGATAGCGCCGCCAGCAGCTGCAGGGCGCCAGATGGACTACCCGGTCGGTATGAACATGTTCATTCGGCCAAGGCAGCACGACGGGCGTGGTGTGGATTACGATCAGCTCCGGGCGCTGTCGTACAACTACGATGTCCTGCGCCTGCTCATCGAGACACGAAAAGATCAGATGGCAAAGATGAAGTTTCAGTTCCAGATCCGGGGAACCCAGAAGCGTGACGGCAGATGCGAGGAGGCTGAGAACTTCCTCCGGTTTCCTCAGCGCCGTGACGACGACCGGCCCGATGCACCACGCCCGGAACTTGACTGGTTTGACTGGAGCCGGATGATTGATGAGGATATGCTCGTCATCGACGCGCCAACTATCTGCCCACGAATGACCAGGGGCGGAAAGCTCTTCTCGCTCGACATCATCGACGGTGCCACGATCAAGCGCAACGTCAACGCATGGGGCAGAACTCCTGCCCCGCCAGCGGTAGCTTATCAGCAGATCATCAAAGGGATGCAGGCCACAGACTACACTGCCGACGAGCTGATTTACAGGCCACGAAACCGACTGTCCAGCAAAGTCTATGGATACAGCCCTGTCGAACAGATCGTCATGAGGATCAATACCGCTTTACGGCGCGACCTGTCAGTGCAGCAGTATTACACGGAAGGCAGCACCCCCGATCTGCTCTTCGGATGTCCTATCGACTGGCAGCCGGACCAGATTGATCGTTTCGAGATGCGATTCAACGCGTTGCTCAGTGGCGACACAGCACAGCGCCGGCAGGCGAGGTTCTTGCCTGGCGGAGTGCAGCCGTACAACACGAAGGACATCATTCTCAAGGACGACTTTGATGAGTGGATGGCGAGAATTGCCTGCTTCGCTTTCTCGGTCAGCCCGACGGCGTTTGTCAAGCAAGTCAACCGCGCCACGGCTGAGACATCGCAAGAGGCTGCGATCACCGAAGGCCTTCAGCCGCTCATGCAGTGGAAAAAGAGCCTGGTCGACCACATCGTCGCTCACTACGTGGGATTCCCGGACATCGAGCTCGTATGGATGCCGGACACCGACCCGAACCCGCTCGAAGGCTCACAGATTCGCTACAACACAGCACAGGCCGAAGCGATCGAGATCAACCAAACCGGCGTCATGGACATCAACGAGGCCCGAATCGCCAGAGGCCTCGAACCGCTCACCCCGGCACAGATGGCCGAACGCATGGCTTTGCTCGCACCACCTCCGGATCCGGCACCTGTTGACTCGAACCTGCAGCAGGGAACCGGCAAGCCTGCCAACAATGAACCATCGCAGGTAGGAAAGCGCTACGGTTCGCTGCAAAAAAAAAAGACCTATCCAGTAAGCCTCGACCTCGCAGGGGCGTCGATGCGCTGAGGCGCGGTATGGATGCGGAGGTGGCCAGCTACCTCGCGGAACAGGCGGGTGGCATTGCTGACGAAGTTGCAAGTCTCTTCGAAGAATGGGAAGCTGGTGAAGCTGCAGAGCTGATCGCCGAAGTCAGCATCGATTTCACCAGCCTCGCCGATGATGTTGTCAGCTACCTCACCAAAGCAGCAAAGATCGGTGCCAAGGAGGTGGTAGCACAGATCAGGCTCGACGACAAGGACGCCACTAAGCTGGCCTTCACCGCAGCCGAGGACTACGCGCGAGATCGAGCAGCCGAGATGGTCGGAATGAAGTGGGTGGACGGCGAGCTGGTGACCAACCCCAATGCAGAGTGGGCGATTACCGATAGTACCCGCGACGTGCTCGAGGCCTTGGTCCAGGACGCCATAGATAACGGTATCGGTACAAAAGAGCTTCGAGACAACATCATCGAAAGCACTGCGTTCAGCCCTGAGCGAGCTGAGATGATAGCCCGAACGGAGATCATCAATGCATACGAGGGCGGTGGTCGGGCGACAGCAGACCAGGCCAAAGAGATTGGGCTGGACATGGTGAAGGATTGGTTGACGAGTGGGGAAGAGAGCACCTGCGACATCTGCCAGGAGAACGCGGATGCCGGCACCCTTGAGCTGGATGAAGAGTTCCCAAGTGGAGATCAGCACCCGGCAGCTCATCCGAGATGTGAGTGCTGTTGCATTTATCACGAGCGAGAAGCTGGGAATGAGTGATTGAGGATAAATTCCAACACAGCCCGGACGACCTCCGGGCTTTCTTTTTCCCCGGAAACCCGCATCAGCACTATAAATACCTTCGCAAAATCTACCCCCCGAAAGTATCTGCATGGTCACGGTAAGTTATTCGAAAGAGTAAATCAACCGTTTGAACCAAAAGGCAGAGACAATGGCAATAGACCTATTCGCAAGACTCAGCAAGATCGACGAAGCCAAGCGTGAAGTATGGGGCATCGCGGTTGCCGAGGTGCCGGACAAAGCAAAAGAGATATTCGACTACCAGTCCAGCAAACCCAACTTCGAGAAGTGGAGCGCAGACGTATCCGCCGACACTGACGGCGCCTCCCTGGGGAACCTCCGGGCCATGCATGGCAAAGTTGCTGCCGGCAAACTCACCTCCATTGAGTTCGACGACGAGAACAAACAGATCGAGGTTGTGGCCAAGGTCATCGACGACAACGAGTGGCAGAAGGTACTCGAAGGTGTCTATACCGGTTTCTCGATCGGCGGCGATTACATGAAGAAGTGGGCAGACGGAAACCTGACCCGTTACACCGCAAATCCGAACGAGCTGAGCCTTGTCGATCGCCCGTGCGTTCCGACCGCGAAGTTCTACCAGGTCATAAAGTCCGATGGTACGACCGAGCAGCGAGAACTCAAGGTCGAGGAAGACGCCCCTGCTGGACAGATCGAGAAGGTCGATGGCGCAGAAGACCACGACCTCAAAAAGTATGCAGGGGAGAGCATTTTCGACGTGCGCCAGGCCACCGCGTGCCTGAGCGATATCCTCTGGCTTTTCATGGATGAGGTTGGAGAGGCGGAAACGAACCCCGACCAGATCCAGAACCTGAAGGGGGCGATAGACAACCTCAAGGCATTCATCATTTCTGAGATTCAGGAGCCGGATCCAGACCTCGAGGCAGCTGCTGCTGCAGCGGGTCAGGCAGCTGGTAGCCTCGCAATGGCAGACCAGACCGGCGAGCTTGCAAAGGCAGGCAAAGAGATCAGCGCCAAGAACGCTGAGAAGGTGCAGCAGATCCACGACCATTCCGTCAGCATGGGCGCCGAGTGCGCCAAGTGTGACGGCGCAGATAAAGCGGACGGAGCCGGAAGCCTTGCCAAGGCTGAAGGGCTGGAAAAGTCACTCGGCGACCTTGCAAAGCGATTCGACGACCTCGAAAAGATGCTCACCAAGAGCACTGTAGAGAACGAGGCACTCACCAAGCGCATCAAGACACTCGAAGAAACCCCGATGCCGGCCAAGGGCGTCGCCAATGCGGTCGCAGGATTGGCGAAGGCCGATGATAACGGCATAGGCCAGCATGAGATTCGCAAGCAGTATGACGCGAAAGGCGAAGAGGACGAGGTAGCCACGGCCTTAGCAAAAGTCTTCGATGACGGGCCGATAAGCGTCCGATAAAAAGTTCAACCCAAAACCTACTCGAAAAATGAAAACCGACACTACCGATCAGACGCTTGAGCTTATTGCACAGGCACAGGCAAACCCACTTGGCAAGGCATTCTCTCAGCCGGGAAGCGCAACTACCGGTTTGGCCGTCTATGACCTTGAGCCTGCCATTCGACTCATGTTCCCGGTCAACACCCCTCTCCGTAACAAAATCCCGAGGCTGAATGGGAAAGGCGGTATCCAGGCAAACTGGCGCATCTTTACGTCGATGCAGGCCGGCAAGACCCGTTCCGCAATCGAAGAAGGCAAGCGTAACGCAGCCGGTGCATTCACCGAAGTCGATTACCTCTCAAAATACGTTGGGTGGGGTGAAGACGACAGTGTGACCTGGGAAGCTGGTTATGCGGCACAAGGGTTTGGTACTGACCCGAAAGTGCTCGCCGCAAAAGGGACCCTACTTCGTTCTTTCATTGGAGAGGAAAAGATGATCATCGGCGGCAACGGGACAGCAGTCGCCCTCGGCACTCCTGACGCCCCGACCTTGGCTCTCGTCGACAGCAAAGGCACGTTCTCTGACGCGACCACGTATTCTGTCGTTGTCGTCGCCCTGACTTTCCAGGCCTGGCACGACACCGTTGGCCTCAACAACGGCGCTATTGGTCTCAAGCCGAACCCGGCGACAGCGAAGGTCCCTGGGCTTGTCACCAGGACCAACATCAACGGAACGACGACGACCTACAACGGTGGCAGCTCGATTCCTTCCGGAAACACGATTCTGACCACCAAGGCAAGCCAGGCTATCGCAGCAACCACGACCGCCATCTCCGGCGCTTTCGGTTACGCATGGTACGTCGGCTCTGCAGGTGCTGAGAAGCTGGTCGCCCTTACCACCATTAACAGTGCTGTTATCACCGGCCCCGCAGCCGCTGGCGCACAGCTCGCATCAGCTCTGCCTGGCACCGATATGTCGAAGTGCTCAATCGAGTTCGATGGCCTCATCTATCAGGCGATCAAGTCCTATGTCAGTGGAGTCGGCGGTTACGTCCATTCCATGCCTACGGGTACAGCAGGCACAGGAACCGGATTGACCAGTGACGGCGCTGACGGTATCGTCGAGATCAACGACGCATTGCAGACGATGTTCGACGTTTACGGTGTATCCCCGAGCGTTATGTATGTCTCGAGCCAGGAGGCCAAGAACATCACCAAGAAGGTCGTCACCAATGGCGGCGGTGGTGCCGCATTGCTCCGTGCTGTTGTGAGCCAGGGTGGAGAAAACGCGATCAACGCAGGTTTTCGCGTCACATCGTACCTCAATCCGTTCACCGGCACACAGATCCGCATCGAGACGCACCGAAGCATGCCGGCGGGCACGATCCTCCTTATGGCAGAGACGCTTGACTACCCGCTGGCCGAGTTCGGCGAGTACCCCGCCCGTATGCTTATGCGCAGGGAGTACCATCAGGTGACCTGGGCAGAGACGGATAGGTCCACTCAGTATGGTACGTATGCGGACGGCGTTCTGCAGCACATCGCTCCGTGGGCGATGGCAGTCATTACCAACATCGCCAACCAGTAAGCGCAACGCGAAGAACATTACAGAACTGCCCCGGCCCGGTAAAGGTCGGGGCATAATTATCGAATCATGAGCACCATCAACGTAAAGTTTCCTGAAGGCCTATCCGGAGTGTCGGTCGGCAACATTCAGTATGCACCACTCAAAGAGGACCGTATCATAGCCGTCCCTGTGGAAGTGAAAGACGCATTCTTGGCTTTCGGCTGTCTTGTCGTAGGCGAGAATATCCCTGCCGAAGCTGAAAAACCCCAGGTAGTCGATGTTCCTGTCGATGCTCCTGCTGACACGGCAACGTTAGAGGACCAGGAAAAAGCAGCCACGACAAAAGGTGGTTCAGCAAAACCAGAAAAGAATAAGTAACAGATGGCGGACCTGACGACACTCGCAGCAGTGAAGGCCTATCTCGGCCTCACCACAACCGACGATGACACGCTCATTGCATCGCTCGTCGTCGGCGAGAGTGCGTTCATAGAGTCGTTTTGCTCGAGGTCTTTTTCAGTGCAGTCTTACATGCAGGCATTCGCCGGGAACGGGAAAAGTCAGTGGATGCCGACCTGGTTTCCTGTCGCCAATGTCAGCTGCCTGAAAATCAATGGGGTCGACATACCCGCAGCGCCAGACATCAATTCCCCTGGCTGGTTTTTGATCAACGAGACGGTTTACCTCAACGGCTATGCCTTCGAGTGGTCAAGGACCCCAAACTGCTCATGCACCTACACGGCAGGCATGCTGCCGACTTACGACATCAAGCAGGCCTGCATAGAGCTGGTGGCAATAAGGCACAGAGAGCGTGATAGGATCGGGAAGTCGTCAGACGCCTTGGCCGGAGCCACCACCTCATACATCGTCAAGGCGATGCCGGACCATGTTGCAGCGATTCTCAAGCCGTACCGGAGGGTAACAGCATGATCACTGCCGAGCTCATCAAAGGCCAAGACGCCGTCCAGCGGCTACAGGGCGCAGGGCCTCGCATTGCATCTGCACTTGAAAAAAGCGTGCTGTCCATGGCGATCAAGCTGAGAAACCACATCAAGGAAAACAAGCTCACTGGTCAGGTACTGCATGTGCGCAGCGAAACACTTCGCGGCAGCATCCACTACGAGACTGATTTCAGCGGTTCGAAGAAAATGGCCGAAGTCGGCACGAATGTCGTTTATGCACGGATTCACGAGTATGGCGGAGAGATCCTCCCGAAGAACGGCAAGTACCTCAAGTTCAAGATCGGCGGGCAGTGGGTGTCGGTTGACAAGGTCGTGCTGCCGAAGCGCTCGTTTCTCATGTCCGCAGTCAGAGAACTTGTGCCGGAGATCGACGCGGCTCTCAAGGACGCACTCAATACAGAACTCCGCAAACTGAAGCAGGCATGATCGCCGACCGCGAACAGATCCACCTCGCCTTGTTCAACAAGGTCAAGGGGCTTGTAGGAGCCAAGACAGTATCACGCAGGCTCAAGGGTTGGACTGACGTGCCGAAGTCAGAGCAGCCGGCAGTATTCGTCGTAAAGGGCAATGAGCAGGTCATGAGGCAGACCGGATTGCCGGCACATTACGCGCTTGATTTCGCCATCTGGATATACGTGAAGCATGAGAGCCAGAGCGTTATCCCGTCGTCGATTCTTGACGGGTTTTACGCACAGGTCGAAACAATGCTTGCCTCTCCTGCCGGACTCCAGGAGGGAAAGCAGACCCTTGGCGGCCTTGTCCATGACTGCCGGGTTGAGGGCACAATAGAGACTGATGAGGGATGGCTTGGAGATCAGGCTGTCGCAAAAATACCGATCAAGATTTTAACCACTTAACGAATACAACTATGCAACGCTCATTTGGATCAGGATCGCTTTACGCAATCCCGAAGTATGACGCTTACGGCAACGCCATCACCACGCCGACGCCAGTAAAGTTTGGTACTGTCCAGAACTTTTCACTGGATATTTCAGGAGACCTGAAAGAGCTTTATGGGCAAAGCCAGTTTGCCGAAGAGATTGCTTCCGGCAAGAAAAAAGTCACTGGAAAGATGCAGTTCGCCGCGATCAACGGGCGGCTGTATAACTCATTGCTGTTCGGCCAGACGCTGGCGGCTGGTGTTGATATCGCCTACAACGACGTTATCGGATCGGTCATCCCTGCCACTCCATACCAGATCACTCCGACCGTCCCAAATTCTGGCGTATGGGCGACTGACCTTGGTGTTATCAACCTGGCAACAGGCAGCCCACTTACTCGTGTAGCTGCAGCTGGAACTCCGACAACCGGCCAGTACACGGTTGCAGCTGGCGTCTATACCTTTGCTTCTGCAGATGCTGGCCAGACGGTGCTTATCAACTTTGAGTATACCGCCACTTCGACAGGGTCAGCGATCATAGACGTCTACAACCTGCCCATGGGGTACAACCCTACGTTCAGCCTCTATTTTGGTTCTACCTTCAGCGGCCAGAATACGGCCTTTATTATCGACAAATGCGTGTCCACCAAGTTCAGCTTCTCGACAAAGTTGGACGACTTCACGATTCCGGAAATAGACTTCACGGCGTGCGTCAACCCGCTGACAAACCGGGTGATGAGGATTGCGACGACGGCAGTTTAACAACGGACAACATCAACCACGAAAAAGAACAGCAATGATCGCAGGAGTTAAGCACACGTTTCCCGGAGGCAGGATATTGATCCTGCCTCCCTTATCCATTGCAGCCCTCAAGCTGCACAAGGATGATATCAAGGCCATGCGAGAGGATATCGGCAACATCGACAATTTCGAGAAAGCTGTTACGATCATTACCGCATCGGCAAAAAGGAATTACCCGGACATCACTGAGGCTGAAATCGAAGACCTCCTTGACGTAAAGTCCGTATGGGCGGTTTTCAGGATCGTCATGGGTTCGTCGGGCCTCGAAGAAACGATAGACGACAGCGCCCAGGGGGAAGCGGCGCCGGTGCGAAAGAAGAAATAGACCTTGATGAACTGACCATCCACCTCGTCATGAGCACCGGCATGAGTCTCTTCGAAGTAGATGAGCAGTTTGATATCCCGAGAGTGAAGGCCTTGTACAAGTATTGCGAGCATAGTCCACCGGTACACGTTGCGGTAGCACGATACCTGGGCTACAAGATGCCGGACAAGGCAAGCGAGCAAGACCGAGACGAATTTATACGATCCCTTCTATGAGTTTCGACCCATCACAAGATACCGTCTGGCGCTTTGGAGCCGATACCGCTGACCTCGAATCCGGAGCGCAGCGGGCGGCCAACGCCATCAAGCAGAGCACTGAACAGTCAAAGACTGCGTTCAGTGGGGCGGCGAGCCACTCGAAAGATCAGGTGTCATCCATCCTCGACAGCTTCAGCGGCCTCCACGAAGGCATGAAAGGAGGGATTGAAGGCATATCGGGCGCCTTCGAAGGGCTGTCTGGCGTAATCGGGAAGTTCACGGGCATTCTTGCTGGTGGGGCGGCTTTAGCTGAGTCGGTACATGCTATCATCGAAGAGGGCGGGGAGGTCCGCAAGCTCATGAACACCTTCGGCATGGCCAGCGACAAAGCCGCTGAACTCAACACCTCGTTGAAGCTGGTCGGCATGTCCTCCGACGAGTACGCTGGTATGGCCATGAAGCTCGACCGGCAGCTCAAGATGAACGAGGGTTCGCTGAACAAGCTCGGAGTTGCCACCAGGGACTCAAACGGCAATCTGCTCGACCAGCAGACGCTCATGCAGAACGCATCGTCCACCATGATGCAGTATGAGGCGGGCTCGGACCGCAATGCCGTCGCCATGCAGCTGTTTGGACGCAATGCCGACGCGGCTCAGCAGCTGATGAAGCTCAACAACGATGTAATGGCGCGAGGCACAGAGTTGACCGAAAAGCTCGGCCTGGTTATGAGCGGGGAAACACTGGAAGCGATCAAACAATACAAGATGGAGTTTTCCGCAGTCAAGATCGTCGGCGAGGCGTTTTTCTCCCATATCGGCGAAGCTATGTTGCCGGCACTCACCAGCCTTGGGGCAACTTTTGAGGATATAGGCGTGACCGTCATGCCGGCATTTATCCTCGAGGTCGAGCAGCTCGGCGCATGGCTTAAGGGATTGGCTGATCTTGTAGGCGAAGCATGGAGCGTTATCAAAGATGTGTTCAGCGCCTGGGCGGACGCGATAAAGGACGTTTTCGGAGCCATTTGGCCGGAAGCGATAGAGCTATACGAAAAGTACATCGTCAAGGGCAAAGCCGCGATCGTCGGGTTTAAGCTGATCATAGAGGAGGTATTCGAGGCGATCCGGCTTGTGTTGATGGAGGGCGTTAACAACTTTCGCACGCTCGCCGAGGTGGTCAAAGATGCGCTTACAGGGAATTGGGGCGCTATTGGTGATGCTATCAATGCGGGCGGAGAGCGAGCTCGGGCAATTTTCAACGAGCACCTGAACCGCATGAAGGCCGACGCAATGAAGGCCAAGCACGACATCAATGCGGCTATGAATGGAGAAGAAGGAGCGCCAGCGACACCAAAGGGTGGCCATAAGCACGTCGGAAATCTTGGAAAAGAAAAGAAGGAGAAAAGTGGCGACACCCGCATGAGCGAGTGGGAAGCGGAGCTCATGAATCAGCAGATTTATGCCGATGAGTCAGGAACCCTTCACAGGCGGACACTCGAAGAAGACCGGCAGTTCTGGGAAAACAAGCTCAAGACCGCAGGATTGACGCAGAAAGAACTGCAGGAGATCCACAAAAAGATCGCGCAGGCCAACAAACAGGAGCTGACCGAGAAGATGAAGGATCAGCAAGCATATGCTTTGGAGCAGCTCGACGAAGCGATGGCAGCAGCACAGTCTGAAATCGCTATCGAGGAAGAGAAGCTCAAGACTTTGCACGATCTCGGGCAGGTGAACGACACGCAATTCCTCTCTGATTTGCGTGCCTTCGAAGATCTGCGGTACCAGATCGAAATCGAAGCGCAAGAGAAGCGCATAAAGCTCGCAGAGAAAGACCCGAATCATCCAGAGAACGCTCGCAAGGCCTACGCGCAGCTCCTGAAACTTCAGCAGCAGTACGATCTTGCGCATCTCAAGGCGACCGATGACATGGTCAAGCAGGAAAAGAAGCTCTGGACTGAGTTGTCAAAGTCGATCAGCGACGGAGTAGGCCAGGCACTTGGCGGATTCATTGTTGGTACAAAGTCCTGGGGCCAGGCTGTCACCAGCATATTCCAGAGCGTGCAGAACGCTTTCGGGCAGATGATCGGCAAGATGATTGCCGGCTACCTCGAAGAGCAGGGCGCGGCCATTCTCGGTATCGGCGTTAAGAAAGCAGAGGCAGCCACCACTCAGGGAAGTGCAGCGATGAAGGCTGCTGACTCGCAAGCCGGGATACCAATAATCGGGCCCGCTCTGGCGATAGCTGCTTTTGCCGGCATCATGGCGCTTACCACGCACTCTGCAGAAGGTGGGTTTGATATTCCCGCAGGACTCAGCCCGGTAACCCAGCTCCATCCGAAAGAAATGGTTTTACCAGAACGGTTGGCTGACAATGTCCGCAAAATGACGGGGAATGGAGGCGGAAGCGGAGCACAAGCATTCAATATCAACATCACGGCGATGGACGGACAGTCCGTCCGGAGATTCTTTAACCAGCACAAGACGGAGTTGATGAAATCGTTGCGCGACGCGACCCGCAACGGATCCCACCTTTCCTTGCGCCCAACCAGCTAAGACCATGGCCCTCCTTTTTTGCGACGGCTTCGATAACTACGGATCAGTTGACAACATGCAGCGTGGCCGGTGGTTCGGTGTTTCGACGCAAAGCACCACATTATTCGGTCCCGGAAGATTCAACGGCAGCAGCGTCACGGTAACCGGCGCGAGTGTGTCGGCGGGCGCCAATTTGTCCTACGGTGTCTTGGGTGTCGCAGTCAAGACCGCCGGCAGCACCATTAATGGTTTTGATTTCAATATTTTATTCTCGGTAAACGGCGGCACGACGTACTCCGCAATGGTCAATTGCGATGCGTCGACTGGCGTATTCACCATCTCCACACTCAGTCCGAACGGAAGCAATTACGCATGGATTGCTCGGGCTGCGTCGTTGCCCGGACAGTTCATTGACCAGGCGTGGTTTTATCTTGAAGTCAAGCACTCTGCGGCCAACGGCCTCGAAGTCCGGGTCAATGGCTCGACGGTTTTGACGTACTCGGCGTCGCTCGCAACAACGCAATCGGCGGGAATTTTCAACAGCATCACCATCCAGAAGGCGTACGCCGGTGGCGCCAACACCATCACCCTCGACGACTTGTACCTTCTGGACAGCTCCGTCGGCCCCGGAGCAAGGCCAATGAACGACTTTTTGGGCGACAAGAGAGTGCAAACAATGTTTCCGACGTCCAACAGCGCAGTGAGCTGGACGCCGGCAACGAGCGTTGTGTATGCACACGGAAGCTCACAGAATACGACCATAACCATCTCGGCCAACCGCGTCTACTTGCCACGATACACAGGCACGGCTTATGATTATTCGGGCACATATCGCGGAGACAAAAACGCCATCATTGCGAAGTTTGACTGCACGCTGACCTCGATCACGATCAGGGTTACGGCAAACGTGCCGGGCGTCCACATCCGCCCAGTTCTGTATGCTGAAGACCCGTTGAATTTGAACTACCCGCTGACGCTTGTAGCGAGAGGAGACGAGGCCACCGGCTTGACGGCTGGCGTCAACACAATCCAGTTCGGCTCAACGGCCCCAACGCTGACGAAAGGCGCAAAGTACTGGATCGGTTTCATTGCGGACGCCGGTTTCACGGTCACGTCGATCAACACACAGGGCGGCTGGCAGTACCTCGCCTCGACTTACCCGACGGCGATAGCCCCGTTCAACTGGTCGACGGCGACAAGTGTGTCTGGCTCGATCATCATGGACTACACAGTGACGGCCACCAACTACGCCATGGTGCAGGAAGATTCCGCAGACTCCATTTCCTACAACTCGACGGCGGTGCTCAACAATCAGGACTTGTTCGGCGTCGGCCCATCCCTTTCCACGAGCGCCACGATTTACGCAGTCCAAGTGACCGGGTCATACAAAAAGGATGACGCCAACGCTCGATCGGTGGCCAACCTCGTAAAATCAGGAGCAGTGCAGGCGCAGGGCGCGAACTTCGCGCTCAATGCCGATTACCGGTACACCAGCGACGTTTTTGTGCTCAACCCGGAGACCTCGGCCGAATGGACTGTTGCGCAAGCCAATGCGGCCAAGATCGGCTACAAAGTGACGGTTTAACTCGGCTATGGCTTACCAGAGCACACAGGAAACCGTTCTTGCCCTGATTGGCAAAGACGGCGCTGCGATGGCGGGACAAGAGCACCTCGCAGCGCTTCTCGGCCGGAACGGTTCAGCGATCAATTTTCAGGTTTCGATTTCCGTCCTTTACGACCCGACTGTTCAGACCATCACAGACGCGGGCATAGTCACGTTTGACTTGTTGGTTGCTGAGGACGGGAATTTTTATTCGGATCGTGTCTGGGGCGACGTTCTGCTTGAAGAGGACGGAGACCTGGATGCGGATCGAGTAATTGCTGAGGTACTTTTTGACTTTGACGAAACATCACCAAGAGCACCAACCTACGAACCAATGAGTGATTTTCTTTTTCCAACGCTTCCAGGACTGGAGTGGGGCGGGACCAAAGAGCCCAAGTTCAGCACACAGATCTCACCGCACGTTTCAGGGCGAGAGGTTCGAGCCAGCAACTACGCGTACCCCATCTGGACCTGGGAATTAAGCTACGAGTTCCTGCGAGCAGGAGCGGAAGCCGAGCTGCAGACGCTGATGGGCTTTTTCCTGGCAAGATCCGGATCCTTCGACACATTCTTGTACGATGACCCGGACGAGAACAACGCCCTCACAGGTGTAGTGATGGGCACCGGAGACAACACGCAGACGAAATGGTCGTTCTATAAGACATATGCCGGGTTTACCGAGCCATGCGGATACGTTGACCAAAGCACGATCCGCGTCTATTTTAACAGCGGCAGCGGACCACAACTGCAGCTCACAGGGTGGACATTTACCAGCCCGAACCAGATCAGCTTCAGTATTCCTGTGCCGCTGGGCACGACGATCATCGCCGATTATACCTGGTACTACCGGGTCCGGTTTGGAGAGGACGCGCAGAGCTATGCCCAGTTTATGTTCCAACTTTGGGAGCTCAATAAAGTAACCCTCCAATCCGTTAAGCCATGAAGACGGTCACCACACAGCTCGCGAATCTTTTATCCTCGCGCCGACAATTCGCCAAATGCGACCTGTTCACCATAACACGGCGCAACGGAGCGGTGCTCCGGATCGCCAGCGCCGACGTGCCGGTTTACTGGGACGGGGAAATTTACAGTTGCTACAGCGTCCAGGCATCCGGTCTTCGATACCGGATTGTTACAGGGATAGAGGCAGACGAGCAAACCCTCACGCTTGCCTGCGACAGAACGGTGATGCTGGACAACCTGCCGTTTCTGGACGCGGTACAGCAAGGGGCACTCGACGGCGCGAAGATCAAGCGAGAAAGGGCATTCTTCGAAGCATGGGAGACGCCATGCGTAAGTGGCCTGGTGCCTGCCGGATGCATTACGCTTTTTACCGGATACGCGTCCAGCGTCGAAAACGTCACCAGGACCGAGGCCGAGCTGAAAGTAAAGAGCAACCTGGCGCTACTCGACATGAACATGCCAAGGAACACCTGGCAAGGATCCTGCATAAACACGCTATACGACGACTGGTGCGGCATAAGCAAACAAAGCAAAGGTATCTCCGGCCAAGCGGAGGCAGGCTCTACAGACATTGCCGTGAAATGGTCCAACGCGACAGCAGCAACCTACTGGAAAGGAACCGTTGACTTCGTCAGTGGAGCAAACGCAGGGCAGACCAGGACGATCAAAAACTCTGACGGCGCGCATTTGATTTTTGCAACCCCACTGCCATACATCGTTGACGAGGGAGACGCATTTATCGCTTATCCAGGATGCGACCACACAACAACGACCTGCACACTCAAAGGCAACCTGCCCAGGATTCGGTGCTTCCCATACATACCAACAGCGGAGACGGCATTATGATCGACAAGGTCATCCGGGAGGCAAAGGACTGGCTGCGCACGCCATACCACCACGAAGGAAACATAAAGGGCGCCGGAGTGGACTGTGCCATGCTCCTGATTGAAGTTTATACGGCTGCAGGGGCCACGGAACGATTTGACCCGCGGCCATACCCGAGGCAATGGATGCTCCACAACACTGAAGAGCGCTACCTCGAATGGGTGCTTCGGTACGCCGACGAGGTCGATACGCCGAAACCAGGAGACATGCTTCTGGCAAAATTCGGGCGCACATTTTCGCATTCGGCCATCGTCATTGAGGGGACAAGCGTCATTCATGCATACGCCCACGAGCGCTGCGTATGTTGGGGAGACTTTACGATGCTTCCGTTTGTAGGACGAGAGCTGCGCTTTTTCCGGATCCGGAACAAACATTAAAAATTTTCACCATGGGCGGCTTATTTGGAGGCGGCGGAAACACGACGGTCGGGACCAGATATAACGGGATGGGACTGCAGTCTTCCCAGCAGGGACTCCCGATTCCAATCATTTACGGCACGGTCAAGATGTCCGCGAACCTGATATGGTACGGAGACTTTACATCACACGAGCACAAGGAAGGCGGCAAGGGAGGCGGCCCGACGGTCACAAGCTACACATACTCAACAGCAGTAGCCATGGGTATCGGAGAAGGCGGCATCAACGGCTTCGGAGCGGTATGGCTGGCCGACGGAAAGACCAGCTTGGGGGGACTGAATATTGATGCGTTTCTTGGCGCAGAAGGGCAAATGGCATGGAGCTACCTGACAACGCACCACCCGGACCAGGCGCTGAACTATCCTTACACGGCATACGTCGCCTCGTCATCCTTCGACCTGGGCCAATCAAACGTCCTGCCGCAGATGTGGTTCGAGACATACGGGATCCTGAACGGCACAGGGGTTATTGCCAACTCCGCCGACGCAGCACTTGTCATCCAGGACTTCATGACAAACACCAGGTACGGATGCCATTTTCCCTACCTTGACACGACATCCCTACTGACAGCTCCGAACAGCTACGCCAACTATTGCGGGGTAAACGGAATCTCCTTTGCGGTTTCAATCAGCGAGAGCAAGCAAGCCAGGCAATACATCAGCGAGTGGCTGGAGGCAACAAATACCGCCGCGGTTTGGAGCGGAGAAAGCCTGAAGTTTATCCCGTTCGGCGACGCACCAATGACCGGATACGGCTACACTTTTACCCCCGACCTTACCATTCGGGCAGAGCTGGAAGACGATGACTTCCACTTCGACAAGGGCGAATCGCCGGTCAAGATTTCCAGAGCGGACCCATTCGACTGCTACAACAACGTCAAGGTCCAGGTCCGCGATTCAAACAACGAGTACAACCCGGCAATCTGCGAGGTAAAAGATCAGGCCAGCATCGAGCAGATAGGCCTTCGGACCAGATCGCAGATAAACGCCGAGTTTATCCCATCACCAACAGCGGGTATGATGAGCGCAGAGCTTATCAAGAACCGGGACCTTTATGTCCGAAACCAGTACCGATTTCGGCTTTCTTGGGAGCACGGACGACTTGAGCCAATGGACCTGGTAACACTTACCAGGATCGACCAGGGACTGACGCAGAAAGTGGTCCGGGTGATGGAAATCACAGAGGACGAAACCGGCCTCCTTGAATTTGTTGCCGAAGAGTTCATAGAAGGCTCGCAATGGTCGGTGCAGTATCCTGCCCAGGGCTGCAGCGGTTACGTCGGGAACAGCCAGGTCGCTCCTGGAAATACCAATACGCCGTTCATTTTCGAGCCAACGGCAGCGATAATAGGAACGGCAAACCCACAGGTGTGGATCGCCGCGTCAGGCCCCGCAGCTACATGGGGCGGGGCCAGGGTATGGATTTCCACAGACGGCGGATCGAGTTACCATCTGGCCGGGAGCATTCGAGCCGGAGGAATCACAGGAACACTAACCGCCAACTTGGCATCAAACGGAACCACGCTATCGGTCAACTTGACGGAATGCTGCGGCACACTGTCGAGCGTTTCAGCCGGCGATGCCGCACTCGGAAGGACGGCAATGATTATCGGCAGCGAGGTCCTCGCGTACACGACAGCCACACTGACTGCGCCAAACACTTACAACCTGACCGGCCTGGTTCGAGGCATGTACGGGACGACCGCGGCAGCCCACTCCACCAGCGACAGAATCGGATACCTGGGCGGCCCAGTGTTCAAGTTCGAGATTCCGAACGCAAGCTACTACGGGACAGCGGTTCATATCAAGCTGACCAGCTTCAACATATACGGGGCGGCAGAGCAAGGTATGGACACCGCCACGGATTACACCTACACGGTCACCGGTAACGGGGCGACGCAGACGATTTATATCCAGGCCAGTGAGAGTGGTAAGCCGACAGCCGGAGCGATCATTAACACCTACATCGCACCAAAAGCAATGGTCCTGCCGACAAACCTGAGCGGCACCACGTACACGGTAGGGACAAATCCGACGAGCACCGCAGTTTTCATCATGAAGAAAAACGGGGTGCAATTCTGCACGGCATCCGTCGCAACCAATGGCGTGATCACGTTCACAGGAGCATCTACGACATTTGCCGCAGGCGATGTTTTCACGGTGCTGGCACCATCGCCTCAAGATGCCATCCTGGCGAATGTGGCGTTTTTGTTCAAGGCGACTACCGCGGCTTGAGTTCAACGCCACAATATGAATCCTGTAATCTACCCCCCGAAACTCGCTGAATCGCTGGTGTAGATTGCAGGTAAACCAAATCAAAACCCGGCAATGAAACGAATCTTAACCTATATATCAGACGCTGTCCTGAACTTTGCCAACTCCGTCTGGCATAACCTTCTACACCGCACAATCCTGGTCGACCAAGGCGCTCCGGTCGGGTCGGTAACCATCGACGAGGATGGTCTTTGCGCCTTGATGACGACGCCCGAAGGCCTCGTCGATATCAACTCAACTCAGAACGTTGCCGGCAAGACTTTAGACGTGCTGCGACACGGAACCGATACGACAGTAGAGGAGATTGGAGCACTTTCGGTGTCTCACCTGGTCAGTATCACTATTGATGGGGTTACCTACAAAATGCTCGGGATTCCGGTAGTGCCTGAGGTCGGAGGTAGTGATGCCTCATAGGCTCTCCCATATTTTTGGGTACCTCGACATAGGAGCTATAACAGCGGCTTTTGGCGTTTTGGTTGGCATATCTGGAAGCCAAGCCGCATCTCAGGGAACATTTCTTGCTGGCTTAGGAACATTCCTCTATCTGGTCGCCCGCGGGGTAAAATTTATCGCTGAATCAGGCAAAATCAGGGCCGAAGCCAAGGTCATTATGACGTTCAGCGATCCAGACGTTTACAGGATGCTTGAAAGGATAAAATGCTGGGATGAGGACTGTCCAACAAGGAAGATTTTTAGACCAAAATCAAATGACAGTGCATCATGACGAATAGCAGAAAAATAGAGGACTTACTTCCTCCTGTTCAGGATCGATGCGAGCGGTTTTTGCACGAGTGCACGAAGTCTGGAATAGACCTCATCATCACCAGCACCTATCGGGATTTCGAGAGTCAGAAGACGCTATGGGCTCAAGGTCGCACGATGCCTGGCAAAATCGTTACCAATGCCCGGCCTGGAGAAAGCTACCATAATTGGCGCGTCGCATTCGACGTTGTCCCTGTCGTTGGTAGTAAGCCGGTCTGGGACGATATGGGGCTGTGGCAGAGTATCGGTGCTGTTGGTCAGGCTTGTGGCCTTGAGTGGGCGGGGAACTGGAAGCGTTTCCGCGAGTACCCGCATTTCCAGTACACAGGTGGGCTGGCGCTCGCAGATTTTCAGGTAGGCAAAACCATCAAAGCATAACCATCATGGGATTTCCATTACTCGACATTATTACCACCGTTGGGAACGGGATCCTTGACACGATCAAGGGAAAACAGGAAGCGAAGCGGGCTGTCGACGAAAAGACGTTGGCGTTGAAGCTCAAAGCCATGGACAACCAGCATGAGGTGGACATTGCCGACATGAAGGCTACGACCGATTACGACCTGGCCGCACTCAATGCGTCGTCGACCAGTTGGAAGGATGAGTACCTGACGATTCTGCTTTCGGCCCCGGTGATTGGCAGCTTTGTCCCAGGAGTTCAGGATTACGTGGTTCACGGCTGGGTTTACCTGGCCAAGGCTCCGATATGGTTCCAGACCTCGTTCATCGGGGTGATTGCGGCCACCTTTGGATTGAGGTGGCTGTTCAACAGGCCGGCGTCGAATGATGGAACTGTATGAACGTTTTTTGTTGAAAAGCGGTATATTTAGGAAGTCAGTTTTGCGGTCGAGAACTGCCGGCCACAAAAGAATGGGTAGAGATATTGGTAGAGAAAATTTTATGGCGATCGGAGAGGGCTTTAAAGACTGAGTCTTTGACTCCCGCCATCTCCACTTGGGGCAGGTCCGTCAGTATGAGGGCTTGCCTTTTTTTTGTGGTTTGCAATTGTTAATCGCACCCGTTTTTTCCATGGCAATCCATATCGGTAATGTCGTCTGCGCCATCATTGAACGTGGCGACCAGTTCCTGATAGCCAGGAGGCCCAAAGGACGGCATCTTGAACAAAAATGGGAGTTCCCAGGAGGCAAGGCCGAACAGGGTGAGTCTGAAATCCAGGCGCTGGAGCGGGAACTCTATGAAGAGCTCAGGATCAGGGTAGAGATCCTCCAGCGCCTCACTCCGGTCGAGCACTGCTACCCGGAGCGATGCATCAGGCTCATTCCTTTCATATGCAGGATCAGCGAGGGGGAGCCTGTTGCCTGCGACCATGAGGAGCTTCGCTGGATTGCTATCGAAGAGACCGATGGATACGATTTTCCCGAAGCCGACGCGCCGATACTTGACGAGTACCGGCGCCGGTTCGAATAGTTCTTCCGGCAGGTGAAAGTTTCGAGGAAATTGCTTTAACGAGTGTTACATTTACATTTCAATCAGCCTGTGTCAACCCAATACGGACTTCCCACGTGACAACGTCCATGATGTCGCAGTACCAGCGCAACTCCTACCTCTATGGCGGGAACGCGCCCTACATCGAAGAGCTTTACGAATCCTACCTGAACGATCCATCCTCGGTTCCCGATAACTGGCGAAGCTGGTTCGACGCCATGCAGCACGTGCCGGCCGTCGACGGCAGCGACGCACGAGACGTTGCGCATGCCCCGGTGGTTGCCTCGTTCGCCGAGCGAGCCAAGAACGGCCCTATCCGCCAGGTCCTCGCCTATGGCGCGGATACCGACCTCGGCAGGAAACGGGTTGCGGTCCAGAAACTGATCGCGGCATACCGGTCGCTTGGTACGCACTGGGCGGACCTCGACCCTCTCAAGCGCCAGCAGCGCCCGTCGCTGCCCGACCTCGAGCCGTCCTTCTACGGCTTCACCGACGCCGACATGGAGACCGTGTTCAATACCAGCGACACCGGTTTCGGCAAGGAGTCGATGAGCCTGCGCGATCTGCTCCAGAACCTCCGCGAGACCTACTGCGGCACGATCGGCGTCGAATACATGTACGTCACCGACGGCAACCGCAAGCGGTGGTGGCAGAAGAAGCTCGAGTCGATCCGCTCGAAACCCGATTTCTCCGTTGACGAAAAGAAGCATCTTCTCGAACGCCTGACGGCTGCCGAGGGGTTCGAACGTTTCCTGCACACCCGCTATGTCGGCCAGAAGCGCTTCTCGCTCGAGGGCGGTGAGAGCTTCATCGCCGCGCTCGACGAGCTCGTCCGGTCGGCCAGGTCCTACGGCGTCGAAGAGGTGGTGATCGGCATGGCCCATCGCGGCCGCCTGAACGTCCTGGTGAACATCCTCGGCAAGAGCCCTGCGGACCTCTTCGCGGAGTTCGAGGGCAAGCACGGCGACGAACTTCCTTCCGGGGACGTGAAATACCACCTCGGATTCTCGAGCGACGTCTCGACTCCGCACGGCCCGGTCAACCTTTCGCTCGCATTCAATCCGTCGCACCTTGAGATTGTCGACCCGGTGGTCGAGGGTTCGGTCAAGGCCCGCCAGGAGAGCCGTGGCGACACCGAAGGGGGCCAGGTGCTTCCGATTCTCGTGCACGGCGATGCCGCGTTCATCGGGCAGGGTGTCGTCATGGAGACCCTGAACCTGTCGCAGACCCGCGGTTACGGAACGGGCGGCACGGTGCACATCGTCATCAACAACCAGATCGGCTTCACCACCTCGGACCCGCGTGACGCCCGGTCGTCGATCTACTGCACCGATGCGGTCAAGATCATCAAGTCCCCGGTTCTGCACGTCAACGGAGACGATCCCGAAGCGGTGATCCTCGCGGTCCGCCTGGCGCTCGAGTACCGCCAGACATTCCACCACGACGTGGCCATCGACATCATCTGCTTCCGCAAGCACGGCCACAACGAGCAGGATACGCCGTCGATCACCCAGCCGCTCATGTACAAGAAGATCGGCCAGCACCCCGGGACGCGACAGCTCTATGCCGACCGGCTCAAGGCCCAGGGGTTCGCCGACGAAGCCTATAGCGACGGGCTCATCAAGGAGTACCGGCAGGCGATGGACGAGGGGCGCCACAAGGTCGACCCCGTGCTCTCGAACGCCATGAACAAGTTCGCTGTCGACTGGCTTCCCTTCAGGAACAGGACATGGACCGACGATGCCGAGACCGGCGTGCCGGCAGCTGAACTCAAGCGGCTTTCGGAACGGCTCACCTCGATCCCGCTCAACATGAAGCTGCATCCGCTCGTCGAGAAGGTGGTGCGCGACCGCGCCTCCATGGGCGAGGGTGCGCTTCCGCTCGACTGGGGCATGGGCGAGCACCTGGCGTTCGCGTCGCTCGTCTCTGCCGGCTGTGCCGTGCGCATCACCGGACAGGACTCCGGCCGTGGCACATTTTCCCACCGGCAGGCCGTGCTGCATGACCAGAACCGCGAGCGCTGGGACATGGGCGCGTACATCCCGCTGCAGAACATCGCCGACAACCAGGCGCCCTTCACGGTCATCGACTCGGTGCTCTCAGAGGAGGCCGTGCTCGGTTTCGAATACGGCTACTCGATCGCCGAGCCGAACACCCTGGTGATCTGGGAGGCACAGTTCGGCGACTTCGTCAACGGCGCCCAGGTGGTCATCGACCAGTTCATCACTTCTGCCGAGGTCAAGTGGGGGCTCTCGTCGGGGCTCGTCATGATGCTTCCGCACGGCTACGAAGGGCAGGGCCCCGAACACTCCTCCGCCCGTCCCGAGCGTTTCCTTCAGCTCTGCGTGGACGACAACATCCAGGTCTGCCAGCCGACCAATGCGGCGCAGATCTTCCACCTGATACGGCGCCAGATGATCCGCACGATCCGCAAGCCGCTCGTGATCCTCACCCCGAAGTCGGTGCTTCGCCACAAGGAGGCCGTCTCCCCGATCGAGGACCTCACCGAAGGCACGTTCAGGACGGTCATCGGCGACGATACGGCACGTGCCGAAAAGGCGACCCGCGCGGTCCTCTGCTCAGGGAAGGTCTACTACGACCTTGTCGCCCGCCGCAGGGAGAACGGCAAGAAGGATGTCGCGATCATCAGGATGGAGCAGCTCTATCCTTTCCCGCTCAAGGCCCTCAAGGCAGAACTCGGCCGCTATCCGGCCCTCAGGGAGATCGTCTGGGCCCAGGACGAGCCGCAGAACCAGGGGTACTGGATGTTCATGCTCCAGTACCTTATGGACCTCATGCAACCGGGCCAGAAGCTCGGCTATGCAGGCCGCCCTGCTTCGGCTTCGCCCGCGGTCGGCTACTACTCCAAGCACACCGAGCAGCAGAAAGCCCTCCTCGATGCGGCTTTCGGCAAGCTGCAGGGAACCGTCATCAGCAAATAAACAAAACACAAGGCACCAAGGATCTGGTATGGCAATCGTCGACGTAACAATACCCCCGCTTTCGGAGTCCGTAGCCGAGGCAACCATGCTCGGCTGGCGCAAGCAGGCCGGAGACGCCGTTGTTCAGGATGAAACCCTCTTTGAAATCGAGACCGACAAGGTCGTGTTCGAAGTTCCCGCCCCCGCGTCGGGCGTACTCTCCGAGATAACGGCCAATGACGGCGACATCGTCGTGGCGGGCCAGTCGGTGGCTTCGATCGACACCGAGGCGACTGCCGCCGCTCCGGCCGCTCCCGCAGCAGCCCCGGCCATCCCGGCACCAGCACCTGCACCAGTCCCGGTGCAGCCTCCGGCTGCTCCGGCGGCACCCCTGCCTCCTCCTGCACCCCGCACGCAGCAGCAGCCCTTGCAGCCGCTCAGCGGCGGTCCGGCCCTTGCGCCGATGCCTGCGGCCGCAAAGCTGATCGAGGAGCAGAACCTCGTCGCCGGTGCGATTCCCGGTACCGGAAAGGGCGGGCGTGTCACGAAGGGTGACGTGCTCGCGACGCTTTCCGGCGGTGTGCCCCAGGCGGCTCCTGTTGCGCCAGCCGTGCCGTCTGCGCCTGCCGCTCCGGTTGTCGCCACATCCCCGTCATGGACCCCGATGGGTCCCGAGTTCTCCGCAAGGCCTGCCCTTCCTGCCGTCGAGGCCGTCATGGACACCTCGCTGCTCGACAGCCGACCGGAGGAGCGCGTACCGATGTCCAGGCTCCGTGCCCGCATCGCCGAGCGCCTGTTGCAGTCCCAGCAGTCGAACGCGATCCTGACCACCTTCAACGAGGTCAACATGCAGCCGGTCATGGACCTGCGCAACCGCTACAAGGACAAGTTCGAGAAGGAGCATGGCGTCAAGCTCGGCTTCATGTCCTTCTTTGTCAAGGCTGCCGTGCACGCCCTGCGCAAGTTCCCGGTCCTGAACTCCTCGGTCGACGGAACCGACATCATCTACCACGGCTACTTCGACATCGGCATCGCCGTCGGTTCGCCCCGCGGCCTGGTCGTCCCGGTGCTTCGCAACGTGGACCAGATGAGCTTCGCCGACATCGAAAAGCAGATCGTCGCCTACGGTGAGAAGGCAAAGGCCGGCAAGCTCTCGCTTGAAGAGCTCACCGGTGGCACATTCTCGATCTCCAACGGAGGCGTCTTCGGCTCGATGCTCTCGACGCCGATCATCAACCCGCCGCAGTCGGCAATCCTCGGCATCCATGCCACCAAGGAGCGCCCCGTGGTGGAGAACGGCCAGATCGTCATCCGCCCGATGAACTATTTCGCGCTCTCCTACGACCACCGCATCATCGACGGCAGGGAAGCCGTGCTGGGCCTTGTCGCCATGAAGGAGGCAATCGAAGACCCGTCACGGCTGCTGTTCGACCTTTAAACATTGAAACGACCATGATCAAGAAATACGACGTGCTTGTCATCGGTGCCGGACCCGGCGGTTACATCGCCGCAATCCGCGCCGCTCAGCTCGGCTTCAGCGTCGCCTGCTGCGAATCCAAGGCCTATGACGATCCTGACGGCGAGCCCCGCCTCGGCGGTACCTGCCTGAACGCCGGCTGCATTCCGCTCAAGGCGCTCGTGGCCTCTTCCGAAGCCTACGAACGGGTTAAGCACCAGTACTCCGAGCACGGTATTTCGGCCAGCGACGTCACCATGGACGTCAAGCAGATGATCAAGCGCAAGGCCGACGTCGTCACCCGCATGACCGGCGGCATCAAGCTGCTGTTCCGCAAGAACCACATTACGCTGATCAACGGGCACGGCTCATTCGTCGGACGTACCGAAGACGGCTACCAGGTGAGCATCAGTACCTCCACCGGCGATGAACAGGTCGTGGCGGGCAACGTCATCATCGCGACCGGTTCGAAAGCCCGTCACCTGTCGGACATCGAGGTGGACAACACCATCATCTGCGACAACGAAGGCGGCCTCAAGTTCGAAAGCGTCCCGAAAAGGCTGTGTGTGATCGGCGCTGGCGTGATCGGCCTCGAACTCGGCTCGGTCTGGCGTCGACTCGGTTCCGAGGTCACGGTGCTCGAATCGATGCCCACGTTCCTGGCGGCCAGCGACGAAAGCATCGCCAAGGAGGCCGGCAAGCTCTTCCCGAAGCAGGGGATCAACATCGTGCTCGGTATCACCATCAAGGAGATCAAGAAGGGCCGCAACGGCGTCACCGTCAGCTACACCGACGCGCAGGGCGCTGGCCAGAAGCTCGAGTGCGACCGCATGATCATTTCGATCGGCCGCATCCCCAACACCGAGAAGCTCAACCTCGAATCCATAGGCCTTAAGACAGACGAACGGGGCTTCATTCCGGTCAACACCCAGTGCGCCACGGCTGCACCCGGCGTCTACGCGATCGGCGACGTGGTGCGCGGGCCCATGCTTGCCCACAAGGCTGAGGATGAAGGCGTGATGGTCGCCGAAGTGATCGCCGGCCAGAAGCCGCACATCGACTACAACTGCATGCCCTGGGTCATCTATACCTCCCCCGAGATCGCCTGGGTCGGCAAGACCGAGCAGCAGCTGAAGGCCGAAGGCCGCGCCTACAAGTCGGGCAAGTTCCCGTTCATCGCCAACGGCCGTGCCCTTGGCCTCGGCAAGGTGGAAGGATTCGTCAAGATGCTGGTCGATGCCTCGACAGACGAGATCCTCGGCGTGCACATCATCGGCAGCGAAGCCTCTGACCTCATCGCCGAAGCCGCCCTTGCCATGGAGTTCCGCGCTTCGGCGGAGGACGTCGCCCGCACCTGCCATCCGCATCCGAGCCTCTCTGAGGTGCTCCGCGAAGCCGCCCTCGCCACCGACGGCCGGGCCCTTAACATCTGAACGGCGGTTATCCGTCGCCTAAGGGGAACCCCTTGGCGACGGAATCCTCCATTACGGTGCCAGTAAGGGCCGCATGTCAACCATATTGAATCCGGCGTCCAGCCAATGGTAGAATCAAGGAAATCGCTCTGGTACGCAGTCTACGTACGTTCACGATATGAAAAGAAGGCCCATCAGGAAATGAGGGAGAAGGGCCTGACGACGTTCCTTCCCCTGCTTGAAACCGTCCGGCAGTGGAGCGACCGCAAAAAACGGGTTTCCGAACCCCTCTTCAGGGGCTATGTGTTCGTCTGCATCGACTACCACTCGGAGCATGTCAAGGTGCTCGATACCGAAGGAGTCGTCAAGTTCATCGGCATCGGCCGGAAGCCCTCGGTGATCCTGGAACGGGATATCGAATGGCTCCGGCGCCTTGTCCGCGAGCCTGACGCCGTCAGGCGTACCGTGGGTTCGATTCCTCCCGGAAAGCGTGTCCGGGTTCTTGCCGGACCTTTCATCGATTTTGAGGGCGTCGTGGTCAAGGAGGGGCGCGACCAGCACCTGGTTGTCTATTTCGACAGCATCATGCAGGGCGTCGAAATAACGATCCGCCCGGAACTGCTTGTGGTTTCCGAAAAGGGAGCTGCCGATCCGCAACCGGTCGGCGAAATCCTTTCCGATGCCGACATCAGACACCTCGTCCGCCCCTGACGACGCTCCATGCCGAATTCCCCCCTCTCGTCTTTCGATGACGCCGGCATGCACGACGCCCTGCAGCGGGTGTTCGGGTTCAGGTCGTTCAGGCCGAACCAGCAGGAGGCGGTCACGGCACTCCTCGATGGTCGGGACCTGCTGGCCGTCATGCCCACGGGGGGAGGGAAGTCGCTCTGTTACCAGTTGCCCGCCGTCATGCTGCCCGGCACTGCGCTGGTGGTCTCCCCGCTGATCTCCCTCATGAAGGACCAGGTCGACGGGGCACGGGCCAACGGTATCCGCGCCGCCTGCCTGAACAGCGCACTTCTTCCGGACGAGCGTTCCTCAGTGATGCGCGATCTCCTCGATGGCGCCCTCGACCTGCTCTACGTCGCCCCGGAGCGGTTTGCCCTCGACCATTTCCAGGAACTCCTCGGCCGCCTGCAGATCAGCATGGCGGTGATCGACGAGGCCCACTGCATCTCCGAGTGGGGGCACGATTTCCGGCCGGACTACCTCGCCCTGTCGGCGATCCGTGACGTTCGACCGGACATCCCCGTCGCGGCCTTCACGGCCACGGCGACCGGAAACGTGCGGCAGGACATCGCGCAACGCCTCGGCCTTCGGGACCCGGTACTGGTCAGGGCTTCGTTCGACCGTCCGAACCTCTGGTACGAAGTGCGCGGGAAGGAGAGTGGCGACAGCCAGCTCGTTTCGATCCTGAAGGAGTTTCCCGGTCAGGCCGGAATCGTCTACCGCACCAGCCGCAAGAGCGTCAACGACACCGCAGCCATGCTCGTGAAGCGCGGCTTCAGGGCGTTGCCGTACCATGCGGGCCTTCCGGACGGGGAGCGCCAGCGAAACCAGGATGCGTTCATCCGCGACGAAGCGGACATCGTCGTCGCCACCGTGGCCTTCGGCATGGGCATCGACAAATCGAACGTCCGGTTCGTGATCCACGCCGACCTGCCGAGGAGCATCGAGAGCTATTACCAGGAGACCGGCCGCGCCGGCAGGGACGGAGGAGACGCCCGTTGCATCATGCTTTTCTCGACCGGGGACATCCCCAGGGTCAGGTTCTTCATCGATGCGATGCTCGACGAGGAGGAGCGGGCCAGGGCGCTCTCCGGGCTTTCGAAAGTGGTCGCCTTCGGCTCCGCCGCCGTCTGCCGCCGGAGGATGCTGCTCGAGCATTTCGGCGAGGCCTATCCGAAGGAGAATTGCGCCACCTGCGACGTCTGCCTCGGCACGAAGGAGGTGACGGAGTGCACCACCGAGGCGAAGATGCTCCTGTCGGCCATCATCAGGACCGATTCCCGCTTCGGGGCCGGCCATATCGTCGACATCCTCGTCGGTGCAGACACTCAGAAGGTCCGGGAACTCGGCCATGACCGCCTGAAGCTCTATGGCGCCGGGAAGGGCCACGGCAGGATCTTCTGGCGCCGCCTGCTCGACGAGCTGCTGGCACGCAAGGTCCTGGCGAAGAGCGAAGGCCTCTACCCGGTCGTCTATCCGCTTGAAGGGGCGGTGGGGATCCTGAAAGAGGGGGAGAAGGTTGAGATGGTCAGGGTGGTCGAAAAGCGGCAGGGGAAAACCGACGCAAAGCGCCTCTCGCCCGACGGCCTGCCTGCCGACCGCGAACTCTTCGAACGCCTCAGGGCCCTGCGCAAGCAACTCGCGGACGAGCAGGGAGTCCCGCCCTACGTGGTTTTCTCGGACCGGACCCTGCACGAGATGGCCTCCCGGAAACCCTTGACCCCCGGTGAGATGCTCGAAATTCCCGGTGTCGGCCAGACCAAGCTCGCCCGATACGCAGAGGCATTCCTCGCACTCATTGCCGGGGCGGGCCTGCCCTGAGTCCGCAACTTTTTCAGGCCTCGATGCCGAGGAACAGGTCGGTGCTGAGGTAGCGCTCGCCGGTGCTCGGAATCACCGCCACGATCTTCTTGCCGCGGCTTTCAGGGCGCCTGGCGATTTCAAGGGCGGCATGGACGGCGGCGCCCGAGGAGATACCGCAGAGCACACCCTCCTTAAGTGCGAGGTCGCGCGCGGTCGAGATCGCGTCCTCGTTGCCCACCGTGGCGACGTCGTCGATCAGCGACACGTCCAGCACCGCCGGGATGAATCCGGCGCCGATGCCCTGGATCTTGTGGGGACCCGGCGCTCCGCCCGACAGCACCGGGGAGGATGCGGGCTCGACCGCGATGGTCCTGAATCCCGGCTTCAGCGGCTTGATGAAGCGCGAAACGCCCGTGATGGTGCCGCCCGTACCGACGCCGGCGACGAGGATGTCGGCACGGCCTTCGGTGTCGTTCCAGATCTCGGGTCCCGTGGTGGCCTGGTGAACCCTCGGGTTGGCCGGATTCTGGAACTGGCCGGGCATGAAGCTCCCTTTTTCGGCCTCGATGATCCGCTCGGCCTCTTCGATCGCCCCCTTCATCCCTTTCGGGCCCGGTGTCAGCACCAGTTCGGCGCCGAGGTAGCGCAGGAGCTTGCGTCGTTCCAGGCTCATGGTCTCCGGCATCGTGAGCAGGAGACGGTAGCCCCGCTGCGCGCAGACGAAGGCGAGGGCGATGCCGGTGTTGCCGCTGGTCGGCTCGACGATGAGCGTTTTCGGCCCGATCTTTCCTTCGGCTTCGGCGGCTTCGATCATGGCGCGCCCGATGCGGTCCTTCACGCTTCCCAGCGGGTTGAAGAATTCGACCTTGAGGAGGATTTCGGCTTCGAGGCCTTCGGCCATGCGGTTCAGTTTTACCAGCGGAGTCCGGCCGATGGTGCTCGTGATGTTCGGGAAGACGGGCATGGCAATTGCTTTTAGATTGTTGCGAGTGCGTTCATGAGATCCTCTTCAAGGTCACCTGCGTTTTCAAGGCCGATCGAAAGGCGCACAAGGTCGTCGGTGCAGCCGCGCCTCCGCCGCTCCTCCGGGGAGAGGGCTCCGAGGGTCATCCTGGCGGGCGAGGCGATCAGCGACTCCACGCCGCCGAGGCTGTCGGCAAGCACGAAGAGCTTCGTGCCGGCGATCAGCTTCCTGACGGCAGGCATCCCGCCATCGAGGGCGATGGTCAGCATGCCGCCGAATCCGTGCATCTGGCTTTTGGCCAGTTCGTGGCCGGGATGGCCGGACAGGCCGGGATGGTAGACCTTCGACACCTTCGGATGGGCTTCGAGGGCGCGAGCCAGGTGCAGGGCGGTGGCTTCGTGCTCCCTCATGCGGATCTTCAGCGTCTTGAGACCGCGGAGCACCAGCCAGCAGTCCCAGGGGCCGGGGATCGCCCCGGCGGCCGCCTGATAGTTTTTAATGGCATGATGGAGTTTGTCATCCGAGGTGACGACCGCGCCGCCGATAACGTCGCTGTGGCCGCCGAGGTACTTGGTCGTGCTGTGCACGACGATATCCGCCCCGAGTTCGAGCGGGCGCTGGAAGTAGGGGCTCGGGAAGGTGTTGTCCACGGCGACGACGATGCCACGCGTTCTCGCCATCTCCGAGAGCGCCCGGATGTCGGTGATCTGCAACAGCGGGTTGGAAGGAGTCTCTATCCAGATCATGCGCGTGTTCGGCCTGATGCAGGCCTCATAGCTGCCGGTCGATTCGTCGGCCGAGTAGCTGGTCTGTACGCCCCAGGGCCTCATGAGCTGCTCGAAGATCCGGTAGGATCCGCCGTAGATGTCGCAGCCTGCCACGATGTGGTCGCCAGGCTTCAGCACCTGCAGTGCCGCGGTAATCGCCGCGACGCCCGATGCGAACGCGAGCCCGTGGCGGCCGTTCTCGAGCAGGGCGATCGTGGACTCGAGCGCGGCGCGGGTCGGGTTGCCGATTCGGGAATAGAAGTACTCCGGCCGGTTGTCGAGGCTTTCGCGCCCGAAGGTCGATGTCTGGTAGACCGGCACGGTGACGGCGCCGGTCAGGGGGTCGGGCGCCTGGCCGTCATGGATCGCGAGGGTTTCGAAATGCAGCGTCATCGGGTGTTCCTTTCCTGATTGATCGTAGGTACGGTAACGTAACGGGAAGATAATAAAAAGCCGGCACGGTATACCGTAGCCGGCATGTGCAGGAGCCCTCGAAACGATGCCCCTGCTGCTGAACAGTAACAATTGTTACGGAGCGCGAGGCTCATTTCCAAAATATTTTTGGCCGTTCATCCATTTTCCGGCTTGCCCGTAAACTGCAACGCTTTTCTGTGGCGAGCATCCCTGATCCGGTGTACCGCATTTATGGTATTTTGAGGGTATTCAGTTGGATTCGCGCGCAGTTAAGGTTTCTTTGTCGCTGTCTGTTTCAGATGGCCGCACGGACACCAGGTGAATCCGCCTGCTTTCAGAGGGACAGACGATTGGCGACGTGGGTGAGTGGCTCAAACCGAGGTCTGCAAAACCGTCTTCCCGCAAGTTCGAATCTTGCCGTCGCCGCCGTTCGTACCCGATCACCGCTTCATCCGGAAGGCATGGTGCTCCGGGTATTCTCAATGAAAACAGCACAAAGATGTCAGAAAAAACGCTGGACCAGGCTGCGCTGAAGAAGATCGGCATGATGCGCCAGGTGCAACCCGATTATTATGTCATGCGCCTTAAGGCGGTCGGTGGCGAACTGACCGCCCCTCAGCTTGCGAGGATCGCCGAGGTTGCCGAGAAATACGGCCGGGGCCAGGTGCACCTTTCGACAAGGCAGGGGGTCGAGATCCATTACGTCCATAAGGATAACCTGGAGGCAGCCCGCAACGACCTTGCCGATGCCGGTGTCGAGATGGGGGCATGCGGACCGCGCGTCCGGAGCGTCGTAGCCTGCCCGGGCAGTGAGACCTGCCGCCTGGGCGTGCTCGACACCAAGCCGTTGAGTCGGGAGTTCGATGCGCGTTATTTCAAGCAGGAGATGCCCTCCAAGTTCAAGATCGCCGTCACCGGATGTTCGAGCAACTGCACCAAGGCCAACGAGAACGACATCGGCGTGAGGGGCGCCATCGATCCACGGTGGGAGGCCGACGAATGCACCGACTGCGGGCTGTGCGTCACCGTCTGTCCGCTTGGCGCCATCGGACGCCGCGATGGCGACGACGGCCAGGGGCGCGATTATCATTACGCGATCGACGAGGCGGCATGCATCAACTGTACCATCTGCACCTCACTCTGCCCGACCGCGGCATGGGCCGTCGGCAGGCGTGGCCATACGATCTTCATCGGGGGGACCATGGGACGCAAACCCCGTTTCGCCTCGGTGCTGAAAAAGATCGTTGAGTCCGAAGATGAGGTCTACGCGCTGGTGGAGGCATCGATCTCATGGTATCGCGAAAACGGTTTGAAGAAAGAGCGGTTCGGCCATACGATCGACCGTGTCGGCCTGGAAAAATGCAAGGAGGAGATATTTGCAAGAGCAGGATCACAGCAGGATTGAAAACATCGACCTTCGCGGGGTCTCCTGCCCGGTGAATGCGACCATGGCGAAAAAAGCCATCTCACAGCTCCACGAAGGAGAGACTGTCAGGATCATCTTCGATTCGGGAGAGTCCCTGATCCGGGCCGTGAGGTCGATCAACGACGCCGGTTACCGGATCGTCAAAAGCGAACAGCTCGACAACGCCGTGGCCGTCATCGTCGGCAAGGGCAAACCGGCCGAAAGGCCATGACACAGGAGTCTATGGGAAAGGAACGTGCATCGCAGCTGAGCAGCCAGTGGGCAGGCCGGAGGCCCGAGGAGATACTCCGCCTGGCCCTGGAAACTTTCGGCAGGGACAGGATAGCCTTTTCGAGCAGCCTCGGGGCCGAGGACCAGGTCATCACCGACCTCATCCACCGAGAGGAGCTCGAGGTGCCGCTGTTCACACTCGACACCGGCCGCCTCCACCAGGAGACCTACGACGTGCTTGACGCCACCCGCCACCGTTACGGCATGAAGGTCGAGGTACTCTTTCCCGAAGCCTCCTCGGTCGAACGCCTTGTTACGGAACACGGTCCCAATCTCTTCTACCTGGGCATCGATAAGCGCAAGGAGTGTTGCCATGCCAGGAAGATCGAACCGCTGAAACGGAAGCTCTCCACACTTGACGCCTGGATCTGCGGCCTGCGGCGCGAACAGTCGGTAACCCGACTCGATGTCGATGTCGTGGAATGGGACGAGGCCTTCGGCCTCTTCAAGGTCAATCCCCTGGTCGATGCCTCCGAAGCGTGGGTCTGGGAGTACATCCGCTCGAACGGCGTGCCCTACAACCGACTGCACGACCAGGGCTTCCCGAGCATCGGGTGCGCACCATGCACCCGGGCTGTAGAACCGGGCGAGGATGTCCGTGCCGGACGATGGTGGTGGGAGCAGGCGGAGCATCGTGAGTGCGGACTGCACCGTCATAAGGATAAGTAACATAGAACCCGTACGATGAACCATCTTGATAAACTTGAGGCGCAGAGCGTCTACATCCTCAGGGAGGCATACCGGGAATTCAAGAGCCTCTGCATGCTCTGGTCCATCGGCAAGGACAGTACGGTGCTGCTGTGGCTCGCCCGTAAGGCCTTCTTCGGCCACGTGCCGATCCCGCTCGTGCACATCGACACCCATTTCAAGATCCCAGAGATGATCGAGTACCGGGACCGCATGGCGCTCGAGTGGAACCTGAACATGATCTACGGCGAGAACCGCGAGGCGGTTGTGGCGAAGCAGACCTTTCCGGACGGAAACACCGACCGGATAACCTGCTGCCGCCATCTGAAGAGCGAGGCGCTGAAGCGCACCCTCTCGGGGGAGTGGCCCCGCTACCGTATGAACCATGACCTGAAGCGCTACGAACCGGACGAAAAGAACGAACCCTATACCGGCGTGATCGTCGGCGTCAGGGCTGACGAGGAGGGGAGCCGCTCCAAGGAGCGCTACTTCTCGCCACGTGACAGCGGCAACTCGTGGGACGTCGGCGACCAGCCCCCGGAGTTCTGGAACCAGTTCAAGACCGATTTCGCCCCGGGAACCCATGTAAGGATCCACCCCCTGCTGGACTGGACCGAACTCAATATCTGGGAGTACATCGAGCGCGAAAACATTCCGATCGTGTCGCTCTATTTCGACCGGGGCGAAGGCACCCGGTACCGTTCGCTCGGCTGCTGGCCATGCACGAACCCGATCGAATCCTCCTCCCGCACGCTCTCTGAGATCATCGATGAACTCGGCAGCGGCAGCCTCGCCGGCGTCGCCGAGCGCTCCGGCCGGGCGCAGGACAAGGAGGACGGTGGGCTGGAGACCCTCCGCCGCGACGGATATATGTAACACAGCCATACATCTGTAGCATATTGACCTGAATCAATCGAAATCGGCATCGGTATCGAAATCGCAATCCAAATCGATTTCGATACCGATACCGATGCCGATTTCGATGGCGCGTACTACTTGAAAGCAGAAGAGGCTGTTCTATCCAATAGTTCAACAAATATGAAGAGTGAAGGGATGCATACAAGATCGCAGATGAACATCGTCATCGTTGGCCATGTTGACCACGGCAAGAGCACGGTCATCGGGCGTCTTCTGGCCGATACGGGGTCGCTGCCTGAAGGGAAGCTCGATGCGGTCAGGGAGTCCTGCCGCAGGAACTCGAAGCCCTTCGAGTACGCCTTCCTGCTCGACGCCCTCAAGGACGAGCAGTCGCAGGGCATCACCATCGACACGGCGCGATGCTTCTTCAAGACCGCCTACAGGGACTACATCATCATCGACGCCCCCGGCCATATCGAGTTCCTCAAGAACATGATCACCGGTGCCTCGCGCGCCGAGGCGGCGCTACTCGTGATCGACGCCCACGAGGGTATCCGCGAGAACTCGAAACGCCATGGCCACATGGTCGCCATGCTCGGCGTCAGGCAGGTGACCGTGCTGGTCAACAAGATGGACCTGGCCGACTACCGCCAGGCCGATTTCGAGGCGCTGAAGGAGGAGTACACGGCCTACCTGAGGCAGATCGACGTCGAGCCGGTCAGCTTCATTCCGGTCAGCGCACGCGAAGGCGACAACATCGCGTCTCCATCCCCAGCCATGCCCTGGTACGAAGGGCCGACCGTGCTCGGGCAGCTTGACCGCTTCCGCAGTGGTGGTGAGCTCAGGGACAAGCCGTTCCGGCTCCCGGTCCAGGATATCTACAAGTTCACCCAATCCGGGGACGACCGCAGGATCGTGGCCGGCACGATTGAGGCCGGCACCGTAGCGGCCGGCGAGGAGGTGCTTTTCCTGCCCTCCGGCAAACGGTCGTCGATCGCGTCCATCGAATCGTTCAACACTCCCGTAAAGCATTCGGCCGAAGCCGGCGAGGCGAGCGGCTTCACCCTCGCCACCCAGATCTACATCAGGCCCGGCGAGCTTATGGTGAGGCCCTCCGACCCTCAGCCTGAAGTAGGGACCCGATTCAGGGCGAACATCTTCTGGGTCGGCCGCGTACCGATGTCGCCCGAGAAGGAGTACAAGCTGAAGCTCGGCACCGCGCGCGCCACGGTGCGGCTTGCCGGGATCGTCAGCACCCTCGACGCCTCCGATCTCCGCCTGAGCCGCACCAAGCAGCAGCTCGACAACAGGGACGTGGGCGAATGCATCCTCGAGACGACGAGGCCGATCGCCTTCGACCTCGCGTCGACGAGCGAGACGACCGGACGGTTCGTCATCGTGGACAACTACGAGATCGCCGGCGGCGGCATCGTGCTCGAGAACCTCTCCGGCGGCGAAACCATCCTCGAACGCCATATCCGCGAGCGGGAAAGCCACTGGGAGACCGGTAACGTGCTGGCTGCCGACCGGGAGCGGGCCAACCGCCACCGTGCGAAGTTCATCGTCATCACCGGCCCTCCGCACACCGGCAAGCGCGCCCTCGCCAGGGAGCTCGAGAGCTTGCTCTTCAGGAACGCCTGCAGCACCTACTACCTCGGCATGGCGGCCATCGAACACGGCCTGGAGGCAGATCTCAGGCGCCATGGAGACCATGCGGAGGAGCGGCTCCGCAGGATCGGCGAACTCGCCAGGATCATGACAGATGCCGGCCAGATCTTCATCACGGCCATCGACGATGCGGACGACCGGGACATCGAGACCCTCAAGCTCCTCAACGA
Source organism: Chlorobiaceae bacterium (assembly GCA_013334865.1). GTDB lineage: Bacteria > Bacteroidota > Chlorobiia > Chlorobiales > Chlorobiaceae > Chlorobaculum. The sequence continues at coordinate 149,892 of JAAXWS010000005.1, forward strand.
GCCGAATGAGATCCTTGTGGTCGGGGTGGGGGAGAACGATTTCGTCTCCACGACCCCCGACCTCGACATCGATTCGATCGACGACCTTTTCCTTGCCGTAAGCCGGATCGCCGAACTGCTCGCCTCAAAGGAGATCATATCGGATTACCAGATCTGACTCCTGAATCCTGCGTGTAAATGGAAAGGGCCGGCGACATCATCGATGCGCCGGCCCTTTCCATTTTTTTGCCGTATGACCCTCCCGCCCGAACTCCTCAGATCTCGTAGTCGCCGGTGAAGACCTTTACGCGGTCCAGGGTGATGAAAACCTCGTCGCCTTTCGAGAGCTGGAGGTTGCGCCAGATATCACGGGGGATTTCGGCCTCGATCGGCTTGTCGAAGGCGGCGGTTTCCAGCTCGAGCCCGATCTGGCCGCCCATGAGGCGGATCTCCCTGATGATGCCGGCAAGGTCGTTTTCGCCGCTGCGGATCCTGCTGACGCCGATCTCATGCGGCCGGATGAACGCCTGTCCGTCGCTCGCCTCAGGCAGGCCTGAGGCATGTCCCGCCTCGATCAGCTGGTCCCCGACGAGCACCTTGCCATCCTTCACGCGTCCGTGGAACACGTTGACGTTGCCCAGGAAATTGTAGACGAAAGCGTTTGCCGGATGGTCGTAGACCTCCTGCGGGGCGCCCTGCTGCTCGATCTTCCCCTTGTTGATCACCACGATCCGGTCGGCAAGCTCGAGCGCCTCCTCCTGGTCGTGCGTGACGAAGATGCTGGTGACGTGGATGTCGTCGTGCAGCTTGCGGAGCCACCGGCGCAGCTCCTGGCGCACCTTGGCGTCGAGCGCCGAGAAGGGTTCGTCCAGCAGCAGCACCTTCGGGTTCACGGCGAGTGCCCTGGCGAGTGCGACACGCTGGCGCTGGCCGCCTGAGAGCTGCGATGGGTAGCGTTTGATCGCCCAGTCCATCTGCACCAGCTTGAGCAGGTGCTCGACCCTGTCCCGGATCTCGCTTTTCGACGGGCGGGAGGAGGATGGACGGACCCTGAGGCCGAAGGCGACATTCTCGAAGACGTTGAGCCGCCGGAACAGTGCGTAGTGCTGGAACACGAAGCCCACGTTCTTCTCCCTGGCAGGAAGGTTCGTCGTGTCACGCTCCTCGAGGATGACGCTGCCGGAATCAGCCGTTTCGAGGCCCGCGATGATCCGGAGCAGGGTGGTCTTGCCGCAGCCCGACGGGCCGAGCAGGGCCACGAGCTCACCCTTCTGCACGTTCAGCGTGATGTCGTCGAGGGCGGTATATCCGGGATACCTCTTGGTGAGGTTCTTGATATCGATGCTCATGTATGGTCAGTGTTGGGTCGGTTGATGGTTGTGTACGTTTTTCTCCATCAGTGACTTGATGGCGATGGTGACGAGCGCGAGGAATACCAGTATCGTCGAGACGGCGAAAGAGGCCGTGTAGTTGTATTCGCTGTAGAGGATCTCGACATGCAGCGGGATGGTGTTGGTCATGCCCCGGATATGGCCCGACACGACGGAGACTGCGCCGAATTCGCCGATCGAACGTGCCATGCAGAGGATCATGCCGTACATGAGGCCCCAGCGGATGTTCGGCAGGGTGATCCTGGAGAATACCTGCCAGCCCCTTGCGCCGAGGGTGATGGCTGCCTCCTCCTCCTCGCGTCCCTGCGCCTCCATGAGCGGGATGAGCTCCCTTGCCACGAACGGGAAGGTGACGAAGAGGGTGGCGATGACGATTCCGGGTGTCGAGAAGATGATCTTGATGCCGTGATCCCCGAGCCAGGAGCCGAACCCTGTCCTTGTGCCCAACAGGAGCACGAAGATGAGGCCGGCGATCACCGGAGAAACTGCGAACGGCAGGTCGAGCAGGCTGACCAGCAGGGTCTTGCCCTTGAAACTGAATTTTGAGATGGCCCACGCTGCGGTCACGCCGAACACGGCGTTCAGCGGCACGACGATGGCCGCGGTAATGAGGGTGAGCTTCACGGCGGAGAGCGCGAATGGCTCGCGGATGGCCTCCAGATAGACGGCGACGCCTTTCCTGAGACCTTCGGCGAAGACCAGGCCCAGCGGCATGAAGATGAATATGGCGAAGAAGAGGAGCGTCAGGAGGATCAGGATGGCCTGAACCGCCGGTGGATCGTTCCTCTTCAGGGGTGCCTTGCGTTGCTCCTGTAGTGTGGTGTTCGTCTGCATATTCCTGAAATCGGGAGGTTATCGGTAGGATTTCTGCTGCCAGCGCTGCACCGCGTTGAGCACGAGGAGCATCGAAAAAGAGATAAGGAGCAGCACGAATGCGACCGATGAGGCCCCGTCGTAATCGAACTGGTCGAGCTTGGTCATGATCATAAGGGGGGCGATCTCGGTCTTGAACGGCAGGTTGCCGGCGATGAAGATCACCGAACCGTACTCGCCGATGGCCCGTGCAAAGGAGAGCGTAACGCCGGTCAAGAGCGCAGGGAACAGGTGCGGGAGCAGGATCCTGCGGAAGGTCTGCCACCGGGTAGCGCCGAGGCTCTGGGCCGACTCCTCGATCTCAGGCTCGAGTTCCACGAGGACCGGCTGGAGCGTCCGGACGACGAACGGGAATCCGATGAAGATCAGTGCCACGACGATGCCTGAAGGTGCGTTGATGATCTGGATGCCGGTCTTCTCGAGATACTGCCCCATCCAGCCGACCGGTGAGTAGAGCGTCGCGAAGCAGATGCCGGCCACCGCGGTAGGGAGGGCGAAAGGCAGGTCGACAAGAGCGTCGAGCACCCGCCGGCCCGGGAATCGGTAGCGGACGAGAGTCCATGCCGCCAGGAATCCGAAGAAGGCGTTGCAGAGGGCTGCGAAGACGGCGGTCGAAAGGCTGAGGCGGTACGAGGCGAGCACCCTCGGAGAGGTGACCGTGGCGATGAACGCCTGGGGATCCATTTTGAACGCACCGATGACGATGGTTGCGAGCGGTACGATGACGATGGCCGACAGGTAGAATACCGTGTAGCCCATCGAGAGCCCGAAGCCGGGAAGGATGTGTCGTTTGTTGCTTTTATACGGCGGCATTGCTGTTGTTTCCTTCGAAACCGCAGGTTGGAACGGGACCGGAATCCGGTCCCGTTCGCTTGAGGAGTTGGCCTGCGGTTCAGGGTGAATGATCGGGAATCAGGGCGTGTAGATCTGGTCGAATGTTCCGCCGTCGCTGAAGTGCGTCTTCTGCGCCTGACGCCAGGTTCCGAACAGATCCTTCACGGTGAAGAGCTTGATGTTCGGGAACTGCGATGCGTATTTCTTCGCCGCGGCGGCGCTCCTCGGCCTGTAGGAGTTCTTTGCGATGATCTCCTGGGCCTGCGGCGTGTACAGGAAGTTCAGGTAGGCTTCCGCAAGCTTCCTGGTGCCGTGCTTGTCGACGTTCCTGTCGACGATGGCAACCGGAGGCTCGGCAAGGATGCTGACCGGGGGAGCCACGATCTCGAACTTGTCGGCGCCGAACTCGTTAAGGATCAGGTGCGCTTCGTTCTCCCAGGCGATCAGCACGTCGCCGAGGCCCCGCTGGGTGAAGGTCAGGGTCGAGCCCCTCGCGCCGGTGTCGAGGACGGGGACGTTCTTGAATATTGCCTTCACGAATGCCTTTGCCTGTTCAGCCGAACCGGTTTGCTTCTGCTTGTAGCCCCACGCGGCCAGGTAGTTCCAGCGTGCGCCGCCCGAGGTCTTCGGGTTCGGGGTGATCACGCCTATGCCCGGTTTCACCAGGTCATCCCAGTTCCTGATGCCCTTCGGGTTGCCTTTGCGGACCACGAAGACGATGGTCGAGGTATAGGGTGTGCTGTTCTGGGGGAGGCGCTGCTGCCAGTTGGTAGCCAGGAGCTTGCTGTCGGCGATGGCGTCGATGTCGTAGGCAAGCGCCAGGGTGACGACGTCCGCTTCGAGGCCGTCGATGACGGCGCGGGCCTGCTTGCCGGAACCGCCGTGCGACTGGTTGATCGTGACCGTCTGGCCGGTTTTCTGCTTCCAGTAGCCGGCGAATGCGGCGTTTTCCGCCTGGTAGAGCTCCCTGGTCGGGTCGTAGGAGACGTTCAACAGCGTGTTCGCCGCCGGCGCTGCCTGCGCGGCGGTGCCGAGGAGGGATGAAAACAGTGCGATGCCCGCGGTCAGGCGGGAGGTATGTCTGTGGAAGTGTTTCATGGTATGGTCCTGGTTCGTTTGAAAATGGATGTCAAAAAAAAGCCGGTCTGCTGGTTGCTCCCAGGACCGGCTGCGAACGGGCTGTTCAGCTTCGATCGCCTGTGCCGGAGATTATGGTAGAGTCGGTTCGTGACCGACAGCATGCCTTCTGGCATGTCAGCAACCCATGGCGTCCCATCATCTTCGTGGTCATGTTCTCTTGTCGGATCGGTTGAAGAAAAGCGTAATCAAGGAATAAACCGGCCTCCATACCTCGGAAATACCGTAAATATGGTAGGTGTTTCAGGTGACGAACAGGGCATGGTATCGTTTCATCACCGATTCGACTATCCTGTCCCTACAGCTGGTTGTTCCGTTCCTGGATGCATGATGGTCGGTATGCGCAAGCATACGCACCAGTTCAAGTCGTGCGTGGCAACGACCGGCCGGCGAAGGTGGCTGCATGGCAACCTTTGCCGGCTTTTCATTGCTGTTTCCCTTTTCTGCTTCAGCGTCCCGATTCATCTCCTGTCCTCAGATGGCGACTTCCTCTTTTCCGAACTGGTAGAGGAGTGTGGAGAGGTAGCGTTCGCCGGTGTCGGGAAGGATGACGACGATGCGCTTGCCCTCGTTCTCGGGACGTTTGGCCAGCTGGAGT
>JAAXWS010000030.1 GCA_013334865.1 Chlorobiaceae bacterium
AGCATTTCGCCGGCGAAATGCTAAAATGCAAGACCTGACCCCAGAGCCCGGCTTTGAAGAATAGCGATTATTCATGTAGCTTAACGACAAACGCCCCACCTCTTAAAACATGGGGCAAGGTCATTGCAACCGTAAACCCCCACTCACCATCATGGCAAAAGGCTTGAACAAAGTGATGCTCATCGGGCATCTCGGCAACGATCCGGAACGCCGCGAAACCGCATCTGGCCAGGTCGTCGTCAATTTCACCCTCGCAACCAGCGAAAACTTCAAGGACAGCGCCGGCAACCCCCAGGAGCGCACGGAATGGCACCGCATCGTCGTCTGGGGACGCCTTGCCGACATCTGCAGCCAGTACCTCAAGAAGGGTCGCCAGGTCTACATCGAAGGCCGCCTCCAGACCCGTTCGTGGGACGACAGCAAGACCGGCGAGAAGAAGTACACCACCGAGATCGTCTGCAGCGACATGCAGATGCTCGGATCCGGACGCGATTCCGGCGGCACGGGCGACCAGGGCTTCGGCGGCGGCCAGGAGCGCCAGGCATTCTCCAAGCCGGCGCCGAGGCCCGAACCCACCGGAGGAGATTTCAGCTCACGCCCCTCGGCCGGAGCCATGCCCGAGATCGAGAAGGACGACCTGCCGTTCTGAACCATGACGCGTCCCCGGAGTAGTTCATGTCAGACCTGAAAAAGCAGATTGCGGCCGGCCGTATCGGGCCGGTCTATTTTTTTCAAGGCCCTGAAAGCTGGCTGAAGGAAGAGCTTACGGCAAAAATCAGGACGGCCCTTTTCCCGTCGGAAAACGAAGCCGCCCTGAACACCGTCGTCCTGTACGGTCCGGACGTCAGCATCGGCGAGATCGTCGCGGCCGCATCGGAGTACCCGATGTTCACCGAAAAAAAGCTGGTGGTGGTCCGCCAGTTCGACAAGCTAAAGAAAGGGGGAACGAAAGATCAGGCCCAGCTCCAGGAGGAGTCGCTGGCCCGTTACCTTGCCAATCCGGCATCGTTCGCCGTTCTGGTGCTCGACGCGGAAGAGCTCGACAAAAAGGAGCTCGAAAAATCTCCGTACAAACTCCTCAAACCTTTCCGGCACGACTTCCCGGCCATAAAGCACGTCGACCTCTTCGCGACTGAACAGGCGAAGGAGTCAGGATGGGAGTTCGATCCGGAAGCCCTCAAGGCCTTTTCCGCCTACATCGAACCCAACTCCCGGCTGATAAGCCAGGAGATCGAAAAGCTCACGCTCTTCGCCGCGGACAAGCGCCCCGACAGGCGGATCACCCTCGACGACGTCTGCGAATGCGTCGGCATCTCGAAGAAGTACAACGTCTTCGAGCTCGAGAAGGCGCTCGCCGAGAAAAACCTCCGCCTCTGCAGCGGCATCGCCCTGATGATCATGGAGCAGGAGGGGCAGAAAGAGGGGCTGATGAACATCGTCCGGTACCTGACCACCTTCTTCCTGCGCATCTGGAAGCTGCAGACCCCCGGCCTGCAGCAGAAGTCACCGCAGGAGACCGCCGCGCTGCTGGGGATGTACGGTCGGCAGGAGTACTTCGTCAAGAACTATACGGGCTACGCCCGGCGCTTCAGCCCCGGCGAAACCGAACAGGCGATCCTGGCGCTCCGCGACGCCGACGCCGCACTGAAAGGCATCGCCCCCGCCGGCGACGAAAAATTCGTGCTCCTCAGGCTGATGCAGGGGATATTGGGGTAGAAAGGCAGAGGACGAAGTGGACGGGGTGGACAAGAGAAGATTATTAGAGAGTGTCCACTCTGTCCACATCGTCCATATTGTCCACTCTTTTTTTCCTCACAGCCACCCTTTCTCCTTATACCACCGCAACGTGCTTGCCACCCCCTCGCCGAGCGGGGTGCGTGCCGTGAAACCGAGATCCCTCGCTGCCTTCTCCGGGGAGCAGGTCCAGAAATCCTGCGTCAGCTCGTTCGCCTTGTCACGGTTGATCAGGGCGGGCTTGCCCGTGAGGCCGGACGCGGCCCCGAGCAGGGTGCCGAGCCCGAACACGAGGGGGGTGGGAAGCCCGATCCGCAGGAGGCGGCCAAAGCCGAGCTCGGGGCGGGCCGCCTCGACGACCTCGTCCCAGCCGTACGGGAACGGCGATGTAATGAAGTAGGCCTGGCCGACGGCGGCATCCGAACGGAGCGCGGCGAGCATCCCCTCGACCAGGTCGTCGACGTGTACCATGCTGAAGCGCTGCCTCCCTCCTGAACCGGCTGAGACGAGCACACCTCTCCGCATCATCCGGAACACCTCGAGGATATCGCGGTCCCCCGGGCCGTAGACGGCGGGCGGACGAACGATGGTCACCGGCACCTCTTTGGCGAAGCGCATGGCCGCCTCCTCGCCGAGGAGCTTGCTGCGCCCGTAGGCGCTGACCGGTGACGGCCTGTCGCGCTCCCGGACCCCGGGGGTTGCGGAGAGGGCGGGGCCCGCCGCCGCCAGCGACGAGACGAGCAGGAACCTCTCGAGGCCGGGGTTGCGTTCCCTGACGGCACGCAGGAGGTTTTCGACGGGCGCGACGTTCCCTGCCATGAAACCGGCCTCGTCGATGGCCCTGGTGACGCCGGCAAGATGGATGATCCGCCCCACGCCCTCGACAGCCCTGCCGACAGCTTCCGGGTCTCCATAGGCTGCCCGGCAGACCTCGACACCGGCCGGTGACCGGCCTGATGCTGCGCTCTCGGGCCGAAGGAGCACGCGTACCGGCACCTCGTGCCTGACGAGGGCTTCGACCACCCTCGATCCGATGAAACCCGTCGAGCCCGTAACCAGTACTGTTTCCGACATGCGTACGCCTTATCGTTTTCGTTTGTTCCACCATGCATCGCCCGCCCGTGCCGGGGCACCGAGAAAAAACGGATGCCGGTTTATCAAAAAAAGAAAATTTTCATACATTTCTGATTCACTGCATAATCCGTACAATATTAGCCGCATCGCTGGCCGTCAAGAATTACAGGAGAGACCATTGCCCACACAAGCGCACAGCGAGAACACCGAAGTAAATCCGCAGATCGTGGAACAACCCAAGGACATTTTCAGGAAGTGTTTCGATTTCACCCTCGCCGACGAAGTGAAGGCGCAGGGCGTCTACCCGTTTTTCCGGCCCATCGACGACACTGACGGACCGGTCGTCTCGTTCGGAGGCAGGAAGCTGGTCATGGCCGGCTCCAACAACTACCTTGGCCTCACCTCTGACCCGAGCGTCAAGCAGGCCTCGATCGACGCCATCAAGCGCTACGGCACCAGCTGCTCCGGTTCGCGCTACATGACCGGCACGGTCAACCTCCACGTCGAACTCGAGGAGCAGCTCGCCGACTTCTTTGAAAAAGAGCGCTGCCTGCTGTTCAGCACCGGCTACCAGACCGGACAGGGCATCATCCCGACGCTCGCCCAGCGCGGCGAATACGTCGTCTCCGACCGCGACAACCACGCGAGCCTCGTAGCGGCATCGATCATGGCACAGGGCGCCGGAGCCAACCTGGTGCGCTACAACCATAATAATATGGCCGACCTGGAGCGCGTGCTCCAGAAAATCCCCCAGGGCGCAGGCAGGATGATCGTCTCTGACGGCGTCTTCTCGGTCTCGGGCGAGATCGTCGACCTCCCCGGCCTGGTCGCACTTGCAAAGAAATACAATGCCCGGGTCGTGATCGACGACGCCCACGCCGTTGGCGTGATCGGCAAAGGCGGCAGGGGCACCCCGTCCGAGTTCGACCTCGTCGACGAGGTGGACCTCATCATGGGCACCTTCTCGAAGACCTTCGGATCGCTCGGCGGCTACGTCGTCGGCGAACGTGCCGCCATCAACTACATCAAGCACAATGCGGCATCACTGATCTTCAGCGCCTCGCCGACCCCGGCAAGCGTCGCGGCGGTGCTCGCATCACTCGAGATCATCAGGAACCGACCTGAGCTCATGACGCGCCTCATCGCCAACACCGATTACGTCCGTCAGGGGCTGCTGAAGGCAGGGTTCACCCTCATGCCTTCGCGCACGGCCATCGTCACGGTGCTGATCGCCGACCAGATGAAGACCCTCACCTTCTGGAAGAAGCTTTTCGACGCGGGCGTATACGTCAACGCATTCATCCGCCCCGGCGTGATGCCAGGCCACGAGGCGCTGCGGACCAGCTTCATGGCCACCCACGAGAAAGAGCACCTCGACAAGGTCATCACCGAATTCTGCACGATCGGCCGCGAACTCGGCGTCATCTGACCCCAACCACGCATCCGGCATTCGAAAGCTCCCGAACCAGGGAGCTTTCCGGTTTCCAGCCAAAACCGAGAAGCCGGGCCATGCCCTTCACAAGAAACGCATCTTGTTGTTTTTCATATATTTATCATTATCGACCCCACGAACTTTACTTTACCAGGTTAACGTTTTCAGGAACGTCCCCTACCTTACCTTACAGAGTGTTACCACTAAACTTTACGAAGAGCCAAAAAAAGGGGACGACATTCATTCTTTACACTTTTCGACCGGAAGTGTAAAGAATGAATGTCGTCCCCTTTTCCTTGAGACAAACAGCATCAGCACTTAGGTGCGAATTATTTGCACTTTCCGCATTTTTCCAGTACTATTTAGGTTATACGGCAAGTTCGTGCGCAATGTTTCACGATTACGATGTCCCCAGATTTCTGCCTTTCATCAAGTGCCTCAGCGCACAACCTCTCCGGCAACGGCCAGCCCTGGTCGCCTGCCGTTCCAGCGATTCTGTAGTTACACACCACAGACCTCCAACAACCAATACCACAACACATGAAACAGCAACAGGCTATGGGTACTCTCCTGAAGCGTCTCGTTCTGTCCGCATCGTTCCTGACGGCGTCCATCGCCCCGGCAACGATGTTCGGCGCGGAGCCCGGCGTACTGCGCGGTCGCGTCGTCGACAAGGCTGACGGCGAAGGCGTCGTCGGCGCATCGGTCGTCGTCCCCGGTACCAACATCGGCACCTCGACCGACCTCAACGGCAACTACGTGCTCAGGAACGTCCCGGCTTCGGCTAACAAGGTGACCGTCTCCATCGTCGGCTACGCACCGGTATCGCAGCCGGTCAAGGTCGGCGAAGGCCAGACCGCCACGGTAAACTTCTCCCTCGGCCAGACCACCATCATGGCCTCGGAAGTCGTCGTCGGCGCCGCCCTCTACAAGCAGGACCGCCTCGAGATCCCCGTGACCGCCAACGTTGTTTCGAAGGAACAAATCAAGAGATCCCCGAATCCGACACTCGCCGACGCCGTCGAGAACGTCCCCGGCGTCAATGTCAGCAGGGCTGGCGGCAACGGAACCTCGACGCTCCAGATCCGCGGCTCAAGCGCGTTCCAGGGTGGAGCGATCGGCACCCGCGTCCAGGGTACCTATGACGGCTTCCCGATCAACAACCCGACGACCGGTGAGATCGCATGGACGAACATCAACATGAATTCGGCCGAACGCATCGAAGTTCTGAAAGGTGCCGCCGCCACCCTCTACGGTTCTGGCGCCATGGGTGGTGTGATGAACGTCTACGGCAGCCTCCCGGAGAAGTTCGAGGTCAAGGCAGGAATGAGCACTGGCTTCTATGACAAAACCCCGCCATCCGATCTGAGCGCATATCGCCAGGGTTACACCCCATGGATCTGGAACACCTACGCCGGATTCGGGAACAAGGACGGCAACTGGAATTACAGCCTGCTGTATTCACACTCCGAGGATGATGGCTATAAGGCGAATACTGCAACCAATGTGAATGACATCAAGTTCAAGGCGAAGTACACCATCAACTCCAGGCAGTACCTCCAGCTGACAACCTTCTTCAATCAGACCGACGGCGGCTATCCGTCGCAATGGCCATTTATTGCTCCAGCAAATACCCTTGCAGACCTTGCGCATCGCTATGATGCAACTGGCGCATCGAGGCTGGACGACACCACTCACCGCAAGGCAATCCTCGCCGGCCTCAACTACGTGAACCTGCTGAGCGACAACCTGAGCATCGACACGAAGCTCTACTACACCAGGAACGAGTCAAAAATCGAGTATAACCTATCCAATGCAGCTCAACCTTCATTACCGTTCTTCTATTACCCTGGCATCAGGTTCAGATTCCCGGGAGAATTCAACAAGGACATCGCCGACCGCGGTGGCGTAGGCGTCAAGCTTGACTGGAAGGCAAATGAGCAGAACCGCATCTTGCTGGGTATCGATGCGAACATCGTGGACGTAAGGTCAACGCAGTACACTGCCAACCTGCCGATAACCAGCAAGAGTATAAATTCGTTCGGTCCGCTCACTGTTCCTATGGCAGTAGCCCTTACGGATGATTGCCTGCAGAATGCCGGAGAGAAGAACTTTGCGGTGTTCCTGCAGGACGAGTACAAGCCGACCTCACAGTTGACGTTCCTGGGATCCATCCGGTATGACTGGAGCGGCATCAACGCAGATACGGTGACCTACAGGGATTACTCCGCAGCTCCGTTCAGCCCAAGCCCTGCGCTCCTGAACTCAAAGAGCGCCGCGATCGCGAACAAATCTGTCGATGCGATCAGCCCGCGTCTGGCAGCGAACTTCAAGGCCGCTGACGACATGTCGTTCCGTGCTTCCGTTGGCAAGAGCTTCCGTGCCCCAACCCTCTCGGAACGATTCGTCCGCGATGCAGGTTTGTGGCCCGGAAACCCGAACCCTGCGCTCGACAAGGAGACGATGACCGCCTATGAACTGGGTATGTTCAAGCAGTTCGGTGACAAGGCTTCGCTGGATGTCGCCGGATTCGTGAACAACTACAACAACCTGATCGAGTCGAGGTACTTCCCGGTAACTGTTGCTTCGGACTATTCTGTGACAGATGTTTATCAGCAGTATTACATCTACAAGAACATCCAGAATGCCAGGATCTGGGGTATCGAGGCCAGCCTGAACATCAAGCCGACCAAGGATGTTTCGACGAACTTCGGATACAGCTACCTGAATGCCAAGGACCTGTCTGACAACTCGTGGCTGCCCGGAAGGCCGGAGCACACCGTTTTCGCAGGAGTCAACTGGCAGGCGACCAAATCCATCTCAGGTATCGCAGACGCTCGGTTCATGAGCAGGGTTAAGGCAACAAAATCAGTGAGCGCTGGCGATTACGGTGCCTACCCCGGCGATTTCGTTGTTGTCAACGTCGGCTCGAAGGCGAAAATCACGGACAACGTGACGGCAACGCTCAACTGCAAGAACGTGTTCAACGTGATGTACTCGGAAGCCGAAGGATTCCCGGCAGCCGGCCGCATGTTCATGGCAGGCGTCGACCTGAGCTACTGAGCTGTACGGACTGAGGTCCTCACCGGTTCGACAAAAAGGCCCCTCCACGCGGAGGGGCCTTTTTATTTTCATGCGGTTTATCAAAACAGGATTTATTACATTGGGTAGTCCTGAAAAGCATCAGGGCACGGCCGTCTATAGTCACGATTCGTGAATTATTACGGTAGGCCCGTCAATCAAAGCACATCACATAAGTCATCTATGGGCGAGAAAATCCGGATTGCCGCCGTCGTCGGCATGGAGCAATGCAACCAGCGGGTATGGAGGGAAGTCAGGGAACTGATCGGCCGCAACGCCGAACTGACGCAGTGGACCGACCAGGACCTCGAACACCAGAACCCCGAGGCGGCCAAAGCCATCCATGAGGCGGACTGCATCTTCACCACCCTGATCCAGTTCAAGGGGCAGGCTGACTGGCTGCAGGAGCAGATCGACCAGTCGAAGGTCAAGACCATCTTCGCCTACGAATCGATGCCTGAGGTGATGCACCTGACCAAAGTCGGCAACTACGTGGTATCCGAAGACGGCAGCGGCATGCCCGAGATCGTCAAGAAGGTCGCCAAGATGCTCGTGAAAGGGCGCGACGAGGATGCGCTCTACGGATACATGAAGCTGCTCAAGATCATGCGGACGATGCTGCCGCTGATCCCGAAGAAAGCGAAGGATTTCAAGAACTGGATGCAGGTGTACACCTACTGGATGCACCCGACGGCCGAGAACCTGGCCTCCATGTTCAACTATATCATGGCCGAGTACTTCGACGTGAACGTCAAGGCCGAGAAGGTGCAGGAGGTCCCGACGATGGGCTTCTACCACCCCGACGCGCCGGAGTACCAGAAGGACCTGCACCACTACGAGAAGTGGCTGCACAAGCACAACAAAAACTCCTCGAAGCAGAACAACATCGGCCTCCTCTTCTTCCGCAAGCACCTGCTGCAGGAGAAGGAGTACATCGACAACACCATCCGCGCCATCGAAGCCAAGGGGCTGAACCCGCTGCCGGTGTTCGTGATGGGCGTCGAGGGCCAC
>JAAXWS010000031.1 GCA_013334865.1 Chlorobiaceae bacterium
CGTTTTGCAGGCAAAACGCTAAAATACAAGACCTGACCCCAGAGAAAGCAAAAGGCTGCCGATCGGCAGCCTTTTGCACTTTCTGTCAGATCTCAGGATCAGCAGTTGCGGACGGTCGAGGAGTTGCGGTCCTTGATGGTCGTCTCGTCGAACTCGTCCCAGTTGTGCTCGTCGTGCTCGCGCTGGTAGCCTGCTTCCTTGAGGCCGAAGCTCATGTCGGCGACCATTTCGGGCCTCAGCTCCTTCAGGTTCTTCACCTCTGCCTGCGTCAGGATCCTCGACTGGTCGAAACCGAGGTCGATCTCGATCTTGCGGTTCTTGGTCTTGACTCGGTCGATGTCGTAGAAGCGCTTGGTGATGGTGGTCTGCGCGAATGCCTTGAGGCAGCCGAGCATGTACTTGCGCACATACGGGTCCTTGATCCAGGGGTAGCTGAAGAAGGTCTTGCGGGCATAGAAGCGGGCATAGGACTTCAGCACGCCCTTCAGCACGTCCTCACGCTCCATGTTGTCCGGCTTGATGATCGGCGACACGAAGTTGTAGCGTGAGTAGTCGCGGACCTCGACGCGGTCGCCGAGCTCCTTGAAGAGGTCGGAGAAGGGCCACGGGGTGTAGATGGTCCAGTTGGCCATGTCGGGATCCCAGTCCTTGCAGAGCTGGTAGGTCTCCTCGATGGTCTCCGGGGTCTCGTGCTCGAGGCCCATCACGAACTGCGCCTCGGCGACGATGCCGTTTTTCTGGAGCAGCTTGATGGCGTACTTGTTCTCCTCGATCGTGGTCTCTTTCCTGAATCGGTTCAGGTTCATCTGGCTCGCCGCCTCGGTGCCGAGCGAAACGTGCACCAGGCCGGCCTTGCGGAAGAACGGGAGCAGGTCCTCGTCACGCATGATGTCGGTCACGCGGGTGTTGATGCCCCAGGTGACGTTGAGCTTGCGGTCGATGAGCTCCTGGCAGAGAGAGACGAACTTCTGCTTGTTGATGGTCGGCTCCTCGTCGGCGAGGATGAAGAAGCCAACGTTGTATTTCTTGACCAGGATCTCGATCTCGTCGACGAAATTCTTCGGGCTGCGCGCGCGGTACCTGCGCCAGAACTGCCACTGCGAGCAGAAGGTGCAGGTGAACGGGCATCCACGGGCGAAGTTCGGCACGGCGAGGCGGCAGTTCAGCGGGGTGTAGATGTACTTGTCCCAGTCGTAGAGGCTCCAGTCCGGCGACAGGGTGTCGAGGTCCTCGATGACCGGGTGTGCGGCAGTCGCGAACACTTCGCCTTTTTCATCGATATAGGCGATGCCGGTGATCTCGGAGCGGGTCTCCCTGTCGTTGCCGGCTGCGATCGCCTTCATGAGGTTGACCGTGACCTCTTCACCCTCGCCACGGACGACGTAATCGGTCTCCGGGGCTTCGGTCAGCACCTGCGGGTACATGAAGGTGGAGTGGATACCGCCCATGATGGTGCGGATATTCTTGTTGACCTTCTTGGCGATCTTCATGATGTCCTGCGCCTTGAAGATCGAGGGGGTGATGTTGGTGGTCATCACCACGTCCGGCTGGTTCTTGCGGATGATCTCCTCGATGGTCTCGTCCGGCAGGTCTTCGGCCATCGCGTCCACGAATTTCACCTGACTGAAGCCGGCCTGCTTCAGTGCGCCGCCGATGTAGGCAACCCAGCTGGGCGTCCAGTTGCCTGCAATCTCAGCTCCGCCTGAATGATAGTTCGGCTGAATCATCAGAATCTTCATCTCTCTCCACCCTCCGGATAGGTTTATTGGTACGAAATCGGTCTTGTCCGCACGCGGCAACTTCTCCGCCTGCTTGTCATAAAAAATTGAAAGAACGCCTAATCTAATACATATTCAATGAATTTCCAGACGCTGAATCCAGATGGTTCAGCGCCGGGCCACCTGCATCAGCATGGTGTGGTAGAAGCCGAAGCTGATCTTCTGCCTGTTCACCACCTTCAGCCCGAGCTCCTTCAGCACCCGCTGCATCTCTTCGTCCCTGATCATCTGGATGGTCGTGCGTCGTTCCTTCTTCGGGAAGAAGCCGCCGAGCCAGTGCTGGAAGGCGAGGATCTTGTTGTACGGGGCGTAGGTGAAGATCACCGGTCCCTGTGTCAAGCCGCTCAGGTTGGTGAAGGCGTTGGCGAATCCTTCCGCGGGATAGTGGATCAGGACGTCGAAGCAGACCACGGCGTCGAAGCTGCCCGAGACCGACTCGATCGAGTTGACCTCGAATTCGATGTTGCCCGCCACGCCCGCTTTTTCGGCGTCTTCCCGGGTTTTATTGACCATCTGCGAGGCGATGTCCGCCGCCTTGACCAGATAGCCGTTCTTTGCCAGGCGGATGGTGAACAGCCCTGTGCCGCATCCTGCGTCGAGCACCTTCGAGCCTTTTTTCAGCCCCGTGCCCTGCAGCCATTCGAACGCCTTGTCCATCATGACCGCGTGGCCCTGCCTGACGGTGGACCTGACGGTAGAGAGCTTGTCGCTGCCGTAGATCGATGCCCAGCGCTGGAAGCCCTGGCCATTGAAGTACGACTGGAGCATCTTCTTGTGTTCTTCGACGTTGAATGATGAGCTGTCCATGGTCTGTTTATGCGTTGATAATTTGGTTTAACCTTGTTTCAGGCCTGCCCGCTATGGGCGCCTTCGATCCTCGTTTCGAGCTCCTCGTACAGTTCCTGAAGTTCCTCGATGGTACCCTCGTCGGCTTCCCAGAACCCTCGTGAATGCGCTTCGAGCAGTCGCCTGGTCATGGCCATGGTGGCGTTCGGGTTCATGGCGGCCAGCCTTTCGAGCATCTCCCTGTCCTGCAGGAAGGTCTGCGAGAACTGCTGGTAGGTCCAGTTCTTGACCGCCGAAGCCGTTGCGCTCCATCCGTAGGTGTTCGTCAGGTGGGCCTCGATCTCCCTGACCCCTTCGTAGCCGTGCTCGAGCATCGCCTCGTACCACTTCGGGTTCAGGAGCTTGGTGCGCGCCTCGAGCGCCACCATGCTTTCGAGTGACCGGATCTTCTGTCCGTTGCCGAAGCCTCCCATGTCGCCGACCATCACTTTCGGCTTCGAGCCGCTGAGCACCTCCACCGACTTCGAGACGCCGCCAAGATACTCATAATAATGGTCAATATCCGACACGCCGATCTCGAAACTGTCGATATTCTGGAACGTCAAGGTAACATTTTTCAGTGCCGAACGTAACACTTCCGGGCTCTCCTGCCACTCCCCGACGGGAGTGTAGGCGAAGCTCTTGCGGTTGACGAACGCGTCGGCGATCTGGGTCTCCTCTTCCCAGGTGCTGCTCTCGACGAGGTGGTTTACGTTCGAGCCGTAGCTGCCGGGTGCGTTCGAGTAGATCCTGGCGGCAGCCTCTTCGGTCGTGACCTGCATCGCTTCTGCCTGCTGGAGGACGTGCTTCCTGACGAAGTTCATGGACTCCGGTTCGTCGGCGGCCGCAGCGAGCCGTACGGCTCGGTCGAGCAGGCGGACCTGGTGCGAGAGGAGGTCCCTGAAGATGCCGCTGACCGTCACGACGATGTCTATTCGGGGGCGGCCCAGTTCGGAGAGCGGTATAAGCTCGACGTCGCCGATCTTGCCAAGCTCGTCGGTCTTTGCCTTCGCGCCGAGCAGTGCCAGCGCCTGCGAGACCCCCTCGCCGTCGCTCTTCAGGTTGTCGGTGCCCCACAGGATGAGGGCGATCGATTCCGGGACGGTGCCGGTCTCCCTGCGGTGCTGCTCGATCAGGGCTTCGGCAGAGCGCTTGCCCGCCTTCTGGGCGAACGGGGTCGGGATGCTGAAGGGGTCGAGGCTGTGGATGTTCCTTCCGGTCGGGACGATCGACGGGTTCCGTACCAGGTCGTTCCCGGGCGATGGAGGGATATAGGCTCCGGAAAGTGCGCTGGTGACCGCCTCGATTTCGCGGTTGGTGGCCATGCCGATCAGGATGCCGTTGAGGAAGTGCCAGAGGCGGCTGGTCTGCGCCGGCCTGATGCCGGCGGATTTCTGGAGCCAGGTGTCGGCGTCGTCCATGCGCACCGCGAGCGTGCCCTCAAGGAGGGACGTCGTCGTGAGGCCCGGCGGGAGGCTGTCCGGAAGGGTGCCCACGAAACGCCGTACCGCTTCGCGGCAGATGGAGACCACCTTTTGCCAGGAGTCACGGAGGGCCATGTCCTCTTCGTGCTTCTCGGCCATCGTCCGGCAGTCGAGCCCGAGGCCGGCACTGACCAGCTCGGGAAGCGAGCGGTCGTCGAGTTCGGGACGGGCGTGGCTGACCAGCAGGGCAAGGTTGTCCGTGAGGCTGTCGACCGTCGCCGCCTCTCCGAGCACGTGCAGGCCGAGGGGGATCATGCGCTCCTCGATGAGGTAGAGCTCGTTGTTCAGCCAGGTGACCCAGGCTTCGTCCTCCATCTCCCCCGGAGGCTGCAGGTCGATGCCGGCGGCGAGTTCGCGGATCTGCTGGAGCACCTCGTCCGAAGGCCGGTTCCTCCAGGCGCCGACCAGGTCCCTGATCTGCCGCATGCCTTTGTAGAGGCCGGCATGCTCGAGGGGGGGCGCCATATAGCTGACCAGCGTGGCCATACCCCTGCGCTTGGCGATGGCGGCTTCACTGGGATTGTTGACGCAGTAGCAGTAGAAGTGCGGGAGGGAGCCGATGAGCTGCTTCGGCCAGCACTCGTGCGAGAGGCCGACCTGTTTGCCCGGCATGAACTCGAGGGCGCCGTGGGTGCCGAAGTGCAGCACCGCATCCGCATCATACTCATGGTCGAGCCAGGCGTAGTATGCCGCGAAGGCGTGGTTCGGCGCGGCGTCCTTCGCCATGAGCAGCCGCATCGGGTCCCGCTCGTAGCCGAAGGAGGGCTGCTGGCCGACGAACAGGTTTCCGAAATGGGTGCCGAGGATGTGGAACCGGTTCCGGTCGTTCAGGATCTCGCCGGGAGCGTCTCCCCAGAACGGCTCGATCTTCTCGTAAGCGGGGAACTGCTTCCGGTACAGCTCGACCGGGTAGTGTGCCGCGACGTTGCCGTCCGTCCCGTAGACGAGCCGGTTGCCTTCGAGCAGGCGGTCGCGCAACTCTTCGGAAGACTGCGGAAGGTCGACCCGGTAGCCATCCTCCTTCAGCTGCTTCATCAGGCGCCAGAGGCTTTCGAACACTTCGAGGAACGCGGCTGTGCCTGCATTGCCGAGGTTCGGCGGGAAATTGAAGAGCACGATGGCGATTTTCTTCTCTTCCGGCGGCTTTTTCCTGAGTCGGAGCAGCCTTGCGACCCGTTTCGCCATCGCAGCGCTCTCCTCGGGCAGCGGCAGAGTCCGTTCGCTGCCCTCCTCGAGACCGGCGAACACATGGGGTTCGATGGCGCCGTCCAACTCCGGGACGGCAACGCTCAGGGCGGTCTGGATCGGGGTGAGCCCCAGGTGGCTCTCCCTCCACTGGGCAATCGGCTGGAAGGCGAGCGGGATGATGTTGAAGCAGGGAACCCCGATCTTCTTCAGGATCTCCACAGCTTCTGCCGACTTGGTTTCTGCCGGACCTCCGACGAGCGAGAACCCGGTGGCGTTGATGAGCAGGTCGACCGGTATGGATTCGGGCATCGACGGATCGAAGAAGCCTTCGAGCGCCGGCCGGAAATCGAGACCGCCGCTGTAGGCAACGCAGCAGCGGATGCCGTGCGACTCGAGGTCACGGACGAGCTGTACGATATGCAGCATGTTCTCGGACAGCAGGGTGGCGCGCATCACGAGGATGGCCACGGTACCCTTGCCGGTCTCGGGTCGGTTCGACTGGTGCCATTCGCGGTACTGCGCGGTCGTGGCGAACGGCGCGCCGGCGTCGGGGTGGAACAGGGCGGTGTCGGGATAGAAGATCGGATCCTTCTGCGGCAGGACCCCCTTGTATCCGGGGATGTAGCGGTCGACCAGCATGCAGAGGAAGCGCCGCATGTTCTCCTTCGAGCCGTTCAGCCAGAACTGGTGCGCCGAAATGAAGGTATGGATGTCCCTGGCCTTGCCGGGAATATGCTTCATGAGTTTGCCGACGTTGCGCACCATCGCCAGCTGCCGCCCGCCCTCGCCGCTGCTGTGGGTCGGTTTGAGCTTCGCGGCCCACTGCTTGAAGATGCCCTGCGGCCTGTCATCATCCTCCTTCGACTTCTGCAGCGAGAAGCGGCCGACCCGCGTCTGGCTGATCAGGGCAGGGTTGCTGGTGATCATGCAGACCGGGCACCCGGCGTTTTCGAGGATCTGTTCGAGCGGCCGGACGATCTCCTCGCTGAAGAGCATCGAGCCGAAGATGAAATCGGCCTCAGGAACCTCTTTTTCCAGCCGGGCCCACGCTTGTGCCCCATGGTTCAACCCGAGGTTGAACATCGAAACCTCAAGGTCGATCGGGAACTCACGATTCAGTTCAGCGGCCGCCGATTTGAGGGCGCTGTTGTTCGTGGGCTCCATCGTGATGAAGAGAAATCGCATGGGTCAGATCCTGATTTAGCCTTGTTTCGATAGCTCCGGCCGCCTCCGGCACGGGTCGGGCGGCATGATTCGCGACGGAGAACCATCATGCGCCTCACCGTACACGGTTCATTGGCCGTGATGAGCCGGTGCCGATGGCCGATCGTCGCTGGTCAGGTTGCCGGGTCAGGGTCTATACCAGGAGTACAGGATTCTGCTGGAGAAGGTTGCCGGGAAGGGGAAGTGTCGCGGATGGCATGCCGGATGGCTGACCGCTGTCGTGACAGGAAGGTATGGGATACGGATCGGGATGCTCCAGATGGACAGGTGCCTCAAGGGCTGAGATGAGGCCGGAAAGATGCTGATGTTCGCCGGCAAGACGGGGATTTGTCGGCGCTGTCTCCATGGCCCTGAATTCCCTCAGGGCGCGATCGAAACTGGCCGGTATGAGGTTGTTCCGGGTTTCGGACAGCTGGGTGCGGCTTTTAGACTTCGAGCCGGAGGTGGATGATTTCGCGAGCATGCCGTACCCAAGCACCGAGATGGCAAAAA
Source organism: Chlorobiaceae bacterium (assembly GCA_013334865.1). Taxonomy (GTDB): domain Bacteria; phylum Bacteroidota; class Chlorobiia; order Chlorobiales; family Chlorobiaceae; genus Chlorobaculum. The sequence goes on from JAAXWS010000031.1 coordinate 6,992, forward strand.
AGAGTGCGATCTCGAAGAAACGAAGCAGATCCCGTGTAGCTGATTTCTTTCGGGCTTTCATTGATGAACGGTGCTTGATAGATGCTTGAATATATCGAAACCGCATATGAAATCTATGAAATGGTTTTCATCCGGGTCGTGTGTATAGGCCAAATACGCTATGGATACATCGTGTTTCTCGCCGATTGCGGAAAAATTTTCAGGCCTCCCCCATGTCCCGGCCCCGCAGGTGTCGGATACGGGTGCCGCAGGGTAGGCGAAGCGAAGGCTGGGGTCCGGGCTGCGTCAGGCGATTGCCGCATGCTACCGATATGCCGCCCCTGACGGGGCTGGGGAATCTGGACCCCATCGGGGCCGGATATGGGTAGCGCAGGGTAAGCGAAGCGAAGGCTGGGGTCCAGACTGCGTCAGGTGATTGCCGCATGCTACCGATATGCCGCCCCTCCGGGGCTGTGGAATCTGGACCCCATCGGGGCCGGGTATGGGTAGCGCAGGGTAAGCGAAGGGAAGTCTGGGGTCCGGGCTGCGTCAGGCGATTGCCGCATGCTACCGATATGCCGCCCCTGACGGGGCTGTGGAATCTGGGCCCCGTAGGGGCCGGATACGGGTGCCGCAGGGTAGGCGAAGGCTGGGGTCCGGACTGCGTCAGGCGATTGCCGCATGCTACCGATATGCCGCCCCTGACGGGGCTGTGGACTCTGGGCCCCGCTGGCCCGGATACGGGTGGCGCAGGGTAGGCGAAGGGAAGTCTGGGGTCCGGGCTGCGTCAGGCGATTGCCGCATGCTACCGATATGCCGCCCCTGACGGGGCTGGGGAATCTGGGCCGCGCTGGCCCGGATATGGGTAGCGCAGGGTAGGCGAAGGGAAGTCTGGGGTCCGGGCTGCGTCAGGCGATTGCCGCATGCTACCGATATGCCGCCCCTGACGGGGCTGTGGAATCTGGGCCCCATCGGGGCCGGATACGGGTAGCGCAGGGTAAGCGAAGGCAGGGGTCCGGGCTGCGTCAGGCGATTGCCGCATGCTACCGATATGCCGCCCCTCCGGGGCTGTGGACTCTGGGCCCCGTAGGGGCTGGATATGGGTAGCGCAGGGTAGGCGAAGCGAAGGCTGGGGTCCATGATGCGTCAGGCGATTGCCGCATGCTACCGATATGCCGCCCCTCCGGGGCTGTGGAATCTGGGCCCCGTAGGGGCTGG
>JAAXWS010000020.1 GCA_013334865.1 Chlorobiaceae bacterium
ATGAGAGCGCGAGCGTGCTGACGAGCCCCACTGCAAGCGGAGCCACGGGGACCAACGTCGGGAGCTACACGAACACGGCGAGTGGCAACGCGGCCGACGGGAACTACAACCTGACCTTCGTCAACGGAGCGCTGACGATCGGGAGGGCGAGCGCGACGGTGACGGGCAACAGCGCCAGCGGGACCTACAGCGGGGTTGCGCAGGGCGTGAGCGGGTTCACGGTGACGGGCCTGGTGAACAATGAGAGCGCGAGCGTGCTGACGAGCCCCACTGCAAGCGGAGCCACGGGGACCAACGTCGGGAGCTACACGAACACGGCGAGTGGCAACGCGGCCGACGGGAACTACAACCTGACGTACGTCGACGGCGGGCTGAGGATCGGCAAGGCACACCTGACGGTGACGCCGGACAACGTGGCAAAACGTTTCGGCAAGTCCATCGAACTGACCGCCTATGGTGTTGCCGGACTGCAAAATGGAGAGACGGTCGGAAGCGTAACCCTGAGTAGTGAAGGGGCAAAAGCTTTTGCCCCGTTGTCCGGTAGCCCATATGATATCATCGCTTCGAATGCTGGCGGGGGGACGTTTGATGCTGCAAATTATCAGATTGCCTATAACAGAGGCTTGCTGACAGTGCTTCCCGGTTTTAACACCCCGGTCGACAGCTCCATCCTGGCTGCTCTAGACAGGCTCCTTATCCCTGTAAAGCTGGAGGATGATCAGTATGCTGGCGGCCTGACTTCTGTCAGGCTTGTTTTGCGCTTTACTCCTGAAAGATCAGGGGTGATAGTGGTCATGCTTCCCGCTGCTCAGCTTATGCGTGATTTCAGCTTCTGGTTCCCGCTTCCTCATGAAGTTGCAGCTGAGATGCCTCCTTCAACGGAAACGCTGTCCATGGCTGATGGTCGCTCATTGCCAGGATGGCTGGCCTATCGAAGATCGGACCGGACGTTTGTGGCGCATCATGTTCCTCAAGGAGACTTGCCGGTGTCGCTCATCATGACGTCGGGCAAGAAAAGATGGCAGGTGATCATCACGAACGAAAACCAGAAAGGCCCCATGTGAGGGATACCTGTGTTTGCTTCCGACTGCGATCAGATCAGGATGTTATCGCCCGGCAGACGAATCCCGAAGCCCTTTCAGGGTTGACCCCTTCCATGAGAGCCTTTCCGGTATTGGCAACAGCATGCATGACGTTATTGATGCCGAACCTCATGCCGGTACGGTCACAGCGAAGCTTTTCACTATACCAGACATTGTACAGCGCATCCGGGATATATGGCTTCACGTCGGTCAGCGTGAACCCGTGGCCTGCCAGAAGCGCCCCGAGAGTGTATGGCGTGAAGTGGTAGAGGTGGCGCGGTGCGTCGAGGGCCACCCAGTCGGCACCATAGATTGCTGCATCCCGACTGTCGATGTTCGGCAGGGCGACGATGAGCACTCCATCCGGTTTGAGGCGGCGACGGGCCGCATCGAGGGTATCGCTGATCCGGTGGATATGCTCGAGCGCGTGCCAGAAAACGATTCGATCGAATCGGCAGTCGGGGGGCGCCTCTTCGAATCCGACGTACATCTGCGTCAACCCGGCAGCTCGTGCAGCAGCCCGGGTCCCGGAATCCGGCTCGATGCCATGGAGGTTTTCCACGGGAACTCCCCAGTGGCGGTGAAGGTGCAGGAGCAGTCGGCCAGCCGAACAACCGACATCGAGGATGCGAAGGCTCCCATCATGTTTGCCGAGTCCGGACATCACCATAGAAGCTTTGATCCGGAGCAGTAACCTGCTTGTGGCGAGATAGGCCCGGTCCCTTGCGGATCGATGTTTTCCTTCGTGCATGAAGGGGTCGTAGGATTCGTCAGGATAGTGCCGGCCGGCTTCCGATTCATCCGGTCGCGGGTTGAGCATGACCAGGCCGGATGAGTTGGAGCGGACGATCGTCCATGTCGGTCCTTTCAGGTCGAACCTGTCGGGGGCATCGATCCAGTGCGCGAAATCACGGTCGCCAGCAATGGGGCAGGGGACCAGTTCCATGAGGCGGGTTGTTATGTACCTTTTCCGGCCTGCAACGTGGCGATCGCCTCGCGGAGCTGGATGTAGGTCTTGCGGAGATCGTTGCTCAGCACCTTGGTGTCGCCGAGCACCGGCATGAAGTTGGTGTCGCCCTCCCATCGGGGGACGATGTGGAAGTGGATGTGCGTGTCGACGCTTCCGCCAGCGACCTTGCCCAGGTTTGCGCCGAGGTTGAACCCCTGCGGCTTGAGGGTCATCTTGAGGGCCTGTATGCAGAGGCCCGACATCTGCATGATCTCCAGCCTGGTCTGGTCGTCGAGGTCGTTGAACTCCGGGGTCTGGACGTAAGGGATGACCATGAGGTGCCCGGCGTTGTACGGGTAGAGGTTCAGGATCGCGAAGCAGCGCTCCCCCCTGCAGAGCACGTAGCGCTCCTCGTCCTGTTCGGGCGGGATGTCCGCGAAGACCGATTTGCCTTCCGATGACGCGGGCTTCTCATCCTTGAAGGACTGCATGTAGACCTCGCGCCAGGGTGAATACATCCGTTCCATAAGGGTCCGTTAAAGGCGATGAAGCGGGGAGAGTGTAATGAATCAGCCGGTGTACCAAAGGTGGGACTCGAACCCACACGAGCTTGCACCCACTGGATTTTGAGTCCAGCGCGTCTACCAGTTCCGCCACTTTGGCATGTTGACATGTGCGAGAGAAGGGACTCGAACCCTTACGCCTCACGGCACCAGTTCCTAAGACTGGCGTGTATACCAATTTCACCACTCTCGCGTCATGAGTTGCTAATATACGCGGATTTTAATCATAATAAAACTATCTTCTGAGTGGTTTTCGGCATACCCCGAACGACACAATATCAGATCATCCTCCTGCTTTTCAATGCACGTTGATTCACGCCGGTTCGCATCTCTCGTCTCCTGGGTCATAAGTCCTGTCGTCGTGGCGCCGGCGGCCTATCTGCTCATTGTTCTGCTGGAATACGCGTCTCAGCCCAGGCACCTCTCCTGGTTCCTCGTGCTCTTCATGTCGGCGGCCATCGCCCCGATGATGCTCATCTACGGACTGAAGAAGATCGGCAAGGTTTCGGACTACAACATCACTTTCCGGGAACAGCGGTTCCTGCCCCTTCTCGTGCTGGTAGGCATCAACCTGCTCGGCTACGAGCTGATGAAGCAGCTCGATGCCCCGCGTTTCCTGTCGGGCATACTTTTTTTCAACGCGGTCAACACGGTCCTCATCCTCCTGGTCACCCTGCAGTGGAAGATCAGCATCCACCTGTTCAGCTACACCTCTTCGGCCGCCCTCGTCTTCCTCCATACCGGCACATCGTCCCTCTGGCTGCTTTCGGCCGTTCCGCTCCTGATGTGGTCCCGCATCCACCTGAAGGCCCATAACTTCATGCAGACCCTCGTGGGTGGCGCGATCGGATTCGGACTGATGTACTCTGAATTCAAATGGTGGCTCTCGCTGTGAAAGGCAAGCGCTACGGCGTCGTCCTGGTGACGTACGGGGAGGTCGAACGGCTCTCCGTCATGACGCTCATCCCGAGCTCCAGGAAGATCGTAAGGACCGTCACCCGGCAGATCGTGACGCTGCCAGGCTGGTTCATACGTGCTCTCGGGGACTACCGTGCGGTCAAGCACTACCTGGACTGGAAGGTCAACCGGTACCGTTCCCGGCTGGTGGCGATCAACCACGGCCAGAAGGAGGGGGTGGCCTCCGAGCTTGCACGCAGCGCGAAGCTCGAGGCTGCAGGGATCTCGGTAATGGTCGAGGAGGCCTACTATTTCGTGCCGCCCTACCTCGAGTCGGTGCTCGAAAAGCACCGGTTGTCGGCGAACGGCGTGGTCGTGGTGCCCATGATCCCGGTCGAGTCGGCGTTTTCCTGCGGCGTCGCCTGCCAGATGTCCATAGATGCCTTTGGCGAAGCCCTGTTCGGGAAGGTACAGGTCATGCACGGCCTCTGGAAGCACGAGGAGCTGTACCGGATCTACCTCGATCACCTGTTCCGCTCGCTCGAGCCTGGCATGAGCCCTGCCGGGGCTGCGAAACCAGCGCTCGTCCTGGTCATCCACGGCACGATCGTCAGGGACAGGAAAGGCAATGCCCCCTCGGTCTTCACTGGCCTCGAAGAGACCTACGCGTTCTTCCGGATCATGCGGGAGCGCATCCTGGCCGACCCCCGCAACGTGTTCGGCGAAGTGAAGCTCGGCTGCCTCAACCATTCGGCAGGAGGGGAGTGGACCCCCGATACGGTCGAAAAGGCGCTTGAAGAGCTACGAGGACAGGGGATCGGTTCGGTGGCCATGTTCCCGTTCGGCTATTTCGCCGACAACAGCGAGACCGACTACGAGGCCAAACGGCTGCTCGATGATTCGGGAATCGACCGGACGCAGTATATTCCCTGCATCAACGAGTCGCCCGATTTCTTCCGGTGGCTGGCGCGATTGATCGAGAAGGAGATCGTGAAACTCGACCGGCAGCGCGCATGCTGCTCCGGCGAATCCTACGAAGAACGCAGCAACCGAACGGTATCATGAACGACATCCACCCGCATGAATACGGGGTTTCGGCCGGGCCCGACTACCGTCAGGCGCTCGACTTCATCGATGCGGGGGAGATCCGGAAGGCTCTGGGGATCCTCGACACGCTGGCCGGATCCGCTTCGAGGGATGCCCGCATCCGCTACGCCAGGGGGGTAGCCCTCCTGGCGAACGGCGAATACCGCAAGGCCGGTACGGACCTCGCGTTCGCTGTCGCCCTCGACAGTTCTTTCCTGCCGGCATACCGGCATCTCGGCTTCGTCCTCCTGACGATGGGCAAGGAGCTTGCTGCCATCAGGGTGCTGAAGGCTGCCATTGCGCTCGACCGGGGCTTCATCGATGCCTGGTGTGTGCTCGGTGACGTCTACCTTGATCTCGGCGAGGCCGACAAGGCACTCGAAGCCTTCGAGACGGCCCTTGAACTCGAGCCCGGTAATCCCGAACCGCACTGCAAGCTGGCGATGTACCACCTTTCGAGGGGCGATATGCGCGGCTTGCGGCGGGAATACGAGGTGCTCCGGGAACTCGACCCCTGCATGGCCGGCCAGATCGCCGAGCTGCTTCCCTGAAGATCATTACCTCTAACACAGACGGAACGACGATGCGACTGCTGCCGGAACGGGAAAAGCTTAAAGCATTCATGAAGAAGGGCTTGCCGCTGATTTTCGCGGTCGCCTGGACGCCGGTGATCTGGATGGCGCTCGCGCTCCTTTTCGGATCGGTGATGGAACGCATGTTCAGATCGTGGCAGGCCGCCATCGGCGTCCTGGGCGTTTTGGCCCTGCTGCTCATGGCGGCACTGGTCCACCTTTTCAGGCGATACGGCTTGAGGATGTTCGAAGTGGCGAGTGAAAAGTGACGAGTGAAAAGTGGCGAGTCGGAAACACCCCTTGATACGAGTTGTCCGTCTTCGCCCATACCATTTGCCAGGCCCCTTATGTCCGGCCCTGTGTGCCTGATCACCCGCTTCCACGGCATGTACGCCGAACCCCTGAAAAAATCAGCTTTTTCTCTGCGGTTGAAACGATTTTTTTGTATATTTGCCGCACTTGATTTAAAGCTATTTTAAGGTTCGCCGGCGGATTCAGCCGAATCCACGGACATAACGCCAAACTACAGCACATGGATCAGACGCTGACCGGTTTCGGTACCGTTTTCGTGTTCCTCCTCCTCGGCATCTTCTTTGTCGTCGCGGGATTCATCACCGCAAGGCTGCTTCGCCCCAGCCGCCCCAACCCCGAAAAGAACTCGACCTACGAGTGCGGCGAACCGGCCGTCGGCAGTGCCTGGGTCAAGTTCAACATCCGCTTTTATGTCATCGCCCTTATCTTCATCATCTTCGACGTCGAAGTCGTCTTCCTTTTCCCTTGGGCTACCGTCTTCAAGCCCCTGGGGACCTTCGCACTCGTGGAAGTCCTGATCTTCGCCTTCATCCTGATACTTGGCCTCGTGTACGCCTGGGTGAAGGGTGACCTCGACTGGGTGCGCCCGACGCCGAACATCCCGAAAATGCCTGAACTGCCGAATCGCGATTCCGCCAGGGCCAACGGATAATCTTACAATCATCATCGATTACACGCTATGGGTTTGCTTGATGCCAGGATATCGAACCGCAACGTCCTTGTGACTTCGGTCGACAACGTGATGAACTGGGCCCGCCTCTCTTCCCTCTGGCCCATGGGATTCGGTCTCGCATGCTGCGCTATCGAGATGATGGCCACCAACGCATCCAACTACGACCTCGAACGCTTCGGGATCTTCCCTCGTTCATCGCCCCGCCAGTCTGACCTCATGATCGTTGCCGGCACGGTGACCATGAAAATGGCAGAGAAGGTCGTTACCCTCTATGAACAGATGCCCGAACCGCGCTACGTGCTCTCCATGGGCAGCTGCTCCAATTGCGGCGGCCCCTACTGGAACCACGGCTACCATGTCCTCAAGGGTGTCGATCGCGTGATTCCTGTCGACGTCTACGTGCCCGGCTGCCCGCCGCGCCCCGAGGCGCTCATCGGCGGCCTCATGAAGATCCAGGAGCTGGTCCGCATGGAAGGCCTCGGCATCTCCCGCCAGGAGGCCCTGAAGAAACTCGCAGAGAAGAGTGTCGATCCCCAGCAGGTCATCGACCAGGCCCGCAAGGCGACGGCATAACCAATTATCATCAATGGACAACGGGATGGAAGAAGCAGGAAACATCATGTCGGCAGCGGTTCAGCAAAGCAAGGCTGCATACGATATCATCAGGGAGCGTTTCGGTGATGCGGTGTCGGAGTTCGACGCCAACCCGACCATGCCGTTTTTCGAGGTGGCGGACGCATCGAAATGGGTCGATATCGCCCTCTTCATGCGCGACGACGCCCGCCTGAAGTTCAACTACATGGCCTGCCTTTCGGGTGTTGACTATATGGAGCAGGAGCAGCTCGGCATCGTCTGCAACCTTGAATCCATCGGCGGCCCTGCCCACAGGATCGCCGTCAAGGTGAAGTGCTCACGGGAAGGCGGCTCGATCCCGTCGGTTTCCTGCGTATGGCATACGGCCAACTGGCACGAAAGGGAGGCCTACGACATGTACGGCATGACCTTCGAAGGCCACCCGGATCATCGCAGGATCCTCTGTCCGGAAGACTGGACAGGGTTTCCGCTCCGCAAGGATTACCAGGTGCAGGAGACGTATCACGGCATCAAGGTCCCGTACTGACGAATTAACACGTAACCAAGCATTCCGAGCATGCAGGAATTAGGCAAAGCTGAACTGAACTCCACCCGGATCATCCGTCAGGACGACAACCGCGTCGTCATCGAAAAGGATCTCGATACCGAATACATGGTCCTCAGCATGGGACCGCAGCACCCCTCCACGCACGGCGTGCTCCGGCTCGAGTGCATCACCGACGGTGAAGTCGTCGTCGAAGCCGAGCCCTACCTCGGTTACCTGCACCGCTGCTTCGAGAAGTACTGCGAGAAGGTGGACTACCCCGGCATCGTGCCCTACACCGACCGCATGGACTACCTGGCCGGCATGAACACGGAAATGGCCTACTGCATCGCCGTCGAGAAGCTGCTGGACATCGAGATTCCCCGCAGGGTCGAGTTCATCAGGGTCATTGTGGCCGAGCTCAACAGGATCGCCTCGCACCTCGTGGCCATCGGCACCTACGGCATCGACCTCGGCGCATTCACCCCGTTCCTGTTCTGCTTCCGCGACCGCGAGCACATCCTCAACCTCCTCGAGTGGATCTCCGGCGCGCGCATGCTGTACAACTATATCTGGATCGGCGGCCTCTCCTACGATGTGCCGGCCGACTTCAAGAAGCGTGTCGCCGAGTTCGTCACCTATTTCAAGCCGAAGACGGTCGAGCTCCAGAAACTGCTCACCGAAAACGAGATCTTCGTCAAGCGCACCAGGGGCATCGGCCTCATGCCGGCCGACGTCGCCATCAACTACGGCTGGTCAGGCCCGATGCTCCGTGGTTCCGGCGTCGACTGGGACCTTCGCAGGAACGATCCTTATTCTGTATATCCCGAACTCGATTTCAAGGTGGCGCTGCCCGACCCGAAGTTCTGCGAGATCGGCGACTGCCTGGCTCGTCACGTCGTCCGCGCCATCGAGATGGAGGAGAGCCTGAAGATCATCGAGCAGTGCCTTGACAGGATGCCCGAGGTAGACGGGTTCAACTCCCGTGCCTCCATCCCGAAGAAGATCCGTCCGAAAGCCGGAGAGGTCTACGCACGCGCCGAGAACCCGAGGGGCGAGGTAGGATTCTACATCGTCAGCGACGGCAAGTCGACCAAACCGCTCCGCTGCAAGGCCCGCTCTTCCTGTTTCGTGAACCTTTCGGCGATGAAGGACCTGTCGAAAGGCCAGCTGATCCCGGACCTGGTGGCCATCATCGGCAGCATCGATATCGTGCTGGGTGAAGTCGACCGTTGAACGATTTTACAAGACAACCATTATCCATAGACAAGGTTAGCCGTTTTCTATGAGTCACGCACCATCTCTCAATACCTGGTCTGATGCCCTCGCAGGGTTCAACCTCGGCTGGTTCCCGCTCGGACTTGTGATCGTCGCGGCCATTCCGCTCGTGTTCATCGCCCTGTACGCCCTGACCTACGGCGTGTACGGCGAGCGCAAGATCTCGGCCTTCATGCAGGACCGCCTCGGGCCTATGGAAGTCGGGCCGTGGGGCCTGCTCCAGACCCTGGCCGACATCCTGAAGCTCCTCCAGAAGGAGGACATCGTGCCGACCGCCGCCGACAAGTTCCTGTTCGTCATCGGCCCGCTCGTCATGTTCGTCGGCTCGTTCCTGGCCTTCGTTGTCCTTCCGTTCGGCCCTGCCTTCATCGGCGCCGACCTGAACGTCGGCCTCTTCTACGCAATCGGCATCGTCGCCCTCGAGGTCGTCGGCATCCTGGCCTCCGGCTGGGGCTCCAACAACAAATGGGCGCTCTACGGCGCCGTCAGGAGCGTTGCCCAGATCGTGAGCTACGAGATTCCGGCTTCGATCGCCTTGCTCTGCGGCGCGATGATGGCCGGCACCCTCAGCATGCAGCAGTTCTGCGTCGCGCAGAGCGGCCCCTTCGGCCTGCTGCACTGGTACCTGTTCAGCAACCCGGTCGCCTGGCTGCCATTCCTCATCTATTTCATCTCCTCGCTCGCCGAGACCAACCGCGCTCCCTTCGACATCCCCGAAGCCGAGTCCGAGCTGGTCGCCGGCTTCTTCACCGAGTACACCGGCATGAAGTTCGCCATGTTCTTCCTTGCCGAATACGGCAGCATGTTCATGGTCTCCGGCATCATCTCGATCGTCTTCCTCGGAGGCTGGGCATCACCGCTTCCGAACATCGGTTCCTTCGCCCTGAACACCATGACCAGCGGCCCGGTATGGGGCACCTTCTGGATCATCATGAAAAGCTTCTTCTTCATCTTCGTGCAGATGTGGCTGCGCTGGACCCTGCCCAGGCTCAGGGTCGACCAGCTGATGTACCTCTGCTGGAAGGTGCTGACTCCGTTCGCCTTCGTCGCATTCGTGCTGACGGCCGTCTGGGAGATCTACAAGTAAGCGGCGGACATTATCTGAGATTACAGGCAAGCAAGACGAAACACCAACTATGAGTGAGTACTTCAGCAATATAAAGATCGGTGCCTCGACCATCGCCACGGGCATGGCCATCACCCTCAAGCACTTCTTCAACGCGGTGAAGCGCAAGGGAGATGCCGGCATCGACGACGCCGACTACTTCAAGCAGGTCGACGGCCTGTGCACCCTGCAGTATCCGAGGGAAGTCGTGCCGACGCCGACCATCGGGCGCTACCGCCTGTTCAACAACATCGAGGACTGCATCGGCTGCAACCAGTGCGACCGCGCCTGCCCGGTCGAGTGCATCACCATCGAGACCATCAAGGTCACCAGCGACGACCTCGCCGCCTGCGGCAAGACCTCCGGCGGCCAGCAGAAGCGCTTCTGGCTCCCGGTGTTCGACATCGACGTCGCCAAGTGCATGACCTGCGGCATCTGCGTCAGCGTCTGCCCGACCGACTGCCTCGTGCACTCGCCGGTTGCCGACTTCTCGGAGTTCGATGTGAGGAACATGGTCTACCATTACGGCAACCTCTCGAAGATCGAGGCCGACGCGAAGCGCAAGAAGCTCGAAGAGGAGAAGGCCGCCAAGGAGAAGGCTGCTGCCGAAGCCGCCGCGAGGGGCGAAGCACCGCCGAGGCCGGCACCGAAGCCGAAACCGGCACCGGGACCGGCGCCGGAGGGCGCAGAGGCAGGGGAGTAACAGGGTACCGATTACCAACAAGTGCAGAGACAAAAATGAATCAACTGACCATAGCCATCATCTTTTACGTGTTCGCGGCCGTGACCGTCCTGTCGGCGGCGTTCGTCGTGTTCTCGAAGAACATCATCTACTCGGCCTTCGCGCTCCTGTTCACCTTCTTCGGCGTCGCGGCACTCTATGTGTTCCTGAGCGCTGACTTCATCGCGGTGACCCAGGTGGTCGTCTACGTCGGCGGCATCCTCGTGCTGCTGCTCTTCGGCGTCATGTTCACCAACACCATCATGCAGACAGAGCTCAAGACCGACGTGATGCACGTCGTGCCCGGCACGCTCCTTCTGCTGCTCATGATCGCCGGCATGCTCTATACCTTCTACACCACGGGCGACTGGATGCCTGGCGAGACACAGCTGCAGGGCAGCATCGTTCAGCGAGTCGGTTTCGAGACCATGTCCCGCTTCATGCTGCCGTTCGAAATGGCATCGATCGTCCTGCTCGTCGCCCTGCTTGGAGCGGCGTTCCTGGCACGCTACGACAAGGCTCACAAAAACGAACACTAAGGGGTAACGTACATGGAAATGTTCACATCGATAGGGCTGAACCACTTTCTGACCATCTCAGCCATACTTTTCTCGTTTGGCATGTTCGCCGTCATGACCCGCAAGAACGCCATCGTCATCCTGATGGGCGTCGAGCTGATCCTGAACGCGGCAAACATCAACTTCCTCACCTTCTCCAAATACAACGGGGGAATGACCGGGGTGATGTTCAGCCTTTTCGTGATCGTGCTCGCAGCGGCCGAGGCCGCCGTCGCGCTGGCCATCGTGATCAATATCTTCAAGACCTTCAAGACGGTCGACGTCTCGCGTGTCGATACGATGAAGGAGTGACCCTGACCGAAACCGAAACCATTTCAGCTGCAAATACTCTGTAAAACGAAACATGATGCACAGTTTAATCCAGTTATCGATTGTAGTCCTGCTCTTGCCGCTGCTGTCGTTTGTGGTGCTGATATTCTTCAACCGCAGGCTTCCGCGCATGGGTGATTTCGTCGGAGTCGGCCTGCTCGGTACGGCGTTCTCCATCGCGCTCTATATCTTCTGGACAGTTGTCGTCCAGCACTACGACCCGGCATACCGCATCGCCTGGGACTTCACCTGGCTCGACTTCGGCAACGTTCCCGGGGTAGGTCCGCTGGTGGTGAAAATGGGAATCGTGATCGACAACCTGACGGCCATCATGCTGGCCATGGTGACCCTGATCAGCCTCCTGGTCCACCTCTACTCGACAGGCTACATGCATGGCGACCCGAGGTACGGCCGCTTCTTCGCGTTCCTGGGCATCTTCACCTTCTCGATGCTCGGCATCGTGCTTTCGGACAACCTCTTCTCGATCTACATGTTCTGGGAGCTTGTCGGCCTCTCCTCGTACCTCCTTATCGGCTTTTACTTCGAGAAGGACAGCGCCGCCGATGCCCAGAAGAAAGCCTTCCTCACCAACAGGGTGGGTGACATCGGCATGTGGCTTGGTATCCTTATCCTCTATTCGCAGTTCCACACCTTTGGTTACAGGGAGATCTTCGAGAACATCGCCGCCGGCAAGTTCACCCTTTCGAACGGCTGGCTGACCGCCGCCGGCATCCTGCTCTTCTTCGGCTGCGTCGGCAAATCGGCCCAGTTCCCGCTGCACGTCTGGCTGCCTGACGCCATGGAGGGCCCGACCCCGGTATCTGCCCTTATCCATGCCGCCACGATGGTCGCCGCAGGCGTCTATTTCGTCGGCCGCATCTTCGTGATCCTGACCCCTGACGCGCTGCACTACATCGCATTCATCGGCGCCGTGACGGCATTCATGTCGGCCACCATCGCCATCACCCAGCACGATATCAAGAGGGTGCTTGCCTACTCGACCGTCTCCCAGCTCGGCTACATGGTCATGGGCCTCGGCGTCGGCGCATACTCGGCCGCGCTGTTCCACCTCCTGACGCACGCATTCTTCAAGGCCTGCCTGTTCCTCGGTTCGGGCGCCATCATCCACGCCATGCACCATGAGCAGGACATGCGCTGGATGGGCGGACTGCGCAAGCAGATGCCCTGGACCTTCGCGACCTTCAGCATCGCGACCCTCGCCCTTGCCGGGCTCCCGCTTACGAGCGGCTTCATGTCGAAGGATGCCATCCTGGCCGGCGCACTCGGTTTCGCGAGCGTCGAGGGCGGCGGTATCTACTATATCATACCCGTGCTCGGCTTCGCTTCGGCCATGATGACCGCTTTCTATATGGGCCGTCAGGTATGGCTGGTATTCTTTGGCGAAAGCCGCACGCACCTGAAGCCTGCCGAGGAGCATCACGGCGACCATGGCCATGATGCCCACGGACATGACGATCACGGCCACGACGACCATGGCGGCTCGCACCACGGCGTGCATGAGGTAGGCTGGATCATGAGGGCCCCGCTGGTTGTCCTGGCGACCCTTTCGGTATTCTTCGTCTTCTCGCCCGATCCGCTCGATGGTGCCAAGGGCTGGTTCATGCACCTGGTTCCGACCCCGGCAACGGTGGTCAAGTCCGCCGGGGCACAGCACGAAGCCGCACTCGGCGTGACGGGAGGCAAGCTTCTCGCCGAAGCCGCGACCGACACGGTCAAGCCTGAGGCAGGGGAGCATGCGCAGGCTGCTGAAGGCCATGGCGCAGCGTCAGAAGGGCACGGACCGGTCTTCACCGATCCCCGCCAGGCCGAGCTCGCCCATGCCATGCACGCGAACCATTACACGGCGATCTACCTCTCGTCCGGCATGCTGGTGCTCGGCATCGGTTTCGCACTGGTCGTCTACGCATTCGGCGTGATCGACCCAGGGAAGACCGCCCAGGCGATCCGCCCCCTCTACCTCTACTCGTTCAACAAGTGGTACTGGGACGAAATCTACGATGCTACCCTGATCAAGGGATCCATGCTGATCTCGAAAATGCTTGCCTGGTTCGACAGCAACATTGTCGACGGCATCGTCAACGGCATCGCGACCATATTCAGGAAGTTTGCGTTCCTCAACGGCAACATCGACAAGTACGTGGTCGACGGCACGGTGAACTTCACGGCATTCTTTGTCCAGACCTCTGGCGCAGTCATGAGAAAGATCCAGACCGGCAAGGTGCAGACCTATCTGGTGATGGTGACGGCGGCGGTACTCGGGTACTTCGCCTTCTACCTTGTCCAGCTCATGAAATAACGAACGATTTAATTTTTATCTCCGAACATAACAGGTACTGAACATGCTGAGCTTAATTGTATTTCTGCCGATCATTGCCGGACTCATCATTTTGGCTGTGCCTGCGTCGCAGAAGCAGATCATCAGGATCGTCTCCCTGCTCGCAGCCGTGGCCCAGGGCGTGCTCGCCGTGCTTATCTGGCGTCAATATGACCCGACCATGGCCGGCATCGTCGCCGCACCGGGCGGTTCGCCGGTAGGCTCGTTCCAGCTGATCGAACGTATTCCCTGGATCTCGCTGAACCTCGGCTCGTTCGGTCCGATGACCATCGAGTACTTCATCGGCGTCGATGGCCTGTCGATCACCATGGTGATCCTGACCGCACTGATCTCTATCATCGGCGTGCTCTCAAGCTGGCCGATCCAGAAGCAGGTCAAGGGGTACTTCATCCTGTTCAACCTGCTCAGCACGGCCATGATGGGCTGCTTCGTGGCACTCGACTTCTTCCTCTTCTACGTCTTCTGGGAGGTCATGCTGCTTCCGATGTACTTCCTCATCGGCATCTGGGGCGGCCCGAACAGGGAGTACGCCGCCATCAAGTTCTTCCTGTACACCCTTTTCGGTTCGGTCTTCATGCTGCTGGTCATGATCGGCCTCTACTTCAGCGTCATCGACCCTGTTACCGGCAACCACACCTTCAGCCTCGTCGCGATGGCAGACCAGCACAACTATGTTGCCGGCTCAATCCTCGGCCCTGGCAGCGTGATGTGGCGTTATGCCGCCTTCATCGTGCTCTTCGTCGGTTTCGCCATCAAGGTCCCGATGTTCCCGTTCCACACCTGGCTGCCTGACGCTCACGTCGAGGCGCCGACCCCGATCTCCGTCATCCTTGCCGGCGTTCTCCTGAAGCTCGGCACTTACGGCATGATGAGGATCAACTTCCCGCTCTTCCCCGAGGTCTACCAGGCCGGCCTGTATGTGATCGGCATCTTCGGTGCGATCAACATCATCTACGGCGCCTTCTGCGCGCTTGCACAGCAGGACCTCAAGAAGATGGTCGCCTACTCCTCCATCAGCCACATGGGTTACGTCCTGCTCGGCATGGCTGCCGGCAACAGCGAAGGCATGCTTGGCGCGCTCTACCAGATGTTCAACCACGGCACCATCACCGCCATGCTCTTCCTCCTGGTCGGCGTCATCTATGACCGTGCCCACTCCCGCCAGATCGACAAGTTCGGCGGCCTTGCCTCCTACATGCCGGTCTACGCGGGTCTCGTCACCGTCGCGTGGTTCGCCTCGCTCGGCCTGCCCGGTCTCTCCGGCTTCATTTCCGAAGCTTTCGTTTTCGTTGGCGCCTTCACCGCTCCGGTCACCAGGCCGATCGCCATGGTCTCCGTGCTGGGTATCGTCTTCGGTGCCGCCTACCTGCTCTGGTCGCTGCAGAGGATGTTCCTCGGCAAGCGCAAGCCGGATGCCCTGTACGAAGTCGAGACGGACGGCCACGGCCACGAGCACATCCACTTCCATGACTGGAACGGCAAGCTCGATCTCGATGCAAGGGAGCTTACCATGCTCATCCCGCTGGCCATCATCGTCATTGTCCTCGGTATCTACCCGATGCCGATCATGGGCATGCTGACCGCCAGCATCAACAAGCTTGTTACCGTGCTCGCACCTGTCGCAGCGGCGGCCGTGCATTGATCTGTATTTCCGTGTAAAAGAATAAACGTTGGAGAAATATGTTCGCAATGCCATCAGGCGCTGAAATACAGAGCATCATATCGACCCTCAGGTTCGGTGCCGGGTATTTTATCCCTGAACTCTACCTTTCGGCGCTTTTCATGGTGCTGATCATCCTGGACCTCGTGCTCGGGGGCAGGAAAAACCAGATACTCGCCTCGGCGACGATCATCGGCCTCCTCGGCAGCCTGTTCTTCATCTTCCAGCAGCACTCGCTGCCGGATGCGGAGATCTTCTTCGGCATGTATGCGCTCGACCGGTTCGGCATCTTCTTCAAGTACTTCTTCGTGCTCTGCGGCATCCTCGCCGTGGTCATCTCGATGGAGGACGAGAAGCTGAACAGCCAGGACTCGGGAGTCGGTGAGTACTATGCCCTTGTTGTGGCGATGGTCATCGGCATGATGATGATGGCCTCCTCGACCGACCTGCTGATGATGTTCCTCGCCATGGAGCTCGTCGGCCTCTCCGCTTACGTCCTGACCGGCTACCTGAAGAGCGACGCACGTTCCTCGGAAGCAGCCCTGAAGTACCTCGTCTACGGCGCGGTCTCTTCCGGCATGCTGCTCTACGGTTTCTCTCTGATCTACGGCCTCACCGCCCAGACAAACATCTCCAGGATCAGCATGGAGCTGACCCAGCATGGCTACGACCCGCTGGTCATGATCCTTGCAACCCTGCTTGTGATGGCCGGCCTCGGCTACAAGATGGGCGCTGTCCCGTTCCACTTCTGGAGTCCTGACGTGTACGAGGGTGCCCCAACCCCGGTCACGGCCTACCTTTCGACCGGTTCCAAGGCCGCAGGTTTCGCCCTGCTCATGCGCATCTTCTTCGTGGCCGTTCCCCATGCCTCCGAAGGCGTCGAAGACATGCTCGGCATCGACTGGCTCACGATCATGATGATCATCGCCGCCGCATCCATGATCTACGGTAACGTGGTGGCCATCTGGCAGAAGAACGTCAAGCGCCTGCTTGCCTATTCATCCATCGCCCATGCAGGCTACCTGCTGCTGGGCATCATCACCATGGACAAGATCGGCACCCAGGCGGTCCTGGTCTACCTCGCCGGCTACCTCCTGATGAACATCGGCGCCTTCTACGTCGTCGTGGTCATCTCCAACAAGACAGGAAGCGAGAACCTCGATGACTACAGGGGTCTCGGCAGGAAGATGCCGCTCGCCGGTGCCGCGCTGACCGTGTTCCTCATCTCCCTCGTTGGCCTTCCCCCGACCTTCGGTTTCATCGGCAAGCTGATGATCTTCTCCGCGCTGATCGGCAAGGGTGACCTCTTCATGTGGCTCGCGCTGATCGGTATCCTGACCAGCGTCATCTCGCTCTACTACTATATGTTCATCCCGCTGAACATGTTCCTTCGCGAGTCGGAGCAGAACAGCCGGGGGGAGGTCAAGACAGGCATGGTTTCCAACGTGATCACCGCCGTACTGATGATCCTTACCCTCTATTTCGGCCTCTTCTTCCAGCCGATCGCGCAATTCGCCGGTTACTCGGCCTCGATACTTGGAGCGGTGCTGAACTAGATATAGAAGGCATACCAGGGGAAGACCCTATAAAACCCGATCATGCATCACGTAATGGTCGGGTTTTTTTATTTTCATAATCCCGGTAACGGCAATCAACAGATACTACTTTCTTTCAGGTATAACGATCGTTACGTATATTAATTTCCATAAAACCATTGCGGAGAGCCCCAGATACCGGATTACTGGCGGGCTGCAAGTTTCAGAAGACACTGCATACAAACCCTACGGAGGTGTTAATGCCAAGCAAGCAAACGTTCGCAGAAGTTTTCGAGTCCCGCGGCGTCTCCCGCCGGGATTTTCTCAAGTTCTGCAGTCTCACGTCAGTCGCCCTCGGCCTCTCTCCCGAGCTTCTTCCCAAAGTCGTCCATGCCATGGAAACCAAGCCACGCACGCCGGTCATCTGGCTGCACGGCCTGGAGTGCACCTGCTGTACCGAGTCCTTCATCCGCTCGTCCCATCCGATCATGGCCGACATTGTGTTCAACATGATCTCCCTCGATTACGACGAGACGCTGAGCGCCGCTGCCGGTGACCAGCTTGAAGATGTCCGTAAGAAGATCATGAAGGAGTACAACGGCAAGTACATCCTCGCCATCGAAGGCAACATCCCCATGAAGGATGACGGCGTCTACTGCACGGTCAACGGCGACTCGTTCCTCAACATCGTCAAGGAGACTGCAGCCGGAGCTGCCGCTGTGATCGCCTGGGGTGCGTGCGCTTCGTTCGGCTGCGTCCAGAATGCTGATCCGAATCCTACCGGCGCCGTGCCTGTCGACAAGGTCATCAAGGACAAGCCGATCATCAAGGTTCCCGGATGTCCTCCGATCGCCGAGGTCATGACCGGCGTCATCACCCACGTCCATACCTTCGGCACCCTGCCTGAGCTCGACCGCATGGGCCGTCCGAAAGCATTCTACGCCACCAGGATCCACGACAAATGCTACCGCCGCGCCTTTTACGACGCAGGCATGTTCGTGCGCGGCTTCGACGAGGAGTCGACCAGGAAAGGGTGGTGTCTCTACAAGATGGGCTGCAAGGGGCCGACGACCTACAACGCCTGCTCGAAGATCCAGTGGAACGCCGGAACCAGCTTCCCGATCGGATCGGGCCACCCGTGCATCGGCTGCTCCGAACCCGGTTTCTGGGACAAGGGCCCATTCTACTCCAGGCTTGCCGAGGTTTCGTTCCTCGGAACCGACACGACGGCCGACCAGATCGGTGTCGTCGCGGTCGGCGCAGCCGCTGCCGGTGCAGCCGCACACGCAGCCGTCACCGCCGCAAAGAAGAGAACGCACGACAAAGAGTCTGAAAAGTAAACCAAGGGAGCTCAAGGCATGTCCAAAAAAATAGTTGTCGATCCGATCCCGCGTATCGAGGGACATCTCAGGATTGAGGCGAAAGTCAGCGACGCCAATGTCATCGAGGAGGCCTACAGCACCGGCACCATGTGGCGCGGCATCGAAGTCATCCTCAAGGGTCGCGATCCCCGCGACGCGTGGGCGTTCGCCGAGCGTATCTGCGGCGTCTGCACCACCGTGCACGCGCTGGCTTCGGTCCGTTGCGTCGAAGACGCGCTCGGCATAGAGGTGCCGGCGAACGCCAGGATCATCCGGAACCTCATGGAGGCAACCCAGCATACGCAGGACCACCTCGTGCACTTCTACCACCTGCATGCCCTTGACTGGGTCGACGTGGTCAGCGCCCTCAAGGCCGATCCGAAGCAGGCGTCAGCGATCGCCCAGAGCATCTCCTCCTGGCCGAAATCCTCAGTCGGGTACTTCAAGGACCTCCAGAAGCGGCTCGTCTCCTTCGTCGAGAGCGGACAGCTCGGCATCTTCTCCAACGGCTACTGGGGACATCCGGCCTACAAGCTGCCGCCGGAAGTCAACCTGATCGCCGTCGCGCACTACCTCGAAGCCCTCGATTTCCAGAAGGAGATCGTCAAGATCCAGACCATATTCGGCGGCAAGAACCCGCACCCGAACTACCTTGTCGGCGGCATGGCCTGCGCGATTGACCCGAACAGCGATACGGCGATCAACATCGAGCGCCTCGCCATGGTCAAGAAGATCATCGACGACACGCAGGCGTTCATCGACCAGGTCTACATCCCCGACCTGCTTGCCATCGCCAGCTACTACAAGGGGTGGCTGCATGGCGGCGGGCTTGGCAACTTCATGAGCTATGGTGATTTCCCGCAGAAGGGCATCAACGACGTGAAGTCGCTGCTCTGGCATCGTGGCGTCATCCTGAACAAGGACCTCTCCAACGTCATCGACGTCGATCCGCGTGACACCGCCCAGATCAAGGAGGAGATTTGCCACAGCTGGTACACCTACAGCAAAGGCGGGGACAAGGGCCTCCATCCGTGGGAAGGCGAAACCAAGCCGAACTACACCGGTCCGAAGCCGCCATACAAAAACCTCGACACTGACAAGCAGTACAGCTGGCTCAAGACTCCGCGCTGGAAGGACCATCCGGTTGAAGTCGGGCCGCTGGCCCGCGTGCTGGTCGGTTACGCCAAGGGCGACCCGATGCTCAAGGAGACGGTGGGTGCCGTTCTTGCAAAGCTGCAGGTCGGGCCGGAAGCCCTCTTTTCGACGCTCGGACGCACGGCCGCCCGAGGCATCGAGTGCAAGCAGACCGCCGGGTTCATGGGCAGGTTCTACGATGAGCTCGTTGCCAACGTCAAGTCCGGCGATTACAGGACCTTCAACAGCGACCGCTGGGAGCCCTCCACCTGGCCGAAGGAGTGCAAGGGTTTCGGTTACACCGAGGCGCCCCGAGGTGCCCTGGGTCACTGGATCCGCATCAAGGACCAGAAGATAGACGAGTACCAGATCGTGGTCCCTTCCACGTGGAACGCATCGCCGAAGGATAACCGCGGCAACTCCGGAGCCTACGAAGCCGCGCTGAAGGGTACGCCTATGGCTGATCCCTCGAAGCCCCTTGAGCTCCTGCGGACCATTCATTCGTTCGATCCCTGCCTTGCGTGCGCCTCGCATGTCTACGACATGAACGGCAACGAGATCACCAAGGTAACCATCGTTTAAACGGAGCACGCCATGGGTAGGTTAATCGAGGAAATCTATGTCTGGCGCCTGCCGGTCAGGGCCTATCACTGGATCAACGCCCTGTGCATTGTCGCGCTGGCCACGACCGGAATGTATATCGCATCGCCGGTGATCAACCCGCCTCTCGGGGAGGCTGTCTGGCAGCACAACTTCGTGATGTGGCGCTACGTCCATTACTGCATTGCCTTCGTGTTCATCGGCAACTTCCTTTACCGCATGTACTATGCGCTGCTTTCGGACGACCAGTATGCGAAGTTCGGCGGATTCAGGCCATGGTCTCCCGCATGGTGGGGTGAACCGTTCAAGGAGCAGGTGGCATCGTACCTCTTCCTGAGGAAGGACGAGCCGAACT
Organism: Chlorobiaceae bacterium; assembly: GCA_013334865.1. Classification (GTDB taxonomy): domain Bacteria; phylum Bacteroidota; class Chlorobiia; order Chlorobiales; family Chlorobiaceae; genus Chlorobaculum. Next base: position 20,244 of record JAAXWS010000020.1, read on the forward strand.
ATGTGGGGCACAACCCCGTCGCCGCGCTCGCGCATTTCATCTTCATCTTCTGCGGTTCGACGTTCATGATCCTGACGGGGTTGGCCATGTACGGTGAAAACCGGCCGGGCAGCCTGATCGAGAGCGCGTTCGGCTGGATCCTGCCGCTGTTCGGAAGCAGCTACAACCTGCATTACGCGCACCATCTGGTCTCCTGGATCTTTCCGTTCTACGTGATCGTGCACCTGTATGCCGTCTTCCGCCACGACGTCGTGGACCGTACCAGCGTGACCTCTTCCATCATCACCGGCTACAAGCACAAGGTGGAGGACGAACAGGCGCTGTAAACCTTTCGTAGTGTGTCGTGCATTGAGTGGAAAGCCCGTCAGAGCGAATGGATGACGGGCTTTCTTTTTTCTTCCCTGTGGCATCCGTTCACTTCGACAAAGTCTGCGACAAATCTTGCAGCCACTTGTACGCGTGTGCTGTGCTCCCCGTTGTGATTTGTTCGCTGAAGGAGTAATTTGCCGCTGTGCCTGGTTAAGTCGATCGGTAACGAGATATTGCTTGTGTATGGCATTGTAATCGCATGAAACCCGCCCTCCACATCCATCAGGTAAGCTTCTTCAAGCTTCATTATTCCGTTGCGTTGCTCCTGCTGTCCGCCATGTTCATCACCGGCAGTTTAAAGAGTGCCGCTGCTGCACCTATTCCCCTCGGTTCATCACCCTCATACGAGCTTGCCGGGCACATGGAGCGTTTCGACGACCCTTCGGGAAAGATGACTCTCAAGGAGATCCTCGATCCGGAAAACCGGGCGGTATTCAACCGCCTCGATGGATACCTGAATGAAGGTTATAGCCACAAGGCGGTATGGCTTCGGTTCACCCTCCTCCGCACTTCCCGATTCCCCCCAGAGTCATGGCTGAGGCTTGACTCTCCATATCTGGACCATATCGCGGTATTTATCCAGACAGGAAGCGATCCCGGAAAAGCCTCGTCCTATCGCCGGGTCCTTCTTGGCGACCATGTTCCCGTCGCATCTCGTCCGGTACTTAATCCGGATTTCATGGTACCGCTGTCCCTGACGCCAGCCATGCCTGTCACTGTTTATGTCCGGATCAGTTCCATCAGCTCCCTCACCTTCACGGCGACAGTGCACACTCCGCCCGATATGGCGAGCTATACCTATGCCAACATCATGTTACAGGGGGGATATCTTACCATCACCCTGGTGATCGTCCTCCTGAACCTTATTTTCTTCCTGCGCATCTGGGACCGCCTTTTCCTCTATTTTTCGCTTTATGCGCTGGCCGTCTTCACCAACTATCTGTCCATAAGCGGCATCCTCAGCCTCATCCTGCCAGGCTCGGCCCACCTGCTCTCCGATTACCTCGCTGATATAGGAAAGGGCGGGGGAATCCTCCTGTTCTCTATTTTCCTTCTGCGCCTTTTCGCCGCTGATGTGACTCTTTTCAGCAGGGCATTCCTGATAACCCTTGCCGTCGTCGGCGCTCTTACCACGCTGGCCGATCCGGCAGGCTTCTATATCGAGATGGCTCCGATCACCTCTATCTGGGTCCTTCTCAGCTTTTTCGTGGTCAGCTGGCTCAGCGTCAAGGCGATCCGGAACCACCGGCCTGCAGGTTCCATCTTCTTTGTTGCTTTCAGCATCAGCAACCTCGGGTATTTCCTGCATTTCCTGAAACTGCTCGGCTGGGTTCCCATCGACTGGTGGAACATCAACAACATCCAGATCGCATCGCTGATCAACATGGTCCTGATGACCATCGCCCTGGCGGAACGGCTTCGCCAGACCGAAATCCGTGCCAGGGAGGCCCTCCTGGAATCTGAGCGCAGCGTCGTGGAGGTCCAGTCTGAAAAGCTCGCGACGGAACGGCAGAAGCGCTTCCTTGCCATGGTGTCGCATGAGTACCGCACGCCGCTGGCCATTATCCGCAGCACACTCGACCTCATGCAACTCGACAATGCCGGCCGGTCATCATCTGACGCTGCCGATCTGGATAAAATGCAGCGGGCCGTCTCACGGCTGGTCGATGTGATGGAGGTATCACTCGAAAAGAGCCGTCTTTCCGATTCACAGGAGATCGATGGGGCCCGGACGATTCCGTTGGCTCAGCTGATCGATGCGGAGTTCGATGAGATCCGTATCTTCTGGCCGGGACGCCCCTTTGTCACTACGGCATCGATCGGTTCCGAAGTCGTGCGGGCCGAAGTTCATTACCTCAAGACCGCGATATTCAATATTCTCGACAACGCACAGAAATACTCTCCCCCCGGCACGCCCATCGACGTTGACTGCCGTATAGACGGCGGGGAGGCTATCGTCACGGTGAGGAATCAGGGCATCGCTCCATTCGGGGAGGATGCGGAACGACTGTTCGATAAGTACCGGCGCGGAGGCAACAGCAGCAATACCAGCGGCTCCGGCCTCGGACTGTGGCTCGCACGCCAGATCGTCGAACGCCATCATGGGCGTATATTCCTCGAAGCACTGGACGATCATGTCGTGGTGACACTCCGGCTTCCGCTCGCTGAAATCAACGCTGAGGTGTCATGATGCTCTTGTCGAAACGGATCATTATTGTCGAAGACGACCGTGACCTGCTCGAAAACATGGTCAAATACCTGCGGCTTGCCGGTTATGAGGTTACCGGGACAGCATCTGCCGGCGAGTTCTATCGGCATATCGCAACCGAGGCCTTCTCGCTGGCCGTAATCGATATCGGCCTTCCCGACCAGAGCGGACTGGTGCTGTCAGAATATGTCCGGAACAACACCGACATGAGAATCATCCTCCTCACGGCACGCTCGACCCTGGACGACAAACTGAACGGGCTGAAATCAGGAGCGGACTTCTACATGGTCAAGCCGGTAGACTGCAGCGAACTTTCCGCCACGATCGAGAACATGTTCATGCGGCTCGGAGCGGAACATCCGGCAATGCTCGAGGATGTTCACGGCATACCTCCCGCACCGGCCCGACAGGTTGCTCCATGGCGTCTTGATGGTAAAGGATGGGTGCTGTACACCCCTGAAGGCCGCGAGATCAGGCTTACCGCCAAAGAGTACAAGTTCATGGATACCCTCGTTCGGGAGCCGGCCGCTATCGTCTCCCGCAGGGAAATCCTGAAGATCCTCGAATATCCGCCTACCGGTCAGGCGAGCCATGCACTTGAGTCCATGATATCCCGCCTGCGCAGGAAGATCGAAGGGATGCATGGCGAATTTCCCGTCAAAACATCCCACGGCGAGGGCTATTGCCTGACAGTCGCCATCCTCCGAAGCTGAACCTCAGGTTCTGCCCCTTATCGCTAGTAGCCCTTGCGGCATGCGCCTGAGGCCTCATCCTGCGGCGTGAGGCGCTGTGAGGCTTTATGACATTTTGCGACTCACCGTTTCACCCCTCTTCTTCCTAACATATCCCTGTACTTTTCCGCCGGGCCATTTGCCATTCCAAATCCTAACCATCCTGCGATGGGTGTCAATTTCTATCTTCCCGACTTTTTTTACCTCTTCAAACTCAACAGGGCCATCATAGAGCTCCAAAAGGTACAGCCGGAATCGTTCCATGAGGGAATCGTCATCAAAAGCGTCTACGGCTGTTTTCCTCCCTCGGTCTGGAACGGGGGACGGGTGGTCGGCGGGTTCTGCGACCGCGACAACCTCATCATTACGGCAAAGTATTTCAACGACAATGGCATCGGCTGCAGGTTCACCTTCACCAATTCGCTCATCGAGGAGAAGCATCTGCAGGATACCTTCTGCAACCTCTGCATGACTCTTTGCGAGAACCCCCTGAACGATGTCGTCGTGAACTCTCCGTTGCTCGAGCAGTACATCAGGGAGCGCTACCCGTCATATCGTATCATCTCTTCGGTCACGCGATGGTTTTCTGATCCGGTCAGGCTCGACGAGCTCCTGTGCCGCTATGACACCGTCATCCTGAACTATCTGATGAACAATACCCGGGAACTTATGGAGCTGGACCACAAGGAGAGGTATGAGATCCTGGTCAACTCATACTGTGACGACTCCTGCGCAAAGGTCGCTGCGCATTATGAATCGGTGTCGCGGGCTCAACTGGAATACGCTTCAAGGGATACGTTCGACAATGGCGGCTGCGGCCATTTCAATCGGACATTTCCTGAAATTATGGAGAACCGGAGCTTTGTCCCGGCGGAGGATGTCCTCGGGAAGTACCGCGAAGCCGGGTTCCGCCATTTCAAGATCTCGGGAAGGATGAGCCGTATGCCCGACGTGCTTGAAAGCTATCTCTACTATCTGGTGAAGCCTCAATTCAGGGATCGCCTGAGGCTCAGGATGCTGAAGGAGCTCTGGCCGGCATGAAAACCCCCAAACGGATCATCATCGTCGAAGACGACCCGGACCTGCTCGAAAACATGGTCAAATACCTGCGGCTTGCCGGCCATGACGTGACCGGCACACGATCCGCCGGCGAGTTCTATCTCCATATTTCTGGTGAGACGTTTTCGCTGGCCATAATCGATATCGGCCTTCCCGACCAGAGCGGCCTGGTGCTTTCCGAATATGTCAGGAACAACACCGGCATGAGGATCATCATCCTGAGCGCTCGCTCGACCCTGGCCGACCGGCTGAACGGCTTGAAAGCTGGAGCTGACTTCTACATGGTCAAGCCGGTCGACTCCAAAGAACTTTCCGCAACGATCGACAATCTGTTCATGAGGCTTGAAGCAGAACGTCCGATGGTACCGGAGGAGTTTCCAGACACACCTGCCGAATCCGAAAGACAGACGGCGCCCTGGCGGCTTGATGGTAAAGGATGGGTGCTGTTCACTCCCGAGGGGGAGGCGATAATGCTGACCTCGAAAGAGTTCTTGTTCATCAACACCCTCGCCATGAAGGATCATGAGCTCCTGCCGCGCAAGGAGCTCATGAGGATCCTGGAATATCCCCAGACCGGCCAGGCTATCCACGCGCTGGAATCGATGATCTCGCGCCTGCGAAGAAAGATCGAATCACGGCAGTGCCCGTTTCCCGTCAAGACCTTTCATGGAATAGGCTACTCCTTATCCGATGATATCGACCAGATCTGAGCGCTGTGCAGCGAACACACCCTGCTTGATGTTCGCACCGTGTGTCGGCATTCCTGTTTCTCCAACCCAAAGCCTCAGGGGAGCTCAACTGCTCGTAACTACGTCGACCAATACTCGCAATGTGAGTATAAACGAGGATTTGTGATGTCTTATGAGTAGCCTTAAGGGCTTATAATATATAACATTGGGGGAAAGTTAAAAACCTGCGTCGCTGAAGATGATAGCGTAATGTTTTTCGATCTTCGAACTGATCGATTCGCATTTCAGTCTGGCGGCGATGCGAAAAGAGGTGGGTCAGATGAGTACCAGATTTTCCTCCCCGATAGCCGTGACCGGCATATTCCTCCTGCTGTCGTCCGCGAACCTTCGCGCGGAGCCCGTGCCCGATGCAGGCAGCATCCTCAGGCAGCAGGTGCCGCAACGCCGGGAGCTTCCCGACATCCTCCCCGAGCATCCTGACGATAACGGGCAGGATGTTCAGGAGGATCCCGGCATGAAGCTCATGGTCAAAGGGTTCTCGTTTTCGGGGTTCGAGGGCGTCGTCGAGGAGTCGCAGCTCCAGGAGGTGGTAGCCCGGGCCATCGGGGAAAACCTCGGTTACCGGGATCTCCGGGAGCTGGCGGACAAGGTTTCGGCATACCTCAGGGAGAATGGCTGGTTCCTCTCCAAAGCATACCTGCCCCGGCAGGATGTGACCTCGGGTACGGTAGAGATCAGGATCGTCACCAGCAGGAGCGATGGCGGCGCAAGGATAAATCGTGAACAATCGGTACGTGTCCGCGATTGCGTCCTGCGCTCCATGACCGGAAAAGCCGTTGGCCCGGATAAGCCGATCAACGAACAGCTGCTCGAACGCTCCCTGCTGCATGTCAACGACCTTCCAGGCATCACGGCCAGGGCGGCCCTCGCCCCCGGCACGAAGCCCGGCAGCAGCCGCATCGACATCAACGTCGCCGAAGGCCCCCTGGTATCGGCAAGCGTATGGGGCGACAACTATGGCAACCGCTACACCGGAGCGTGGCGGGCCAACGGGATTGCCTCCGTCAACGACCCCTTCGGATACGCCGACCAGCTGACGCTCCTGGTCACCGGCTCCGAAAGGCTTGCACAGGGGAGGGTCGCGTACAGCTTCCCGATCTGCTACGGAGGGGTACGGGGAAACATCTCCTATACCGGCATGCGTTACAAGCTCGGCGAGGAACTCGCCTCGAACAACTTCGAGGGCAGCAGCAACGGCGTCGACGCCGGTGTGAGCTTCGCGGCTTCGCGCGGACCGTCATCGAACGTGAACCTCTCGGCCACCTACGGATACCGGGAGCTCAAGGACTCTGCCAGCGGCGCGCCGAACAACGACAAGCGGCTGGGAAGCCTCTCCCTCGCCGCCAACGGGGAGCGCTACGACCGCTTCTCCGGTGGCGGGCTCACCACCTGGAACATCGGGCTCACCATGGGGAACTTCCACGGGTCCGGAGAGGTCTCGTCGGCCACGGCAGCCGCGAACTGCACGGAAGGGGAGTTCAGCCGACTCAACCTCGGCCTCGCCCGCCTGCAGCGCATAACTGGCCCGGTATCGGCAAGCCTTTCGTGGACGGCGCAGTTCACGCAGCAGAACCTCGATTCAAGCGAGAAATTCTCCCTCGGCGGCCATTCCGGCGTCAGGGCATATCCGGTCGGCGAGGCGATGGGGGACCATGGCCACCTGCTCAACGCCTCGCTCCGTTACGCGCTCCCGTTACCCGCCGGATGGGGTGCCTGCCAGCTCGAAGGGTTCTACGACGCGGGCCGGATCACACTGCAGGACAACCCGACCGCCAACCCGGGAACGGCCACCGGCCTCAACACCTACTGGCTGCAGGGCGCAGGCATCGGACTGAACCATTCGCTCTCCGGGAGGCTGAGCATCAAGGCCTCCTGGGCGCACACCATCGGGGACAACCCCGGGCGGAGCGCCTTGGGCAACAACTCCGACGGCAGGGCGGACACGAGCCGCTACTGGCTCCAGGCCCTCTTCACGTTCTGATTCCACTCCTCTCCATCATCACTTCCTATGAACAGGATCCACAAGATCATCTGGTCCGAAATAAAGCAGAAATGGATCGTCGTTTCTGAAAAAGCGGGTGCGAAAGGGTGTCCCATCCTCAGCTTCGGCATCCTCAGCCTGGCGGCCATGATGGCCATGTCTCAGCCGGCTCAGGCCCTCGCGCCCGACGCCCTGCCGCAGGGCGGGCAGGTAACTGCCGGCAACGCAGCCATAACGGTGGACGGCAACCGGATGACGGTCGACCAGTCGAGCACGCAGATGATCGCCAACTGGCAGAGCTTCAACATCGGCGAACAGGCCGCAGTGAGGTTCAACCAGCCCGACGCGGCCTCCTCGGCCCTGAACCGCATCAACGGCCAGAACCCGACCGAGATCCTGGGTTCGCTCTCATCGAACGGTAGGGTCTTCCTGCTCAACCAGAACGGCATCGTCTTCGGAAAAACGGCCCGCGTCGACGTCGGCGGCCTCGTGGCGTCGAGCCTCTCGATGCTCGACAGCGACTTCCTCGCCGACAAATACCGATTGACCAACCCGGGCAATGCCGGCAGTGTCGCCAACCTCGGGCAGATCACCGGAGCCCCCGGCAGCGTGGTCGCCCTGATCGCCCCTAAGGTCTCCAACGAAGGGAGCCTGAAGACAAGCGGCGGCAGCGTCCTGCTCGCCGCAGGAGATACGGTTTCGCTCGACTTCACGGGCACGGGCCTCATCAGCTACATCGTCGAAAAAGGGGCCGTCGACGCCCTGGTCTCGAACAGCGGACTCATCGTTGCCGACGGGGGAATGGCGGTCATGACCGCCAGGGCCGCCGACGAGCTGAAATCGGCGGTTGCCAACAACAGCGGGGTGGTCGAGGCAAGCAGCCTTGTCGGGAAAGGAGGCCGGATCATCCTCGAGGCGGACCATGTCACGCTGGCCACGGGCAGCAAACTCGACGCCAGCGGCGCGACCGGTGGCGGCGAGGTCCTCGTTGGCGGCGACTGGCAGGGAAGTGGCACGATGCGCCAGGCCATCACGGTAGACATGGAAAACGGGGCGAAGATCGACGCTTCCGCAACCAGACAGGGCGATGGGGGAAAGGTTGTGCTGTGGGCTGACGTGCATAACCCGGATTCGGCTGTCACGGTCGATGGCGAACTCCTGGCAAAGGGAGGCTACGAAGGTGGCGACGGCGGCAATATCGAGACGTCGGGCGCCTCGGTCGATATCGGCCAGAATGCCATATTCGACACCCTGGCCATCAATGGCAGCACCGGCCAGTGGCTGATTGATCCGTACGATTATGTCATCGGTACGACCCAGGCGGCAACCATAGCCACGGGTCTGAAGACGACCAACGTCTCGATCTCGACCTCCTCCAGCGATACGGCCTACGGCTCCAGCGGGAATAGCTCCAACACCGGCAACATTACGCTCAGTGCACCGATCTGGCTTGGCAGTATTGCCGTAGGAAACGCTGGCAGCGGCTACAGCTCAACTCCCACGGTAACTTTCACCGGTGGCGGCGGCAGCGGCGCGACGGCAACCGCGATGGTATCCGGCGGGTTGGTGACGGACATCGTCGTCACCTCTGCAGGTTCGGGATACACCAGCGCGCCCACCATCAGCATCTCCGGAGGTTCAGGGACCGGAGCGACTGCGACAGCCTCGGCACTCTCCCTTGGCAGTATTGCGGTAGGAACCGGCGGCAGCGGGTACAGCTACGCCCCGACCGTCACCATCAGCGGGGGCGGAGGCAGCGGCGCCACAGCAACCGCGACGGTTTCCGGAGGTGTGGTGACGGGCCTGACAATCACCTCCGCCGGTTCCGGATATACCTCCATGCCGACAATTTCCCTCTCCGGTGGCAACGGCTCCGGAGCTACGGCGACGGGTACGCTGAAGCTGTCAACCTTTCCGACGACGCTCTCCATGACGGCGGCAGGGAAGATCGCCATCAACAAGAACATAACGGTCAACGCACTGAGCCTCAGCGGATCAGGCGCCGGCAACAGCCTCGGCACCGGAATTGAACTCGCTTCAGTGATCACGACGACGGGTGCTCAGAGCTACACCGGGAACGTGGCTATCGCAGGCAACACCGTTCTCAACAGCACAAGCGGGGGAGTCACGTTCAACAACACCCTGAACTCCCTGGCTGGCGCACAGCTGCTGACCGGCAGCAGTACATGGCTTATTCCGACCAATGTCACCACCGTCCAGGCCTGGGCGATCGGCGCCGGCGGCGGTGGCGGCGGCGCCAGTGGTGCGGCTGGTGGCGGCGGTGGCGGCGGTGTCGCCTACTACCAGTATTCGACTACGCCGGGACAGACGATTTCGTATTCGACTGGCACTGCCGGCGCTGGCGGAGCCGGCGGTTATAATGGTTCTACGGGTGGCACCACAACCGTGAGCTACAACGGGGTGACCCTTTACGCATACGGTGGGCAGGGCGGCGTCGCCGGCGGTTCAGGAGGCAGTGGCGGCACGGCGACCGGCGGCACGACCAACGTTACCGGCGGTTCCGGAGGTGCGGGAAGCAGCGGCGATACCGGAAGCGGCGGCGGCGGTGCCATCGGAGGGGGAAGCGGTTCAAGCTATAATAGTTCCAGTGGCGGTGCGGGAGGTACCAGTGCCGATGTCGCCGGGTTGAGCAGCGCATTGACCGTCCTGGGGTACAGTCTGGGGGCTGGCGGTGCGGCGACTGGTCCAGGAACCAACCTGTATACCAATGCCGGTACACCGAACAACGCGGCAAATTTTGGTTCGGGCGGCAGCGGCATCGGCTACTGGGGCGGAACCGGCGGTACCGGGCTCTATGGCGGCGGCGGCGGCGGCGCTGCCAACGAGGGCGGTAGTGTTGCCGGCGGCGCAGGCGGCGCAGGCGTAGCCGTCGTGATGTACGGCGTCGGTTCAAGTTCCCTCACCATCAACGCCGGTTCCGGTAATGTGGGTTTCTCCGGCAAGGTGGGCAACATTGCCAACCTGTCCAGCCTGAATGTCAACACTACCGGCAACATCAGCTTCAGCGATACCGTCAAGGCGACGGCGGTGACGGCAAGCGCCGGCGGCAGCACGACTTTCGGCAGCACGGTTGATACCTCAGGCGCCATAAACCTCACCAGCGGCTCCCTTACGGTCAACAACGTCATTAACGCAACGAGCGGCAACATCAGCGTCAAGACCGATACCCTGAACTTCGGAAGCAGCGGACGCCTGAAATCCACCGGCGCGCTCGCGGTTGCTCCCAAAACTATTGCCAACACCATCAGCGTTGCAGGGGCAAGCGGCACCTTCGCCCTGCCGGCCAGCTATTTTTCGACAAACTTTGTCGATGGCTTCTCGGGCATAACGATTGGCCGTGCCGATGGCAGCGGCAAGATCACCGTCGGGGCCCTTACGGTATATGACAACCTCACCTTGCTCAACACAACGGACGGGATTGAAATTACCGGTGCGCTCAATGCACAGTCGAACAGCCTCACCCTTAACAGTAGCGGAGTCAAGACCATCGGCAGCACGGTCAGCGCCAGCAGCCTCAACTCGAACGCCGGGGGCGGCACCACCGTCGGTGCAGCGGTAACCACCTCCGGTGCCCAGGCCTACGGCGATAACGTGACACTTGGCGCGAACGTCACCTTCACCAGTTCATCTTCTGCGGTCAATTTCGGGAGCACGCTGACCGGCGGGACTCATGCATTGACCGTCAGCGGCGCCGCCGGTTTCGGCGGAGCGGTGACCGGCCTGACGACACTGAGCGTGAGCGGTGCGACCACGCTCAATGGCAGCGGCATCAGCAGCAGTGGGGCGCAGACCTATTCCGGTGCCGTAACGCTCGGAGCCGACACCACCCTCGACGGAAGTTCTATTGCACCCGGGAGCTCTTTGGGACTTGGCAGTTACGGGTTGACGCTGGTGAGCAGCGGCAACAATACGATTTCCGGCATCATCTCCGGCAGCGGATCACTGACCAAGACGGGCACGGGCACGCTCACGCTTTCGGGTGTGAACACCTATACCGGAGCCACCACGGTAAGCGCCGGTACGCTGGCTGTGGGCAACGCGGCTGGCCTTGGCGGCACGCAGGGAGGCACCACCGTCGCCAGCGGAGCGACACTTGACCTGCAGAGCGCGGCGGTAGGCGCCGAAGCGATCACGCTGAACGGCGGCACCCTCAAGACCAGCACCGGCAACAGCAGCCTTTCCGGCGCGTTGACTCTTGGCGCGGCAAGCACCTTCGACAGTTCTGGTACGGCGCTGACCCTGACGGGCGGCATCACCAATGCGGGATACCTGGCGACCTTCACCGGATCCGGCAGCACCACGGTGAGCACGACGGCCATAACCGGCACCGGAGGCCTGACCAAGAGCGGCACCGGCACGCTCACACTTTCCGCATCCAACACCTACACAGGAGCCACCACGGTGAACGCCGGTACGTTGGCCGTGGGCAACGCGGCTGGCCTTGGCAGCACGGCAAGCGGCACCACCGTCGCCAGCGGAGCGACGCTCGACCTGCAGAACGCGGGGGTAGGCGCCGAGGCGATCACGCTCAACGGCGGCACGCTCAAGACCAGCAGCGGCAGCAGCAGCCTTTCCGGCGCGTTGACTCTTGGCGCGGCAAGCACCTTCGACAGTTCTGGTACGGCGCTGACCCTGACGGGCGGCATCACCAATGCGGGATACCTGGCGACCTTCACCGGATCCGGCAGCACCACGGTGAGCACGACGGCGATAGCCGGCACCGGAGGCCTCACCAAGAGCGGCACCGGCACGCTCACGCTCTCAGCTGCAAATACCTACTCCGGTGCGACGACGATCAGCGCCGGCACGGTAAAGGCAGGCGACGCAGCTGCATTCGGTACCGGATCGGCGACGGTTGCTATCGGCGGGGCACTCGACCTCAACGGCCAGTCCATTGCCACCAACCTGACGATCAGCGGTACGGGTGTCAGCAGTGCCGGAGCCTTGACCAACAGCAGCGCGACGGCAGCATCGGAAAGCGGCAGCGTGGCGCTGGCCGCAGCCACGTCGATCGGTGGCAGCGGAAGCGTCACCCTGAGCGGTGTGGTCAGCGGCGCAAATGCGCTGACCAAGGCAGGTACGGGCACACTGACCCTGTCAGGGACCAATACGTTCACTGGCGGCAGCACGGTCAGTGCCGGTACGCTCACGGCAGGCAGCGCCGCGGCGCTGGGCACCGGTGCGGCGACCGTCAGCGCAGGCGGAGCGCTGGACCTCAACGGCCAGTCGATTTCCAACAACCTGACGATCAGCGGAAGCGGTGTCGGCAACGGTGGCGCGCTGGTCAACAGCAACACCTCGACAGGGGCAACATCGGGCGGCACCTTGGGCCTTGCCGCAGCAGCATCTATCGGAGGTGCCGGCAACCTCACGATTGCGGGACAGGTAACTACCGGCAGCAGCAACGGTAATGGTCTGGTTTTTGTCGGCGCCGGCGCCAAGTCGCTGTCGAACAGCACCAATGCCATCGGCATCGTCGCCTCCGGCAGCAGCATCGGCGCGTTGAGCCTGACCGACGCTTCCGCACTGACGGTAAGCGCGTTCACGCTCAATTCCGTCACCTACAGCGGAATTTCCAGCAACAATGCTGCCGTAGGGCTGACCTGCACCGTCGCCAGCGGCACGAACCTGCTGACCCTCAACAACGCCATCAGTACCGGAAGCGGGGACCTGACCCTGACGGCGAACACCTTCAATGCGACAGCCAGTTCTTCCGGTACCGGCGTGCTGACGATCCAGCCCTACACGTCGGGGACCACCATCGGCATCAACAGCGGATCAGGCATCCTGAGCCTGACCAGTACAAGGCTCGGATATTTCACTGGTTCCAGCTGGTCGCGCATTGCAATCGGCAACAGTGCAGCCGGCGCGATCGAAGTCGGTGGTACCTCTGCTTTCAACAATTCGCCCCTGGAGCTCATCAGCGGCGGTTACATCAAGATAAACGCATCATCGTCGCTCACGACCAGCAAAACCAATGGCTACCTTGCACTGGAGGCTGGAGGCAACTTCATCAACAGCTCGGGGTCGACTGCGCTGCAAGCCACCGGCTCGGGTGGCAGCTGGATGGTGTACAGCACTACGCCGGCCTCAAACACCTTCGGCAGCCTCAGCAGCGGCCAGCAGGCGATCTGGGGCAAAACAGCCGCCAGCCTTTCTTCAAGTGCGCTGAAGTCGGGCTACGCGGGCAACCGCTATGTGTTCAGCGCGCCGGCCACGGTAGTGGTCACCGCCAGCGACAAGAGCAAAACCTATGGCGATACCACTACGTTCGGCTCCGGCGACATTGCCTATGGCGGCCTGCCGATGAGCAGCGCAGTCACCTACGGGAACCTCTATAGCGACTACAGCACGTCGGATGTGCTGGACACGCTGCCAACGGCAGGTTCGAGCGGAGCAACAGCCAGCGCCGGCGTCGTGCCCGGCGGGTACGCCATCATTCCCAGCGGCGCTGTCGCGAAAACCGGATTCAGCGTGAGCTACGTCAACGGGACGCTCACGGTCAACCCCAAGCCGGTGGCGCTCAGCGGCACCCGTGTCTATGACGGAACCACGAGCTTGTCAGGTTCAATCTACTCGTCCACCAACCTGGTCACCGGCGATGCGCTGACCGTCACGGGCAGCGCCACGGCAAGCAGCGCCAACGTTGGCACCTACACGTCGACCAGCGGACTGGTGCTCTCCAACAGCAACTACACGCTCTCGGGCGGCAGCGTTTCAGCCACGATCACCAAGAAAACGCTCAATCTCAGCGGCCTGAACCTGGCCGACCGCACCTATGACGGAAACACCACCGCAACCACGGTGCAGAGCTACGGCACGCTATCCGGCAAGGTCGGCAGCGATACAGTCAGCATCGCCACGAGCGGTTATACCGTTTCCACATTCACCAGCCAGAACGTAGGAACATACAGCGTAGCCGTGACCGGACTGTCGCTTACCGGTGCCCAGGCTGGCAACTACCAACTCTCCAGCACCAGCGCGACCGACAGTTCGGTCAGCATCACCCCGGCGACCCTGACGGTGAGCGGCCTGAACCTGGCCGACCGCACCTATAACGGAAACACCACCGCAACCACGGTGCAGAGCTACGGCACGCTATCCGGCAAGGTCGGCAGCGATGACGTCAGCATTGCCACGAGTGGTTACAGTGTTTCTGCATTCTCCAGCAAGAATGTCGGAACCTACAGCATAAGCGCGAGCGGGTTTTCACTCACCGGTGACCAAGCAGGCAACTACCGGCTTTCCAGCACCACGCTGACCGACAGCAGCGTCTCCATCACGCCCAAGGCGCTGACCATCAGCGACATCACGGCAAGTGACAAGACCTACGACGGCACGGCATTGGCGACGGTGAGCACCGCAGGCGTCACTTCCTCAGTGCTGCAGAACGGCGGACTGGTCGCTGGGGATGCTGTGACGGTTTCGGCTACGGGTACCTTTCGCAATTCCGGGAACACCGCGGATGACAAAAACGCAGGTACGGGTAAGACGGTGGCACTGACGAGCACCTACGGCGGCGCGGACGTCGGCAACTACACCATCACCGGGCAGGGGACCACGACGGCGACCATCTCGCCTAAGGCATTGAGTATCAGCGGCATCACGGCTGCCAGCAAGACCTACGACGGCACGACAGCTTCCACGTTGAACACCGCGGGCGCCTTGTACGGAGGACTGGTCGCTGGAGATGCGGTGAGCATCTCGTCGGTGACGGGCACGTTCAGCAGCAAGCTCGCCGGCACAGGTAAGACCGTAACGCTCAGCGATAGCAGTTACAGTGGTGCAGACGTCAACAACTACACCATCACGGATCAGGCAAGCACGACGGCGAGCATCACGCCTGCGGCACTGACTGTTACCGCAAGTGCCGTCACCAAGACCTACGATGGCACGACCGGAACCGGCGGCGCGACGCCAACGGTTGGCACTCTGGTCGGGTCCGATAGTGTCAATGCGGCCGGCTCAGAGGACTTCATTGACAAGAATGCCGGTACCGGCAAGACGGTGAACGCCAGCGGCGTGACGATCAAGGACTCAGGAGGTACTGATGTTTCAGGGAGCTACACCATCAGCTATGTGCCCGACACAACCAGTACGATCAATCCTAAGTCGTTAACCATCAGCGGCATCACGGCAAGTGACAAGACCTACGACGGCACGGCATCGGCGACGGTGAGCACCGCAGGCGTCACTTCCTCAGTGCTGCAGAACGGCGGACTGGTCGCTGGGGATGCGGTGACGGTTTCTGCTACGGGTACCTTCCGCAATTCCGATAACACTGCAGATGACAATAACGCGGGTACGGATAAGACGGTGGCACTGATCAGCACCTACGGCGGCGCAGACGTCGGCAACTACACCATCACCGGGCAGGGAACCACGACGGCAAAGATCAACAAGGCGCCATTGACCGTCACGGCCAACGACGACGCCAAGTTCTATGGTCAGTCTGATGCTTCAGGTTATGCAGGTGTGAGATACAGCGGGTTCGTCAATGGAGAATCGGCCACGACAACAGGTGTGTTGACGTCCAATCCAACTATTTCGGCTGACAGAACCAGTACGCTTAACATTAGTGGTGGTCAATCTGGTCGTTTGGGCAACAACGGTTATGAAACTGCCGGTTCATATGCCCAGGCGCTTGTTCCGTCCGGTGCTGTAGCCGGCAACTACACATTCACTTACGTCAAAGGCACCTTTACCATCGTTCCCGCGGGAAAACTGCTTGTACGAGTTAACAATCTGGAAACTATCTATGGAAGTCCGGCTACCTACACTGTGGCAAGCGCCGAGTATCTGAGCGGGTCGACAGTGACGAATGCCACCTATACTCCAACTGGCAATAGTATCAGTGTCGGAGATGCAACCTTCACCCTGGCACCAACTTATTCGAACACAGATATCAGCACGAGCGGTTATCTCAAGGTAGGAAGTTATCAGCTAGGTTCGACAGGTCTCAGCAAACCAACTAATAATTTCAGTGACCTGGTGATCATTGGCGCGCAGCAGATTACCCCCAAGGCGCTGAGCATCAGCGGCATCACGGCTGACAGCAAGACCTATGACGGCACGGCATTGGCGACGGTGAATACCACAAACGTGACCAAGGCCGGGTTGGTAACGGTGAATGGAACGGCTGATGTCGTTACTGTTTCGGCTACGGGCACGTTCGGCAACAAGAATGTGGCTTTCAGCAACAACGCTGTAACAACCAAGACCGTAACGCTGACGAGCACCTACGGCGGCGCGGACGTCGGCAACTACACCATCACCGGGCAGGGAACCACGACGGCGACCATCTCGCCTAAGGCATTGAGTATCAGCGGCATCACGGCTGCCAGCAAGACCTACGACGGCACGACAGCTTCCACGTTGAACACCGCGGGCGCCTTGTACGGAGGACTGGTCGCTGGAGATGCGGTGAGCATCTCGTCGGTGACGGGCACGTTCAGCAGCAAGCTCGCCGGCACAGGTAAGACCGTAACGCTCAGCGATAGCAGTTACAGTGGTGCAGACGTCAACAACTACACCATCACGGATCAGGCAAGCACGACGGCGAGCATCACGCCTGCGGCACTGACTGTTACCGCAAGTGCCGTCACCAAGACCTACGATGGCACGACCGGAACCGGCGGCGCGACGCCAACGGTTGGCACTCTGGTCGGGTCCGATAGTGTCAATGCGGCCGGCTCAGAGGACTTCATTGACAAGAATGCCGGTACCGGCAAGACGGTGAACGCCAGCGGCGTGACGATCAAGGACTCAGGAGGTACTGATGTTTCAGGGAGCTACAGCATCAGCTATGTGCCCGACACAACCAGTACGATCAATCCTAAGTCGTTAACCATCAGCGGCATCACGGCTTCAGACAAGACCTATGACGGCACGACTGCCGCCACGGTCATCACGACTGGCGTGACAAAGACCGGGTTGGTGACGAACGACAATGTGACGGTTTCGGCTACGGGCACGTTCGGCAACAAGAATGTGGCTTTTAGCAACAACGCGGCGGTAACAGCCAAGACCGTGACGCTGACGAGCACCTACGGCGGCGCGGACGTCGGCAACTACACCATCACCGGGCAGAACAGTACGACGGCAACGATTTCGGCCAAAGCTCTCACGATCAGCGGCATCAGTACTTCAGATAAGGTCTATGACGGTTCCACAAGTGCCACTGTTGGAGTAAGCGAAAGCGGTGTGATTGCTGGTGACACGGTGACCGTCAGCGCCAACGGCACGTTCCGCAACGCGGCAAACAATGCCGACGACAAGAACGTTGCTTACGACATCAGTAGCCAGGTCACCAGCAAGCCTGTGAGTGTGACGGGCATTGCGCTCAGTGGCACAGATGCCGCGAACTACAGCATTGCCAGTACATACAGCGGCGCCACGGCGACAATCACGCCACGCCCCCTGTCGGTGACCTACAGCGGCGTGAACAAGGTCTATGACGGCACTACAGTGGCAAGCGTGACGACGGCCGACGACCGCATCAGTGGCAATACCTTCACCATCAACCGGACCGCCGCTTTCGATGACACCGGAAGCACGGGCAGGAACGTCGGCGTCGGCAAGACGGTGAACGTGACCGGTGTCTCCCTGAGCAATGGCAGCGGTCAGACGGATGCAGGCAACTACAGCGTACCGGCCTCCGGCACTACGGTTGCCGACATCACCCGGGCACCATTGACCATCACGGCGTCAACCGACAACACCAAGACCTACGACGGTACGGTCAGTTCCTCTGGCACGCCGACGATCACCAGCGGATCTATCATGACCGGCGATTCGATCGGTGCCTTGACCCAAGCCTTCGATTCGAAGAATGCCAGCACATCCGGCGGCCGCATCCTGAGCGTTGGGCCTTATACCATCTCCGACGGCAACAGCGGCAACAACTATGATGTGACGCTCGCAACGGCAAGCGGCACGATCAGCAAGGCGACGCTGAAGGTTACGGCAAATAACGTCAGCAGGACCTACGATGGTACCGAATACAGCGGAGGTAACGGGGTGACCTATGGCATTTACTCTAATGGATCGACAACCCAGACATTTGTCGGTGGTGAAGACTCTGGTAGCCTGGCTGGCACGCTCTCCTATTCCGGCACAAGCCAGGGGGCGGTCAACGCAGGCACCTACGTCATCACGCCACAGGGGCTTACCAGCAACAACTACACCCTGAGTTTCGTTAACGGTCAGCTGTCGATCGGAGGCGCTATCCTGATCTCCGGCAGCCTCACCGGCACCACGAGCAAGGTCTATGACGGTACCGACGTAGCGACACTGAGCGCCAGCAATTACCTGCTCACGGGTTGGGTCGGCAGTGACGGCGCGACGATCACCAGGACCACAGGCATCTTTGCAAGCAGTGCGGCAGGTGATAACAAGACGGTTACGGTTAACCTCTCCAGCAGCGATTTCAGCGCCACCGGCAGCACCATCCTGCTCAACTATACGCTGCCTACCTCGGTTACCGGGAATATCGGCAGCATCACCCCCAAGGCGCTCACCATGAGCGGCCTGACGGTGCCGTCCAGCAAGACGTACGACGGCACGACGGCAGCGGTCGTGTCCGGTTCCGGAGCACTCCAGAACGCCGTTGCGGTCGGCAGCGGGACGGCTATCGACGGACAGCCCTACAGCGGCGACACGGTTGCCATTACCGGTACGGCCTCAGGTACCTATAACAGCAAGGATGTCGCAAATGCGAACACCGTGACCTTCAGCGGCCTCGGCCTGAACAACAGCAACTACAGCCTGGTCATCGAGAGCCCGGTTTCTGCCACGATCACCCAGAAGCCCCTAGACGTCAGCGGAAGCAGCGCTTCAGGACGCTCCTATGACGGCACCGCAGCCGCAGACATCACCGTAGGTGCCCTGTCAGGACTGGTCGGCAGTGAAACGGTGACGGCGACGGCGACCGGCACCTTCGACAGCAAGAATGCCGGCAGCCGCACCGCGACGGCGGTTTATGCGCTGGCCGATGGCGTCGGTGGCGGACTGGCGGCCAATTACAGCCTCGCGAATACGACCGGCCTTGCGGCCACAATAAGCCAGAAAGCATTGAGCATCACCGGAAGCAGTGCCAGCGGAAAGGAGTATGACGGCAATACATCGGCAGTGATAACTCCCGGCAGCCTGGCCGGGTTCATCGGCAGCGAAACGGTGACGGCGACGGCGGCCGGTACATTCGACAGCAAGGCTGCCGGCAACCGCACCGCGACGGCGGTCTATGCGCTGGCCAATGGCAGTGGAGGCGGGCTGGCGGCGAACTACAGCCTCGCGAATACGACCGGCCTTTCCGCCACGATAAGCAAAAAGGATCTGGCCATTTCGGGGATTACTGCCGGCGACAAGGAGTACGACGGCACGGCACAGGCCTCGGTGAACACCACAGGTGCATTGTTCGACGGGCTGGTCAATGGGGATGCGGTGACGGTTTCGGCAACGGGAGCCTTCCGCAATGCGGGCAACACGGCGGATGACAAGAGCGTGGTCCTGGACAACAACAACGCCGTGGTCAGCAAGACGGTGCAGCTGGCGAGCAGCTACAGCGGCGCAGATGTCGATAACTACACCATCACCGGGCAGGCCACCACGACGGCGAAGATCACGAAAAAGTCGCTAACGGTATCGGGAATCACCGTCGCAAACAGGACCTACAACGGCAATACAGTCGCCACACCCGATACCGCCGGAGCGAAGTATGTGGGAATCATCAACAGTGACGACCTGACGGTGTCGGCTACGGGACTTTTCGCTGACAAGAATGTCGGCGAGGGCAAGACGGTGACGCTGGCCAGCACCTACAGCGGAACCGATGTCGGAAACTACACCATCACCGGCCAATCGACCACCACAGCCGATATCACCCGCCTCTCTTCGGTCGCCTGGACGGGTGGGTCAACAGGTGACTGGTTCAATCCTGCAAACTGGGCGGGGGGCGCCGTGCCTGATCTCGCCAACGTTGCCAATGTCTCGATTCCGTCCAACGTGACGGTGTCGTTCGACAATGCCCGATTTTCGGGTCAGGCTTCGGGAGGTACGGTCCAGATCGACGGCCTGGGAACGGCGGACGGCGGCTTGAGTATCCAGGCGGGCTCGCTGCAGGTCGGTTCGGGTGGCGTGACATTGGGGACGCTGTCGCAAACCGGAGGCACGCTGGCCAGCAGCGGCTCGGTGGTGGTGGGCGCCTTCACCCAGAGTGGCGGCACTGCCCGGACATCGGGCGGGTTCACCACCGGTTCAGGCTTTGCCCAAACCGGTTCGGGCACGTTGTCGGTGGGGGGCGCGACGACCATTGGCTCGACGGCTGGCAACGTCACCCTGGGCAACCTGACTACGGGTACGCTGGCGATCGAGAGCGAGGGCGGCAGCGTGGGCCAGGCGTCAGGCACGAGCATCAGCAGCGGCAGCACCATAGTGACGGCGCGTAACGGCAATGCCGCAGCTGACATCACCCTGGGCAACGCCGGCAACGACCTCGGCGGGACGGTGAGCACGGATGGTGCCAGCGTGTTGCTGCGAGACGACACCGGCGGCGTGACGCTGGGCACGACGACGGCTACCGGCGATCTCTCGGTGGAGAGCAACGGTGGCGGCGTGGGCCAGGCGTCAGGCACGAGCATCAGCAGCGGCAGCACCACGGTGACGGCCCGTAACGGAAACAGCGCCGCAGACATCACGCTGGGCAACGAAGGCAACGACCT
>JAAXWS010000006.1:0-7205 GCA_013334865.1 Chlorobiaceae bacterium
TGTCCGCCGTCACCGTCACCGTCCCGCCGTTCGTCGAGCTAAATTGGGTCACCCCGACGTCGCTCTTCGCACTGTACGCGATCGCTCCCGCCGAGGTCGTCGTCGCCGACGTGCCCGACATGGTGATCGAGGTGGTGTCCGCCGTCACCGTCACCGTACCCGACGAACCCGTCGTGATGTTCGCCGACTGCGTCACCGCGTCGCCTGTCACCGCTATGGCGCCGCTCGAAGAACCAACAGCAGCACTGACAGCCACCGTCCCGCCATCCGCGTTCAATGTGACGGTTCCGCTCCCGTTCGCAGCCACTGCCGAACCCACCGTCAGTCCGCCCGCATCGACGTCGATGCTGACCTTCCCGTTGCCATTGCCGGTGCTCACCCCGGTCACCGCATCGACGACATTGGTCACCGCCGTCGTGCTGCCGATGACGAGGCCGCTCTTCTCCTGGATGTTGATATCGCCGCTCGTGCTGTTGTAGGCAGCCAACGTCCCGGCGTCCGTGTCGATATCGGCGTCACCACTGCCCGTACCGATACCTGCTCTTGCGACCAGGGTCGCCGTACCGCTCGTCGTGATGTTAACCGATTCGCTGTCGCCGCTACCGGAAGAAAGGTTGTCCGTGATCGAACCGGAGGTCGAGTTGTCGGTATCCGCCGTCACATTCACTGCGCCGCCGGACGTGCTGTCCAGCCAGGACAGCTTCACGTCGCCCGTCGCACGGTACGTGATTGAGCCAGCCGAACTCTGGGTTTCCTTGCCGCTGGACATCGTGATGTCTCCATCGTCCGCAACCACTTTCACCGTGCCGGTCGAACCGGTCGTGATGTTCGCATCCTGTGTCACCACGTCGCCAGTCACGACGATGGCTCCGCTCGTCGAGCTCACCGCCGCGTTCAGGTCCACCGTGCCGCCTGTCGCACCGCCATCGGCGTTCAGCGTGATATTCCCGCTCCCGCCCGCCGTCACGGCCGCATCCACGGTAAGGTCGCCGGCATCGACGTCAATGCTGATCGACCCGCCACTGTTCGTGGTGGCGTTCGATACCGTCAGCCCGTTCGTCTCGTGGATGGAGATGTTGCCGCTCGTGGTGTTCGACGCCTGTAGGTTCGTTACCGTCGTATCGAGGTCGATCCCGGTCGCAGCCGTCACGATGAGGCTGGTGGCGATGACTGTCTCCCCGAGATTGGTGTCGTAGCTTGCGTCGGGCGAAGCGCCATCGGGGCTCGTGATCGACCCCGTCGTCGAATAGAGCGTTACCGAGGTGGCGTCGACCTGGTTTTTGATCGTAATATTTGCATACGCATCCAGAACAAGGCTTTCCCCCGACGATACGGTCAGGGTATTTTGAGAAGCGGAATCATCGTTGACGGTGATCGATCCTCCGTAGATCGTAACATCGTCCCTGAATAGTGCCGAACTGTCTGCCCCGATGGTCACGGCGCCGGCCGTCGAAACTGCGTGCCCCTCGCTGTTCGCGCCGATCACGATGCTCGTGAACCCGTCACTCAATTTCGCGAGTTCCGCGGCTTCGAGGTTGAGATGGGCAGATGAATTCGAGGCGATATCGGAAGGGCTTCCGATGGCGATAGCCAACGACGTGGTTTCCTGCAGAAGGGTCACGGTGCCGGTGCCCGAAATCGTTCCCGTACCGAAATCTATCTCGTTAGCCTTGAGCAGCAGGTTTCCCGTTGCACCGAGAGCGTTACCCGGTGTCGTGTCGTTATCGAGCGATAATCCGGAATCGAACTTGATGGTCCCCCCCGTACTTTCAACAGTGAGGCTTCCACCACTCAACAGCGTCACCCCTGCGGCAAAGGTGACCGTGCCCCCCGCCGTAATGCTCATGCTTCCTGCGATGGTAACCGCCTTATGGAAGGTAACGTTACCGTCTGCAGTGATCGTAATCGAGGTA
Organism: Chlorobiaceae bacterium; assembly: GCA_013334865.1. Classification (GTDB taxonomy): domain Bacteria; phylum Bacteroidota; class Chlorobiia; order Chlorobiales; family Chlorobiaceae; genus Chlorobaculum. The sequence goes on from JAAXWS010000006.1 coordinate 1,914, forward strand.
AGGTACTCACCGGACTCCCCGGAAATAGCGCCTGCGATTTCAGCCCAGATCTCGATGTTCCCCAATTGAATACCATTACTCACGGAGTCATTGGCATCAAGCGTCAAGGTGTCAGCGACTCCGGAAGTGGAGCTGTCCCCGAAAATCACATTGCTTGCGCCAGAAGATCCGTAGACCAGATCGCCGTCCGTGGCTATGCGGGTCACCGCTCCATTGATCTTTATGGAGTCGTTGACCGTCTCACCTGTTGGCCAAGTGTTCGACCCGGCGCTGAATAATTGATAACTCATGGAAACTCGGGGTAATAATTTTCTTTATGCCCGGCTGATCGCAGCCCGCTCACTTCCCTGTAGATGAGGGCTCTTCAATACTGTACCTCTGCAGGAGGGTGCCGTCGATCGAATAGAGGTTGACCAGGGCGTACTGGTAGGCGAGGCGCGTATCGATCTGGCTCTCGCGTGCCTTCAGCAGGCCGACCTCACGGTCGAGCAGTTGCCGGATTTCGCTCTTGCCTGCACGGAAACGGGCAGACTCCATCCGAAGAAGCTCGTTGGTCGCCTCCACCACCTTCCCGTAGTTCTCTGCCTGCGCACGCACGCGTTCCACCATGCCGGCCACGACGTCAAGGTCATTGGCGAGTTTGGTCTTTTCCGCAGAAAGTCGCAGTTCCGACTGCATCCTGCGGAATTTGGCCGCCTGCATTTCGTTACCCGACTGAAGGCCGCCAAGGATGGGGACAGAAAGTTCAACCCCGACCGACCATGACGCATAGTCGCCGTCCCGTGCAACGCGCAACGAGTTGCGCAAGTCTCCTGCGAGGCCGTTGCGGCCGTAGCTTGCCTTAAGATCGAGCTGCGGGAGATGCTGGTTCCTGGCGTAGTCTTCACGAAGCTTGTCCATGTCCGTCTGACGAAGCGCCTGGAGGTACACCGGATTCTTTTCATAGATGCGGTTGATGGCCTTGTCGTATGCGAATGGCTCGGCGGCATCCTGGGGAAAATCGCGGACAATCCTGATATCTTCAGGGCGGTACCTACCATCGGGATCCATCATCGAAAGCATCCCGCGCCTTGCAGTAAGGAGGCTCTGTTCAGCGGCTGCGACAAGGGCCTCACGGAGGCGAAGCCCCGCTTCGGCATCCAGCACCTCTCCGTAACTGACCTTGCCAACCGAATAGCGCACCTTGTTGATCTTGTAGAGGTTTTCAGCTATCAGGCGAGACCTTTCGCGCATGGCGAGTTTCTGTTCGGCCACATAGCACTGCCAATAGGACTGGATTGCACGTGCAACGGTACCGACCAGGAATTCCCGGTACTTTTCCGATGTCAGGGAGAGGTTGGCCCTGGCAATACGGATCTCCGCATTGGTGACGCCGGGCCCGAAGTTCTTCAACAGCGGCTGGGTAAGTTCCACGCCGACATATGACTTGTAATCCTTGCCGGGTGTCGCGCCTTTATCAAGGTTGTTGTCGAGGTCATCGAGGTTATAGCTGAGGCGGTAGGTGCTGCCGAGCGGGGTCAGCCCCTCGAGCGATGTCTTGAGTCGATTGTTCCGCTCGTCGAAGTCATTGACGTGCAGGTTCAGGAACTCTTCGTACGTCGTCTGCGTATGGTTGGCCTCGCGCTTGCCGGACAACTTCATCGACGGCTCATATTTTCCTCTCGCCGCGCTGAACTGGCGCTCGCCGATCTTCACCCCGAGCCGTTCTGCCGCAACCTCACCGTTTTTCTCCATGAGCATCTCAATGAACCTGTTGAGCGACAGGACTCCGTCGGAAGAGATCCCCTTCGAAGCCGGGGCCACGGCTGCAGGAACTTCGGGAGCCTTCGATGCGCTGCTTTCGTCAACCTTCGGCGTTTCAGCCACCTTCGGCGCGGCAACTGCATCCACCTTCACAGCCTCTGCCGGAGCCGCTGCCACCGCCACTTCGGCCTTCGAGGCCTCAGTCACGGCAGGCGGGGCTACGGCAACTTCCGGTTTGGGCGCTTCGACTGCCGTCACGCCGGATCCCTCTGCAGCCTGCGCTGCGGCCGCTTCGCTTCTGCGGGACTTCCGCTTCGACCTCCGGTGCTTCAACGCCTTCGATGCGCTGCTTTCGTCAACCTTCGGCGTTTCAGCCACCTTCGGCGCGGCAACTGCATCCACCTTCACAGCCTCTGCCGGGGCAGCGGCAACCGCCACTTCGGCCTTCGGGGCCTCAGTCACGGCAGGCGGGGCTACGGCAACTTCCGGTTTGGGCGCTTCGACTGCCGTGACGCCGGATCCCTCTGCAGCCTGCGCTGCGGCCGATTCACTTCTGCGGGACTTCCGCTTCGACCTCCGGTGCTTCAACGCCTTCGATGCGCTGCTTTCGTCAACCTTCGGCGTTTCAGCCAACTTCGGCGCGGCAACTGCATCCACCTTGACAGCCTCTGCCGGGGCAGCTGCCACCGCCACTTCGGCCTTCGAGGCCTCAGTCACGGCAGCCGGGGCTACGGCAACTTCCGGTTTGGGCGCTTCGACTGCCGTCACGCCGGATCCCTCTGCAGCCTGCGCTGCGGCCGCTTCGCTTCTGCGGGACTTCCTCTTCGACCTCCGGTGCTTCAACGCCTTCGATGCGCTGCTTTCGTCAACCTTCGGCGTTTCAGCCAACTTCGGCGCGGCAACTGCATCCACCTTCACGGCCTCTGCCGGGGCAGCTGCAACCGCCACTTCCGCAGGAACCTGTACGGCGGCGGCAGGCTCCGTCATGGCCCGCTCTTCGGCGGTCGACGACGGCGGCACGGCGAGGCAGAACATGGCAGATGCAGCCAATGCCAGGACCCCGCTTCTTGCAGCGATGCCCGCCGGTTTGTCGGGTGCCCTGTCTTCGGCATTGCTGGCAGCGTGGTTTGTGAAACGATTGAAAAGCATCTACCCCTCCAGATCTGATTGAAATATTGATTGTTTGATTCGGCTTGGCCTCAGTCGCTATACCCTGAAAAGCAGGGGGCCGTAGGCCTGCACGAGGCCGTCCTGCGTCCAGGCATAGACGCTGAACTCGTAATAACCTGCGTCGAGCGGATCAAGCACGTCCCAGACGAGTTTGTCCATCCACTGCGAGGCGAACACCTGGCGATCCTGCTCGATGACCAGCATGTAGGATTCCGCCTGCTCGACCCTGCCCCAACGGAACTGCAGCCGTCCCTGCACCATCCTCACGCTCACGCTCTGCGAGGTTGCCACCTGAACGAGGCCATGGTCGTTTGACATCAATCGTTCGCCGCCGTTCTGGCCTAAACCGAACAGCGAGTCGAACCGGTCCAGCATGGAGATTCGTCGGATCGGGGCATCTGCGGTCGGGGCCTTGATCTGGATCTTCTCCAGGAAAGGATAGAGGTCCGAACGGAGGACGAGGTCCCACAGGTACACCGTCTGGCCGAGCGTCTTGAAGCTGTGCGCCACGGGTGAAACGTTCTCGATCAGGCGGCCCGAGCCATATCGGAGCAGAATCTGACCGAACGCTTCCGGCATCATGCCTGCGGACAGCACGACATCCCCTGTCTGGGAAGTCAGCGAGATGTTGCCGTGAGAGACTATGCCGATGGTGCTTTCGAGCGCCGCCACGGTCAGGGTACCGTAGCTGAACAGATGGACGTCACCGGTTGCCGAGTTGGCCGACACCCTGCCCGCATCGACCTTGAGCGGCGTCAACGCCTGCTCGTCGACACGGCTGCTTGCATAGGAGGCATTGAAGCTTCCCGAACCGATGCGGCCCCCTGCACGCAGGCGGACATCGCCAGCCGTGCTGATGTTCGCGCCGGCGACCGAAGCGGTGCCGGTAATCGAACCGGATTCGCTGACGATCGTCATCGAGCCGTCTGCGCTGGCGATATGGGCAAGGAAGATATCCCTCCTGGCCGCGTAGGTGATCGTACCTGACTGCGTCGTGGTCGCCGCTCCGGCAGCCATGGTGATGCCGCCCTCCTCCGTGGCGATCGTGACGGCGCCGGAACCTGTGGTGGAAACCAGGCTGCCCGCAGCCTGCACAACGCCGCGGAGCCCGTCGATGGAGATATCCCCGCCGGAAGCCGTCACCGTGTACGATACGGTCACGACCGAGCGTTCGCTGGCGATGAAGATATCGCCGTTTCCACCCGCCGTCACGGCATTCAGGTCGATGGCGTCGTCTTCGGCCAGGTAGATGCCGGATTGACCGGAGCCAAGGCTCGACGCGGTCAGCGTATCGACAGCCGTCCGGAACCAGTCGTCGGCCGTGCCGATGGCGCCCTGGGCCTGGAGGTCCAGCGTCGCTGCAAAAACGTTGGTCGAGCTGCCTTCGGCATGCAGGATCGAGCCATCCCCTGAGACCAGGGTAACCGATACTGCCGTGACGCTGCCGACGAACAGATCCCCGTAGGCATGGAGCACCGCGTCTCCGGCGGACTCGATATCGGACATCGTTGAAGAGACCCCAACGGAGGTACCGATCAGGCCTACCCTCTGTACCGTCACCGTCACGCTGCCGATGGCCATGCCGTTCAGTTCGTTCACGAACAGGCCCTCGAGGCCCGATTCGGCGCTCAGCGTCGTCACCTTCGTATCCAGGGAGTTCGACCCGCTGCCGATGCCGCTGCCGGCGCTTAAAAGCAGCCCGGCGGCCGTGATGAGGCCCGAGCCCGACAGGTCGGAGATGTCCGTCCCCGCGACGATCGCAACATTGCCATTGCCGGCGGTTACCGTCCCGGTCGTCACGCTGCCCGCCACGGCCTCCATCCGGATCGCGCCGTCCGTGCCCGTCACGCTCGAACCGTCCGTCATCGCCACATCGTCGCCGGCAATCAGGTCGATCGTCCCGCCCGTCACGCTCGTCGAGACAGCCGCGTTCAGCAGCAGGTCGCGCCCGGCGTCCAGGCTGATGTTCCCGGCGCTGCTCGACACGCTTCCGTCGATCATGAGGTCTGCGGTGGCCGAGAGGGCCTGCAGCAGGATATTGCCGGCAGCCCTGACCTCGCCGCCACCGGCGACCGTTGCGAAGCTGCCCTCCACCGTCGTCGCCACCAGGTTCCCGGCAGAGGCCAGGTTCGACAGCGTATCCTCGATGCTGCCGGTGGCGCCGGCCGTTGCGTCGACGCGCTGCACCGTCACCGTCACGCTGCCGACCGCAAGGCCGCTGGACTCGCTTACGAACATGCCGTCGCTGCCCACCTCGGCGCTCAGCGTCGACACGGCCGTGTTCAGGGCGTTCGAGCCGCTGCCGATGCCGCTGCCGGCGCTCAGCACCAGCCCGCCGGCCGTGATCAGGCTCGAGCCGTCCAGGTCCGCGATGTCCGT
>JAAXWS010000006.1:7305-137919 GCA_013334865.1 Chlorobiaceae bacterium
CGCTCGTCAGGCTCCCCTGCGCGCTGTCCGTCACCGTCGTCGCCGCACCGTCGCTGCCGATACGGTTCACGCTGACCGCGTTCAAGGTCCCGATCGCCAGGCCGTCCGACTCCGTGATGAACAGGCCGTCCGTTGACGTACCGCTGATCGAGGCCGAAAGCTTCGCCACGCTCGTCTCCAGATGGTTGCTTCCGGTGCCTGCCGTGCCCGTCGTCACGATCCGCAGCTCGTCCGCCGTCACGTTCACCGTGTCGCTCGAACCCGAACCCGCGTCCGTGATCGTCGATGCCGACAAGCTCACGTCGCCCGTCGTCGTCAACGCGCCCAGCGCCATCGCGACTGTCGTTGCGAGGCGGATGTTCCCGCTGCCGGCCGACATCGTCGAACCGTCCGACATCACGAGCGACGCAGCTCGAAGGTCCAGCGTCCCGCCGGTGGTCGCGACGTCCGTCGTCGCCGACGTCGTCACCGCGCCGCCCGACACCACGCTGATGCTGCCCGTGCCGCTCGACACGTCGGCGTTCAACGCCAGGGCTCCCGCGACGTCCAGCCGCACGTTCCCGCTGCCGCCCGCCGTGATTGCGCTGCCGGCCGTCACCGTGCCGCCGCCGACCGTCAGGTCGCCTGCCGCCACCGTGACCACCACGGCGCCGCCACCGCTCGTCGCCAGGTCCTCCTGGCTCTTTGCCGTCGCCGTCAGGCCGGCGTCGAGGGCCGTCGTGCCTACGCGCTGCACCGTCACCGTCACGCTGCCGACCGCAAGGCCGCTGGACTCGCTTACGAACATGCCGTCGCTGCCCGCCTCGGCGCTCAGCGTCGACACGGCCGTGTTCAGGGCGTTCGAGCCGCTGCCGATGCCGCTGCCGGCGCTCAGCACCAGCCCGCCGGCCGTGATCAGGCTCGAGCCGTCCAGGTCCGCGATGTCCGTGCCGGCGATGACCGCCACGTTGCCAGTGCCTGCCGTCACCGTCTCGATGGTCACGCTGCCCGACGCCGCTTCGATACGGATCGCGCCGTTCGTGCTCGCAACACTCTTGCCGTCCGACATCGTCACGTCGATTCCTGCAGACAGGCCGATCGTCTTCGCATCGCCGCTCGTCGCGACGTCCGCGTTCAGCAGCAGGTTGGAGCCGGCCTCGACGTTGATGCTGCCTGCCGAGGTGATGCCCGATTTCGCCGCGTCGGTGACTGTCGAGCCGATCGAACCGGTCGAGATGATCCGGTTCACGCTGATCGACGAGGCGGTGCCAATCGTGAGGCTCGTCGATTCGGTGACATAGAGGCCACCGGTGCCCACGGTTGCCACCAGGGTCGCCGCTTCCGTCTCGAGCTGCTCGGCGACGCCGGAGGCATTGACGGCGCCGACACCGCCGTCCACGCGGGTTTCGATGCGAAGGTTGCCGGCGTAGATGTCCACGCCGCTGTCGTTGCCTGCATCGAGGATATTGCCGCCCGTACTGAAGAGGCTGACGTTGCCATTGCCCGAGGCGATGCTGGCATCGAGCTGGCCGATCGTGATCTCCCCTCCGAGCTTCGTCGTGACGCCCGAGCCGTCAACCGAGCCGGTCATGAGCCGGATGTTGCCGCCATCGCTGTCCATGAGCGTGCCCGTACTCATCACGATCGTAGAGTTCAGCCCTGCCGCCTGCACGTCGATCGTCCCGCCTGCGGTCTGCAGGTCTCCGGATGCGCCGTAGCTCTGGTTGCCGTCGGTCAGCACGCTGATGCTGCCGGTGCCGGAGGCCGTGACCGCCGCGTTGACCTTCAAGTCGCTGGAGACCGTAGCGTCCGCGCTGACGGTGAAGGCCCCCTGGGCCTGCGATGTAGTCACCAACCCGCTGGCCAGGTCGGCTCCAGCCTGGGTGGTGATGCTGATGACATTGCCGGTCGACGTTGCCGCGTAATTCGCATCGCCGTCGATGGCGGTGGCAAGGGCGCTGACCAGGTCGGCGGTTGTCGAGGAGGCACCGGCGGTGAAGCTGAAATCGGTGCCCGAGATGGTGACCGTGTAGCTCGCCCCGTTCAGGAGTTTCCACGCCGTGGCGTCGACCTTCATGGGATTGGTGCCGGACGGGTTGGAGACACTCGCCACGCCGAGATTGATGGCCCTGGCGGTCAGGGTCAGGGTCGTCCCGGAGCCGCTGTAAGAAGCATCGGCCACCGCACTCGTGTCGGCGTTTATCGCATTTTTCAGCGCCGTAAGCACCGAAACGCTGGTCGCGGTTACCGTGACACCTCCGGACTGAGTCGTGCCGGGCTTGACGCTGTAGCTCGCGCTGTAACCGGCATCGCCGACCGTCAGCACATAGGTGCCGGACTCCGTCCACTGGACCGAAGAGAAGGAGAGTGTGTCGACCTGCTGCACGCCTGCGGCCGACGGGGTCGTAACGACGATCGTGCCGATGGAGCTCTGGACCGGGACGCGGGTGCTCTCGAGCAGGATGTTGCCCGAACTGCCCGCCGTGATCGCACTGTCGACCGTCAGGGTACCGGCATCCACGACAGCGAAGTCGATGGCGACCGACCCGCCGCTGGCGGTGGTGATGCCCTGCATGGCGGTTTGTTCACCGAAGGAGAGCAACGCCACATCGGTCGACGTCGATGTCGACGCATCGGTGGCGACGCGGTTGACGGTGACGGCGGCGACATTGCCGACCGTCATGCCGGTGGACTCATTGAGGTAGACACCACCTGAGGTCACGCTCTTTGCGGCGACGGTCGAGACCTCGAGTTCGAGGGCGTTGGTCCCGGCACCGACGCCGGTGGCTCCGTAGAGGCGGAGCTCGCTGGCGGTGACGTTGATGGACTGGGATGCGTCATACGCATCCGCGTCGGTGATCGCACCGCCCGCGTTGATGCTGACGACGCCGCCCGTGCCGGTGCCGGCGTCGACCTGTCCGAGCACGACGTTACTCGAGGCCATGACGCGGATGGCGCCGTTGTTGGCTTCGAGCGACGAGTCGGCCTGCATGGTGACGCTGCCGCCAGTCGCTTCCAGGTCGACGCTCTTGCCCGAGGCCTGGGCCTGGACCATCGAGACGTCGCTGCCGCTGCCGACGGTGATGGAACCGGAGGAGAGCAGGCTGATGTTGCCGCTGGCGGAGGTCACGTTGTCCAGGAGCGTCATGCTGCCAGCAGCCGTTTTGAGCAGGATGTTGCCGCTCGCGGTTCCTGTCGCCGTCGAGTTGATGGCGTCGGTCACGGTGAGGGCGCCGCTGTCGACGACCACCGAAACGAGGCCTGAAGCGTCGGTCACGCCGCCGATCTTCATGGCGATCGGCACGGCGGCGACCTCGGGGTTGTCCTTGATCTCGAGCGCCGATGCGTTGATGACGAACACGCCGTGGGCTGCGCTGTCGCCGATGTTGTGCGCTTCGAGCTGCGCCACATCGGTCCTTATGGGAGCCCCGTAACCGATGCCGGTAACGGCGTTCAGGGTCAGCGCCGCCGCAGAGCCGATGATGTTGGTGCCGTCACCCGTCAGGTTGTCGACGATGTTGGCGCCGGTGCTGATCACGGAGGCCGTGATGCCGGTTTCCAGGATGCTGAGGCTGATGGTGCCCGCCGCCTGCAGAGCGATCCTGCCGCTCGTGCCTGTCGAGATGACCTTCTCGCCGCTCGCCATGGTCAGCGCCCCGCCGGCGTTGATGGTGACCAGCCCGCCGTCGTAGGCGTCGCCGGTCGCCTCGGTGCCCGACACGACGCTGCCGCCGAGGGTCACGTCGCCCGTCCCGCTCGTCAGGGTGACCGTGCTGGCGTTCCCGGAAGCCGTGACATCGATGCCGGCAGCCGTCGTGATCGCATCGTCGGCCGAAATAGTGACCCTCCTGACACCGGTCACGGCGGAGTTGATGAGCACATCCTTGCCCGTGCCGTTGGCGTCGATCGTGATCGAACCCGTACCCGTATGCGCAACACCGAGGGCGGAGGCGCCGTTGAGCAGGAGGTACGATGCATCGCTGACGCTCCCGGAGATCACGGTCACGCTTCCATCAACCGTCTTGAGCGAGAGGCTGCCGCTGCCGGCTTCGGCAAGTCGCCTGACCGAAACATCTCCGGAACTCACGGAGATGTCGAGGTTGCCCGACGTGGTGTTCTGCGCGTCGAGCATCCCGGTCTCGACCGAACCGAGCTTCACCCCGGTGACGCCCCTGGCCACCAGTTCGAGGCTCCGGACGGCTTCGCCCGAGAGGCCATCCAGGGTGTCGTCCACCTGTCCGATCGAGCCAGTCGCCGAATAGAGTTCGACGGAGTCGGCGACAATCATGTTGGCGATGTCGATGTTGCCGTAAGCGTCAAGCTTCAGCTTCTCGCCCGATGCGACGCGCAGGACGCTGTCGCTTGAGCGGTAATCGACGACGCTGATCGAGCCGCCGTAGATCACGACGTCGTCATAGAAGAGCGGCCGGCTCTCGTTGATCGCGCCGATGATGACCTGGTTGCTCGCCCCCGTTTCGGCATGGCCTGCACCGGCCCCGGAACCTTCCCAGCCAATTATGATCTTCTGGAAGCCGTCGCCAAGGGCCTGCAGCTCGCTCGAATCGAGGTTGAGCACGGAGTTCGTCGCCGCTCCGTAGGGCGAACCGATGGCAATCTGCTCGGTATGGGTCGTCGGGCGGAGCGTGACCGTGCCGTTGCCCACGATGGTGCCGCTTGCCATCCCGAAGGAGATCTCGTCGGCCTCGATCAGTAGCGAGCCTCCGGTGCCGGTAATCCCGTTGGCCGTATCGGTATCCCCGTCAAGCCAGATGCTGCTGCCGGAGTCGAAATTGACCTGGCTGGCGCCGGTGATCAGAAGTTTGCCCCCGTTCAGCAGCGTCACGCCCTTGCTGAAGGTAACGCTTCCGGTCGCCGATATGCTCAGGTTGCCCGCGATGGCAACAGCTTCGTGGAAGATCACGTCGCCGTTTGCCGTGATGCTCATGCCGGCAAGGTATTCGGTGGCAAGTTCGCCGAACTGGGAACCGCCGATTTCAACATAGAACTCGACATCGCCACCGTCATTCACCAGGGTCAGGGTATCGGCTATGTTGGCCACGGTATCGTCGCCGAAAAGCGTGAACGGCTGGCCCTCCTGGCCGTAGACCAGGTGGCCCGAATCTGTCTTACGGGTCGCTGCCCCGTCGAGCCTTATCGAGTCGTTGATCGTCTCGCCTGAAACCCAGTCAGCATCGCCCGACATGGTGTAGGTATGGCCAGAGCCGAAGGTGACCATCGACTCGCCGACGAGATTCGCGCCCTGGTAGACCGTACCGGTCGAACCGTTTGCATACAGGGTCAGGGGATCCGTGAACGACAGGCTTCTCGCATTCTCAACGGGTCCGCTTGCGGCCGTAGTCAGGATGATCGGGGCGTTGCCTCCCTCCAGTCCGATGACGATCTCGGAGAATCCGTCGCCGATATTGGCGATCTCGCTCTGCTTGATCTCGAGGGTCTGGGTATCGAGTACCGTCTGCTCCTCGACCAGATGGCTGCTCGAGGTCAGGTGCATGTCGCCGAGTACGATCGCGGCGTTCGGGTCGAGTGGCCTGATGGTCAGCACAGCATCGGCACTGCGAACCATGTCGCTGATCTGCAGCTGGTTGGTAGCGATCAGGATATCCTCGCCTGCCGCATCGATGGCCGCGCTGATGGTTTGGGTTCCGGAAAGCGACACAACGCCCGTCGTCCCGCCCTTGGAACCGGTCGTGTCACTGTCCTTGCCCACCGAGACGCTCGAAGTGGCGATGACGGAAACCGTCGCCTTCGAACTGCTGGAGGCGTTAACCTCCTCGGCATCGATGTAGATCGACAGCGGGCTGTAGTCGAAGCCCGGCAGCTTCTGGCCGATGGCGCCGCTTGCCTGCAGGGTCATGTTGCCACCGGTGGTCTGCAGGTAGGCCCCGCCAGCCGACCTGAGCAGGGTCGTGCCGTTGGTCAGGCCGTGGAGGCTCGATTCCGCAGCGGTGAGGTTGGCAGCCGTCACCGCACCGGTCGACACGTCGACCGCGTAGCGTCCGTTGACCAGTGCCCAATCGAGGTCCGTATCAAACGAGCTGCCTTCGGTCCGCCACAAGGAAGCCGCGGAATCGACCAGGATGGAACCACTGAGCGCCTTCAGCACGATATCGCCCGTCGTGCCCGACGCCGCCTTCACGCGGATACCGGACTTGAGCAGGATGTCGCCGGACTCCGCGGTCAGGGAGACCGCTCCGCCGTCCGTCGAGATGCCCGCCCCCTCGTTGTCCGCAGTGTTGCCTCCGAGGGTGATGGCGCCGCTGCCCGCATAGAGGGTGACCGATCCCGAGGTCGTCGAGATGCCGCTGCCCCCGTTTTCGAGCACATCGATGTAGCCGGAGAGCGTCCTGATCGAGACGTTCCCCGCCACGGTCTGGTTCACCTTGCTGACGATGATCGTGTCGGCCTCTTCGATGAAGACTCCAGCCGAAGAGCTGTTCGTCACGTCGATCGTATTCACTTTGGTCTCGATCGCGTTGGAACTGGTGCCGAAGCCGCTCGAAGCCACCACCAGCGTCGCGTTCGGGGCGTAGATGTCGACATTGCCGTCCTGGGTGGCGGTTACCGCCCCGGCGGTGATCGTGAAGTTCCCCGCATTGGTGGTCCGCACCGACCCGAGCGTCACCGTGCCGTCCGCATCCATCGTCACCTGGCCGGCACCGGCATCGAGCACCGTCCCCAGTCCCATGGTGATGCCGCCGGTCCCTGCGTCGAGTAAAAGGGCTCCGTTGCCCGTGGTGACATCGCCGGTATCGGCGAACGAGATCCCCGCTCCAGCATTCAGGGTTACGGTGCCACCGGACGAAGACACGGTATTGTTCAGGGTCAGGCCTCCTGACGTTGTCTTGATGGTGACGGCCTTGCCGCTGCCGGCATTGATGGCCGCGTTCACGGTCGTTGCCCCGCCGGCCTGGACGAACACCGTATCATGCCCGGTGCTCGTCAGCGTGTCGATGGTCAGTCCGTTTGATTCGTAGACGGTGATAGCTCCTGAAGCCGTTACGTCGAGGGTGTCGACCTCCATCGTGCTGTCGGTCCAGCCCGATCCCCATGCGGCACGGCCACCGAGAATGACGTCGCCTGACGAGGTGATCGAGACATCTCCGCCCGAAGAGAGGTTCTTGATGGTCACGCTGCCACCGGCCACGATGTGGATGTTGCCGACCGTGCCGGTGATGGAGCTGATCGTGACGCTTCCGTCAGCGACGATATCGATATCACCACCGTTCATTGACAGGCTCGAGATGGTCAGGTCCGCCACGTCGTCCCCCGGAGCCTCCTGCTTGATGGTCAGGTCGCTGCCGGCAGGGGTATCGAGGTCGAGGACCATGGCACTGACCTGGGAGGTCAGGCTCAGGTCGCCTCCGGCCGTGACGTTAAGGGAGCTCGCCTTCACCAGGCCACCCAGCGTCAGGCTCCCGCCTGCGGTCAGGGTGATCGAACCGGTGTTGACATCGAGGTCCGAAACCACGACGAGGGAGTTGTGCGCCGAAAGGGTGATCGCATCGCCCGAGTGTGTCGGCAGGCTGACCACCGTCAGGCTTCCCCCGGTCGACGTGAGGCTGTAGGGGCCCGCGGCACGGTCCGGGACGACAAGGACGAAATCACCCGACTTCGTGATGGTTGCGCTGGCGTCCGCGGCATAGGCGCTGACGGTAAAGGCCGTATTGGCCGCCGTAGCGGTCAGGGTGAGGGTCCTGCCACTCACGGATGCGGTAACCACACTTGAAGCATCCAGCAGATAATCAAGGGCGCCGAGCACCGATCCAGAATTCGCACTTACAGCCCCATAACCGGTTACCGACGTGCCCGGCTTGACGCTGTAGGTCGTGCCGTTGATGAGCACAGCATAGGTTGTGCTGGAGGACCAGGAGTCCGCGAAGGTGACCGTGCTCACCTGGGCAGCACTTGCAGAGCCGGCAGCCGTATCGGCCGTCGCTCCGCTATCGATCACCCCGCCGGTAACATCTTGCGTACCGGTGAACGACACCGAAACATTGCTGACCTCGAACGCCTTGTTGTCTGTCACCGCGTCGATCGTCAAGGTCCTGTTTGTATCATTTGCCGTAACGGTGATATCCGTCTGCCTGTCGGCCACTGCGTTCTCGCCTGCAGCTATATAGGTTGCTAGCGTACTGAGGACGGACCCCCAGGTAGTGCCAACATCACCCGATCCGATGGTCACGCTATATGTGCGTGTTTGACCCATCGTGACCGAGAATCGCGTCCCGTTCGAGAGGCTGAAGTCGTCTCCGACCGTGGTGTCGTCCATGAAGCTGACGACCGACTTCTGTTTGGCATTCGCGCCGGCCGCAGTATCAGGCTGTGCGCCGTTCTGCGAAACCGCGCTTTCCGCGCTTACCAAAACGCTGCTGACCGTGAACGGCGTATTCGCATCTTCCGCCGTCAGGGTCAACGTCTTGTTCGTACTGTTGGACGTTACGGCAATGTTTTCCCCCGCTTCGATCAGGGTGTCAAGCGCCCCGAGGACACCAGACCAGTTACTTGTGACGGTTGTCGACTGCACGGTAGCGGAAACTCCGGTGGCGGCCGTTTGCGAATTAATTTCACTCGCGAGGCCGGCAAACACCATGGCAAGTGAATCGCCGGTCTGGGTCGTCGTAACGGAACCACTGGCCAGGTCGGTGTTATTCAGCGCCTTGATGCTGATGATGTTGCCGCTTGCAGAAGCAACATAGCCACTATTACCGTCTATGGCGGATGTAAGGGTTGTGACCAGATCGCCTATCGTCGAGGTGGCTCCGGCCACGAAGGCAAAATTGGTACCTGAAATAGCGATCTTATAGGTCGCTCCGCTTTGGAGAGTCCAACCGGAAACATCGACCTGCATTGGGTCGGTGCCGGCCGGATTGGTTACGGACGCCTTTCCGAGAACGGTATAGTTCGCTGTTGAGCTGCCGAAAGAGAGCGAATAGTTTGCCCCCGATACCAGCGTAAGGCCTGAAAGGTCGATATAGCAGCCGGCGTTAGTTCCTGTTGGCGAGGTCTTGACATTATCCACTGCCGCGCCGTCGATCGCGATGGAAATGGCATCACCAGCCGTCAGGCCGGTGAAATAGATCCTGTCGTTACTGCCCGTGTGCACGCTATAGAGGGCATTCCCGACTACCACACCGTATGTCGTCCCCGACGCGACGCTTCCGTCGAAGTTGACCGTACTGACTTGATAAGCACTGGCGGATGCCTGCGTCGTCAGGACGATCGGTGTCGAGCCCAGGCTGGTTAGCGGAGTAACGGCCACGCCGGTCACGACGAACGGGGTGTTGCTGGTATCCGCAGTCATGACGAGACGGTGTGAAGACTCCTCGACGGTTTCCACATCGATCGCATCGCTGCTGTTCGTGCTGGCCATTGTGACGGTCGCCGTGCTGGCGCCCGAATCGATCCAGATCTGGCTGCCGGACGCACGTACCGTCCTGACCGTGTTCGCACCGTCAATAAGCGCCGACATAAGCGACGCCAGCCCTGCGGCGCGCACCTCCGCGGATTCGGTCGCCGCTGCGATGTAGGAGACCTGTTTGGTGGAGTCTCCTGAAATGGTGAAGGTATAGGTGGCTCCAGTGGCCGCCACCACTCCGCTCAGGTCGACCATACGCGCAACGCGGGTGGTAATAGCTTCACCCTGTTTGATCATCGCCTTGAGGGCGGCGTTCGCCGTCTGCCAGGTCGTCACGGTCGCGGTAGTCGTTGATGCTCCGTAGGAGGTAGCATCAATCACTGTTGCCAACTGGGTCGCTACGGTCGAGAGGGTATTGCCTGACTGGACCGTGTAGGTGATGGCGCTGCCGTTGCCGATGGTCACCGAGTAGACCCTGCCCGCGGTGGGCGTAGTCCCGGTCAGGCTGATCCGCTGGCCGCCGTTCCCGCTCGGGGTCACGGTGATCCTTCCGGCATCAGACGTATCCTGCAATACCTGAATCGAGGAGGTGATAGTGTCGGTCAGCGAACTGCCACCACTCACGGTTATTGTAGTCCCGCTGACGGTTGCCGAAAGATTGGTGTCGGCTTCGATGAGATCCCTCAACGAAGAGGCTAATGACTCTTTGGTATCGGAGGCACCTGCCGTTACAGAGAACGACTTGCTGCCTGTGGAGAAGCTGACCGTGTAGCGTGCACCGGTATGTGCCGTGATCCCTGACATATCAAGCGTGCGCCCCTGAGTCGTCGTTACGGAACCGTTGGACAGGTCAGCGCCCCCCTCCTGGGTTATGCTGATCACATTGCCGGTCGAGGTTGCCGCATAGTTTGCATCCCCATCGATGGCAGCCGTAAGGGCTGCGACCAGGGCTGCGGTGACAGAGCCGGAGCCGGCCGTGAAGGTGAAGTTGTTGCCCGAAATGGAAATCGTATAGCTTGCGCCGTTGCTGAGGGTCCAGTTGGAAGCGTCAACCCGCATGTGGTTGGGAGTCGACGGATCGGTAACGGTCGCCGTCCCGAGGCTTTCGGCAACAGTACTGCTGGCGCTGATCGATCCGTAACTCGCTGTAGCCGCCAACTCCAGGACCGTGGCGTCGATAACCTGGCTGTCGGCGCCGGTTACCCAGACATTCTCGTTGTCGCCGCTCTCGACGCTGTAGTCGTGGCCGTTCACGATCACGCTGTAACGCGTATCGGCAGCAATCGTGGTCAGCGTCTGTGAGAATGCCGCCGTGCTGACCTGGGCGACCGAGGTACCGGGAGAGACCGTCGGAACCGTTCCGTCGTTGTCGATTGCCTGGGTTGAAAGGTCCGTGCTGAAGGGCTCGGTTACGGAGGCGGAGACCGTGAAAGCGGTGTTTGCCTGCACAGCTTCGAGGTATAGTGTCCCGAGGCCTGAGTCGACGGATCCCGTGAGCACCCCGGCTGCATCGATCAGGGAATCCAGGGAATTCAGGATCGAGGTGATCGTATCCGATGCCTCGGCAAGTTTCGAATAGGATGTCCCATTCACGGTGACCCTATAAGTCGCTCCGCTCGTGACTGCCGTATCAAAGCTTACATGGCTCTGTTGCTTGATGGCCGATCCGGCTGGTGTCGATGTCCCTGTGGTTGGCTGCGTGACCCCTCCGCCGCTGGCGTTGCGGACATTCGTGTCGCTGAGCGTGCGGCCCTGGGTTGTCGCCGAATAGGCGGAGGAGACGCGGATCTCGACTTCGTCCGTCATCCCCTTGTCGCCGCTGTACATCAGTCGCTTCGGGATGGTGAAGTAGTTGGAGCTCGTGGACGGTACGATGATGGTGACGTTCTTACCGTAGAGGTCGGCCGACTCCTGGTCGTAGCTTTCACTGATCAGGTTGCCGTTGGCGTCCGTGATACGGGCGGCCAATTCCTTGACGTTGCCGGTCGCCTCGACGGTGATGCTGCCATACTGCTTGTTGGCGCCCGCGTTGACTGCCGCCTCGATGAGGTCGATAAACACATCCCCACCAACCCGTAAGGTGATGTCCTTGCCGTTTGCGTCCACGTCGTTGCGGATCTCACGGACATAGGTGGTCCCGCCGGTGTAGATGTCGATCTTGCCGTTGTGGGCCACCACCGAGTCGAGCGTTATACCGTCGGATTCGTTGACGACGATATCCCCCGATGAGGTCGAACTGGCGGTCAGGCTTGCAAGCAGGGTATTCAGGCCGATCGCGCCGGTCGCCGTAACATCCATGTGGTCGCCGATGAAGACCGAAGCGCCGTCGGTCGACACGGAGGCTGCCGTGACCAGGATGTCCCCGCCGCTCGACGCATTGGCGCTTACGATGCCGGCCTGGACGGTCAGGGTGCCCTCCACATGCATCTCGACGTTCGCCGCCGGGTCGAACCCGGTGAGACCGCCGACGAATCCGGAGAGCGTGAGGTTGCTCACCCCGGACCCAGCCGTCTTCAGGTCGATGTAGATGTCCCTCAGGGCGCGCAGCTCGAAGTTCGTTGCTGGCAGCGAGGTGGTCTGGATGTTGATGTAGCCGGTATTTTGGGTACCCTGGTTCTCGGAAACGGTATCGAGGATGTCCCCGTCGCCGTTCAGGTCGGTGCCGCGCAGGGCCTCCTTGTAGCTGTCGGCAACATCACCGTCACCGTTCAGGTCGAAGCCGACGAAGGTCGCTTCGTTAAAGGTATCGGAGATATCACCGTCACCGTTCAGGTCGCGTGCTGTTCCGAACCTGGTGGCAATATCACTTTCAAGTACACTCGTATCCGTCTTGTCGCCGTCACCGTTCAGATCCCGGCCAAGAATCACCTCGCTCCATGAATCTGCATAATCGCCATCTTTGTTCAAATCGCCAGCACCGTAGATGTCCCATTCGATAACGATATCGCTGATGTCGCCGTCCCTGTTGAAATCGACCCGATTCTCGTAGATGGAGTCGGTCTTGTCGCCGTCGCCGTTCAAGTCCCGGTTCAGACTCACCTCGGACACAAGGCCGCCGATAGAGCCGTTCCCGTCCAGGTCGAAACCGAGGTAATTGGATTCGACGTACTGGTCCGATTTATCACCGTCACCGTTCAGGTCCCTGTTCAGGCTTGCCTCGGTGACCGTGTCGTTGGTATCTCCGTCGCCGTTCAGGTCGCCCCACTCCCCGAAAGTACCGGCATAACTGCCGTCATGGTTCATGTCGATTCCAACCTGCATCTCCACGACGGAATCCAGCAGGTCGCCGTCGCTGTTGAGGTCGCTGCCACGGGTAAGGGACGTGGCTCCACGGGCCGTGATCGCCAGGGTGCCGATGCTGTCTCCAACGCCGACAACAAACGCCTTGGTTGTATTGTCGATGTGACCGGCGAGGATCTGGCCGCTGACTACCACGTCCTGGCCGCTGACCAGTTCGAGTCGGTCGCCCGCCGTGAGGGTGCCGGTGACCGACAGGATGCCGCCGGTCTCGAGGATGAGAACGTTCGCTGAGAGGGTGTCGGGCAGCTTCTCGGTCACCGTCCCCTTGTTCTTGAACGTGCCATCTGCGTTGTAGTTGGGAACGCCGAAGCTGAAGGTTCGGCCCGCACGGTACTCCATCCACGCATCGGCATTGAAGAACTTGTAGAGCTTCACGTCGTCATGCGCAGCGAAAGCCACGCCGCCGTTGTGGACAAGCGAGTCGCTGCCACAAGAATACGTGTCGACAGTGAATGCTGTGTTCGACGTCCTGGCTGTCAGAGTCAGGGTAGTACCGTTGTAGGATGCATTAACCGTCCTGCTTGAATCAGCGTTGATCTGCCCGGTCAATGCAGCAAGGACCGAGGAGCTGGTCGCAGCGACCGTACTGCCGCCGTACTGCGTCGTACCCGGGGTTACGCTGTAGGATATTCCTCCCACCGTGACCAGATAAGTGCGGGATTCAGACCAGGTGACCGAGGCAAAGGAGAGCGAGGATACCTGGCTCACTCCGCTGGTAGGTGCTGTTGTCGTCGTGACAGGGATCGCGCTCCAGCTCGTCGGCTTGTCGACGGTGACCGATGCCCCGGTGCTGGTGAGGCGGAGCATGTCGCCGCGCACCTGACCGTCCGCTCCGACGCGCAGCTCCGAGGCCGCGGTCAGGGAGACGGTGGTGTTGAGCGTGTTGGCCGTCGCCGTCTTGGCGGTCACAGCACGGACGACCTGCATGCCGTCAGAGGTCTCAAGGGCGCCGTCACGGTCGCTGACCACGATATCACCAGCAGTTGTTACCGCATCAAGCGCGTTGATGGCAACATCCAGCGCACTGATGCCGGTACCGGCAGACAGCGTGAGGGTATTGGCGACCAGGTCGACATCCGTATCGCTCGTCTGCTGGCCGATGGAACCAGAAGCCGTCAGGGTGATGTTGCCCGCGGAGCTCGCCTCTATCAGCGTCTCACTCACGCCATCGACCGTATCGTTGAAATCGAGATCCCCATTGAGGTCCCGCTTGGGGGCTGCCGCGGCAGATGCAAGGTAGATGCCTGCAGAAGCGTACCCGACCTTGATGTTTCCGCCAGAAGTAACCGTCAGCCCGTCCGCGGCCTTGTTGGCGGTCAGGTTAACATCCTGCAGCACCACGCTGCCCGTGGCGGTCAGCGTCAGGTCGCCGTCGTTGACGGAGGTCGAGGTGACCGTGATGTCACGCACGGAAAGGGTGGGAAACGTCGAGGCTGCCTGGTCGATATTGACGTCGCCGGAACCCTTGGTGACGATGCCGAGGGTATTGACGTTGGTGTCGAGGTCGACCAGCAGGCCCGAAGAGGGCAATGTCAACCCGACCATCGATGCGGTGATCGAGAGTTCGTCGGCAACGATCTTCGTTCCCGACGACTGGACGATGGAGCCCTCCGCATGGAGCAGCACATCGCCACGCCCCAAGTTCTTCAGGTTGCCCACCGTCAGGGTGGCGGCGGTTTTGGAACCTGATGCGACAGGCGCCTGGATCGTTGTCAGGTTTATGTCGTTCGCGTTGGAGGTGCCGAGGGTGGTCGCCGCCACGACAGTCATGGTTCCATAGGTGGTGATGGAGATCGACCCGTCGGCTGCGCTGGCCGAGGTCACCAGAAGGTTTTTCCTGTTGACGATCTCGGCGTTGCCCGCGTCCGACAGCACGAGGCTGACGATCTCGGCTGTCTCGGTCTGGAGCACGATGCCGCTCTCCGCCGTGACGCGCAGCTGGTCCGCCCGCACCATGCCGGTGATGATCTGTACGGTGGTATCGTCGCTGGTAGTAGCCGTATTATTGTCGTCTATGGCGCTCATCTTCGCCTGGGTGACGTGGCCCGCCGCGGCGGACATGGAGACCCCTGCACCGGAATACGATGCCACAATCGTCGCCTTCGACATGGTAATATTGCCACCATACAATCCGGCAGTCATCGTCACGCCGCCTGAGGCGGTCGCGGTCAGGCTGGTGTCGCTGTCGGCCGTGATCCCGCCGTCCTTGGAGGATCCAAAGCCGGAAGTGACCGTGATGGCACCGGCGTCGACCGAGCCACTGAGCGAGATTTCTCGGTCTGACTTGAACTGGACGGTGGCGAAGGTCGTGCCGGTAGCCGAACCGACCGCGCCGCCCACGGCAAGGGTCTTGCCGGAGTAGAGCGCAAGGGTGGCCGCCGACTGTGACGACGTCTTCGAGGCAGCCAGCTTTGCCGAATCGTCCAGCAGCATGGTGCCTGCGGAGTAGAGGTCGAGCACGTTGGCCTGCAGGGTGGAGGTGATCTGGTGGGAGGTGCCTCCGGAACTCTGCGTCGTGCCCTGCAGGGAGAACTGCCCGAGGGCATCGACCTCGAGGCTTGCGCTCGCCGACATCTTACCGCTGATGGCGACGTCGCCGCCGGCATCGATGGTGATGTTCCTCGCCGTGACCGAATCGGCGGCCCCGAAACTGCTCCTGCCCGCAACCGCTGAATAACTGACGTCGGTGACCAGTTCGACCTGGGTGGCGTAGACGGGCTGGTCTTTCCAGACGGTGACCGATTTCATGTTCTCGACCTTCACCATCTGGGTGCTGGTCTTGTAGACCGGCCGGTAATCGTAGATATCCTCCGCCTGGGTCGACAGTGAATAGCTCAGCTGGATGCGCTGGTCATACATCGGGCTCCACTTCGAGACCCAGTTGTAGCCGTAGTTGTGGAAATCCTCGTATCGATAGCCGTACACGACGTACATGGACATATTGTCCCCCCAGTCGCTGCTTCCGGTGGCCGCATCGACGCTCGGTACGTCGCCGTCGGCTTCGACCCCGGTGTTGCCCGGCATGAAGGTATAGGTCCTGCTGTTCCAGTCGTAGTGGTACCAGACCTTGATATGGTGGGCATTGCTATAGAGATCGATGGAGTCCACCGTATCGTTCAACGGAAGGTAACCCCAGTTGTAGATGAGGCCGGAGCCCTCGTCGCCCGGTTGATAGTAATTGTCGTCCCACACCCTGCCCGAGGGGTACCACCAGTCCTGCGTGCCCTGCGCATATCCGACAGGCTGGTCGGCGATGGTCTTCGAGATGCCGTTATAGGTGATGGACTGCGTGTTGTTGGCAAGTTCATCCAAATAGCTTTGCGACGCAGAGACGATGTTCGTCGAGCGCTGCCCGCCGGTGCCAGAAGCGACCGCGTCGAACCCTATCGTGAAACACCCGAAACGCTCGGTGTCCGCGATCGCCCAGTCGATCTCGGTATAGACCCCGTTGAACCGGATGACGCCGTTGCCTTCCCCCACGTTTGAAACCCAGCCGCCATCCTGTTCGACAAGGTATCCGGACCCCCATCCTCCTCCGATATTGCCCGTAACGACCGTGAAGTCCTCTTCCCCGAACCAAAGGGCACCGCCGTCGCCGCCGTTGCCGAGGCTCATGACGGCCATCACCGGGTTGACGACCGCCTGCGAGAAGGTGATCTTGCCCGTCTGGACCCCGCCCCAGAAGGCGATGTAGTGATTGGTGGACGAAGAGGCACCCGGAGAGTTGTTGACCCCAGAGCCAGTGTAGTTGCCGGAGGTCCAGGACTTCCCTCCATTGTCGAAGTAGTACCCCTCGCCGGAGAAGTTTACGGTGACCCCGCCTGCAGAACCGGTACCCGTGCTGTTCTGGCCGTCCCTCTGGGTGTAAGAGGTCCAGTTGACCCAGTTGATGTTTCCGTCGGTCGACGCGGCGGAGGCGGTGTTCAGGCTATCCGTCCCATAAACCGGGGTGGTGGCATCAAGAGCCCAGTCCGGGGTCTGGTTCAGGGTGAACGAGCTCAGCGGATTCGCATAGGTCGTCGAGAGCCCATTCGAAAGCTGGTAGGCCCGCTGGCCGTTGTTCGAATAGGTGACCGACCAGGACGCAGGCTTTCCGTCGAGGTCGGTGCCCCCCTGGACCGTATTTGAGGTAAATGCCGAATCTTTCTGGGTATACAACACATTGCCGGACTCCTTGTACTGCCCGACATACTCGCCCGTGGGATTCGACACGACGTCCAGGGTATTCCAGGTGCCCCCGTTGGATCCATCCATCGAGGCATCGCCGGTCAGGTACTTCGCCTCGCCTTTCGAAGCAACGCTGAGGATCGCCTCCTGTGCGCCGACGGGCATGAGGATGTACTTGTCGCGCCAGTTGGCGACGTCGACGTAGAAGACCTCCTTGGAGTTGTTCTTCCAGTCGGGGGCCAAAGCAACCCCGTCACTGCCAACGTACCCTTCGCTGAGTGCGCTGGCGGTGCCGTTGATGGTCTGGTTGAGCGCCCAGTTGCTATAGCTGAACTGGTAGATCGGCATGTAGCCGGTCGAGTTGAAGACCGCCCACTTCTGCGCGTCGGAGAGCTGCTGGAACCCTTTGTAGTTTGCGCTGGTGTAATCGCCCGTAACCGACGTGGCGGTACGGATCGGCACCTGTTCGTTGCCCGCCTTGGTCCAGTCGACCAGCACGGCGTAGCTCGGCGCGGAGTTCTTCCGGGTTGGGTCGTTAAGGTAGTGGACCCCTTCGATCAGCACCTCGACGAACTTCCGGTTGTCCGGTGCGTTCGGATTGTAGTAACCAATCTGCGAGAGAGTCACGTCCATGGTCTCGTACTTGCTGCCGACCACCACGAGGTCGGTACCCACCTGCTCGGTGATCTGCGTCGGCACCCAGGTAACCTCGGGCACCAGCACGAAGCCGTCAGCAACCTTGACGGTATCGACGACAACCTGGACCTCTTTTTCCGTGGTCACATAGGTCGGGACCAGGACGGTTTCGACCGAGGCGACATTCGCGTCCGCATCGAGCGAGACGTTGCCGCCGGCCAGCATCGAGACGGTTCCGACGGCCTGCAGCAGCCCCTGGCCTCCAATGACGATCGAACCGCCGGAAAGGTCGGTGCGGGTCACGGTGCCCTCCATCTGTGCACGGGTCCACGCCATGTCGACGCCGGCATGCAGGTCGATGTTCCCCTTGGAGACGACGGTGCCGCCGATGGCAAGGGAGGTACCTGCGCTGAAGAGCGCCCTGCCGGTAAGGCTGGTGATTTCGACGGTGCCGTTGACCGTGATCTCAGGAGAGACCAGATGCACGAGGTTTGCAGCTTTCGCGATGGCCGGATCGAGCGCCGGGGAAACGGAGCGGCCCGAGAGGAGCAACGAATCTCGGCCGTGCAGGTAGAGCTGCGATGCCGCGCCGGTTGCGTAGACGTAGCTGCCGGCGAGCACCCCGATGCTGTTGCCCTCGACGGTCAGACTATCCCTGACGTTGGTGTTGCGCAAGAGGTTCACGTCTCCGGAGAGCGATTCGATGCTGATGGTGCCGACCTTTGCCAGGCCGAGGTCACCTGCGACGCCCTTCTGTCCGAGCACACCCGCCACGCTGATGCTGTCGATCGCCTGGATGTCGAGCGTGCCGCCGGAGGCTGTGTCGAGCGTGCCGCCCGATACATAGGAACCGTTGTTGAGAACGAGCAGCTGGACCGAGATGCCGACTCCCGTGGTATCGATTCCGGCCCGAAGCGTCAGGGTGTCGTTGGCCGTCACCAGGCCGCCAACGTCGATCATGGAGCGTGAACGCACGTACATGTCCGAACCGGCGTCGACGGTGCTGACCGAACCGTGCAGCAGGATGTCGCCGTCAGAGACGATCGACAGCTGGCCGTCTGCAAGCAGGGTGCTGTTGCCCTGCGTGACCGTGGCCGATCCGGCACTGGCCGTGGCGGCTGCCGAAATGGCGGCCGAACCGTAATCGCTGACGGTGATGACGTTGCCAGAGCTGGATGCCGAGTAGAGGGCGCCCTGCTTGATGAGGCGCACCAGCTCCTCGGTAACCATGGCGCGGGTGTAGTCCTTGGCCGCGGTCAAGGAGTAGGAGGCCGAGCCAACCGTAACGGTATAGCGGGCCCCGGAGACGATGGTCCAGCCGGTGGTATCGATCGTAGCGCCGGAAACGGTAGCCGTGCCAACGGCGGGAACCGCACTGGCCGTGAACGTCGCGCCGGAGAGCGTACCGGTCGTGGCCGTCACCGTCGCGCTGACCAGGGCGCCACTGCTGCCCGTCAGGGTCAGGATGTCGCCGGTGCGTACCGCGGTGGTGCCGCCGCCTGAAAGCTGGCCGATCTGCGAAGCCAGGTCGGCGAGGATGGTCGTGATGGTGCTGCTGTCTGTGGCGGTCGAACTCACCGTATCGCTGCCGATGGCGATGCGGTAGGTCACGCCCGCGACCACCTTCCATCCGGAGGCGTCCACCGTGGTGTCTGACCAGGTGCCGTAGCCGGTCGCATCGACCTTGACCTGGCTGGCGGAGCTCATGGCGTAGCCGGTACCTGCAGTCGATGCGCCGCTCTGGACGTCGATGGTGCCCGTGGCGAAAAGCACGCCGCCGAATCCGCTGGTCAGGTTTCCGACGGTGATCTGCCGGTCCGCCTTCAGGGTGAGTGTTGCGTCCTTGCCGGTGTAGGTGACCGTAGCCGCTTCGGCGAACGCCATGCTTGCGCTCGCCGGATTGTAAGTGAACGGATGGTCGGCGCCCGCCCTGATGGTGCCGCGGGCCTCGATCTCCGCCCCTGCGACCGAAATCTCGCTGCCGTTGCCCGAACTGTAGAGCTGGGCGTTCTCGTAGAGGGTCACCAGGCCGCCGGCTTCCAGCGAGAGGAGTGCATCGGCTTCGAGGATGGTCGCCGTACCGGATGCCGTGCCTCCGATAGTTATGGCGTCCCCTGCGACGAGTTCGAGTTTGTGCCCGCTCCGCTGGGCGCTCAGGGCCATTCCCTTGATGATGATATCGTCGCCGGCGTCGACGAGCATCGACCCTGCGACACCAACCGCGCCCTCAAGCGTCACGTCCTGCTCCGCCGCGATACTGAGCTCGTAGTCGTAGGTTGCGGCGGTCGGGGCGTTGGTGCGCACGACGCCCTTGACGTCGACGTTCTGGCCGTAAAGCGTCGCCGTGCCTGCGGTCTCGAGCCAGCCGGATGCGGAACCGATGGTCAGGTCGCCAGATACCGAGCCCACGTCAAGCTGCGCCAGGCTGCTGCCCCGGCCGACCACGCTGTCGATGATGACGTCGTTGAGGCCCGCGATGACTATCCTGGTGCCTGTGCCGAGAGTGGTGAAGGTGCTGGTACCGTAGGTCCGGATGCTGACCTCAGCGTCGCGCACCGTCGTTCCGGCGGTGATGATGATGTCGTTCTGGGCGGTAAGGTTCCCCTTGAGGGCAAGGGTTCCGCTGCCGTTGATGACGATGTTCGAGCCGGAACCCCTGGCGATGAAGTCGCCTTCGATCGTGACGGCGCCCGCAGGGTTCATCACGATCGAGCCGTCAAGGGTTTCGATCAGGCTGGTGGCAAGGAAGGAGACCGCAGAGCCGCCGGTGTTGACCGGCTTGGCGTTGAGGTTCACCGCCTGGTAGCCCCTGATGGCACCGGCGATGCTCATGGCTCCGGATGGCGCGTTCGCATTGCCGAGGGTGACTGAGGAACCCCTGCCGCTGGCGTCGATGGCGTAGCCGCGGGAGGAGGTCTTCGGGCCGCTCGTCGCGCCGTTGTCTGCGATCTGCGTGAAGCCGAGGCGCTGCGCGCCGCCTGAAGCCAGCAACGCGATCTGCATCTCGTAGTTGCCGGTCAGCATGAGGCGCCCGTCGTTGAGGCGGACGGTCACCTTGCGGGTGGACGCGGTCCAGGAGAAGGCGGTGTCGATGGCCGCCTGCAGGTCGGAGACGAGGTAACCCAGGCCGTGGTTGCCGGTGGTCGCGCTGGCCGCCAGGGTGACCGTCTTGAAAACGGCGTTGCTGGCGTCGACGACCTTCATGCTGAAGCTGACGTCGCTGCTGATGTCCCCGTCTGCATACTGGGCGAAGCCGTCGGCTGTCAATTCCTGCGTCCAGGCCGGGGTCAGCACGGACATATCCCCGCCACCGGAGAGGCTGATGGTGCTGAACTCCTGCCAGGTCTTGAGGTGGACGTTGCCGCCGATCACGACCCCTTCGTCGGCCCACGGGTCGTCTGCGGTCGCCGTGTGGCTGCTGATGCCGCCCCTGACCTGGATGGTCTTGCCGGCAAGCAGGTCGCGGCCAAGCCGGATCTGCTCGTCGGCGTCGATGTAGATCGCCGAGTCGCCGGAGAAGGTGGAGAGCGTGCTGCCAAGGTAGTACCCTCTCGTATCGTAGCTGTCGACCACCTTGCCGCCGGCTACCAGCTGGCCCATGAGCCATGCGTCCTGTGCCGCATCGATCCTGATGACGCCGTCGGGGTTGGCGACTGCGACGACCGCCGTATCGGGCAGGCGGACGCCGATATGGTCGGAGTTCGCCCCGCCGGTCAGGGTGACCGACTGGCTCGCGCGGATGCGCGCCCCGAGTTCGACCGTGTTGCCGCTCAACGCCAGGGTGTCGACACCAAGATTCAACTGCCCCGTGGCGTTGAGTACCACGCTCGACAGCTCGTTGCTCCAGGTGATCGTCTCCCCGGTCAGCCGGCCGCTGCCATTGAAGGTCTGCGAAACGGTCCCGCCAGACAGCACCATGCCGCCGATGGTCACCCCGCCGACCGCATCGATCTCGACCAGGCCGCCGCTCCAGTCGCTCGTCCAGCCGGCAGCGCTCAGTCCTGCCACCGTATCAAGCCAGACCGCGATATGGTTGTCGTCGGAACCCGGCCCGTCGGTCGTCCTGAGGATCACCGACTTGGCCGCGGACACGGCGTTGTTGACCAGGATCTGCTCGCCGGCCTCGACGTAGACCGTCGAATCCGGGCCGAGGTAGGTCGTGCCCGTGCTGCTCCGTTCCGCTCCGGCCAGAACCGCGCCATGGAGTTCGACGTCGTCCTTGCCGGTGATGGTGATGTTGCTGCCAGGAGCAATGCTTGAGAGGGTGGAGGATGCATGGACATAGACGCTGACGCCGTCGAGCGGCATGCCTGCCCCCTGCGATCCCCTGCCTGTTAGGGTGATGTCGCCGTTGATCTCGGCCTCACCCTGCCAGAAGACGCTGCGGTCGGATGCGATGCTCAGGTCGGAGCCTTCGCCGTAGAGGTAGATCCTGCCGCCGCTGACGATGGCATCGTCCTTCACATCGACCGTGAAGTCCGAATTGTCCTGCAGGGTGGTGATCGTGCCGGTCAAGAGGAAACCCGCGCCACGCTGGCCGATCAGCACGTGCGGCTCCTGGACCTGGATCTGGTCTATGGTGCCGTCGTTGGTCGCATCGTAGGCGTAGATAAGGTACTCGTTGGTGCCGTCGGAGAGGAGCCAGCGCTTGGTCGGCGTGCTCGGGGCATCGGCCTTGTTGGAGTAATCGACCGTAAAGGAGGTCACGAGCTTCTGCCCGGTATCGGCGGTGGCCTTGTAATAGACCGGGGTGCTGTACTCGACGAAGCCCGACTGCTCGAGCACCATCGATTTCTGCACGGCGTCCATGGCGGAAAGCGCCGTGCCGGATACGGGGATGCCGTTTTCAAGCCGGTTCCAGGTGATCGTCGCATTGGAGTAGTCCTTGCCATCACCTTCGACGAAGGAGAGCCGGTACGGAGCTGTCGCACTGGCCGCATTATGGAAGACCAGGCCGTTCCATCGCGAGTAGTTGAGCGTCTTCAGGATCAGCTCCTGCTGGTCGAGGGCGAGGTCGCCCCACGCGGTTCCCGGCGCCACCGGAGCAACCTTGCCCCAGGTGAAGGTGGTCGTGTCGTAGTCGGTCCCGGTGCCTTTGCCTTCGACGAACCCGGCCTTCACGGTGCCGTCGGCGTTGACGTAGACCTCCTGGTCGACGATGTTGTAGCCGAGCGTGTCGAGCACGACGTTGCGCTGGGCGGTAGTGAGCTGCTCGAAGGTGGTGCCTGTCGCAGGAGTCGGCACGCCGCCCCAGTCCATGGTGCTCAGGTCGAACGCCCCACCGCCCTCGGTGAAGCCGGTGACCCAGACTTCGGAAACCACCGCGGCGGCGTTGAAGAAGTGCAGGCCGTCGTAACGGTCGTAGCCAAGCGAGTGGGCGACGATATCCTTCTGGGCCTGGGTCAGTCCGGCGAAATCGGTCGAAGCGTCCGGCGCGCCACCTGTGCCCCATTTGACTTCGCTGTTGACGTAGTCGGTAATCACCCCTTCGGTGAAGCTCGACACCACCTTCCTGCCAGGATTTGCGGCGAAGTTGAAGTATTCGGTCTTATACTTCGTCGTTTTCCCTTCAGCGACAACTTTTGCGGCATCGGCTTCGAATTTTTCGATAGCGGTGACGACAGCCTGCTTCTGCGACGCCGTGAGCTCCTTGTACTGCGTCTGCAGCGAGGGGCGGAGCCTGTCCGCCACCAGGAGCTGCTGGTCGTAGGAGAGTTCGTCGAACGGGTTGGTCTCGACCGCGATGCGGTCGTCCCCCGTGGTGAAGGTGAACATCGCCGCCGAGGGGGTTCCCTTGACGCGGACGATACTTCCGGCATTGGTCGCCGTGGCGATGCCCGACAGGCTCTGCTTGCCGCCTACCGCAACCGCCAGTCCTTCGGCGACGTCAGCAGCGGCATCACCCGCCTGCACGGTATAGGAGACCTCGACGCCCGCGATCGTGATCTTCACCACATCGCCGGCCGTGAAGCTGTCGCTGAGCGTGAGCCTCTCGGTCTGCGATGGCACGAAGCTCACCACCTTGTCGACGACCGCCTTCTGCTTTTCGGTCAGGTTGTCGTAGCCGGTGCCGGAGAGCGGTTTTTCGACACTGCCCCACTGGTCGGCCGAAATGGCGACAGCGAAGTTCAGGTTGGAGGCCGCGATCCACTCGTTCATCGAGATGGTGCTGTAGTCGAACGGCTGGGCCGACCATGCCTCTGCAGGGATCAGTCCGTAGTCGTAAAGGTAGCCGAGGCTATTGGCGACAACGAGCTTCTGCGCGACGGTGAGGTCCTTGAAGGCGGTCCCTGCTGCCGGTGCAGCAACCCCTGCGGCACTCCAGTTGACCAGGTTGTTGTCGTAGTCGGCGGAGACCCCCTGCAGGAACCCGGTCTTCACCTCCTCGCCAGAGGCGGCATTGGCGTTGTAATAGACCGTCCCTGCGTAACGCGTGTAGCCGAGGGACTGCGCGATCACGGTCTGCTGGGCGGCAGTCAGCGAAGCGAACGGGGTGCCTGAGGCTGGCTTGGCCACAGATCCCCAGGCGATATCGTTGATGGTGTAGCCGACGACCGGGCCATCGCTGATGGTGGTGAAGAACGCGCCGGTCTCCGCATTGAAGTAGCCGCCGGTGGCGAAGGTGGTGTACCCCTTCGACGCAGCGATCTGGCTCTTGGTCGCGTCAGGCAGCGAAGCGAACGGTATATAGTTGGCCACCGAGGTAAGGACGGCGCTGCCAGCAGTGAGCGACAACGAGCCACCCGTGAAAAGGGCCGACAGATCGGAGGCAACCGTCCGGTTGGAAAGCCCGGAGAGAATGTTGGCAACCTTCGTGTCGGTCGACTCTGAAGCAAGGACCGTGCCCGGCAGGTTGTTGAAGTAGTCGGCGAAGGGATCCTGCACTTCGGATGCCTTGAGGGTCATCTCACCTGCGGCCGTCAGGGAACCCGCGAGGGTCATCTCGCCGGTCGTGAGCAAGGTCATGGTGGATCCGCTACCGGTGAGCACGTAGGAGGTGCTGCTGGTGTAGCTGACGGCTCCGGCCATCAGGGTTACCCCGCTGATGGGGCGGTTCTGGCTGTCTTCGATGATAAGCTTGCCGTTGGCGTAGGTGACGGAGACCGTAGACAGCTCTGCATCAAGTGCGCGGATCGCGGCCTGCATCAGCAGGGCCAGGCTTTCGCCGCTTGTAGCACCGCTGACATTCGCACCGGTCAGCTTGTGGGTGCCGATGGTTGCGGAGAAGCTGGTCATCGTCGTCGCGGTATTGTCGTTGACCACGTCGATGACCTCCTTCATCGTGGCGCCGGAAACCACCGCGCTGCCGCCGAGGATGTGGATGTAGGAGCCTGCGTCGATCGTGATCGATCCGCCGTCGTAACGTGTCGCCACCGTGCCGCCCTCGAGCAGCGTGAAGCCGGTACCCGCGTCGATGACGATCGAGGCGTTCGTCCCCTGGTTCACGCCGGCGTAAATGCCCGTCGCGCTGTAGACCGAATGGCTGGTGGTGAGCTGGACAAGACTGTTCGAGGCAAGGGTCTGCAGCGTACTCCCCTTGTCGGCGGTGAAGCTGTTGATCTCGTTGCCGTAGGTGACGAACCCGCCCTTGCCGGTGCTTGCGGTGATGTCGATATAGACCGCGTTGTCGGCGATCACCCAGCCGGTGAGCAGCATCTGCTCACGGACGTTGATGTCAAGCACGGGGGCGCGGAGGCCTGAATCGGGGGCACCCAGAGGGTTGCGGTTGTTCTGGCGCTGCACCTCGAGGGCCCGTGCGTTGAGAGTCAGCAGCACGCTGGACTGCACGTCGCCGGTAATGGTGATCGTGTCCGCGATGAAGGTCGTCAAGTCGTCGAGACGCGCGCTGAAAGTATACGTACCGACCGAGGCATCCTCGACGTCGCCGATTTGCATGGTCCCGCCCGCGTAGTCATGACCGATGGCGATGGAGGCAAAGCCGTCGGCCAGCGCCGACAGGTCCCGCATGCCGAGCTCCATGAAACCGGTGTTGGCGCCGGGGGATCGGTCCGCCCCGAAGCGCGACTGACCAGCCCCGCCGATGCGGTAGTTCTGGTCGTCCCACATGGTGCGGATCGACAAGGTACCGGTGCCCGAGACCATGTTGTTCCCGGAGGCGAAATCGATATCGTCGGCCCGGAAGCTCATGCTCTTGCCGTCACCGGCATAGATCCTCCCTGAGTCGAGCGTCAGCTCGGCTTCGCGGGCGGCAAGGCGGACGTCGACGGCTCCGTGCGCCGCGTAAAGCCCGCCGTAAGTGCGGCCGGCGGCGACGATCGAGAGGTCGTCAGCCTCGCGGAGGACGATATCATGGTCCTCCGCCGTTGCCGATGTCCCGCGATTGACCACCGAAAGCTCGGCCACCTGGGTGTTCAGGGTGCCATGTATGCCGGTACCCGCCATGCTCAGCAGGGCATCGGGGGCAAGGAAGTTGGCCGCCGTAACGTCGATCAGGCCATCGGCGTCAAGGATGAGATCAGTGCAATGCCAGCTCGCCTTAAGGCCTGACGTCACGCCCGTCTTGATGGTCGTCGTGTCGGCTTTGTCGTGCAGGACGACCTGCTCGAGGCTTTCGTCGAAATCTACCGTCCGCATACCGAGGCCGTCGGCCTTCACGACCAGCTGGTTCTCGTTGAGCTGGATCGGAGCTGTCGAGGTGAAGAGTGCCTGGGCTGCATTGAATTCCGGCTTGCTGAAGCTGCCGAGGTAGAGGGAATCCTCACCGGCCCCCGCCTTGAGGTCGAGATAACCGCCGGCGGCGAGCAGGATGGTATCGTCCCCCGATCCCGCATCGACCGTGTCGTTGCCGACGACGCGGATGACGTCGGCGCCGCCTCCGGAGTTGATGAAGTTGTTGCCGAGGCCCATGTCTATGACGTCGCCCGCTTCGCCGCCGGAGAACTTGTCGTTGCCGTCCCCGCCGAGGAAGGTGCCCTTCGCTTCGTCTCCTGCGGCGAATTCGTCTTTGCCTGCCCCGCCGCTGATGATGCTGTCGGCGGTTCCGCCGAGGATGAGGAAGCTGTCGTTGCCTTCGCCGCCTTCGAAATCAAGCTGCGCCGTGACCCCCTTGCCGACATAGATCGAGTCGTTGCCGGACCCGCCACGTGCCACGATCTTCTTGACTGAAGATGAGCTATAGGTGATGGACTGCCCCAGTGACCTGACGGTGAAGGTCCCCAGGTCCTTGCCGTTCTTATCGTAATTCTCCTCGATGCTGTAGGCCTCGTGGACGATGTCGTCGTAGAGGGTGCCGCTCCCGTAGCGGCCGGAGCTGTCACCCATGTTCAGGTAGAGCGTGTCGCCGTCGAGGTGGCTGATGACGGGCGGTGCGCCCCAGCGCCACATGTAGCTGCCGGATACCGAGATGCCCATCACCGTGACGCGGGCTGCAAGGTAGGCGCTCGCCGGAGTGATGTCGATCTCCGCCCTGAAGCCCGCAAGGGTGAAGTCGATCTCGAAGAGCCCGAGGTCGAGCTCGAAGTCGAGCGAGCCCCATGCCGCACCGGCGAAGCGTGGCTGGCTGCTGAACAGGATGCTCATGCCCGCATTCAGGTGCAGCGGGCCAAGGTAGATGTTGATCTCCGACTTGCCGCGGATCTCGAACTTGCCGTCGGAGCTGACGAAGCCCCCGACGTCGACCTTGAGCACGTTGAAGAAGTTCAGGCTGCCGTCGAACTCGAGCTTGAAGACCGAGTTGACGATGCTCATCCTGCCCGTGAAATCAACGCCGAACGCCAGCAGTTTGAGCTGGCCGGCAAGCGACATGTCGAAGATGGTGTTGCCGGCGATCGTATCCCCCAGCAGGGTGGTGTAGGCCTGGCTGCTGGTGTTCACCTGGATAAGGGCATGGGCGTTGATGCCGATGACCGAGACGCCCAGGCTGACGTCTGCGGCCACCCGCATGGCGAAGAACGTGGCGCCACTGGAATCAAGACCTATGGCCGCCGCGCCGCTGATGCCAACCGAACCGAACGCCCCAAGGTCCAGTGTCATGGCCAGCGCCGCCTGGATGCCGTTCCGGTCGATCAGTAGGTCGGCTACGCCCTCCATCGAGAGCGGCCCGAGCTCGATCCCTGCCTTGCCTGAGATCCGAAGCATTTGCGGGTCAACCTCGACCAGGTTGGGATTGCCCTGGGCGTCGTAGAAATTGCCGTCCTTGTCGCGGCCCCGCACCTTCTGCGTTTCCGAGGTGGTGTTGATCTGCAGGACGAAACTGCCGGTAATGGTGAAGATGCCCCCGTCGATCAGCACGGAATCCCTGCCGGTCCCCCCCATCTCGAGGCTGCCGTAGATTCCTTCAGGGACGATCCCAAGTGTTCCTGTGACCGTTCGTGGCTCCAGGATCGGGTAGTCGATGGTCATCGTCAGGTTGATCTCGCTCTGGCTGCTTCCCAGCAGGATGGAGAAATCCCCATGCATCGTGAGCATACCGCTCAGGATGTCAAGGTCGCCGTTCCCCGCGAGCGAGAAGTAGAAATCCTGGGGTATCGTCTTGTCCGGAGGAATGTTCGAGATGGTGATCGTGCTGCTTCCCATGCGCTCCTGGAACTCCTCAGGGACCTCGTAAACCACGTTTTTACCGGTCGTGTTCACGATCAGTTCCATCTCGTTGACCGTCAGTTCGACCACGGGCCCGATGCCGATGCTCGCGTTCTTGAGGTACGCCCTGGCGGCGAGGCCGTCGCCATTGACGACCAGCAGGACCTGCGCCTCTTCGACCGAGAGGCCGAAGCCGTCAGGGCCGATCTGTGCCGATGCGTCGATGAAGAGGTTGAACTCCTCGTCGGTCAGCTTGAGCTCGAACACGCCGTCCAGCTTCATCAGCTCGAAGACGTTGAACTTCGCTTCGCCCTGGATCCGGATGATGCGTTCGTCGAACTCGAGGATGATCGGGTTGGTGGCGTCCCCGGTCTCGATCAGGTAGCCGGATTTGGTCGTGCCGTCCGCAAGCTGGTGGGTAGACTTGGAGAAGTCGACCACCGCACCGTCGGCGCTGATCGTCTGGTTGATCTCGAGCATGACGTTGCTGAACTCAGCTTCAATGCCGTCGATTCCCACCAGGCCGGCCTTCGACAGGTCGACGTCCGCAGCGAAGTAGACCGCGGGATTGGTGATATCGGTGTCGAGCATGAATACCGCGCCAAGGTCGAGGTCTTCGACCGCAAGGCCGAAGGCGCTGCTGTTCTTGACGGTACCGTCGATCTTATTGGTCTCCGGATTCTCGCCCCAGTAGCCGCCGATGCCGGCAAAGCCGTAGACGTTCGACATCCCCACGGCCAGCGACGTCACGCTTCTCGTCGTACCGTTGGCGAGGGTGACGCTCTCACCGCCATGCTTGGTGAAGGCCATCGAACCGGCAACCTGCAGGATACCAGCGACATCGCCCTCGAAATAGGCCACCTTCGCCTGGATGATCTCATCGCCGAAATCGAGGTACACCGGATGGGCATCGTTGCCCGTGTCGACCATCAGCCCCTTGGAATCCCAGTGGCCCGTCAGCGGGTTGGTGTTGATCAGGTTGTCGAAGTCGACATATGGCATAGGCAGGACCAGCGCCAGCTGCGGCGGGATGATCGAGCACGAACTGGTATTGATGTTGATCTCCACCCCTTCGAGCCTGGCCTCGAGGATCGGATCCATCCCCACCAGTTCCGCACTTGCCACGGTGGCCTTGGCGGCGATGTAGGTCGGCATGGCATTCTTCACCTGTTGCGGCAGATCGATTCCTGCAAACCCGGAGGCCTTCATGACGGCGACACCGAAGGTCGCACCTGTCAGCTTCAGGCCCACACCCTCTTCTGGGCCGCCGACACCGGCAAAGCCGCTGAGGTTGTAGCCGCCGATGGTCATGACCTCGATGTCGTGGACGATGGTCTCCGGAACGCCAAACTCGGACAGGGCGCCCGTCTTGACCGCCACCATTTCGTAGGTCGTCCCCTTCGAGAAGGCGAGGGAGCCATCGAGCTGCAGGAAGCCCGCTATGTTGATATGGGCATCTTCCACCCGTGCGGCAATTTCGATCTCCTTGTCGAACGCAAGGGTGATGGTGTCGCCGCCCAGGGTTTTGAGCTGCATGCCGCCATCACCGTAAGATGCCTTGTAGTCGACGTACGGCGTGGAAGTCCCGTCGCTCGCCTTGCCGCTGTTCATCTGCACGGTCACCCCTTTCAGGGTCGCCTCGAGGAGGCCGTCGAGGCCGACCAGGCCCGCCTCTTCGATATCAAGCTGGAGGGTCTGCAGCTTGTAGTCGTCGTTCTTGTAGCTAACGTAGGCGAAATCGACGTTGCGGGCATAGATGCCGACCGCATCCGGCTCACCCACCCCGAAATAGGGAGTGCCGACGCCGACGAAGGCCTTGAGGTTGGCACCCATCACCGAGATGTACTGGAACTTGCTCGTCTCCTTGAAGGAGGAACCCAGGCCCGCCCCCTCGATGACCAGGTCGTCCTTGGAACCCATGGCGAAGGAGATGTCGCCGGAGAGGTAGACGAATTTCGAGATGCTGAAGAGCGCGCCGCCGAGGTCGATGCGCATCACCTCGCCCTGCTTGCCGTCGATATCGAGCGTGATGCTGTCGCCGTTGCCGCCAACGCTACCCGAAATACCGCCGACGTTGCCGCCGATGCCGGTGGGGATCACCAGGTTCTGTGCCTTGTAGTCGATGACCCGTCCCTTGGAGTCTGCCGTGTTGACGAGCACCTCGACCTTCTGCACCTGGAGCTCGACACCCGGGATGCCGATCAGGCCTGCATAGTCGGTGCTGCCCTTGAGGGTGACCCAGTACTCGGAGACTGTGGGGCTGTAGACCAGGGCGAGGGCGAAGTCGAGGTTGTCGATGGCCAGGCCGACGCCGCCGTTGTTGCGGTCGCCGACGCCGGCAAAAATGTCGATGTCGGTATAGGCCAGGGTGAAGTAAGTGACCTCCACGGAGTTGCCGTCGCTCAACGTGAGGGTGTCGAACTCCAGGACCAGTTCGAAATCGTCGGTGGCCTTCAACAGGCCGTAGATGTCGACATTGAACGTGGCGTTGAAGCTGAAGATGCTTCCCTTGCCGGGGGAAAGAGTGCCGGGGTCGAACTCGAGCGACAGGTCGCCGAAGCTGATGTCGGACTTGGAGAGGTCGATCTTGACCTTGTCTGTTGGCAGCTTGTAGTAGCTGAAATCGAGGTTGGTGGCCTCAAGCTTGACTGCATCGATACCAACAAAGCCGAAGGTATCCACGTGCCCCTGCATCATGACCCAATTGCGGGCGCTGTCCTGGCGATCGGAGAAGATCCCCAGACCGAAGTCGATCCCCTTCGCTTTGAACCCGAACTCGTCATCCTCTCCGTAGTTGAAGCCGACGAATCCGGTGGCGTCCTCCGCAGTAAAGGTCAATGCGTTGACCGTCGTCGTGTCACCGCTTTCCAGGGTCACCTCCTGTATCGACTTTTCGAAGGCGAAGGAGCCTTCGACCACCATGACATCGAGGATGTTGACCGACAGGTCTCCGGCAACCTTCACCGTCTCGCCCTTCATGTCGAACACGATCGAGGTCGCATCTCCTGAACCGAGGTCGAGGTCGCCGACCTTGACCCCGAAGCCCTGGACGAGGGTCAGCGGGTCGGCCGAATAGTCGATGGAGCGGCCGTTGAAGGAGGTGGTGTTGATGACCACATCCATCTGCTGCGCCGATACGTCGAGGAGATCCAGGCCGACAAAGCCGACCTTTTTTGCGCTTGCCTTCGCGGTGATCCAGAACTGGGTCGGATCGGAGAGCTGGATGGCGACGCCGAGTCCGAAATCGGCGTCCTCGATCTCGAAGCCGACGCCGTTGATCCCGGCGAAGAAGTCGAAGCCCTCTTCGGCAAAGGTCATCAACGCGACCGATGCCTTGCTGCCGTCGTCGAGGGTGACGTTGAAGAACTCCTGCGACAGGTCGACATGGTAGGTGAAGTCGATGAAGTCGAATGCCGACAGGGTCAGGTCGCCGGCGATCTTGAACTTGAGCTCCTGGCCGTAGCTGAGGTCGAAATCGGCATTTTCGATCGCCGCGGTGAACTGGTCGCCCAGGCTGAAGTCCATGTTGAAGCCGCTGGCATGGGCCATCAGCTCGCCGCCGGAATAGGTGAAGCCGAGGTCGCCGTTGATGTGCACGACGTCGAAGATGTTTGCCCTCAGGTTCGTGGTGTCGAAGCCGACCGTCCAGTCGCCCTTGTCGCCGAGCAGCCCGTAGGCGAAGGTGTAGCTCAGGCCGCCGAGGTTGACGGTGCGCCCCTTTTCGATCCCCGGTGCGTCCTTGGTGAACTGGAACATGGCCGAATCCGCGACGACGTCCCCGAGGTACTCGATGCCCGCCGAGAACTTGCCGTTCGAGGTCTCGATCCCGAAGCCGCCGGAGTTGAACACCATGCCCATGTCGGCGTCGGTCAGCTTGACCCAGGCCACGCCGGTATCGATGGCGGCGGTTACATGTTCGCCCACGGAGAACATCTCATCGCCGATCTTGCCGAAAGCGAAGTCGCCCTTGAGCTGGATGACGTCGTACAGGTTCACGTTGAAGCCGTAGATGGCGAAGGCTGCGGTATCGGCCGCGATGGACTGGCTGAATGTGTAGCCGACCTCGCCGACGCTGAGCTTCTTGCCCTTCTTGATGCTGGTGTACTCATTGGTGAACTGCACGGCGACCGAGTCGAAGGGAAGGAGGTCCAGCCCGGCAATCTCGGCGTCGAGCTTGCCGCCGGTGAGTTCGAAGCCCATCAGGTCACCG
The DNA here is from genome assembly GCA_013334865.1 of Chlorobiaceae bacterium. Lineage (GTDB taxonomy): Bacteria > Bacteroidota > Chlorobiia > Chlorobiales > Chlorobiaceae > Chlorobaculum. The sequence continues at coordinate 39,513 of JAAXWS010000006.1, forward strand.
TCGACAAACATGCCGAAGCTGGCGCCGCTCAAACTGAAGCTTGCCACGCCGGTGACGCCAAGCGAAGCACCGACGTTATTGCCGACAGCGACGATCGTGCCGCTGCTGTCTTTCCTGAATCCCAGGTCGCCGGTGAGCGTGACGAACTCTGCCACGTTGGCGCTGAAGCCCTTGACCGCAAACACCACCGTGTCGGCCCCGACCGACTCCTTGAAAGTATAGGCAACCGGGCCGATGCTGATCGAATCCCCCTTGGTGATGGAGGTGCCGGCCGAGGTGTACTGCACGAACACCTCCCGGGCACTGATTGAGGCGAGGGTGGCGATCTCGGCGGAGAAACTCCCTTCGGAGAGCTCGAAGGCGGTCTTGGAACCCGAGATGACCAGGCCGAAGGAGGCCCCGGTGACACTGAGCCTGGCCAGGGCGCCGGCATCGAGCGATGCAGAGACGCTGTTGCCGACCGCGACGATCTGTTCGCCGCTCTTGCGGAAGCCGAGGTCGCCGGTGAGGGTGACGAAATCGGCCACGCTGGCACTGAAGCCCTTGACGGCGAAGGCCACGGTATTGGCGGCGATCGCCTCTTCGAACTCGTATTCGATGGAGCCGACGCTGACCTTGGTGCCGGCCGCGACGGTCGTGCCGGCGTTGGTGAACTGCACCATGACGCTGTCCGCGGAGACGCTGGCCAGGTCGAGCAGGTTGGCGTCGAATTCGCCGTCCTTCATCTCGAAGGCGGTCTTGCCGCCCCCGGTAATGAGCGCGAAGTCTGCATGGGTCATGGAGACGCTGGCCACGGGGCCGGCATTCATGTAGGCGGTGACGTCGTTTCCGACGACGAAGATGTCGCTGCCCTGTTTCTTGAACCCGAAATCGCCACTTAGGCCGACGAAGCCGGCCACATCCGCGCTGAAGCCCTTGACACCGAAGGCCACGGTATTGTGCTGTATCGCCTGGCTGAAGGTGTAGTCGATGCCGACGACGGAGATGGTGGTGTCGGCGGCTACCTCGCCGGAGGCGTTCGCGTACTGGACGATCACCTCGTCGGCGCTCATGAGCTCCAGGCCGGCGATGGCCGCACCGAAGGAGCCGTTGGAGAGTTCGAACACTGTCTTGCCGCCCCCGGTGATCAGGCCGAACTCGGCGTCTTCCAGGCGGACGTAGGTACCCGTGCCGGCTTCGAGGCTGGCCGTGACGTTATCGCCGACGGCGACGATCTCCGTGCCGACCTTCTTGATGCCGAAATCACCCGACAGGTTCACGAAACCGGCGAGGCTGGCCTTGAACCCTTTCACCCCGAAGGCGGCCGTGTTGGCGGCGATCTCGTTGTCGAAGGTGTAGTCGATGTCGCCGACGGCGATCTTGGTGCCGGCGGAAACCCCCCCCTCATCGTTGGTGTACTGGACGATCACCTCTTTGGCCGTGATCAGCTCGAGGCCGGCGATGGCCGCACCGAAAGTGCCGTTGCTCAGCTCGAAGGAGGTGTTGCCGTCCCCGGTGATCAGGCCGAACTCGGCGTCGTCAAGGCGGACGTAGGTACCCGAGTCGGCCTGGAGGCTGGCCGAGACGTTGTCGCCGACCGCGACGATGTCCGCGCCGACCTTCTTGAAGCCGAAGTCGCCCGACAGGTTCACGAAACCGCCGACACTGGCGCTGAACCCTTTCACCCCGAAGGCGATCGTGTTGGCGGCGATCTCGTTATTGAAGGTGTAGTCGAGGTCGGCGATGGTGATGGTCGTCTGCGCCTCGACGGTCGTCGCGTCGTTGGTGTACTGGACGATAACCTCGTCGGCGGAGATGCCGGTGTCGAGCCCTTCGATGCCCGCCGCAAAGGAGCCGTTGGTCAGTTCGAAGCCGAAATGCCCATCGGTGTCGCTGAAGAGGCCGAACTCCGCGTCGTTCATCCTGACGTAAGCCGGGCCTGCCTCGATATAGGCGTCGATGTTCTTGCCGAGGACGTTCAGCTGCTCGGTTTCGCCCTGGTCGGCCTTGCTGAAGGCAAAGGAACCGCTGAGGCCGACGAATCCGGCCACGTCGAAGGTGACATCGGCGCGGACCTCGAGCAGGGCGCCCAGCTCCCCGGCCATGTTGAGTGTGTATTCTGCGGTCGGGCCGGACTTGACCTTGAGCAGGGTCGCATCGGTGAAGTCGACAACCACCTCACGCTCCGGCAGTGCCGCCTTGGTGTGGGTGTAGCCCGCGACGGTCGTCGCCAGGCTGACAACGGAGCTCTTGGCCTCCACGGTCATCTTTGTGTCGGCGACGTCCACCCCCGCGAGGTTGCCCGCGAAGCGCAGTTGCAGTGCCGTACCGTTGAAGAAGTCCGCTGTGATTACCGTCCCGGCCGGGCCGGCAACCGAGGAGTCGATGGCCTTCTGCACCTCTTCGAGCGTCGAGTCGCTGGTGAGCGTGCCGGTCGTGAACTGCTGCCCGCCGAGAGAGAAGGTGAGGGTGAAGCTCTGTGCCTTGTCGTCGGAGTCGATGGCGAGCGTCTGGATCTCCGCAACCTTCGCACGGCCCTGTGAGATGTTCGACGGGGTTACCGTCCCTAGCTCGAGGTCACCGAAATGGGCGGTGATGTCGGCCACGTTCTGTTTGGCGAGGTCCCCCTGGTACCTGAGCACGTAGGCCGCCGCCGCGTCGGTGCTGCGGGAGGCATCGTAGGTGACCGCGACGTTGCCGGACCCCACGTTGCCCATTGCCTGGAGGGCGGACCGGATGCACGTAGCCATGTCTGAGCGGTCCGACGTCCAGGTGATCGGGTCGGAATAGGTGTCGCCCATCGAGATCCGGAAGGTGCCCTGCGTCGCGGGCTGGTCCACCGAGAGGTTCCTGACCTGCAGGGTGTTGACGGCCACCCCGCTGAGGTTCCCGCCGAAGCTGATGTCGAACACGCCGTCGTACGCCAGCGAAACAGCTGCAGATCCTGCCGAACCGAGGGCGGTGTTCAGGGCGGACTGTATCAAGGAGGCGGAGGCGTCCAGGGCCAGGGCCGACGTGGTGTAGGTACTGCTTCCCCGGGTCAGGCTCAACTGGTAGGTGCCGACGGCGTCGACGTCGCGCTCGATGCGGAGCTGCTGCGCCGCGCTGACATGCGCCTGTCCCGGCTGGATGGTCTTCAGGGCAATGGTGCCGTTCACCAGGCCGGTCGTGGCCGCCGTGACGGCACCGACGTCGGTGCCGGCGAGGGCCCCGGTGAATTCGATGTCGAACTGCGTGGAGGCACCGGCGCTCATGTCCGTATTGACGGAGACCAGCACGTTGCCGGAACCGATGCCGGAAAGGGCCGACAAGGCAGTCTGGATGCGTTTGGCCAGCGTTGCGCCGTCGGCGCTGTAGCTGATGGGTCCGGTGGCTTTGCCGTTGAAAGTGAGCGTGAAGCTGCCGCTCGTCGCCACGCTTGCCGGCGTGGTGGACACCGTCAGGTTGGCGAGGTCCCGTCCGCCGTAAGCGCCCTGGAAGGTGACGACATACGCGCCGCCGCTGTCCTTGGCGACGCTGACAGCGCCGTTGCCCAGCACCGCGTTGAGCGCGTACTGCACCGTTGCGGCGTTGGCCCCGAAGTTGATGCCCGTCGTGGTGTAGCTCTTGCCGCCGTCCGTGAGGCTGAGGGCGAAGCTCCCCGATCCGGTCGAGGTGACGGTCACCTTCTGCACCTCGTCGACCTGCGCGGACGATTGCGAGGTCTGGCTGAAACTGAACTCCTTCGAGGAGACCGCCGAGGTCAGGCGCATGCCGAGCGCGGGGACGCTGGCGATGCCCGTGAACTCCACCGTGTATTTCACGGCCTTCTTGAGCGGGTCGTTAGGGGCCTTGTAGGTGGTGTCGCGGGCGACGACCACCTGATCCAGTGTGATCCCCGTGTTGCCGGCCTGTGTCTTCAGGAGCTTCCAGAAGGCACTCTGGATCTCGGCGATCGTCCTGGTTTCGTCGCTGCCGTAGTAGTGGCCGGCGACCGAGACGGCCGGGTTCGAGGTGAGGAAGACCTTGAAGTTGTTGTCGACCTTGCCGAGCTTGACGATGATCCCTGCCTCCCCCTCCTGGGCGGGCTGGCCAGCGGTGACCTGCACCACGCTGCCGCTTGCCGTCCCGGGGGTCACGGTGCTGGCGGTCATGGTAAGAGCCTGCACTTCGTTGATCCCTGCCTGGGCCGACTGCAGGTTGTCCACCTCGACAGAGACCTTCGCAGGTTCGACGCGCTCAGTCTCGATGGTCAGGAGCTTGATTTCGTCCCGGCCGGCATCAGCAGCCTGGGTAGTGGCAACGCTGACCGTCGCGGACGCGGCGGTAGCGCGGACGCTGAACGAGCCGATCTGATCCGGCGTCTTTCCCGCCAGGGCACCGACGAATTCGATCTCGAATCCGTCGTAGCGGTTGCCGCTCACTGCGACGTTTGCCGCGCCTACGCCGGAAAACGCCCCGAAAGCAGCCTTGATGCCGGCAAGGAGTTCGCTGTTGCCGGTATCGGCAGCGATAGCCACGTTGTGGCTTTCACTTTCCGAGGTGACCGTCAGCGTGCCGATGAAATCGGCAGGAACCTGCAGGGAGATCTTCGTGTTGACCTTGGTCACCACCTCTGGCTCGGCCGCCAGGGTCACGCCCTGGTTCAGGCTCACTTTGAGGTTTTTCGCTTCGGCGGTGAGGCCGTCGATCCCTACGAACCCGGCGAGCTTCGCGTCCGCCTGCAGGCTGGTGAATGTGCGGGTGGTGTCCGCCCTGTCGGTGATCAGGGAGAATCCGAAGTTCGCCTCCCCGAGGGCCAGGCCGATCCGGTCTGCAGAGCTGCCGTTGATGCCGGCGAATGCCTCGATCTTGCTGCCGCCGATCGTCAGGACGTCCGCGCTGGCGATCTTCGTTCCGTCGGAGAGGGTGATGGCGTCCTCGGCGACGTACTTCTCGATGGCGAACCCGCCCTCGACCTTGAAGAAGCCGAACATGTCGAGTGTCAGGGTACCGCTGGCCGAAAGGCTCTCGCCCCTGCTGCCGTCGATCTCGAGAGTCATGCTGCTCGACGTGCCGGTGGGGACCGCCAGTTCCGTCGCCCCTTCTCCGAAATCGGCGACCGTTCCATCGGAAGCCGCCATGTTGACGACCACCTCCAGATCGGTGCCCTTTGCCGTCAACCCGTCGATGCCGACGAATCCGAGGCTGCCTGCGGTCGCCTGCAGCGAGGTCCAGGTACGGCTGCCGTCTGCCTTGTCGGTAAGGATCGCCAGGGCGAATTCGGTATCCTCGAGCGACAGGCCGATGGCGTCGTCACTGCCGCCGTTCACGCCGATGAAGGCGTTGAGGCCGCTGCCTCCCACGGTGAGGCTGTCCACAGCCACCTCGTCACTACTGCCGGCGAGCACCGCCGTGCCGCTCGATTTCTCGAAGGCGAGCGAACCTTCAAGGGATACGAAGCCGAAAAGGTCGATCGTCAGGTCGCCGCTGGCGCGGATGAGCTCCCCGCGGCTGCCGTCGGTGTCGAGGGTGACGGTCATATCTGGACCGGCGAGCACCTCGAACTGTTCCGGCGTGTAGTCGATCACCGTGTCGGGCTCGCCGTCCTCGCCGGCGACCCCCATGTTGACCTCAACGTAAAGGTTCTGGGCGCCGACGGTCAGGCCGTCGATGCCGACGAAGCCTGCCGAGCCGACCGTGGCGTTCAGGGTGGTGAACTGGCGCCCGTCGCTGCCGTCCGCCTTCACCTCGGTGATCAGGGCAAGGCCAAGGGACATGTCGGAGACCGCGAAGCCGACCGCGTCGGCGCTGCCGCCGTTGAGGCCGACAAAGGCGTCGAGTCCGCTGGCGCCGATGGTCAGGACCTTCGCGTCGATGCTGGTGGGGGCCTTGGCCTTTGCGGGGTCTTCGCCGTAATTGCCGTCGTTGAGGTAGAAGCGGTGGCGGCGCGACTCGATAGCGAAGGCTCCGCTCACCTGCACGAAGCCGAAAGCGTCAAGGTTCAGCTCGCCCGTCGCACGGAGGAGTTCCCCTTCGGAGCCATCCATGTCCAACGTTATGGAATCCGATGCGGTGGCGCCGGTCTGCACCTTGAGGGAGGTCTTGCCTGCCGAGTAGTCGACGACCGCGTCACCGGCGCGGCCAGCCTGGTTGATGTCGACCGTCAGCGACTCGCCCGCGATGGTCAGCCCGTCGACGCCGACCAGCGACGCGGAATCGGCGGTCGCCTGGAGGCTGGTCCAGCTGCGGGTCTGGTCGGTGGTTGAGGTCAGCATCGCCAGGGCGAAGTCCATGCTGGCCAGCTGCAGGCCGACCTGGTCGGACTGGCCGCCGTTCACGCCGGCGAAGGCGTTGACGTTGCTGGCGCCGAGCAGGAGCTCCTCGACCTTGACGCTGCTGCCGTCGGCCAGCACGATCGTCCCTGCGCCCTTTTCAAGCGAGAATCCGCCGCTCAGCTGGACGAAGCCGAAAACGTCGAGGGTCATGGTGCCGGAGGCCTTGAGCAGCTCGCCACGGCTTCCGTCCATGTCGAAGGTCCGCGAGGTGGTGGGCCCGGTGGGCACCTCCAGCTCCGTCTTGCCGGTCGAGTAGTCGACCACCGAGCCGTCTTCCGCGGCCATGTTGATGGTGACGCTCAGCGAGTCGGCACGCACGGTGAGGCCATCCACGCCGATGAATGCCGCGCTCGAGACGTCGGCCTGCAGGCTCGTCCAGCTGCGAAGCGCGCCGGCCTTCTCGGTCAGGAAGGCGAGCGCGAAGTCGATGCCGATCGCCTCGAAGCCGATAGCGTTCGACTCTCCGCCGCCGACGCCCACGAAGCCACGCACATCCGACGCCCCGATCGAGAGCAGGCGGGTGTCGACCGTGCTGGATGTTTCATCAGCGTTGTAGGTTTTGATCGTCTGGTCACGCTGCTCGACGGAGAACCCGCCCGAGACCTGCATGAACCCGAACAGATCGACATCCAGGTTGCCGCTGGCCCGAAGCAGCTCACCCTGCGAGCCGTCCATCGTGAGGGTCAGTGCAGTGGGTTCGCCGTCGGTGTTCGTACCCGTCCCGATCGTCAGTCCCTTTGCCGCGTAATCCACCAGGAGGCCGTCCGACGATGCCTGGTTGATCTCCATGCTCAGGGTGTCGGCGCTGATGCTCAGCCCGTCGACCCCGACGAACGAGACGCCGCCGGAATTCGCCTGGAAGCTCGTCCAGCTGCGAAGGTCGGCCTGAGGATCTTCGGAACGCTCGGTCAGCAGGGCGAACGCGAACTGCGTGTCGTCGAGCCTGAAGCCGATTTCGTCGGATGAACCGCCGTTATTTCCGACGAAGGCGTCGATGCCCGCCCCCCCCATCGCAAGCATGTCGACTTCCACGCTGGCGCCATCGGAGAGCGTCACACCCTGCACCGACTTTTCGAATGCCAGATTGCCGCTGAACTGCGCAAAACCGAACAGGTCCAGCTCGAGGTTTCCGCTGGCGCGCAGCAGCTCACCCTGCTGGCCGCTCACGTCGAGGCTCACATCGTAGCCTGGAACCACGCTCACCGTCGCGGCGTTGTCGCCGCTGAAGTCGAGCAGCGAGCCGTCTTCGGCCGCCTGGTTGATGGCCAGCGACATGGCCCCTGCACTCAGCGTGATGCCGCTCACCCCGCTCATTTCCGCGGAGGTCACCGTGGCCTGGCCGACACTCCACTCCCGTGCGGTTCCATCCTCGACGCGTTCGGTGTAGATGCCCAGCACGAAGTCCATCTCCTTGACGGAGAGTCCGACGGCGGATTCCGTTCCCCCGCCAACGCCGACGAAGGCGTCGAGTCCGCCACCGCTGATGACAAGCTGGTCGACGGAGATCGCCTTTCCGTCGCTATCCTTGACGGTAGCGATCGACTTTTCGACCGCGAAAGCGCCATCCACCTGTACGAACCCGAACACGTCGAGCTTCAGGTTGGCGCTCACCCGTGTCAGCGAACCCTCGGAGCCGTCGAGGCTCAGGGTGTAGGATGTGGGGACGCCGGTGATGTCGATACCTGTCGAGACCGCGAGCCCGTCCGCCGAGAAGTCGACGACCAGGTCCGGGTCGGGATCGCCCACGAGCGGCTCCTGCTCGACGACTTCACCCTTCTGTTCAACCGCGATCGTCGCCGTCGCCTCGTCGGGGAGGACGTTCAGCTCCATCGGGGCAATGTCGAGGCCGGCCAGGGTGCCCTTGAAGGTGACCGTCCACACCCCTTCGGCCTTTTTGACCACCGACAGTTCCGCACCGCTCACGCCCGATAGCGCGGAGAGCAATGCCGACTTGATCGTGAGGGTTGCGGCGCCGAAGTCGATGGCCGCAGTCGTGTATGCCGCGCCGTTGACCGTCACCTTCAGCGTGTAGCTCCCTCCGGCTTCCGTCTGCACCACCAGGCTCTGCACCGCGCTGACCGCGGGTGCGGTCACCGTCTCGGCCTGCTGGCGCACCAACCCCTCCTGCACCAGCTCGAGGCTGGCCTTGCCGGTGATGGGGGCCGCATCCGCAGCGATCGTTCCGATATCCTTGCCCGAAAGCGCACCGGTGAAGCCGATGCTCCAGGTGCCGGCGGCAGCGGTGACCGAGAAGTTCGAGGCTGCCAGCCCCGTCGCTGAGCCGAGGGCGTTGGCGATGGTGGTCGCCGATGCATCGAAAGCGAGGTTCGAGGTGGTCTTCTTCACCCCGTCGATGGTGAACGACAGCGCCAGGGTGCCGGTCGTGCCGGTCGGGACTTTCACCTGCTGCAGTTCGTCGGTTTTCACCACGTTCGCCGTCTTCGTCACGGCGGAGCCCTCCGTGACCCCAGCCACATGCACTGTGACGCCGGTCTGCGAGGCGACCGTCATCAGCGGGATATTCCGGTAGGCGTAGTCACCGGTGAAGGTGACGAAGTAACCGGGGTTGGTGATGGTGGAGGACTGGTCGAAGCTCACCTTCACCTGGTTCTTGCCGAGCAGCTTGTCGAACGCCGCCTGCAGGGTCGTCACGTTGTGCGTGGCGCTCTTGGGCGAGAAGTCGATCTGGGCGGTCGTCTTGCCGTCAACCGTCAGCTTGAAGTTCGTGTAGAGTCCCGAGGCGTTGGAGAAATCGATCCGCTGCTTCTCACGGACGTTGGTGCCGGTCGTGGTGTATCCGGTCACGACCGACGACCCGTCCTGGAGCGTCTTGACCGATATGGTCGGAGAGGGCAGGACCAGGGCTACGGAGAGTCCGTCGACCGGCTTGCCGGCAAGGCTGTTCTTGAATTCGATCGTGAAGCCGGCCGTACGGCTGCCGGACACGCCTACGTTCGCGGTGCCGATGCCTGTGAACCCGCCGATAGCGCTTCCAAGCGCCGCGGCGATGGCGGCGTCCGTCGTGGAGGTGGTGACGGCGATCTCCTTCGACTGCTCGCCGAGCGAGACCGTCAGGGTCCCCTGCGTCACGTCGGTGCTGAGCTTGTAGATGCTGTTCTGGGTGACCGGGCTGAACACCGTGTTGTTGTAGGCCGGCGTCCCCTTGGTGAGTTCGACCACCGCTCCCTCCACCGGCGGCGTCACCGCACGGACGGTCAGTCCGCTGAAGTCCGTCCCTGCGAGGTCTCCGCCGAAGGTCAGGGTGAAGCCCTCTTCGAGGCTCCCCTCCACCTTGACATTGCCGGCCGCCTTCGTGACGCCGGCGTCGGCAAGGAGCTTTTCGAGTTTGGACTGGATCTCCGAACGCTTGCCCAGGTTGGTCATTCCTGCCACAAGCGTAACCGTCGCCTGGGCCTCGAGGTATGTGAACGCCAGCTCGCCTACCGTCAGGTCCGTGTCGAGCTTCAGGATCGTCTCGAGCTTCAGGTCCGGCTGCGCCACCTGGCCGCCAGTTGTCGAAAGGTTCCTGTTGATGGCCACGCCCAGCGTGTCCGCAGAGACGGTCAAGCCGTCCACGCCAACCAGCGATGCAGAACCGACCGTCGACTGCAGGGCCAGCCACTTGTGCGTGCTGTCCGACACCTCGGTCATCAGCGCCAATGCCATGTCGGCGCCCTTCAGGTCGAAACCGAGCTTGTTCGAGCTTCCGCCGTTCACGCCTGCGAACGCATCCACCTTGCTCGTGCCGACCGTCAGCAGCTCCACCTCGACCTCGCGGCCATCGGAAAGCCGTACCGTCGACGTAGTCTTCTCGATGGCGAACGAACCGCTCGCCGTGAAGAAGTCGGCCACGCCGAGCTGCATGTTCGAAGCCCGGATCGCGGTCAGGTCGGCCGTCGTGCCGAAGTCGATCGTTCCGATGTCGCCGCCGAAATCGACCGTCTGCTCGCCCGTGCGGTTGTAGACGAGCTGCACCGTGCCTGAGAGCGTCACCCCGGTGATGCCCTGCAGGGCCACACCGCCGGTCGCATAGAGCGCGTAGGTGCTCGCGCCGTCCTCATCGAAAATGGCCATCGCGAGGTCAGCATCCGTGACTTCGGCACGTGTAGCCTCCGTGCCAAGCCATGCGTTCACGTCCGAACCGGTCATCAGGATGGAGTTCACCGTCGCCGAGCTCTTCCGGATGAAGCTGAAGTCGCCGCTGATACCGACCGCGCCGGCAAGGTTGGCCTGCAGGCCCGTGACGTTGACCGCGAGGTACGGGCTGCCGGCGATGCCGGCGCCCATCTTGAGCGGCTGGGAAATGTTGCCGACCGTCAGGGTGCGGTTGGCTGTGGAATAGTCGGTCGTGCTCGTGTTGTACTGCAGCCTGACCGCATCGGCCGACACGGTATCCGTGATGAACCCTGCGCCGTCAAGCACGATGTCGCCGGCCACATCCAGCGCCACGCCGCTGGAGTTGATCAGCAGCGCGAGGTCGCCGTTGCGCACACCGGTCGAGAAGTCCCCGACGCTGAGCAGCGCCAGCACCTCGTCGCCAACCGCGATGATCTCGGTGCCAACCTTGCTGAAGCCGAGCTTGCCACTCAGTTCGAAAATGTCACCCAGCGAAAGGTCGATGTCTCCGAAGATCGTGAAACCCAGCTTGCTGAAGTCGATGCCATCGAAGTCGAATCCGGGCAGCGAAAGCAGGGGGAAATCGAACTCGGGCAGGTGGAGGTCGGGCAGCGAAAGGCCGAGGTCCGGTAGCGCGAATGCGAACTCAGGCAGGGTGAGGTGCGGCCAGTCGAGGTCAAGGTCGGGGAACCGGAGCTTCAGGCTCGGCAGGTCGATATCCGGCAGGATGTCCCCCAGGTTGAAATCCGGCAGGTTCAGGCTCGGCAGGCTCGGCAGGCTGAGGTCGATGAAGGGGAATGCCGCCAGCGAAAGGTCGAACGTCGGGAGGTCGAGGCTCAGGTCGAGGCCCTCGAACAGGTTGAAGTTGAAGGGCAGGTTGAGCGGAACGAGGCCCAGGCCCGTCACCAGCGGCGTCACGCCGTCGGCTTTGGTCAGGGCTATGCCGCCGACGGTCATCATGCCGGCCGCGCCGGAATGGCCACCGATCGACGCGATCAGGCCGGCGCCCTTAAGGCCTTTCAGCTTGAGCATCGCCCCGCCTGGGGCGTCACCGACCTTCAGGTAGGTCTCGCCAGAAGTGAGCGTCATCAGGAGCACATCCACGGAAGGCTGGTCCTTTATCAGCTCCATGGATGTCTTGTTGAAGCCGAAAGTTCCCGAGAGGTTGTAAGTCAGCGAACCGACCGTGATCCCGAGATCCATCTTGGCATCGACCGCAAGGAAATCGTGGTACCTGGCGTTGCCGTAGTCGAAGTAGTAATCCCCGATCGTGCGGGTCAGCGCTTCGCCGGTGGTGTTGAATCCGATATCGACGCCGGTGATGCTGTTGATGTTCAGACCGGGAATCGCCGACCCGTCGGCGAGGGTCAGCCCAAGACCGCCGACATGCAGGAGGCCTGCCTGGCCTTCATCGGTCAGTACCATCGCGCCGGAGATCTCCGACGCCGACAGCTTCACCCCTGCCGACCCGCTCCCCGCGACGATGGAAAGAGCGCCATGTGTGACGCTCAGCTGCACCTCGTCGCCGAGCTTCACCGAAAAATCGCCCGAAAGCTGGCTGCCGGCGATATCCACCGACGTGGAGAACCCGTACCTGCCGTTCAGGCCGAAATAGGAGACGTTGAGCGCTTCGCCGATCAGGTCGGACTTGCCCTGCCCGAGAAGGGTGGCAAGGCTGGCCGCCGCCGGGGCCTGCGTTGCAACGAGCGTGATGCTGTCGGCATCCTGCTCGATAGCGAAGTACATGCTGCCGTCGCCGAATCCGTAGAGTCCGGTCGCATGGTCGAAGGAGCCGGTGGTAGAGCCGTAGGTCAGGATCTCGAACCGGTCGCCGACCTTCGGGATGAAGCTGTTGAGGAGGACGACGGAGAGCGTCCCGTCCAAGGCAGCTGTCCCGGAGACGTGGATCTGGTCAAACTCGGAACTGGCCGTTCCGGAGAGTTCGATGGTCAGCGAGGATGAATTCCCCGACTGGGTGAGCGAAGTAAAGTTGTTGATGCCGGGAGAGTGGCCGGGGCTGATCACACCCGCATTGACCACATCGCCGGCCCAGGTGCCGCTGCCGGAGAGCTGACCGGACTGGGTTACGAAAAGGGTGCCGGAAGCCCCGGCACCCGGCACCTCGATCCTTCCGTCGGCATAGTAGGTGACGTTCAGGGTCTGGGAATCCGAAAAAAGGTCGGCATCATGTATGGAGACCTCATCGATGCCACCGTAAAACCTCGAGCCACCGTTGTCAACGTAGCTCAGGTCGATGTCGGCATGCGACTCCTGCGGGGTGAACCCGTAGGCCGACGCATCGGGTTCCGCGGCATCCACGCCGGTTGCCTGCAGCCCGTAAAGCACTTCGAGGTCGACGGTTCCCGCTGCAGCCGCAAGCCCGCTGTTTTCACCGTCATCCTGGCGAAGCACGGCGTCGACTCCGCCGGTCATGTCGAGCAGGAGCGTACCGTCCAGCTTTTCTACATCCAGCTGACCCGATTCGAGGTCGATACGCAGCAGCGCATCGAGACTCAACTCCGACTTGCCCTGCAGCGGGCCGTCCAGGGTAAGGTCCTCGATGATGTCGCCTTTCAGCGTGTCGGGTGAGAGTTGCTCAATCGTTTGCCCGGAGAGCTTCACCTCAAGGTTGATACGCAGGTCATGACTGGCCGGATCGTACTCGCCAAGCAAAGAGCCGACAAGCATCCCGTCGCCCTCGGCCCAGGCGTCGCCGATGGCCTGCAGCAGGCCGCCCAGGGTCCCGTCGGCACCGGCCTCGTTCTGTGCTGCACGGTAATCCTTGAAGGGTGCCCATAACCAGTCGCCAAGGGAGGATGTCTCTCCAAGGTATCGTGCAATGGTGATGCCGCCCTCAAGAAGGAAGGGGGAATCGATCGGGGTGCTCGTCATCGAGTCGAGGAGGCCGCCGGCCTGCTGCCAGCCTTTCTGGAGGGACTCCCATTGTGCGTCAGTCAGAAGGTCGGTGAAACCGGAGATGGAATTCCCCTGCCCGGATGCATCAGAGGAGGCAATGATATCCTTGCCGGAATCGACGAGTACGACGGTCTCGACAGTTCCCTGCTGAACTGCTGAATCATCGACCTGTACCTGGTCGAATATCAGGACATCTTTTGACAGGTCCTCTGGAGCCAGCGCCTTCGATGCCGCTGCAAGAGGATCCGCAGATAAGAGAATTCTTGGCTCGAGTTGCTCAAGGCCGAAGTAATTGCGTTTTTTTCGCGACATCTGTTATTTCAATTATCTGGGACAACAACTCTCTTTCCCCGGACAGATCCAGATGTTTTGCAACTTGTCACCGCATTACAGACAGCTCTCGAAGCAATGAAACACAAATCACATATAACAACGGAAGGCTAACACATAAAATAACACAAACACCATTCGGGGCGAATTTTGGCATTCATATTAATATCAAGTATTTATATGAAATAACCAACCGGCATTATGAGGTCAGGAAACCGAAAATGCATACCAATAAAAAACTTACGCCATTCCTATACGCGACAGGAACACCTGTACGTTATTCATGTTCGATATTATTTCGGACTGCTTATCAAGCCTTAATTAATCCGCTGAAATACAGGCATTTCTTTTTTTCATAGGGAAAAAGAAATACTTTGATTACGAGTAAAGGCAAAGCCGGATCTTTGAACTATGGGCCAATACACGGTATAACATTTCAATCCCCCCTCTGCGCACAATAACGAACCATACGCCGACTGCTTACTGTATATATTTCGCGCCCTGCCCATCCAAACCAACAATCAACTAAACTTATGTTCAAGAAAATCGTCCCTCTGCAGAAAGACCAACACGGAGACCTGAAAATCAAGTCGAACAACTCGTTCCTGTTCGCCTCTAAATTCCATGTTGCCAGCATCATGGCCAACGAATTTTACAGGGCGGCATCGACCTACCCGATCGTATTCATCGAAGACGCCACGAAAGACGCATTCATCCCGGTAGTCCTCCTCGGACTCAACCCCCAGCAGAACCTGTTCGTGAACGATGAAGGCAAATGGGACGCAACCTATGTGCCGGCGATCCTGAGGCGTTATCCTTTTGCTTTGGCTAAAACCGGTGAAGAGGACCGTTACACGGTCTGCATCGATGAAGAGAGCGACTTCTTCTCGAAGGAAGAGGGCGAGGCACTTTTCGACGAGTCCGGCAACCCGCAGCAGCTACTTGAGAACGTCAAGCTGTTCCTCGGAAGCCTCCATCAGATGGAAGCCCTCACCAAACAGTTCAGCGACACGCTGAAAGAGCATAACATGCTGGCTCCGCTGAACATGAAAGTCAAGCAGTCGGATGCCGTGCAGAACATCACCGGCGCATATGCCGTGAACGAGCAGCGGCTGAACAACCTGAGCGACGAGACGTTCCTGGAACTTCGCAAGAAGAACATGCTGCCGCTGATCTACAGCCACCTCACCTCGCTCACCCAGATCGAGCGACTGGTACAGCTCAAAGACAAGACGATTTCCAAGGAAAAGACCCTGCCCATCCAGAAAGATTCCGTGGAATAAACTCTTCCCTCTCTACAACTCCAAGGCATGCCTGATCAAAACAGGCATGCCTTTCTTTTTTCCCTGCCTTTCCCGCTCTCCGTATCCAAATCACCCCGCCATTAAATTTTGGAAAAATAGAACCGATTGGAGTATATTCGAATCCTTCCCGATCAACGGCAAGATGGGCCACGGCTCACCCCGGCGAGTTCGTCTGGCCGGTAATCTGAAGGGTTTCCCGGAAGCAACAAGCCGTTGTCTTCTGGAAGACAAGCACTTGGAGAGGTGCAAGAGTGGTTGAATTGGACGGTCTCGAAAACCGTTGTGCGCGCAAGTGTACCGTGGGTTCGAATCCCACCCTCTCCGCCCCAGGCAGTCCAGTCTCAGGACGAAACAAACAGATCCCACGCAAGAAGCCCGCACCATGCGGGCTTTCGTGTTTGTGCTGTCGTCTGAGAATCAGTTCCCGCCCGTTTCAGGTCTCTCCGGCCACCCCAGTCCCTAACGCTATTCTCACTAATAAAATAACGGACTCGAAAGCCGCCTGCAGGGCTGCCATCGATTCGGGGATTTCGGTCAGGTGGCAATGGAACATGTTTGAACGATAATCTTTTCTGGGTGCGCCGTAAAGGAAATGGAACCAGGAATAACGTCGCTATATCATAAGGACGGTTATGACAGATGCATCGCCCCTGGCTCGTACCACACGCCACGCCCTCGGCCATGCTGTGTCAGATGGCCTTGTCCGGCCAGGTTCCGGAAGTGCAGCTTCAAGGTGTTGCGACTCGCGCCGGTCAGCCTGACCGCCGCACTGATCGTGATTCGCCCGTGTTCCCTGGCAAACCCGACGATCTGCAACGAGAGTTCCGGCAACGACCCCATGGCGATCTTTTCCCGCTCGATTTTCTTTTCGAGACGGGGGACCTGTTCAGCCAGCGAACGCAGAAAAAACACGAGCCACGGCTGCCAGTCGGCGGCCTCGGTCCGGATCGTGCCCTGGGTCTGCCGTAACGCCAGATAGTAGTCCTCATTGTTGATCTCGATGACGCTTTCCAGTGAACTGTAGGGTACGTAGGCGTAGCCCGCCTGAAGCAGCAGCAGGTTGGTCAATACACGACTGAGCCTGCCATTGCAATCCTGGAACGGGTGGATTTCCAGAAAGACCACCACAAAGACGCCGATGATCAGCAGGGGGTGCAGTTGCGCTTTCCCTCGTTCGTCTTTCACCCACTCGACCAGTTCAGCCATCAGGACGGGAGTGTCGAAGGGTGAGGCTGTCTCGAACACGATGCCGATTTGCCGGCCATGTTCATCGAAAGCCGCGACGCTGTTCGGATGGGTCTTGTATTGCCCCCGGTGCCGGGTATCCTTCTCGCTGTGGCCCAGCAGGATCTGGTGCAACTGCTTGATGTGGTTCTCGTTGAACGGGATATCCTGCCACGATCCGAAAACAAGATCCATCAGCTCCGCGTAACCGGCGACCTCCTGTTCGTCACGCGTTTCGAAAGTTTTTATCGCAAGGTTGGAAAGCAATTTCTCCACCTCACGATCGGACAGCCGACTGCCTTCGATGCGGGTCGACGATCCGATGCTTTCGATGGTGGCCACGCGGCGCAAGGCCGCAAGGCGGTCAGGGGCGAGCATGCCCAACGCGCGCCATGCACCTTTGAACTCATCGATCCGGGCAATCAGGTTCAGGATTTCCGGAGTGATCTGCAGTTTGTCTGTTCGAAGCATAACCCAATAATACACCCAATTACACCCGATTCCAACTGGGGAATCTTTTTGGGTTTCGCGATCCAATCCAAACGGTTTGGCTGCCTCTGAAGCCCAGATCTACGGGAGGTCCCTGATACTGGCATTTTCGTGAGCGGAAAAACTGGGAAAGCGTAATTCTGCCAACACTCATCCAGAACCCTATACAGCTGTCGGTAACCTCGTGCAATTGCTCACCGGTTTACGAACGTGATCAACGCTTCTGCCTGCGGTTGTTGGAAAAATATCCGCCAAAAATATTTGGTGGTAGCTATGGTGGTATTTCCGAAAACGCCAGGTAGTCCAGCCTCTGAACGAAACGAACAGACCCTACGTAAGAAGCCCGCACCATGCGGGCTTTCGTGTTCCTGCTGTCGTTTGAGAATCATTTTCCGCCCGTATCAGGGCTCTCCGGCCAGCTGGTGGCACATCCGCCCCGCATCAGCAGAGGTTCTGCATTGTCAATCGAAAGCAGAGGCATCGCATTGCACATGAAATATCCGGGAAAAGTGAAAAGGATGTCCCCGTGTTTCATGTTTTCCTGGCTTCAGGAGCCAATCAGATCGGCACTCTGAGC
The DNA here is from genome assembly GCA_013334865.1 of Chlorobiaceae bacterium. Classification (GTDB taxonomy): domain Bacteria; phylum Bacteroidota; class Chlorobiia; order Chlorobiales; family Chlorobiaceae; genus Chlorobaculum. Next base: position 56,744 of record JAAXWS010000006.1, read on the forward strand.
GAGGCGGTGACAAAGTTTAGCATATAGTCACCCGTACCGAACAATGCAAGGTAGCCAGCTTCAAGTGAGAATCCTTTGCGGCTCCTGTATGCCATGCCGATCCCGACGGACTCAATGCTCAGGGGTACGCTTGCAACCGACATGGTGTAGATCCCACCGGAAGCGCCAAGGTCTGAATAATAGATCTCCTGGCTGATATCGCCGCTGAAGTTGCGGGTGTATTGCAACCTGCAGGATGGTGAAAGAGTCCCTGATTTGACATGGATATCGTACCGGGCACTCAGACCAATGGCTGTCGAATAAGCCTGCATATCTGCCTTGTCATAGGTCAGGGCAAGTTGACTCGAAGCGCTCTCTGCATATTCATCAAAATGGGTAGTGCGGGCTTCTGCACGAAGGTAAGGAGACAGGCTCAAATCAGAGAGCCGATACGTACCGCTTATCGAGAATCCGCCAAAGAAAACCGTTCCGGCTCGGTCGCCACTGAATGCTGATCCATCTTGGCTGTGCCGGGTATTGTGAAACAAAAGGTCACCATATCCGGCCATGGCATCAAAGTTCAAATGGCAGGCCGAACTGTATGAGGTGTAAAGAGTTGCTGTGAATTGGCTGGATTTCGTATCGATATCAAGGTCGTCAATCTCCTCTTTTCCACTTCCGTAACCCATGGCGGCGCCAACGACCCAACAGGGATTGACCCGAAAGTCAAGGCCAATGGTCCCGCCCTGTGCCGAAAAACGGTTTGTCGAGCCGTATACATCCAGTGAACCAAAGTCCAATCCGCAACTTGACCACACTGCCGTCTGCGCCCCGTTATCTGGCAACGTGGGAGCAGGCACCGTTGACGCCGGTTTGTTTTCTTCCAGACCGGGGCCACTGTTTGCAGCACGAAAATACTGCGGGGCCGGCCTGTCGATTGACAATAACAGCACGCTGAGCGTGGCAGGATCAATGGTCAACGGCAACCCACCGGAAGTATTGGCCCCTCGCCCTGAAAGAGGCAGGACAAGATTCAGGGTGTGGCGGTCACTCCTTAGCCCGGATGGGCCATGCAGGGACTCAAGATGACTCCACACATGCCTGACCTGCAAATCCGTATGTTCACGCGCGGCGTGCGCCTGAGCAGTTATCTGTCCCCTTACGGACGCATCGGTAGAGGGATCCGGACGCGAACCTACAGTAATGACAAATGCGGAGCTGGACGCAACCGCATGTGTCCCATCACCGGAATACATTGCAACCAGGGCATGGGAACCGGCACCAAGGTTAGTGATATCAAGGGTGGCAATGCCTGCCGCGAGGGTTGATGTACCGAGTACCGTGCTGCCTTCGGTGAAACTCACCGTGCCCGTCGCATCATCTGGCGTTACGGTAGCCTTGAGAAGGTTTGACTGTTTGACATACGGCGTGGTGGTGGTGGCACCCAGAGTAACGCTTGTGACTATTGCGGAAGCAACCGTTACGGTAACGGCGGAACTGGTGCCGGCAGAATATGTACTGTCACCGGAATAGACGGCCGTCAGTTGATGGTCGCCTGCCGACAGGGTGGCTGTCTGAAGCGTGGCAATGCCACCAGTCAAGGAAGAGGTGCCGAGCAGGGTGGCCCCGTCTTTAAACTCAACGGTACCGGTCGCAGTGCCGGGCGTCACCGTTGCCGTCAATGTAACGGCCTGACCAAAGGCCGGGGTTGTGATGTCTGAAACGAGTGACACCGCCCGTTGTAAAACAAGATGGAGTGTGCTTTCCTTCTGGATATTGTAATCACTGAGCGTTCGCCCATCATCTAATTGCTTGCCTGCAAAAATGAGGCGTTGCTGGTCGGGAGGGATTCCTTCCTTGTCCTGAATCTTGGCCTTTACATTTTCGATGGAGTCTGACGGCTCAACGTCCAGCGCGATTGTTTTTCCGGTTAGTGTCTTGACGAAGATCTGCATGGCGCTGGCATCTGCAGAAAACAAGAGGAGAGAAAAAAAGACCAGTAACGGCACGAGCCGAAATAATGCTGCGGTTATTTTCTGGGACAATGTCTTTGTTGATGAGGGTTGATGTAATCGACCGTATTGAGGTGAACCCGTGGATATCCCTGCGTTTTTCGAGGTAAAAATAAAGAATTCGCAAGGAGCGTCAAACGGCTGAGATGAGATGGGTCCACTTCACCCGGATCACTCCTGCCCGAGGGTACGGTTCAGATCCCAATTGTATGGCAGATAGCGGATCCGCAGCTTTTCCCTTCCGACCTGCCGTATTGTGTCCCGAATTTCATCTTCGGCAAATTGCAGTATGAAGTCGAGCACCGCCTCCTGCGAGGAACCGAAATCGGCTGCATACCACTGAAAGATTTTCGACAGTCCGATCTCCTGTTTTTCGAGATTCAGCAGCACTCCCCGTCGGTTGATGAAGCTTCTTGCGGCGATATCGAGTTGAAGATCGATCCTTTCCGGATCATAAAACTCTATTGGCGGGCAGGAACTTGATGCGCAGACGAGCGCGAAGTGTATTCGTGGATCGAATTCCCGTACGCAGAAGCGGAGACGTGGGTCCTCAGAGCCGAACGGCCTGACGGGGAAGACTGGATGAGGCCGGTTTTTCCTCAGGATACCGTGTTCGATGTCGTCCGCCGAAAAGAATGTGCTTCCGATCTCGTAGCCGATCCTGCCGAAAAAATTGACGATTTCAAGTACCGAACGGCGGATGTCGAGTGCGATAACGCCGTGGATGATCAGGATGTTGTAGAGGTTGATCCAGAACGCTTTCTTTTGACGGTCGGTGACAAGGGTGGCCGGGTCGAAACCCCTGAGACCGGAAGCGAGGTTCCGGTAGTGGCTGAAGCTTTCGGATCTTTTCATGGCTCCATAGTCGACACGCCCGATCCGGGTATTGAAAAACGCACCCTGCAGACGCCCCAGACTCTTTTTCAGCTCGACATCTATTCCTGCGCCAGGTGGAGGGTTTGTTTCCGGATCGCTGTTCAGCGTGATCTGGAGAGGAATCAACTTCTGCAGCCATTGCATCAGCGAAAGCCCGGTATCCTGCGCTTCGGCAGGCGCCTTGCCGGCAAGCAGCGCAGCAACGGCATTGATGTACCCGATGTGACTGAATGCCTGGGGGAAATTGCCGAGCATTTCGCCCCGTTTCTGGTCGTACTCCTCAGAAAAAAGGCCGAGGTCGTTTGAGGAGCGCATGGTCCGGGCGATAAGCATTTCAGCCTCCTCGATCCTGCCGGAAAGGGCGAGGCACTCGATAAGCCAGAAATTGCAGAGCACGAATCCGCCCTCCTCCCCCTCGAGCCCGTCTTCGGCGAGGTACCTCCTGACGAACCCATCCTGGAGCAGGTTTTTCATGCAGGCATCGATCGTCCCCTGTATCCGGCTGTCGGATACAGGCAGGAAATTGACCAGGGGAAGCAGCAGGAGGCTGGCATCAAGCTGGTCGGAACCATACCGCTGGACGAAGCTGTTCCGGTCAGCACTGAAGCCATGGGCAAAAACTTCGGTCCTGATGGCCTCGAGCTCCCTTGACCACCGTTCGAGCGGGGCGCTGAAGCCGTAGCGGCGCGCGATGGTGACCCCACGGTCGAGCGCCACCCAGCACATCACCTTCGAATAGACGAAGTGGTGCGGGCCGTTGCGCACCTCCCAGATGCCGTCGTCCGGCTTGCGCCAGTTCTCGAAGGCCATTTCACAGATGTCCCTGAAAAAGGGCCATAACGTCTCATCGATCCGGCCTGCATAGTCGGAAAGCCGCAGCGCCGCATCCATGACCTCGCCGTAGATATCCCATTGGTTCTGGCCTGATGCCGCATTTCCCGTCCTGACCGGCGTTGAGCCGCGGTATCCCTTCAGGTGTGTCAGCGCCTGCTCTTCGACCGCCTCTTCCCCCCGGATGGAGTACATGATCTGCAGGTTACGGCTGCCGTGCTCCATGTAGGTTGCATGAAGCCAGTGGATGAAACTGTCAGCTTCATTGACGTGGCCGAGGGAGAAGAAGGCCTTGAGGGTGAACGATGCGTCGCGCAGCCAGGTGAAACGGTAATCCCAGTTGCGCTCACCGCCGACCGTTTCAGGCAGCGACGTTGTGGCTGCCGCCGCGATGGCGCCCGTAGGCCTGATGGTGAGCAGTTTGAGGGCAAGGAGGGATCGGTGGATGAGCGGGGTGAACTCGCCAAGCCAGACGCATCGCTCCCCGATGCAGAAACGCATCCACTCATCCCAGAAGCTTCTGGTGGTTTCGAAGGGACAGTCCGGAGTTTCCTGCGGTGGCTCGGCAAGCAGGTCTACATGCGCCTCCTCTCCTTCGGCAAGTTCGAAGGTCAGCCGGAGCGTGTCGCTTCCTGTCCCCTGCTCCCGGTATTCAGGACCGGCGAAGTGCAGGTAGAGGCTCAGATCGCCAGTCGCAACCGTGAAGCACTCCTTATCCTTCAGGATTACCGGCCTTATCCTGGCGTAGTCAGGTCGCGGAGCGTAGGTCAGCTCGAGCTTCATGCGTCCATCGAGGGCTTTGATGCATCGATGGATTCCCGTCGGCAGGAGATTTTCCCTTGTGTTTTCGACGGGCATGAAGTCGAGAAGCTGCACAAGCCCGGTCGTTGTATAGAACGTGCAGGAAAGGATGTTGGTATCAGGAATGTACTCCCGGGTCGAGGTGAATTCCCCTGACGGCTGTATGGAGAAGAACCCGCCGATCTCGTCATCGAGCAGCGCCGCGAAAACCGTGGGGGAATCGATCCATGGCAAGGAGCAGTAGTCGATCGAACCTTTACCGGAGACCAGCGCAGCAGACCGCATGTTTCCGATCAGCCCGTAATCAGAGATGTTCAGGTACATGATTGTTCCCCGGTTAGAGAGGTGGCTGAAGGAGGCCGGTAATCCCTGTCGTTGAGAGCCACCTCGTCCATGTTCTTCCAAAACCCGGATGTTTTTCCATGCCTCCCCGTTGCCTTTGGCAGCTGCCATCCGGGACCATTTCATCGCATCTGGCAGCATCCTGTGTCCGCCGTGCGACCTTTTCAGGTTATCGGATCCGTCAAAGCCAGCAACAGTGCTGCCAGAATACCTGGCATGCAACGTTTCATGCGGGTTATGGCTTGCCCATTATCCGCCAGGGATCACCGCCTGAAAGTGGCAGTCGGCTTCTCGATCTGACAGCAGAAAAGCATGCCTCTGTACATCTGCATTGACAACAAAGGTCAATGCGGTTTACAGCTATGGAACCGACAAAACGGGTAATACTGGCGTCAATTGTGGAAAACATTCGACAAATGGCTGCTGAGGTCACCGCCTTGACCGGGGAAAAGCACTGGCGGATGATCGAAGCGGCGCCCGGGGGATACTCTGCAATGTAAAGCCGGGAGAAATCATAAATGTTCCCGGCCCAAAAGAAACCGCCCCGCTCTTTCGGCCATATGCAGCCAGCGGCCAGCTGTCATGGTCATTGACCGGAGCCGACGTCCAGATAACGCCAAAACCGGGACATCCGGCACGGCGGTCCTTTGGCACATGAACGTCATCCCCGGTCCTGGCCGCATCGATCGACGTGAAGTTCACCGTTACGGTGAAGTTGTCAGGGGGGAATGAGAGGCTTGGAAATGTGTGCAGTAATATGTATCAATATCATGTTAAGGTCATCTCCCGTTATTGCGGTGAGCCCGATGAACTAACCGGAGCTCGCAGCAATATGGCCCGGATGAGCTTGATGAAACAGGATAGTTTCAGGCTTGTTTTTTTTGACCTTATACCGGAAAGGGTTCCATTACATGCAACCAAGCTCGATACAGACTGAAAAGAACCCCGCGGTGCAACTGGGGCTCAATATCCGTTTGGCGAGAGTCAGGGCCGGCTATTCCCGTGAAACGCTATCGGAACTCAGCGGGCTGTCGATGACCTACATCGGTATCGTCGAGCGGGGGCTGAAAAACATCACCATCCTCAACTGCCAGAAACTGGCGCTGGCACTCGGTACAAACATTTGCGATCTGCTCGAGGGCGTATTCGATTCCTGAGCAATTCACTCGATGACTCCTGCCGCCAGAAACCCTTGTAATCACTGACCCTTCAGCATCGCCCCATAAAAAGGCCAGGGAACAACAGGAAAATCCAAATCACTCGCCGTCATTTCAGGAAGGATCCGGGACTTGGGTTCACGGTCGGACTCGTTTTTTCATACGGGTCACGATGAGCCCGGGGAGCATCGGGAGCCAGAGGGTGAACCCGCGAAGCAGCAGGGTAGCCGTCAAAGCTGTTTCGACCCTGATACTGAACATGATGAGCAGCCCCACGCAGACGGCCTCAAAGGTGCCGAGACCCAGGGGGATAGGGCTGAGCAGGGAGGCCATGGAGGAAAAAACCAGACAGGGGAACGCCAGGATCACCGAAACCGGCTCGCCAAGGGCCTGAAGCATGGCCCAAAGCGTCACGGAATCAAGGATGAACACGCTTGCCTGGTACACGGTCACCTCGATGAAAAGCAGGGGCCTGAGCTTCGGCTTTTCATCCGGTGACAGCGGCACCCCTGCCCAGATGGCAAGAATGGGAGCTACCCGTGGCAACCTGACAATCCATTCGGGCAACCGCTGTTTCGCACCCAGCTGTTTCAGGAAAAGGACCGCCCCCGGGATGAGCAGGGCAACGGCGGCAAAAATTGCTGCCACGACGACCATCCATCTGCGGATGTCATGATGCAGCCACAACACGAAGAGGGCTCCGGTCGCAGCCAGGAGGTACGCGGCATAGTAGGAGAGGATGTCGATCAGCATGACCCTCATGCAAACCGCCCCGCTTACCTTGCTCTGACGCAGCGCATGGAAGACGAACGCTATACCGCTGATCCCGCCTGACGGAACGGCCTTGTCAGTAAAAAGCTTTGCGACCGCAAGCGGCACGAGACGTCGCAACTGGTAACGTATGCCTTCGGAGCTCAGGGTGCGGTACCAGACCATGGCGAGCATGAAATAGGTGCCCGATTGCAGCACGAGGGCTGCGAAAAGCCATGACGGATCGAGACTGCGCAGGAGGAGAAGGAAACGGGTGAACTCGCCGAAATGGCTCGTGGCATACACCAGCACCGAAAGGAGGATGATGCCTGCGAAGAGCTGTTTGAGCGAGCGTTTCTTCATGATTCACCTGTTCCCGGAAAGCGAGTGCCTGACAACTTCCGCTACTCCTTGAAAATCACCCCGAATCCGCCTGCACCAGGCCGGACGGCAAGTGCCCGCCATCTTGGAAAATGAACACACCATTGACTCAATAAAATGTGGAATCAATGGCTGTTCGTTCCTGTTCACCACGCCCCGCCCCGGGCTCTTGTTTCTGCAGTACATCGATGATTTGTACGGCTGTCGTTGTCCGGGGAGCTCCCTGTCGATTTGTCCACTAAAGCATGGGACGGTGTGAGATGCCTGAAACCATCGCGATCATATTGGCGGCCCTGGCTGCTCGGATTGCTCAGCTCGTACACCATGGGGGGGCATCCATATTCTCCTTGTCACTGCTGCCGTCGTGATCGTGATACGCGTCATTCAGGGGCGACGCGTTTTGTGACGGATCCCTCTGTCCCCAACCTCATAACAGGCAATCGCACCGGAGGGGCCGATACCCCGAGCGAAAGGTGTATTCTTAAGCAGCCTACAGGCACCATACCAGTGCGGCCACTGCGATGGCGGGGCCGAATGGCCATTCAGCCTGGCGTTCAAGGCCCTTGAAACGGCGCCACACGAAGTACCAGGCCACGCTCCCCAGACTGGCCCACAACACCACGTAAAGCACACCGACAGCGCCCCACCAGGTGGCAAGTGCAGCCAGGAGTTTGAGGTCGCCTCCACCGATACCGCTATCGCCTTTGATGCGTTTGAACACCCAGGCAAGCCCGCCCAGGAGGCCCAGCACCACAGCGGCAGATGCAGCACTGACAGACAGGCTGTGCGGGGTAAACCCGGCATAGCTGCTGAAGAGGCCCGCCACTCCCAGCGGCAGGACAACCCGATCCGGCAACATGGTGGTGTCCCAGTCGATGAGGGCGAGCAACACCAGCGTACTGGCCAGGCCGGCACGTGGCAGCTCGGCCCAGAATGCCGGATGGCTGGCGGTGTTGGCCACAAAGGCCCAGACGATGGCGTTGAGCACCGGCACCCAGATGCGTCGGAACAGCGGAACGGGCTGCGCAAGGCCGCCACCGGGGCCCTTCCATGCGTGCAGTGGGGCTTTGGCTCGCTGCAATACCTTCAGCGGAATGATGCGGGCCAGTGGCACCAGCCACAGCCCCACCCACGCACCGGCCAACCACCATGGCCAGGATACCCACAGGATGCGCGACATACCGCCGAGACTCAAGGCGAGGGCTTGTTGGAAAAGAGCTGCATCAGCTGGATGACTGCCGGCCCCAGCAGCACCAGCATGAGCGTCGGAAAAATGAACAATATGAGCGGCAGCGTCATTTTGACGGGAATTCTGGCGGCAAGCTCTTCGGCGCGTTGGGTGCGGCGTGTGCGCATCATATCCGACTGCACGCGCAACGATTCGGCCAGGCTGGTGCCGAATTTGTCGGCCTGTACGAGTACGGAAACGAGGTCTTCCAGGTCTTCGAGGCGTGAGCGCAGTGCCAGGTTGCGCAAGGCTTCGATGCGGGTGGCACCGGCGCGCATTTCGAGAGCCGAGAGGTAAAACTCCTGGGCCAGGTCCGGGTTGGCGCGGGCCATTTCGCGAGATACGCGGGCAATGGCGGCATCAATGCCCATGCCCGACTCGGTGCAGATGACCATGAGGTCAATCATGTCGGGCAGGCTGTTGCGCATGCGTTCGCTACGTTGTCGGATGATGACTCGCAGCAACAGTTCAGGCAGGTAGTAGCCTGCTGCAGCGGTGAGCAGCACCAATAGCAGGACCCGGGAGAGGTGCATGCGGTGCTGGGAGAAATGCAGCAACAAAGCCAGCACCACCGGCAGCACAAGGGTGAGCAGGCTTTTAACGGCGAAGTAGTATTGAGGTGCGTTTTTGTTGCGAATGCCGGCTTGCAGAAACCTGACCTGGACGCTGGAGCTTTGCCACCCCTCTTCGGGTATCGAGAGTTTGGAGAGGATGTTGATGACGCCAGCCACTTTTCGGGAGTTGGACGCCTTTGACAGGGAGGGGTCGTCTGGAGCCCTGCCCTGTCGACCCATTCGGGTGAGGCGTTTTTTGAGGGCGTTGTCGGCCATCCAGTGGTACAACGCGATCACAACCGAAAAGACCGCGGCCCCCGAGAGCACGATGGTCAGGATTTGGAGGGTGGATTGCATGGGCCGCATGGCTGGGGTTAAACCTTGATCTGGATGATACGGTTGAGCAGAAAGAAGCCGAAGGCCATGAGCACGCCACCGGTGAGGATGAGGGTCTGGCCTTTTGGAGTGGTCCAGAGCAGCGAGATGTAGCCGGGGTTGATGAGCATGAGGATACCGGCGAGCATAAATGGCATGCTGCCCAGCACCCAGGCTGATGCGCGCCCTTCGGATGAGAGCGTGCGGATTTTGCCGCGCAGCTTGAATCGTTCGCGTATGGTTCTCGACAATCCATCGAGCAGTTCGGTGAGGTTCCCGCCGGTTTCGTGCTGGATCATGAGCGAAATGACAAAGAAATTGAGGTCGTTGCTTTGAACGCGATCGGCAAGCTGGCTGATCGCGTCTTTGAACGGGATGCCGAAACCGATTTCATCGAAGACGGTTTTGAATTCATGACCTATGGGGTCGGGGAACTCCTTGCCGACCATGCCGATGGCCGAGGTGAGGCTGTGGCCTGCGTGCATGGCGCGCGAGATGTAGTCGAGCGTTTCCGGGAGTTTGTCTTCAAAGGCCTGACGCCGTTGATCGGCCTGTCGGGACAACCACAGAAAGGGCGTGCTGGCGAGGGCGACGGCCAGCACGAAGAGGAGCAGCGGGTTGGCCTGGCGCAGAAGGCCCAGCACCACAACCGCTGTGAACAGGGCGAACATGAGGAGCATAAGTCGTCCGGCAGTAAGCGGACTGTGGGCGCGGTCAACCAGGTTTTCGAGGTGCCCGATTATTCTGAAGCGTGAGCGCAGCCAGGTTTCGAGTGCACTGTCCTGCGCGCTGCCGAGGCTTTGCTCATCCCGGTGAACGGCGTTGTGGATGGCCTGCAGGCGCTGCTTTTTTGCTTTGCTGCTGCGATCGAAAAAGACTACCCAAACCCCGTAGACAAGCAGCATGATCAGCATGACGGCTATAAAAGCAAAAACGGGGATCAATATCGTCTTCATGATGTGCACGAAGGTTAGTCGTTGGCAACGGGGTCGAACATGCCGTCACTGAGGCTGATGCCGTAGGTGCGGATTTTTTCGGACACTTTGGGACGCACGCCCGTGGCGCTGAACACGCCTTGCACGGATCCGTCCGGGTTCGTGCCGGTACGCTTGTAACAAAAGAGTTCCTGGGTGGTGATGATCTCCCCTTCCATGCCGCTGATCTCCTGGATGCTCGTGATCTTGCGGCTGCCGTCATCCAGCCGTGTGACCTGGACGATACAATGAACCGACGAAGAGATGAGCTGGCGAAGCGCTTTGCTTGGTATGCTGATGCCACCCATGCCCACCAGGTTTTCGAGACGGCTCAGCGCATCACGCGGGGTGTTGGCGTGGATGGTGGTGAGCGAGCCCTCGTGCCCGGTGTTCATTGCCTGGAGCATGTCGATCACCTCGGCACTCCGGACCTCGCCCAGCACGATGCGGTCGGGCCGCATGCGCAGGGAGTTTTTCGCAAGTGCGCGCATGGTGATTTCGCCTTTGCCCTCGATGTTGGGCGGGCGCGTTTCAAGCCGGATGACGTGATCCTGCTGAAGCTGCAGCTCTGCAGTGTCTTCGATGGTGACGATCCGTTCGTTGACCGGAATGTAGCCCGAAAGGATGTTGAGCAGCGTGGTTTTACCCGTACCGGTGCCCCCGGAGATAATGATGTTGCATTTGACCTTGACCAGCGCCGACAACAGTTCGGCCATTGCGGGAGTGAGCGTGTTCTTTTGAACGAGGTCATGCATCTGCAGGGGGACGACCGAAAAGCGCCGGATGGTGAGGACGGGGCCGTCGAGAGCCAGGGGCGGGATGATGGCGTTGACGCGCGCCCCGTCGGGCAGGCGAGCATCGGCCATGGGGCTGGATTCATCGATGCGCCGTCCCACCCGGGAGACGATCTTGTCGATGATCTTCATGAGGTGTGCGTCGTCGTTGAAGCGGATGTCGGTGAGCTGGATGCATCCGCTTTTTTCGACATAGACGTTCTGGTAACCGTTGACCATGATTTCAGAAATGGCGGGGTCGGCGAGCAATGGCTCCAACGGACCCAGGCCCATGATTTCGTTTTTCAGGTCAGCCACCAGCCTCGAGCGCTCCTCGTCATTGAGCGGGATAGCCTCTTCTTCGATGAGCGCGACAAGCAGCCCTCCAAGCTCGTTGCGCAGCTGCACGGGGGTCAGGCTTTCGATGGAGTTCAGGTCGATGCGGGTGAGCAGCTTCTGGTGCAGCTTCACCTTGGTCCCGTAATAGTCGCACCCCGGGGATGCCTTGGTTTTTATCGCCGTCGCTGGTGCCGTCGAAGCCAGAGGCTCGGCGACATGAGCTTGTGCCGGCTCCGATGCCGGGGGTGCTGCAACCCTTCTGGTAGAGAGGTTCCAGCGGGCTATCTGATCTTTAAGCGTTGCCATAGCGAGCGTTTAGGCTGACTGCTGCCGCTGATGTGCCCGGCCCAGTCGATGATGGTTCTGGAAAGTCTGGATTTGGGTGCCACCTGCAGGAGGGGATGACCGATCAGGAGGGATTCCTGCACGGCTTCGGCGTCAGAGGGAAAGCGTCTGCTGATCGGGCTGCCGATGACTTTTTCGATTTCGCTGCCGGAGATGCGAACACTGGTGTCGGCGCGGTTCAGGATGGTCTCTGTGTGCGACATGGGTTTTTCGAACTCTTTCCAGAGCTTGAGCAGCTGGCCCGCACGGCGCAGCGATGGCAGCGACGGGGTGAATACCATGCAGAGTTCGTCAAGCTGCTCGAGGACCCAGATGCCGACCTGATCGAGGGATGAGCCAAAGTCGACCAGAATGAAGTCGTAAAAGCCTGTGGCAATATGAATGAGTTCGCTCACGCGTTCGGGTTCGATATGCACGATCTTTTCGAATGTGCTGGGCGAGGGGATGAGGTCGAGCGTGGGGCCGAGGTGCTGCACCATGCTGTCGAGCAGCGACTGGTCGAGCCGGTCGGTCTGACTGGAGATGTCGGCCAGATCCTGAGGGTGGCTGTCTCCGGTGAGGTACATGTCGAGGTCGCCAAAAGGTAACGAGACATCGACCGCCAGCACTCGGGTATCTGGCTCTTGGGCGAGCGCAAAGGCCAGGTTGGCCCCTATGCAGGAGCTGCCGTCCCCCCCTTTCGAAGAGACGAATCCAAAAACCCGGCCCTGGCTGATGCCGGTGCCCCTGGCATGAAGGCGGGCTCGTTCGATAACCTGCTGCAGGGTTTCGGGGCTGCTGTCCACAATGACTTCACGTACGCCGGCACGCATGAGGGATAACAGCAGTTCGGGCTGAGCCTGCGGGTGCAGGGCTACGATGGCGGCCTGCGGCAATGCGAGGCAGAGATTCTCCACTTCACGGATGTAGTGGGGCTCGTTGGGCTCAAAGCCTGCCAGGAATACGAAGTCGGGGTTTTGGGCGGTGAGTTGCCGCACCATGCTCCCCGCCCCGCCAATCAGTCGGGCCAACCGGCGCTGGCCCGATTCGATTTGTATATCCGGAACCTCCCATGGTTGGGGAGAGTAGGCGACAATGTTCATGTGTTCCTTATTCGACCAGTATGGGTGGACTGTAAGCGCCGAGTGGCAGCCCGTTGCCGGAGCCCGGATTGGTGGTGCCGGCTGGCAAGTTGTAGAGGAATTGACCTTCGATTTTGCTGTTGGCTCCTTTTCCCACGGTGCCGATAACATGAAAACCGGCAATCGCCACGATGGGTTGCCAGGAGTTGGTCACAATGCTGTTGACCACGAAAAGAGGAACATCCTTGTTGGCGGGTATGTAGTTGTACACGTCGGCTTTGACGCCCGACGGAAGCCAGGTGAGGTCGCCGATGGACAGTTCGGTCGTGTTGCCCTGAGCGATGAGTTGCCGAAGGGTTTGGGAATCGTTATCCTGCGTGGCAAAGGAGGTCCAGCCGCCCGAGACGGCGCTGAAGTAGCTGGAGCCGATGTCGAAAACATAGGGTTTGCCCGTGGCGGGATCCAGCTTGGGGGTGCGTGTGGCCGTGTCCCAGTAATGGGTGAACATGGCCATGTTGATGACCACGGGGAACATGCCCGTACCGGCACCGGGCGGAGCTGTCACCGCCAGGGCCCTGGCCTGGATGTTCCTTTCGGCGATACCCAGAACGGGAGCGAAAAACAACTTCAGCGGGCCGTTGTTTTGGGTGCCGGAGATAGCGATCGTAGCGCGGACAGCGGCGACATCCCCTGCAACAGGCACGCCGGGTGTGCCGGGGGAACGCAGGCCGAGCGATGGGTCGTGGAGGTTCCAGTATCCCGTTTCAATGAGCGCATCCTGAATACGGACGCCATTGGCGACATTGCGTCGTGCCACATCGAGCGCCATGGCTGTGGCCGCCGACCAGTTACAGGGCTGGTCCGCCGCCACAGTCGACGGGTCGCTGAGTGAACGGACGCCGGCCAGGGCGGCAGCGTCGGCCGCATTCTGAAGTTCGACCCTCGTCAGGTTGAGGCGGGCAAGGTCAACCGCCAAAGCGGCAAAGCCCAGCATAACCGGCAGGCACAGGACGAACAGGATGGCTGCACCGCCACGCTGGCCCTGAAGAGGCTTCACGATGTGGGGCGGGCGTCCCATGGTTACTCGAGTCTCATGCTGGTTTCGGCCGAGATCAGAAGGCCGGAAAAAATGAAGACTCCGGTATAGCTGACGCTGGCCGAGACGGTAAGGATGTCATCCTGGATGACGGGAGGGGGTACGGTGCAGGCCATGCCGGGACCGAAGGAGATGAGATTGTGCTGACAGGCCTGCCGGGTGGCAGCCGTGGCGCTGCTCGTGATGATGGCGCCGGTCCGGTTTGGAACGAACTTTGCACCGGCACGCGCTCCTTCCCGGGTGGCCATGGTGAGCACGGTTTTGTCGTACAGGGCTATGGAAAAAGTAATCACCCCGAAGAGGAGCAGGAGAAAGACGGGCAGGATGAGCGCAAATTCGACCAGCACACTGCCCTTCCGGGATTGGTCGCGCTCCTTTGCCGGGGCCTGAAGCACGGCGTCATCTGCGCACATGGTGGTCATTTTCACCGTGAACCTTGCAGTTTTCCGTCGATGAAAAGCTCTTTCCCGGTAGGCGGCACGAACCTGTCGGTAGGGAGCTCCGGCGCCGTGGCAGCGGCCTTGACCAGAGCAGGGCGAACGATAACCATGAGTTCGGTTGTTTCCGCGCTCTTCTCGGTGCGTCGGAACAGCGCGCCGATAACCGGGATATCGCCCAAAAGGGGCACCGCCCGGATGACATTGTTGTGATTATCGCGCAGAAGCCCGCCGATGACCAGGTTCTCCCCCTCTTTCATCTGTACGGTCGTGGAGGCGTAACTGGTTTTAAAGGCGGGAAGCAACGTGCCGGTTGCCGTTGCTCCTGAAAAGATGGCTTCCTTGAGCGGCTCGGAGACCTCGGGTGCAACCTTGAGCGAAATGCGACCGGCATCCAGCACGACGGGCGTAAATCTCAACCCCACGCCGTAGGTGCGTTCGACGTAATCGACGGCACCGTTGGTGCTGACGGTAGGGGTATAAATTTTACCGCCGACCAGGAAGTACCCTTCCTGACCACTCATGGTGACAATGGTGGGTTCAGCCAGGATTTTGATCAAACTGGTTTTGCGCTCGGCCTCCACCTGGAGGCGGTTGCCAACCGTGGTATTTGGTGTCCGGTCAGTATTCAGGAGCAGGTTGAGCGTGGCGTTGCTGACAAACCCGGTCATGAGGCTGCCCTGGGGACTTCCCTTCCCTTGCGTCCAGCCGAGTCCCAAGCTTTCGATGTAGGACCTGGAAACTTCGGCAATGCGGACTTCGAGGCGGACCTGTTGCTGGTCGCGGATTTTGAGGAGGTTGACCACGCCGGGTATGCCGGCAGATGCCGAAGCGCCAGGGGCCGGCGCACTGTTGATCGCGCCGGGCAGACCGGAAGGTGCTGCAGATGGGCTGTTGGCTGCGCCAAGCGTGCTGGCAGGCACCGAAGCGCCAGGGGCAGCGGCGCTGCCGAGGAGGGTGGATTCGGGGTTGCCTCCCGGCACCGTTCCGCCCAGATACGCTTTTACCAGGCGGTTGACGCTCTCCGCAGCCAATGCGTCGGACACAGAACCGGCCAGTACGAGCGCCGGCCCCCAGGCGAAGATCCGGATGTCGGTCTCTTTCGGCAAGACGGCTTTCAGCAGGACCTGCAAGGGAACGACGTTGCGGCTGACCTGCAGCGGTGTGGAGGTAATGCCGCCACTACGGGTCCAGACGATCAGATTGGTCGCACCCGGTTTTTTCCCCAGCAGATAGAGCTCGGAGGGATTAAGGACGATAAAGTCGGCCACCTCGGGGTTGCCCACGGCAACGCGTTTAACGGGTTGTTCAAGCCGGTAGACCCTGGATTCGCCCATCGGCACAAGGTAACTCGAGGGAGAGGCCACTGCGGCCGCGGGTACGGTGCCGGCAGCAAACGCCGCAAAAGCACTCATCGTGCAGGCCGGACGCTTCAGGCATGTCAAATTCATGTGCATGTTGGCTTAGGGGGTGGCAACAGGCTGGCGGCTCGTGCCATGGATTTCCTCCGTTCCACGGCTTTGACGCGAAGCTGCCGCTTGTGCCGACGGCGCAGAGGTTGCTGCTCGACTGTTCTGCGAACTCACGATATCGGGCAGACGTGCACCCGCGGAGTTTATTTCGCTGGTATCGAGCTCGTTGCGCAAAATCAGGGAAAGCACCCCGATGTTTCGGGCCAGGTCGAGCCTTTCGGATTCGTGCGGCGTCAGCTCGAGGGTTACGGCATTGACCACTTTTGGCTTGGCAGGGTCTGCAGCGGTTTCCTGGGCCACGGCCAGCACTTTGACGCGCGACAGCACGGTTCGGGAAAAAGGCTCATGGTCGGCGTCCTTGCCGCTCACCAGGACATCCACAAAACTGCCCGGCAGGGCAAAACCGGCAACCGCAATCACCTCGTTCACCCGAACCGTAATGGCGCGCTTGCCCTCAGGGATGATCGAGGATAAACCGCCGGTCGAGTTTACCGGAGCCAATTTGCCAGGCAGAACAGGTTCGCCGGGGATCATGGGGACGCGTGCAATTCGACCCACTACATCGGCAGGGCGTGAGGAGGCATCGTGCGGAACGGCAGAACCGTGCCAATCGATGGCTTTGACCTGATCGGCCGAAATAGCTTTGCCGGCTTCGATGGGCTGCTGGACGATGACGACCCTGACCCCTGAAGGCTGTCCGTCGTTCATCCAACGGGCAGCGATGAAAGCTGCCATCGCCCCCAGGGTGAGTGCGATGGCAGCGAAGACTGGTAGTTTCACTGCTTGAACTGTAACGGAGTTTTACGGAGTCGTAGTACTACCACCAGTTCCACTGAGGGCGGTTGCGATATCGGTAAAAATGGTGCTCAGATTACCGCCAAGGGTTGTAAGGGCTGTAATTGCAACGACAGCAACCAATGCAGCAATCAAGGCGTACTCGATCATGGTCACGCCTTTTTGTGATTCGATGGGGAAGAATTGGTTCAACATGATTTCACCTCACAATTTTGTTGGCTAAATGTCAAACACGCCTGAAACGCCCCGCCTTGTGAGCGGGGCGCCGCGTTACAACATCGAGCTGGTCGGAGGCAACTCATCGGTTCCGGGTGAAAATCGGGAGTATAGAAAATCGCATACATATCGCATGGATTATATTTTCCATATGAAAATAATAGCAAAAACCCGCACCACATCCTACTCTATAGTAAATTTATTTTACTCTATAATATTTTTTTTATTTACTATAGTAACAATTGTCACATCACGGATACGAACACAAACGATGCCCGAAAAAGCCGTCAAACAGGCATTTTCGGGTACCATGGAACCGTTGCCGTGTTACATCGGAAAAATCACCACCAAGCCGACAGGCCACCATGCAATAAGCCCGCGTCATGCGGGCTCCCGTGTGTATGCGGTGCAGTGAACATCAATAAAATCCCGTGAACGTCAGAATCTTTTCAAGCGGTTCACGAATGCTCCGTAAGCGATTGATCTGACATGCCGTATCGGCGTAACCAAGGCCGATGCCGACAACAATCCGCTCCTCTGCGGGAATGGGTAAATTCTGTCGTACGATGTCAGGATAATGCGCCAGGGTAGCCTGGATGCACGTGCCCAACCCCTGGTCGGCAGCAGCAAGGCAAAGCGCGTTAATGAATGCGCCGGCATCCAGCAGGACATACGGCGTCTGCCCTTCGGGCACGGTGACATACAGGAGTACCGGTGCGCCAAAAGCGTTCGCGTTGTTGGCCCGATGGGCGTTTCGCATCTGCTCGTCGTTCCTGTCGATGCCGAGCACGGCAAGCACGGATTTTCCGATATCGGCATAACGCGATTTGAGCTCCCCCTTAAACGTCAACGGCATGGGGATCTCAGGTATCGGAGGATTGCCAGAGAGCGCCCTGTCCACCAACCCTTGCCTGATGGCAATGGCCGCCGCTCCTCCGGCCACCCATATCCGCCACGGTTGGGTGTTGCCCCAGCTGGGCGAACGTTGCGCCATTTCGACCACGGATTCGATAGTTGCCGTATCAACCGGGGTGTCAAGGAAGCTGCGGCATGAGTGCCGCGAAGCGATCGTCTGGCTGAATTCCATAAGTTGCTCTTTTTTGGTGATCGAATCGGGGGAGGCGGTTTGGTGGCATCATAATACCCGAATATGCCCGCTTATGCGAAACGGGGTCTTTCGTAATCTGGTCCTGACGAAACCGTCCGTCGCCGTTGCCTACCTCGAACGGTATCCGCCGGCAAAATCCATGACGCACATGTCGCCGTAGACGCGATGCGGGCCGACGTCGACTCCGACGGTCCGGAAACTGCCATTCAGCAGGTTTTTCCTGTGGCCGCGCGAAGCCACGCCGTCATCGATGAGCAGGGCGATGAGGATCTTCCTCGCGTCCCGGTATCCGTAGGAGATGTTCTCCCCTGCGGAAAGATCCCATTGCCCATAGCGTTCGATGCGGCTGGTGAGGGATGAGCCGTCACTGCCGGTGTGGCCGATCGTTCCTGTCGGCCCCTGGTCCTGCACATGGTCGCGGGCGGCCAGCGTGAGCCCCCTGCTGGCCGACAGGCCGGGAAGCGGTCCGGTGCGCTCCAGTTCCCGGAGGCACTCGTCGAGCGCAGACACCCCTTCGCGGGTTCTCATGGGAATCGATCCGGGATAGCAGAGCAAGCCCCCCTGATACAATTTCCTGAGGGGAAGCAGGTATTTTCTGCCATAGCCGGCAGGGTCGCTTCGCAACAGGTTGATCTCGGCAACGACGGCCCGGTCCATGGCGCCGGGATACCCTTCGCGGACGGATGCCTCGTCAGGACGGGCGGCATTGTCGGAGTGGCGGATAAATCGGGCGTCCGCACGGGCTGGAAAGAGGAGAAGGAGAAGCAGGAGTACGGGCAAACCGGTGAACGAAGTACTACGCATGGGGCAGAGGGGGTTTATTTTACTTATTGCCGATCCCGCGGGGAGTACCCCTGAAACAGGATCCACTGCTGAATCTAATCAAGCGGACATTAAAAAATAAAGCCCTATGCAAAAAAGACGAAGTATCACGAACGACACGCCGTTCGTCAGGGAAACGGATATGGCCTGATCGAGGAGGCCGGGCCGATGCCCGGCGTACCCGGCCGGGAGATGGGGGAACCGTTGGGCGAAGTCCGGCGTTCAAAAGGAGATAGCCGGTATACTGATTGCAAGAACTCCTCATCGTCGAGCATGGCTGCCTCCATCCTGAATAGCCTCAAGACCGGCGGCATGCGCCTGAAAATGCTCCTGGGGTTTCTCGGGCCGGGTTTCCTGGTGACGGTCGGCTTCATCGACCCGGGCAACTGGGCGACAAACATCGAGGGCGGTTCGAAATTCGGATATACCCTGCTCTGGGTGGTGACGCTCGGTACGGCCATGCTGGTCGTCATCCAGCATATGGCCGCAAGGCTCGGCATCGCCACAGGGAAGTCCCTTGCGGTAAACATCCGCGATTTTTTCCCGGCGCCGGTGGCGGCCTTCCTCGGCTTCACGGTCATCGCAGCCTGCATCGCCACCGATGTTGCGGAGCTGGTCGGCGGCGGCATCGGGTTCAACCTCCTGTTCGGCATGCCGGTCTGGGCGGGAGCGCTGCTGACCGCGGCGCTCGAGGTGTTCCTGATTGTCAGCCAGCGTTACCACCGGATAGAAACGGTCATCGTCGGTTTCCTTGGCGTCATCGCGCTCTGCTACATCATCGAGCTCTACCTGGTCGGTCCCGACTGGCATCAGGTGCTGCCGGCGATGGTCGTGCCGGTTACCGGTCGCGAAAGCATCTACGCGGCCATCGCCATCCTCGGCGCCGTTGTCATGCCCCACAACATCTTCCTGCATTCGAACGTCATCCACAGCAGGACCTGGGGGATCTCCGACGAAGAGAAGTCCCGCCTGCTCCGCTACGAGAAGCTGGATACCCTGCTCGCCATGACGCTCGGGTGGATCGTGAACTCGGCCATGATCATCGTGGCCGCCGCGGTGTTCTTCACGCATCGGGTGCCGGTTGAAAGCATCGAACAGGCATCGGCGACCCTCGCGCCGATTGCAGGGCCGCTTGCCGGCCTGCTCTTCGCGTTCGCCCTGGTGTTTTCTGGGGTTGGCTCGTCCGTCACTTCGTCGATGGCGGAAGCCAACGTCATCACGGGATTCCTGGGCAAACCCGAAGATCCTGGCACGATGCTCTACCGGGTATCGGTGTTCGCGACCGCCATTCCCTCTGCGCTCGTTTTTTTCTGGAACCCGGACACGTTCCGCATCCTGGTCTTCAGCCAGGTCGTCCTGTGCCTGCAGCTGCCCTTCACCCTGATCCCCCTCGTCATGCTCTGCAGGAGCGGAAAGGTCATGGGAGTGTTCAGGAGCGGCCCTGCGGAATTTTCGGCAGCCGTTGCCATCACCGTCGTGGTGACCGCGCTCAACGGCTACCTGGTTTATGCAACCCTGACGGGAGGATCATGACATGGAGGGATACCGCGACATCCTGGTAGCGATCGACTGCTCGCCCGTAGACGAAACGTTGCTTGACCATGTGTCGGCATTGGCCGCGCCGCTCGGCGCGCGCGTGCACCTGCTGCACGTGGTACACTCCCACACCCTGGACCAGGAGCGCACCCTGCGGGAACAGGCCATGCAAGCCCTCGAACGCTACCGTACCACATTGACGCACGATGGCTTGGAGGTCGAGCTGCACATCAGGAGCGGTGAACCCGACCGGGAGATCCTGAAGGAGATCGGCGAGCAGCGCTACGACCTGCTGGCCCTGGCGGCTCATGGCCACGGGATGCTGGAAAGGGCTCTGTTCGGGAGCGTGTCGAGACGAATCCGCGACAAGGTAAGTATCCCGTTGCTGTTGGTCGGGGCGGGATGAATTGGCGGATGAGAGCTACCCATATGCCGCCCCTACGGGGCTGGGGATCGGGACCGTAGGGCGACATGTTTTGCGACCTTTATGTGAAGATGTAACGGTCGTCGTATTCGATCTTGAACTCTTCGAGCATGGCACGGTACTCCTCGGCGAAGGTCCTCATGCCGTGGTGCTCTTTCTGGTTGCGGATATAATCGATCACGTTGGGAACGGCATCCTTGCTGTAAGAAAATGCCCCATAGCCATCCTGCCATTCAAAACGTCCGGGCATGAACTGCCTGCTGTTCAGCCATTGGGCCGAAGAGGCCTTCATTTCCCTGACAAGATCCGAAATCGCCTGGGTGGGGCGCAACCCGATGAGAAGGTGGACATGGTCCGCCATGCCGTCGATGGCGAGAAGCTTGTGGCCGTAATTCTGGACGATCGTGCTCAGGTAACGGTACAGTTCCTGCCGAGCAGGGCCACGTAAGAGGTATTCCCGACCCTTGACGGCGAAAACGACCTGGATATGGATTTGTGTGTAGGTGTTAGCCATATCGATCCAGCATGCCTTGTCAGTATAACCGAATATATAAAATGGCGGGTTATATATAAATATGATATTGCGCAATATTATGCATATGCCGCCCCTACGGGGCTGGGGATCGGCCCTGTAGGGGCCGCATATGGGTAGCGCGGGGTGAGCGCAGCGAACCCCAGGTGACCGGCAATATGATCGAATCATATTGGATTCAGCCCCGTAGGGGCGGCATGTTCGACGCGGCGCAGGGATTTTCGGAACGCCGACAGGCTACCCATATGCCGCCCCTGCCGGGGCTGGGGACCGGCCCTGTAGGGGGCCGCATATGGGTAGCGCGTGGTGAGCGCAGCGAACCCCGGGTAACCGAAAATATAATCGAATCATATTGGATTCAGCCCCGTAGGGGCGGCATGTTCGACGCGGCGCAGGGATTTTCGGAACGCCGACAGGCTACCCATATGCCGCCCCTACGGGGCTGGAAAATCATTTTCATGGCGATGGCCAGCTACCGATATGCCGCCCCTGACGGGGCTTGGAATCGGACCTGAAGGGTGGCATGTTGTCCGCGTGGAGAAGGGCCTCGGGTTAAAGGGAGAGGCGCTTGAACACTTTCACTGGCAGGTGGATGATGCCCATCATGACGAACCTCCAGTACCAGGGAGTATAGAGCACATCCTGCTTCCTGCGTATCGCCTCGACGATGTCCCGCGCTACCTCTTCCGGCTTGGCGAGGAGCGCGGCGGGAAGTTCCATCCCTTCGGTCATGGGTGAATCCACCATGCCGGGCTTGACGGTCAGGACATGCACCCCTTTCCTGTAGAGCCTGGAACGCAGCCCCTCGCAGAATGCGGTCACGGCGGCCTTTGACGCACCGTAGACGTAGTTGGCCGGCCGGCCACGGTCGCCGGCGACCGAGCTGATGACCGCCAGGGTTCCGCTCCCCTGGCGCTCCATGATGTTGGCGAGCCTGGAGAGCAGGCTGACGGTGCTCATGGCGTTGGTCTGCAGTTCGCGCAGCGCTTCGTCAGGATCCGCTTCGCACTTTTTCTGGTCGCCGAGGGTGCCGTAGGCGACGAGGACCACGTCGAACCGGCCCATCGACGTATACGCGGCATCGAGCGCCGCCTGGTGGGCGTCGATATCATTTGCATCGAGACTGGCGGTCCTGACCGATCCGGCGCCACGTACCTTCAGGTCCCCGGCGATGCCGGAGAGGCGCTCCTGGCTCCGCGCCATCAGGAACATGTTCGCCCCTTGCGCGGCGAACAGCCTGGCCGTAGCTTCGGCGATGGCCGATGCGGCCCCGATGATAAGGATGTTCTGCATCAATCCAGCCCCACTCTTTTTGATTGTTGTGATATGAACCGGCCCTTCGCGCCATACGCCTCCCTGACCGCCTGGAACCGCTCCCAGTCGGGATAGCCGCGCCTGAAGCTCTCCGCGCTCATGCGGGAGTCCTTGGTGAGGTAGAGCCGTCCTCCGTACCCGAGCACCATGGCGTCGAGCCGGTCCAGCAAGGGGAAAAGCTCCTTCTCGACCTTGAAATCGAGGGCAAGGGTGAATCCCTCCACAGGGAAGCTGAGCAGGTTGGCGTTCCGCCTGCCGAAGGCTTTCAGGACGGCCAGGAAGGAGCCCCTCCCGGAGGCGACGATCTCCTTCAGGATGGCGTCCATCGCCGGATAGCCGCCCTCTTTCGGGACGACAAACTGGTACTGCGTGAAGCCGTTGCTTCCGTACATGCGGTTCCACCCGCCGATGCTGTCGAGCGGATAGAAGAACGGCTCGTAGTACAGGCGGCTTACGACAGACTTCGCCCTGATCCTGTGGTAGTAGAGGGTGTTGAAGGCCTTGATCGAGTAACGGTTCAGCAGTGCGGAAGGCAGGTCGACCGGCAGGTCGATCCGCGACGTGCGGCTCCCTTTTTCCGGCTCCCCTTCCGGAGCATGGTCGCCGGTCATCAGCAGTGAGCGCCCCAGCGACTCACCTCCCGAAATGCAGTCGATCCAGGCGACCGAATAGGGGCTTGATTCATGGAGGGCGAAAAGCTCGAGGCTCTCCCTGAGGTTCGGGGACTTGTAGGTGACCTGGTCGATGAGGAGGCTGCCTACCGGCTTCAGGCGGATCGACGCGGAGCGGATGATCCCGGTGAGGCCCATGCCGCCGCAGGTCGCCCTGAAGAGTTCAGGATTCTCGTGCGGCGAACAGCGGAGCGTGCGCCCGGGCTCCAGGGCCAGGTCGATAAACCCGACATGGTCGCAGAAGCAGCCCGCCACATGGTGGTTCTTGCCGTGCACGTCGCTGGCGATGGCCCCGCCGACCGTCACGAATCGGGTGCCTGGAGTGACCGGCAGGAACCACCCCCTGGGGGCGAACACCTCGAGGATCCCGTTCAGGGTGACCCCGGCTTCGCAATGCAGCAGCCCGGTCTCCTCGTCGAACGCGAGCATATGGTCCAGCCACCGGGTGCTGATCATGTTCCCGCCGAGCGAGCTGTCCCCATAGCTCCTCCCGAGCCCCCGGGCGATCGCCCCCTCCGGGCACGCCCGAAGGGCGTCGTCGAGCCCTCCGGGCGTCTTCGGATAGGCGACCTGGGCATCAACGACCGGATACCGCCCCCATCCGGATATCTTCATGATTCCGCTCCCTGTTGAAACACGAATTGTTTGTCAAGATGGTACTTCGACAGGTACCCTATCGCCAGGCCGATCACTCCGCCAAGATACCGCAGTTCCTTCGAATGGAAAAGATGGTTGAACCCGAACTCGAATCCCCAGAAGATGGCTGTGGTCACGACGCCCATCAGCGAATAGAGGACGAAGGTCCTTCCGTCGTGGACGGCGTCTTTCGCAGTGAAACGGAAGATGTACCGCTTGTCGAGTAGGTACTTGACGACGAGTCCCGCCAGCGTTCCCGAGGCAACGGAGAAGAGGATGGGGTACATGCCGGCGTAGAGCCTCGTGGCGACATCCTGCACACCGATGTTCACGGCGGTGGCGACGACGGCAAACGCGGTGTAAGCTAACGTTCGTTGCATCGGTCACCCGGTCAGAACAGGATGGCAAGAATGAACACTGCGGCGAACATCCCGCCCGCCAGCAGGCTTACCTTATCCGTAACGGCGAACAGCACTGGATCTTCGTGCATCAGCCCACGATGCGCGATCAGCCATACCCGGCTTATCCAGAACAGCAGGATCGGGCACGCCAGCCAGATGAGCTCGTGGGTCCGGTAGATCTGCACGGTCCTGGCATCCTGGATATACAGGGCAAGGACCAGGACGGACAGGTAGCCGGAAGAGGCGCCGAGGTTGGCGATGATCTCGAGGTCTGAGGGGAAATACCCACGGCCTCCCGCCCGTTCTCGCATGCCGTTCGACCTTGCGTCGAGCAGTTCGGCATAGCGTTTCACCAGAGCCAGGCTGAGGAAGAGAAACATCGAAAAAGCGAGAATCCAGAAGGTGGGAACCAGGCCGCAGGCGAAGGCACCGGCAATGATGCGTACCGTGTACAGCCCCGCCAGCACGATGGTATCGACGCCCATCATCCGCTTCAGGAAGCGCGAGTAGGCGATCGAAAGCAGGAAGTAGCAGACGAGCGCGACACTGAAAAGCGGAGGCAGCAGGGCAACGGAAAGGGAGACGGCAATACCGGATAGCAGGATAGCCGAAACGACGGCCGACCGGAGTGGAAGGCGTCCGGCTGCGAGCGGCCGGTGCCGCTTGGTTGGATGCCGACGGTCATGCTCGAGATCGAGCAGGTCGTTGATGAGGTAGCCGCCCGATGCCGCAAGGCAGAACAGGCAGTACGCAAGGAGCGCCCCGGCTATCATGGCGCCGTTGAAGAACTGGTGCGCCGCGAGCAGCGGGATGAATACGAGCAGGTTTTTCAGCCACTGGTGCGGGCGAAGCGCCCTGATCCATGATTTCACTCTTCGAGTCCTCCTGACGGACAAATGGGAAGCAAGCCATGACGGCTGCCAAGTACAAGTGCGGTAATATAGCACTTGTACTTGGCAGCTTCACCTTCCCTCGGCCAGCATTGCGGATCCAGCCATGGTTCTTCAGCGGATATTTCGTATCATACATACCCTTACCCGGTATAGGTAATAAGCACAAAGAAGAGGATGGATTACCACATCCGGAGTGAACAGGTTACAAGCATACAAAACGGTCTACTGGAGCACACCATGAGCAAGGTAAAAGATATCAACCCCGCCACCGCCTGGTCCATGGCGAAAAAAGGGGCGCTGCTCGTCGATGTCAGGGAAACCCGCGAGGTGGAACGGATGGCGTTCGACGTCCCTAACGTCATGACGGTACCATTGAGCAAGTTCGAAAGCAGGATCTCCGAAATCCCGTCGGACCGGAAGGTCGTCGTCGCCTGCCACAGCGGGAGCCGCAGCGTGATGGCCGCCCGCATGCTGGCCAGCCGCGGCTACAGCCAGGTGCTCAACCTGCAGCACGGCATCGCCAGCTGGTCAAGGGAGGGATTACCGGTAAAGCGTGCACCGAAACAACCGCCATTCGCGTGGCTGCGTCGTCTTTTTACGTGACGCGCAGCACGTGAATAAAGGGGACGACATTCATTCTTTGCACTTAAAGTGTAAAGAATGAATGTCGTCCCCTTTTCGTCCTACTCGAGATGGCGGAGGTCCAGGCGGCGGAGCTTCGGGGCCAGGATGGCCGTCGAGGCCACGACGGCGAGTGTCATCACCCCGCCGAAAACGACCGATGGCACCAGCCCCAGGAACCTTGCCGCCACTCCCGACTCGAAAGCCCCCAGTTCGTTGGATGATCCGATGAAGATGCCGTTGATGGCGGCAACCCTTCCCCGTATTTCGTCAGGGGTCGCCAACTGCATGATGGTCGTCCGGGTAACCACGGAAACCCCGTCGCAAACCCCCGAAAGCAGGAGGAAGATCGCTGCGGCCAGGAAATCCCGGGACAGGGCGAAGGAGATGATGCAGATGCCGAAGCCGGCCACCGCGAAGAGCAGCCACCGGCCGTTGTTGACCTTCAGGGGCCGGCGGGCAAGGAACAGCGCGGTAACAAGGGAACCGGCCGCCGGCGCCGAGCGCAGGAGGCCGAGACCTTCGGGGCCTGCATGGAAGAGATCGTTGACGAATGCCGGCAGGAGCGAGGTCGCACCCCCGAACAGGACGGCGAACATGTCGAGGGACTGCGCACCGAACACGATCTGGTTCCCGAACACGAACCTGAACCCTTCGGCGATGCTCCGAAAGATCGGGGCGCTCTCGGCGGCCGGCGCCTTGCCAACCCTGATGGAGAAAAGCGCTCCGGCGGCGAGAAGGGAGAAAAGCGCCGCCACGGCATAGGCAGCGGTCTTGCCGAAACCCGCCAGCACGATACCACCGACGGCGGGGCCGGAGATCAGTCCGAGCTGGAACACCGAACTCCCGAGCCCTGAGGCCCTGGCGTACAGCTCGCGAGGCAGGATCAGGGCGAATATGGCGCTGTACGACGGACTGATGAACGCACGGGCGACCCCGCCGACGGCGATCGCCCCATAGATCCATGCGGTCGGGTTGGCCCTGATCGCCCCGGAAGAGACAGCAGCAAGCGTGAGGGAGTTGAGCACCAGCAGAATGCAGGCGGCGACCCCGAACAGTTTCCTCGAGTAGTGGTCGATGGCATAGCCGGCGAACAGGGCGAACGAAAAATAGGGTACGACCTCCGCAAGGCCGATCAGCCCTAGGGCCAGGGCATCATGGGTCAGCTGGTAGAGGTGCCAGCCCGCGACGACCGCCGTAACCTGGTAGGCCATGACGATCATGATGCGGAAAAGCAGCAGCATGGAGAACGATCGGTTGCCGTCGAACAGTCGCTTCATTGACAGTCAGGTTGCTGTGGACAGAAAAATTAACGGATATTCAACGCTTCGGATCACTCAAGTATGTTATTTTCATGGGATATTTTAGATAATTAAAGAAACTTACAGCATTTTGGGCAACAAGGGAACCCGGGCCGATTGAACCCTGTTCGGTTACAAGGACATCGAAAAAGGCCATGGCCATGCTGAAATTCAAACATAACGGAGTCATCATCGACAGAATCATAGACATAACCGAACTCGCCCTCCGCGACGCACACCAGAGCCTGATCGCCACGAGGCTGGGCATAGACGACATGACCGGCGCCTGCGAGGAGCTCGACACGGCAGGATACTGGTCGATCGAGTGCTGGGGCGGCGCCACCTACGACGCCTGCATCCGGTACCTGAACGAGGATCCCTGGGAGCGGTTGCGCACCTTCAAGAAGCTCATGCCCAAGACCCCGCTGCAGATGCTCCTGCGCGGCCAGAACCTCCTCGGCTACCGCCATTACCAGGACGAGGTGGTCGAACGCTTCTGCCGGAAGTCGGCGGAGAACGGCATCGACGTCTTCCGCATCTTCGACGCATTGAACGACCTGCGAAACATCGAGACCTCGGTGCGTGCGGTCAAGGCTGCCGGTGGGCATGCGCAGGGCACCATCTCCTACACCGTCAGCCCCATCCATACCACCGCGCTGTTCGTGGACCAGGCAAGGCGACTGCAGGAGATGGGGGTCGACTCCATCTGCATCAAGGACATGGCGGCCCTGATCAAGCCCCAGGCGGCCTACGACCTGGTGAAGGGCATAAAGGAGGCCTGCGGCCCTGAATTACGGGTGCACCTCCACGTGCACGCCACCACCGGCGTGACGCTGGTGAGCCTGATGAAGGCGGTGGAAGCCGGTATCGACTGCGTCGACACGGCCATCAGCACCATGAGCCTCGGCCCCGGCCACAATCCGACGGAGAGCTTCATCGAGATGCTCGAGGGCACCGGCTTCTCCACCCGCGTTGACATGGAGAAGGTGCTTCGGGTCAAGTCCTATTTCACCAACGTGCTCGGCCGCTACCACGAGTTCCAGTCGCAGGTCACCGGCGTCGAGACCGAGATCTTCAAGAGCCAGATCCCCGGCGGCATGCTCTCGAACATGGAGAGCCAGCTGCGCCAGCAGGGCGCCGGCGACCGGATGAAGGAGGTGCTCGAGGAGATCCCTATCGTCCGGAAGGATACCGGGTATGTGCCGCTGGTCACGCCCAGCAGCCAGATCGTCGGCACCCAGGCGGTGCTGAACGTGCTGATGGGCCGGTACAAGGTGCTGACCGGCGAATTCGCCGACCTCATGCTCGGCTACTATGGCGAAGGCCCCGGGGAGAAAAACCGGGAGGTGGTGGAGATGTCCCGCGCCCATGCAAAGAAAGAGCCGATCACCTGCCGCCCTGCGGACCTCCTGAAGCCCGAGTGGGACAAGCTGAGGGCAGAAGCCCTCGCCCTGCCGGGATGCAACGGGACGGACGAGGATGTCCTGACCTACGCCATGTTCCCGCAGGTTGCGCCAAAATTCTTCGCCGACCGGCACGAAGGGCCGAGGAACCTCGGCAAGGACCCGGTAACCGGGGTATCGGAGACGACGCCGGCCGAAGGCCACCAGGGCGCGATCACCGGACCGATCACCTACTCGGTGACCCTGAGCGGGCACCATCATAAAGTCACGGTCGCACCGTACCAGTAAACGAAACCCGACCCAACCCCACAGCATATGGCAAGGAATATAGAAGAGATCATACAGGCACTGAACGACAGGAAAGACGAGCTCCAGCTCGGCGGCGGACAGGAGAGGATCGACCGGCAGCACGAGGCGGGAGGCCTGACGGCCAGGGAGCGCATCACAGCGCTCGTCGACCAGGACAGCTTCCAGGAATCGGGAATGTTCGCCGAGCACCGGTGCAACCTGTTCGGCATGGAAGGCAAGAAAATGCCGGCTGACGGCGTCGTCACCGGTGCGGGAAGCGTCGATGGCCGGCTGGTGCACCTGGCGAGCCAGGACTTCACCGTTGGCGGCGGCGCGGCGGGGGAACTCCACTGCACGAAGATCGTCGGCATGATGCAGGCGTCGCTGAAGACCGGTTCGCCGTTTGTCTTCATCAACGACTCCGGTGGAGCCCGAATCCAGGAGGGCATCGACAGCCTCTCCGGTTACGGCAAGATCTTCTACAACAACGTCATGCTCTCCGGCGTGGTGCCCCAGGTTTCGATCATCTGCGGCCCGTGCGCGGGTGGCGCGGCCTACAGCCCGGCGCTGACCGACTTCATCATCCAGACCCGGCAGGCCCGCATGTTCATCACCGGGCCCTCCGTCATCAAGGCGGTGACCGGCGAAGCGGTGAGCGCTGAGGAGCTTGGCGGCCCCGCTGCCCAGATGAACAACTCCGGAGTGGTCCACTTCATCGCAGAGGATGACCTCGAAGCGATCGCCATCTGCAAGCGCCTGCTCTCCTTCCTCCCCTCCAACAACCTCGAGGACCCGCCCCTGCGGGAGGCCGACGAGGTAATCCTGCCGGACAAACGCCTGAACAGCGTGGTGCCGGTGGACCCGAAACAGGCCTACGACGTCCGGGAGGTCATCGGCCACATCATGGACGGAGGCGACTTCATGGAGGTGCAGGAGTCGTTCGCCCCGAACATCGTCATCGGCTTTGCCAGGATACAGGGCAGATCGGTAGGCATCGTGGCCAACCAGCCCTGCGTCATGGCCGGCGTGCTCGACATCGACGCATCGGACAAGGCGGCCCGCTTCATCCGCTTCTGCAACGCCTTCAACATACCGATCGTCACCCTGGTCGACGTTCCCGGCTTCCTGCCGGGAGTCCAGCAGGAGTACGGCGGCATCATCCGCCACGGCGCGAAGATGCTGTTCGCTTACTCCGCGGCGACCGTCCCGAAAATCACCGTCGTCCTGCGGAAGGCCTACGGCGGCGCCTACCTTGCCATGTGCAGCAAGGACCTCGACGCCGACCGCGTCATCTGCTGGCCTACGGCCGAGATCGCGGTCATGGGTGCGGACGGGGCCGTCGACATCATCTTCAGAGAGGAGATGCGCAAGGCCGACGACCCGGCAACCCGCCGCAAGGAGCTGGTCGAGGAGTACCGGAACACCTTCGCGACGCCCTATGCGGCAGCGGCCCGCCTGCAGGTCGACGACATCATCGAGCCTGCGGAGACGCGACGCTACCTGGCCATGGCGCTCGACGTGCTGCACTCCAAGCGTGAGTTCAGGCCGCAGAAAAAGCACGGCCTGATCCCGCTGTAACCTATTTTCACCGAAGCACCATGCCAGAAAACGAAATCACCCCGGAACTCCTGATGATCATGTCGGCGGCCATCGCCGCGTACCTCGGCAAGAACGTAAGGATCCGGAGAGCCCGATTCATCAGCGAACAGGGGCCGAGCTCATGGTCCCAGCAGGGACGTGTCTCGATCCAGTCCTCGCACGCCATCAGCACCAACAAATAAGGAGACGACCCCGTGCAGCTTACCCTGACGATAGACGGAAAAAAATACATAGTTGACGTCGACGTGGTGGAGGGAGAGGAGGTCCGGATGCCACCGGCCACCCCTTCGGCGACCCCCGCCACCATACGCTCGGGCCAGGCCGTCGAACCTCCCGCCCGGCCCCAGGCAGCGCCTCCGGCAGCGGACGGGCTGCCCGACGACAAGGTGTGCCGCAGCCCCATCGCCGGCATCGTCCAGCGGATCAACGTCCAGCCCGGCCAGCAGCTCCAGGTCAACGACCTGCTGGTGGTGCTCGAGGCGATGAAAATGGAGACGAACATCACGGCGCATGTCGAAGGGAAGGTCAAGAGGATCCTCGCATCGGTCGGCGAAGCCGTAAAGAGCGGGCAGGCCCTGATCGAGTTCGAGTAAATACGAAAACGGAAGTCCGAGGTTGAAAGGCATCTTCAGAATTGCCCTCAAGCTGCTGATGAACGACAAGAGCAAGTTCACCGCGCTCCTTGTCGGCATCACCTTCGCCGTATTCCTGATGGTGATGATGATGTCGATGTTCACCGGAATCCTGGCCAAGTCCTGCGCCCCCGTCTACAACATCGGCGCCAGGATCTGGGTCATGGACCCGGCGGTGAACAACACCATCAGCAGCATCCCCATGCCTGATTACGTGCTCTCGACCGCCCGCAGCATCGAAGGGGTCAAGTACGCCGTGCCGCTCTATTACGGCGGTGCGCAGGTCAAGCTCAAGGATGGCACCTACCAGAGCGTGACGGTCATCGGCCTCGACGACTCCACCCTCTTCGGCAGGCCGGAGCTGGTCGAGGGCAGGATCGAGGACATCTTCGCAGAGAACGCGTTCCTGGTGGTGAAGGATGCAGAGTACGCCAAGCTTGAAAGCCCGAAGGTTGGCACCGAATTCGAAATCAACGACAACCGCGGCACGATCGTCGGCCTCGCCAGGGTCGCCTCGTCCGGGCTCTTCGGCGTTCCGACCCTTTACACCACGTTCAACCGTGCGATCACCTACATCCCGTCGTCGAGGTTCACGACCTCGTACGTGCTGATCGAACCGAAACGGGAGTCGGATATCCCCCGCATCCAGCGGGAGATCGCCAAGATCGGCTACGACGCCCTCACCAGCGAGCAGTTCGTCAGGAAGATCTCCGACTTCTATACCTTCAAGACCGGCATGGGAATGAACATCATGCTCATGACGGCCATCAGCTTCATCGTGGGCCTCTCCATCTCAGGGCAGACCTTCTACACCTTCATCCTCGAGAACATCGACAAGTTCGGAGCCATGAAGGCAATCGGCGCCAAGGGGCGGGAACTGGTCTCGATGATCCTCTTCCAGTCCTTCTTCACCTCGCTGGTCGGCTACGGGCTCGGCGTCGGAGCGGCATCGACATTCATGACGCTGGCCAAGTTGCGACTGCCGGAGTATGCTGCGCAGACAACCTTCGCGATCCTCGGCTTCGCGTTGCTGATGGTGGTGGTCATCGCCGGGATATCGAGCTACATCGGCGTGCGCAAGGTGCTCCAGATCCAACCGTTCGATATCTTCAGGGGGTGATATGGGCGAGAGTCTGATCAGGGCCGACAACCTGGCGAAGTGGTTCGGCGAAGGCGCGTCTCGCACCATGGCGGTGCGAGACGCCTGCTTCGAAGTGAGGCATGGCGAGATGCTCTATATCGTCGGCCCCTCGGGAAGCGGCAAGACCACCCTGCTCAGCATGGTTTCGGGCATCCTGAAGCCGAACGGCGGCAACGTCACGGTCGAGGGGCGGGACCTGTGGAGCATGGGTGACGACGAACTCGCCGACCTCAGGCTGAACAAGATCGGCTTCGTCTTCCAGGACTACCACCTCTTCCCCCGCCTGACCACCCTCGAAAACGTGGCCATCCCGCTGATCCTGAAGAAGGTGGAGTGGGACGAGGCGCTCCGGCGTTCGATGGAGTACCTCGAGATCGTTGGCCTCAAAGACCGGGCAAACCTGCAGCCGGTCAAGCTGAGTGGCGGCGAGCAGCAGCGCGTGGCTATTGCCCGGGCGATCGTCGGCCAGCCCGACATCCTGATCTTCGACGAACCGACCGCCTCGCTCGACGGCGACACGGGCAGGAAGATCGTGGAGTTCGTCAAGAAGAGGATCCTCGACGAGAATCGATGCATCATCATCGTGACCCACGACAGCAGGATCTACGAATACGCCGACACGATCCTGAAGATGGAGGACGGAAAAATCACCGGAGTCGAAAAAAACCACCTGCATGAGAAATAAAATCCTGATAGGGCTTGCAGTCCTCGGCGTCCTGTTCGGACTCGGCAACGCGTTCTTCATGAAGATACGCCCGAACCCGCAGCCACCCGCCTTCAAGCCGGCATCGAACCCCTACCCGAAGGGCATCTATGCCAACGGCATCATCGAGAGCGCGCAGTCGAGCGGTTCCAACGTCAACATCTACCCCGAAGTTGCGGGTACAGTGCTCCGCGTCCTGGTGGCCGAAGGCCAGAAGGTCAACGCGGGCACGCCGCTGCTCGAACTCGACGACCGGGTGCAGCGTGCAACGGCCGAATCGGCGAAGGCGCAGGTAGAGGTGGCCTCAGCCAGCCTGGCGACCGTAGAGGCGCAATACGAGAAGCTGAAGGCTTCATGGGATCTCGACCAGAGGTCGGTAAGCCGGGACGCCCTCGACACCTCGGCGAATGCGGTCAAGGCGGCAAGGGCGGGGCTCGAACTCGCTCGGAAGCAGTCCAAGGCATCCGAGGCCCTGCTTTCGAAATACCTCATCAGGGCGGTCGCCGACGGCACGATCCTGTCGGTCAACACCTCAGCGGGAAGCTACATCTCGAGCCAGGGAAGCTACAGCACCTACTCCAGCGGGTTTGCCCCGGTAATCGTGATGGGAAGCCTGAACGGCGACCTTGCGGTCCGCTGCTACGTCGACGAAATCCTCATCCAGCGCCTGCCTGAGCCGTCGAAGATGCATGCCCGCATGTCGATCCGGGGAACGAGCGTCACGGTTCCGCTTAAGTTTGTCAGGTTCCAGCCTAACGTCACGCCGAAAATCGAGCTTTCAAGCCAGAGGACGGAACGGGTCGACGTCAGGGTGCTCCCGCTCCTCTTCAGCTTCGTCAAACCAGAAGGCCTCAACCTCTATCCCGGTCAACTTGTCGACATATACATCGGAGAAGATGCAGCGAACCGTAAATAAGCACATGGCGATGCCGTCGACATCATGCCTGGCAGCTTTCCTCGGCGTCGGCCTGCTGTCACTGTCCGGATGCGCGGCCGGGCCCGATTTCGTCAGGCCCGACGCTCCGGCCGTCTCGGCCTTCGACCGGCCCGAGATCCCGTCGAAGCACACCTCGAAGGAGTTTGCCGCGCCCCGGTTCGACGAGGGCGTCGGCCCTGCGGCGAACTGGTGGCATTCGTTCGGATCGGGCGGGATCGACTCGGTGGTTGCCGCCGGCCTTGCCGGCAATCCGGGCCTGCAGGCGGCACAGGCAAGCCTCAGCCAAAGCCGTGAAAACCTCCGCGCCGGGGCGGGCATCTTCTTCCCGCAGGTCGGCGCGGCCTTCAACCAGTCCAGGGGGAACCTCCCTTCGGCCGCAGGAGGAAGCTCCCGTCAGGGCTCTGTCTTCAACCTCTCGACCCTTTCGGCTTCGGTCAGCTATGCCCTCGACATTTTCGGCGGGCAGCGCCGTGCCATCGAAGGCCTCGGGGCGCAGGTCGACCAGCAACAGGCAGAGACCATCGGCACCTACATGATGCTCTCCGGCAACATCGTCAACACCTGCATCGCCATCGCCGCCTACCGAGAAGAGATCGACGAGATCGAACAGCTGATCGCGATCCAGCAGCAACAGCTCTCCATCGCCGAAACACAGCACCGCTCGGGCATCGCGACCTTCGGCGCCGTGCTCGCCCTGCAGGGGCAGTTGACCGCCCTCGAAGCAAGCCTGCCGCCGGTCCGTCAGCAGCTGAGCCAGTCGGAGCACCTCCTTGCGGCTCTCGTCGGAAAGACTCCTGCCGAATGGCAGGCCCCGGACCTTCGGCTGTCCGGCATCTCGCTGCCCGAACGGCTGCCGCTTTCGCTGCCTTCGGAGCTTGTCCGCCAGCGCCCCGACATCCTTGCCGCCGAAGCCCGCCTCCATGCGTCGAACGCCGCCATCGGCGTGGCCACGGCGGCCATGTTCCCGAGCTTCACCCTCAACGGCACTTACGAACGCTCGGGCAACAGCTTGAGCGCCCTGCCCGACGGAGGAAACGGTTTCTGGGGAATCGGGGCCGGCATCACGCAGCCGCTCTTCAACGGGGGCACGCTCAACGCGAAGCGGCGTGCCGCCATCGATGCAAGGGATCAGAGCCAGGCCCTCTACCGGCAGGTAGTACTCGGCGCTTTCGCGCAGGTAGCCGACATCGTCAGGGCACTCGGACACGATGCCGAACTTGCGGATGCCCAGTCGAGGGCTGTCAGGGACACGAAGCTGTCGCTTGACCTCGTCCAGGCCAATTACCGCTCCGGGCTGGTCGGTTACGTGCAGGTGATCCTTGCCGACATCCAGTACCGGCAGGCACGGATCGGGCTGCTCCAGGCACGGGCCCGTCAGCTGCAGGATGCCGCAGCACTGTACGTGGCCCTGGGCGGGGGGTGGCAGCAGGATGCCGAAGCGAAGAAGAAGGCGGGGCTACCTGTATCTCACCCCTGACGGGTCGCATTTCTCCAGAACCCGGGGGGATGGTGAAGCAAACCCAGCGAGAGGTGCGGAACATGAAACAACCATCGCGAGCACATCACGACAACACGACCGACGAGGACAGGCAGTAGCCTATACCACGATAAGTTTTTATAGGGAAACCGCATCCAGTCTCCTCGGTCTTCTTCCTGAGCCGGTAAATCAGGGATTCCAGAGCCCGGTTCCCCTTGTCGTCAGGCTGATATGCGAGAATCTTGAGGATGTACTGACGGGTCACGATCGCCGTGCTCTGCAACACCAGCGTGAGCATGAACTCGTACTCTTTGGCCGTCAGGGAAACCACGTCTCCTTTTGGCGTCCGGAGGGACCAGTCGTTCCTGTAAAGCTTCCATGGTTCGGCACTATCCCCTGCCCCCGTTTCCCCGGTCGCAGGCGTTGCCTCGGTTTTGGACCGGAACCGCTCCATACGATCCGCGAGGTTGTCGACCAGGGCCATAAGTTCACGGGTGTCGACGGATTTGACCAGGCAGGCATCCGCTCCGGATGCATATCCGGCAAGACGGGTTTCGACATCGGAAGCCGGACAGAGCATGATGATGCATGCCCCGGTGTTTTTCCGCACATACTCGCTCAAGACAAGCCCGCTTTGGTCCCCCAGGCTGGAATTCAAGATCACCAGATCGCAAAGTTCCGACAGGATGTACTGATAAAAATCTCCGGATGATCCAAAACCTGAGGCCCGATACCCCCGGAGGTTCAGATAATCTACGATGGCGTCACGATACTCCTGATCGACGTCGACAATGGACACACTGATATCGACTGCTGTGCGCGGTTGCTGCTGTTGGGTCATGTCTTTTCCCCAGGTCCTGTATTTTCGGGTTTGAGAGACCTCCCCCATCCCGTCCGGACAACCGCCTGAATAAGGACGGTAGCCGGAAATTTGATTGAACCTTTCGCGACAAGCACATGCACCGGCATTACGGAGCGGGAAACGACCGCCATGCAAGGCAACTGCAGCATGGCAGCCCGGACTTCATGACCGATTCCCCCTTGATAACACGCAGAACACATCACCAACCACGAACAGGCGTAACATTCATTAGCTCAAAGCATACCGGACCATCGAAGCTAAACCGGCATGGCTTACAGGTTTGCCAAGGGCAGCCTCGACAGGCCGATCGCATTGCCATGACAGACCGGATCAAACAAGGGCAAAGCTGCGCGGCTTGAAAGCGCTCCGTGAATGTCAGGGATTCATACGAAAGAGCTCCCTTGTGAGGGATAAGGGGGGGGAACCAATAAAATACACTGGCGTATATTTACTACATATTTTGCGAATTAAATAGAAAAAAGAGACAATTCTCCAATTACCACTTACACCAAGCTGAAGAAAACAGTCAGAACCGGCATATCGTTCCTCAGGATGAGCCGAGGACATAAACCGAAGAGCTATGGGGAACCAAAGAGGTTGCCGCCTCCCTTTCCGACTATTTTTCATACTTTTTATACAGATATT
The DNA here is from genome assembly GCA_013334865.1 of Chlorobiaceae bacterium. Taxonomy (GTDB): domain Bacteria; phylum Bacteroidota; class Chlorobiia; order Chlorobiales; family Chlorobiaceae; genus Chlorobaculum. The sequence goes on from JAAXWS010000006.1 coordinate 93,484, forward strand.
TTTATATATTCTTAATATACATACAGCATTATCGACAACTACGGAATATGAACGCATGTTCATGGATTCATACCGGTCATCATGATCAGCCGAAAGCCAGTAGAGATCGGGTTTGCCGTAATGTATATTCATGTTCTATGAGCTGATGTGGAAAAGAGTACCTGAATCACGTCCAATGAGCAGAAATGCAAACCATGAGTTGCGTTTTCTTACTCTCCCGCATAATTCACTTGCCACATCCGGCCATGAGCATCTATCTTTCATAAGATCGTCTTCCCAACACTCCGCTCCCCTGCCATGAGCGACAAAGTGCTGATCGTGCAGAACATTTCTCATGAAGGTCCGGGGCTCCTCCTCGACATTCTGCACGAATATTCCATCGGTTTCGACTGCTGCGACCTGTCGAAGGGTGCGCTAATCCCGGACCCCTGCAGCTACGCCTGCGTCGTGGTGCTTGGCGGTCCGCAGAGCGCCAACGACAGGACACAGGCCATGGACCACGAGCTCCGGCGCGTCGGAGAAACGCTTGACGCCGGGATCCCCTGCCTCGGCATCTGCCTCGGCCTGCAGGTGATGGTGAAAGCCGCAGGTGGTGCCGTGATAACAGCACCCGTTAAAGAGACTGGATTCCATGAACCCGACGGAACCCCCTACCAGGTCACCCTCACTCCCGAAGGCCGCAGCGACCTCCTGTTCAGAGGCCTTCAGGAGCAGTTGCGCGTATTCCAGCTCCATGGTGAAACGGTCGTAACGGCTGCAGGAATGACCCTCCTCGGCACGGGGAAGGGATGCAGGAACCAGGTCGTTCGGTTCGGTGAACGCGCCTGGGGATTGCAGTGCCATTTCGAAATGACTCGCGGGATGTTCGAAACCTGGACGCATATCGACCCTGACCTCAGGAGAATGGACCGGAAAGCGCTGCTGGCAGGGTTCGACCTTATCCGGGACGACTACACGCAGACCGGGCGAAAACTGCTGCTTAACTTCCTCAATACCGCAGGGCTTGCGGCAGGCGCGCGGGAGGCCCTGCAATGAGCGGCAACCCGGGAATAGTGGATCCAAGGCGTATCAGGCGTCTGAACTCCTGTGAAGGCCGCGTTGGCCCGGTGATCTACTGGATGTCGCGAGACCAGCGCGTACGGCACAACTGGGCGCTTTTATACGCATGCGGCAAAGCAAACGAAATCGGCAGCTCCCTGGAGGTCGTCTTCACGCTCGCCCCCTCCTTCCTCGGCGCCCCATGGCGTCATTACGACTTCATGCTCAGGGGGTTGATGGAGGTCGAAGCTTCCCTCAGGGCTATCGGCATCCCGATGGCCGTGCTCTCTGGAGACCCGGCAGCAGAACTTGCCGGACACGCCCTCAGGATCGGAGCCGGAGCCGTCGTGACCGACTTCTCCCCCCTGCGGCTGCCGAGAAGCTGGAAAGATAAGGCTTCCAGACAGCTGTCCTGTCCATTCTACGAGGTCGATGCCCACAACATCGTCCCCTGCTGGCTCGCCTCGACGAAACAGGAGTTCGCCGCAAGGACGATCCGGCCGAAACTCAACGCCCTGGCCGGTTCGTTCCTGAAACCCTATCCGGAACCGGACCCCCGCTTCCAGCCCTCCGGCATCCGGCAAACATGCATCAGTTGGGAATCGCTGGCCTCAAAGGTAGATGCCAACCATTCCATCGGGCCTGTCGACCATCTGCAGCCGGGAGAGAACGCAGCTGAAAAGCAGTTGCGGCGCTTCATCGACCATGCACTGCACTGCTATGCGGAATCGGGGCACGATCCGAACGCAGGGTGCGTCTCGGGGCTTTCGCCCTACCTCCATTTCGGTCAGATCAGCGCGCAGCATGCCGCGCTCTCGGCTCTGGAGAGTGGGGCCGGGGCACAAAACCTCGAGGCATTCGTCGAGGAGCTCTTCATCCGGCGGGAGCTAGCGGAAAACTACTGCTACCGCAACGAACGCTACGACGCATTCGATGGCATCCCCGGATGGGCCAAAGCCACGCTGGCCGCCCATGCGGACGACCGTCGGGAATACTGCTACTCAGCGGACGCTTTCGAGTGTGCCGTCACGCACGATCCCCTCTGGAACGCCGCGCAGTCCCAACTCGTGAAAACGGGCACCATCCACGGCTACATGCGGATGTACTGGGCGAAAAAAATTCTCGAGTGGAGCGATTCCCCGGCAGCCGCATTCGACATCGCCGTCATGCTGAACGACAGGTACGCCCTCGACGGGCGGGACCCGAACGGCTATACCGGCATCGCCTGGTCCATCGGCGGCCTTCACGACCGTCCCTGGTTCGAGCGACCGGTCTACGGGAAGATCCGCTATATGAACGCGGCAGGGAGCGCCCGCAAGTTCGACGTCGAACGATACATCCGTTCAGTCACGTCCGGCAATGCAATATGGCCGGCCGTCAATGGGAGCGACAGGCCATGATCATCAGGGAAAAATTCCTTCTCCCCCTCAAACGCAGGGCAGAGGCGACTGTCGACTACATGGAGCCCTATATCGTCACGATAACCGCCTTCGGTATCTTCTGGTATATTGCCTTCCATTTCCTGCTGCTGCTCTTCGGCCCCAAATACGGCTACCGGTCATTCTTTGAACTGCGGATCGTCGAGGTTGCGCTCGCCCTGCCGTTCCTTTTCCATAAACAGTTGCATACCCGACTCAGGAAATTCCTGCCTCCCTACTTCATCTCGTACGTCTTGCTCTTCCTTCCGTTCTTTTTGTTCTACACCATGATGAAAAACGAGTGGGAGACGAACTGGCTGCTGGCATGCCTTTCAGGCCTGACGCTCAGCATACTGATCGTCTCCGATGCCGTGCTCGTCTCCATTTTCTTCCCGCTGGCGTTCGCCCTGTCCTACCTTGCCGTCGTCCTTCAGGATGGAGCCGTGAGTTACCGGTATTTCAATGCTTTTTCCATCACGATCTTCGTGTTCGGATTAAGCGGAAGCCTCATTATCAGCCGTTGGATGCGTGCCAGGCATGAAATCAGGATTTCCATCATGAAAAACCTTGGCGGGGCCATCGCCCATGAGATGCGGGAACCCCTCAACTCGGTTGCGATGACCATTGAGATCATCAGGAATACGCTTCCGCCGCTTGCCGACTCACTGAACGGAACCGCCTCGATCAAGGCGGAGGAACTGGCCACCCTCTACGAAAGGATCGACAACGGGACGGAAACGATTGCCAAAGGAAACCGGATCATCGACTCGATCCTGGCAAGCATCAGTAACAGGGAGATCGCTCGTAACGATTTCAGCTACTGCAGCGCAAGGGCATCCATTGAGGAGACTCTCGAAACCCATCATTTCGACGGTCCGGATGAGCGACGCCTCGTGCATTTCGACGGAACCGACGATTTCAATTTTTTCGGAGACAAGGACCTTTTCGGGCACCTGCTTGCCAACCTCCTGAAAAACGCCCTCTTCTACCAGTACGACAAGCCTGGCTTCAGGATAGACATCTCCATCTCCCGTTCGCCACGCTCCAACAGGATCGTGGTCAGGGACAATGGGCCGGGCATCCCTGCGGGCCGGATCGATGAGGTGTTCAAGCCCTTCTACACCTTCGGCAAGCCGTTCGGCAATGGTCTCGGCCTTTCATTCTGCCAGAAAATCGCCGAGGCCTTCGGAGGCGGCATCTCCTGCCGTTCGTCCGCAGGCGAATGGACCGAATTCACGATTGAATTCCCTCCCGACGATTCAGGGTCCACCCGGGAGCCGGAAACAGAATCTGTGATAATGCCGGGAATGCGGCAGGCCCTGGTGGTAGACGATCAGCCAATGAACCACACCATGATCTCCAGGATGGTCAGCGGCCTCGGCTACCACTGCGACACGGCGGAAAACGGCAGGGAGGCCATCGGGATGGCCGCGAAAAAACGTTACGACCTGATCCTCCTGGACATCGAAATGCCGGTCATGGGAGGCGATGAGGCATGTCGGAGGCTGAAGTCCGGTATCGACATCGATTCGGAGACCCACCGTCATTACCGGGACATACCTATCATCGCCGTCACAGGGCTGGACGAGGCCGAAGCGGAACGCAGGTCGTCCCGGGCCGGGATGGACGGGGTGCTTCTCAAGCCCCTCGACATCCGCAGGCTGAGGGAAATGATTGCACTGCACACTTTACGATGTCGACCGGATTGGCAGGAGGATGTAGGCCAGCAACAGGATGCACCGGCAAGGAAACGGACCGTGATGATCGTCGATGACGATGCGACATCCCTGAAGCTCATGAAGACCATGATCGAATCGGCAGGGTACCGTGCCGTCTGCGCCAAGCATGGCGGAGAGGCCATCGAGATGCTTGAGCAGTACGATGCAGACCTGATACTGATGGATCTCAACATGCCGGTCATGGACGGATTCGCCACCGTTACAGCCATCAGGGACGGACGCATGTCACGACAGTTCAGGCACGATGCCGACATCCCGGTGATCGCACTGACAGGTGCCGGCAAAGATGTCGCCCAAAAGGCCCTGGACGCCGGATTCAACGCGTTCCTCACCAAGCCGGTCCGGCACCGCAAGCTGCTCGACACGATCTCCGCATGGCTGGAGCTTCCGGAGGATGCGGTTCAGATGAAACAGGATGACGATGCCGTGGCTGGATCACGATGGGAGGAACTCGAGTCGCTCGAACTCTTCGACCCTGAAGTCCTGCGCGACATTTTGAGCCTGTCGAAGGAAGGATTAATGGAAGAGCTGGCAGAACTCTTCACTAAAGACGCCCAGAAACTTATCTCGGAACTCGGTATCGCCTCCACCGCAATGGATATCGAAAAAGCCCGTCGGACCATCCATACCCTGAAGGGTTCGGCGGCAAGCATCGGGGCAAGGCGCCTGCAGGCAACGGCGAGCAACATCAACGAGATGTTGAAACGGGGGCACTTTCCTATAGCGACGGAATGGCTCGACTACATCGGGCGAGTCTACAGGGAGAGCGTCGAGCAGCTGTCGGGTTTCGTTGCAAAAGGCAGCTAAAGAGGCCGGCTATAAGAGGGGCAAGGCAAGAACAGAGCGCGAGTCCTGACCCATAAAAAAAGCCGGGCCTGCAAAGCAGACCCGGCCTGGAAACCTTCTCCCTGCAGGAACTCTTCGTCAGGCGAGCGTCAGGTCGATGGTGCGCCTCGTCATGTCGACCTCGTGCACCGTCACCTTGACGCGCTGACCGATCTGGAGGCGACGCTTCCTGCGCTTGCCGACCAGGGAGTAGGTCGACTCGTCATATTCGTAGTAGTCGTCCTTCAGGTTGCGCATGTGCACCAGTCCCTCGATGGCGAAATCCACCATCCTGACATAGATGCCGTACTCGGTCGCGCCGGAGATGACGCCGGGATAGACCTTGCCGATGTGGGTCGACATGTACTCGACCTGCTTCAGCTTCACCGATTCGCGCTCCGCCTCCACGGCAATCTTCTCACGCTCGTTCGAGACCTGGCAGACAGCGCTGATGCGGCTGGCGATCTCAGAGAGCCGCTGTGGAGAGATCTTCTTGCGGCTTTTCCTGGCGGCCTCGTACTCGAAGAGCAGGCGGTGCACGATGAGGTCCGGATAGCGCCTGATCGGCGAGGTGAAGTGGGTGTAGTGCTCGAAACCAAGGCCGAAATGGCCGACGTTATCGCCGGTATAGACAGCCTTCGACATGGAGCGGAGCACCAGTTCGTTGACCAGGAACTCGACGTTGGTGCCGTGGACCTTCTGGAGCAGTTCGCGCAGGGCCTTGGAGGAGACCGTCGCGCTCTCCTTGCCTTTGCGGTCGAGTTTCAGGTCGAAACCGATCTTCCTGACGAAATTGGACAGGACCTGGACCCGCTCCATCTGCGGCGCGCCGTGGATTCGGTAGATGACCGGATGCGGAGCCTTTCCGTTCTCGGCGAAGGTCGCCGTCAGGTATTCGGCAACCTTGCGGTTCGCGAGCAGCATGAACTCCTCGATGAGCCGGTGGCTGCCGAGGCGCTCTTTCTTGATCACCTCGATCGGTTCACCTTTGCTGCCGAGCTTGAAGCGGACCTCCTCTGTCTCGAAATCGAGCCCGCCGTGGCCGAAACGCTGCTCCCGCAGGGCGGTGCTGATGGTGTCGAGCAGCTTCAGCTCCTTGGCGTAATCGCCTTTGCCGGATTTCAGGATGCCCTCGACGTCCTCATAGGTGAAGCGGCGCTTCGAGTGGATGACCGTCTTGTGGAACTCGTGCTTCTGGACCTCGCCTTTTGCCGTAAGGGTGAAGAAGATCGAGAAGGCCATGCGGTCGACGCCGGGATTGAGGCTGCACACCGTCTCGGAGAGGCGGGAAGGAAGCATCGGGATGACCCTGTCGACCAGGTAGACCGAGGTGGCACGCTTGAGCGCCTCCTTGTCAAGGTCGGAGTTCTCGGGAACATAGTGCGAAACGTCGGCGATATGCACGCCGATCCTGTAGAGGCCCTTGGGGAGCTTCTCGATCGACAGGGCGTCGTCGAAGTCCTTCGCATCGACCGGGTCGATGGTGAACACGACCTTGTCGCGGATATCGAGGCGGCCTTCGAGATCGGCCCCGGTGATCTCCTCGCGGACGCCGGAGGCGAACTTGAGGATCTTCTCGTCGAAGGTCTCGTCGATGCCAAGCCCCCTGGCGATGGCGCTCACCTCGACGGAGGAGTCTCCTGCCGCGCCGATGATCTCGACGACTTTGGCCTGGACGGTACCGTTCTTCAGGAACTCGAGGTCGCCGACCAGGACCTTGTCCCCCGCCTTGGCCTTGCCCGCAGCCTTGATCGGCACATGGATCACCGGAATGATCTTGCGCTGGTCGGGTTTGAGCAGGAATCGGCGGTTCTCGCGATGCAGCGTCCCGACGATGGTCGTGAGCCTGCGGGTCATCACCGCGGTGATGATGCCCTCGCATCGCTGGTGCGGGGACTGACGGGAGACGTAGGTTTCCGGAACCTTCGTCACCAGCACCTCCACCTCGTCGCCGTGCAGGGACTCGCCAAGGTTGTCGGCGCTGATGAAGATGTCGTCATCGAAGCCTTCCACGTCGACGAATCCGTAGCCGTTCGGGTGGGTGATGAGCTTGCCGGTGTAACTCTTGTCGACCTTGTAGCGCTCCTTTGCGGGATCAGCAAAGGGCTTTTCCTGTACAAGGTGCTCCTCATAGGTATCGGCCTCGAAACCTGCCCAGCCGTAGCAGCGATCGGAATCCTTGTCCACGACGCCGTCCTCCTGCAGCTTGTGCAGGACGTACCAGAAGCCGGGAAGCTGGCGGGACTCGCCGTATCCCATGCGCCTGGCCAGTTCGACGGAGCGGAACCGCTCGCCGTCATGGTCGGTGAGGAACGTGATGATCTCAGCGGCAAGGGAGCTTTCGCCGCGCTTGAAGAGGAATTCGTTGATCAGGATATGATCGTTCGCCCGTACTTTTTCGGTGCCCTGCTGGCTTGCCGGCCTGTTTCTCTTTCTTTTCGGGGATCTTGTCTTGTCAGTCTTTCGCTGTCTTGCCACTCGAGTGCTGTTGAATAGGTTACATAGTCGATCATGGCAATCTGACGGAGATGCAGACGTGCCAAAAGGGCGTACTCTCACATGTACGGCTTGAAATTTACGAATTTTTCCAGTGATTGCCGCACCTATTTATCAAGCGCTTTATGCTTCAGGGCGGGAAGGACAGCCCCCTCAGGCCGGTCATTCTTTCGGCACCTTCGCCGGATTGACATACAGGGAAAAGTTGTCGGTCGACTCCTGCAGACGCCAGCCATTTATCACCTGCATGGTCGCATCCGAGCCGAACTTCCCCGGGAGGTCGGGACGCGGCGAGGCTTTTCTGTACACGATGGCGTAATCGACCTCCGAATCGAGGCGACGGCCGACCTCCTTCCGGTACGAGCCCACCTCGGTATTCAGGACCCAGTCGATGCCGAGAGGATTGGGCGTGCCCGAAAGCAGATGCGCGAACGTGATATCCGGCAGGACGGCATAGGGCCGGCTTCCCGCACGCCCGACCAGCCGCATCAGCTCAACATAGAGCCGGTATTGCTCCGGCGTCCCCCGGACCCCCCTGAGCGCGGGGCTGATCCCGCCCATGTCCGCCGTCATCCCGGTCCGCCTGACCGGCCCCTCGAGCGAATAGAACAGCCTATGCCCCTGCCAGAAGACAGCGAGCGCCAAAGGAAACACCGTCAATGCCGCCATCCTGAAACCTCCTGAACGCCGGCAACAGGGTTCAAGGACAGCGGCGACGGTCAGCACCGACGGCGCCGAATACAGCACCGGAGTCAGGTATCCCCAGGAGATCGAGGCGCACCAGGCGATTGCATGCATCGCGACAAGCAGCAGCCACGAATCGGCCCGGGACTTCGCAAGCATGACCAGGCTATAGAACAGCGTGGCGACAAAAAGCGAATTGAAGAGCTCGAGCGGCTGGAACGAATCCGCTGAAGCACGATAAAACAGTGCAAGGCAGGCAAGGAACATGCCGACGGCCCCGATCAGAGCGGCACCAGGCGCCCATCGGCAGGCACTGCTGCGGAAGAGTGAGAGAGGCAGGATCGCCAGCAATGGCCAGGCCCCGTAGCGGCACCCCTCATGGGACAGGCTGCGCGCATAGTTCTCAAAACCGGCAAACAGCAGATCCCGAGCCGTAGTCTGGGACGAGATGGCGGCCCAGAACAGCAGGCTGGAACCGAATCGTTCCAGGATAAGGGAAAACAGCAGAACGGAACCAAGCAAGGAGAGCGCATAGATCGCCACCGGGCGCCATCGCCTCTCCATGAAGATCAGCATGAACAGCAGCATGACGGGAACAAGGAGAAATGGCTGCTTCGAGCCGGCGGCCAGGATTCCAAACCATGCGGAAAGCACCAGGAATCCCCGGTGCCCCTGCAAGCCAGCCATCATCGAGCCCAGGGCAAGCACGGAAAAGAAGATACCGTCGATGGTGTGCCATGCCATGGGGGGGAAGACATGGGCTGAAAAAACGAATGCAAGCGCGGCAGCCACCGAGGTAAAACTGTCAGACCATGAGAAACACCGTTTGGCGAGCACCGCCGAAAGGGCGCTGTAGAGCGCCATCTGCAGGAAAACGAAAATCCTGTCGACCAGAACCGGGGCGAAGGAAAACGGCCAGGAGAACACGAAGCTGTGCAGGATCGGGGTGACGGGCGGTCGGACATAGACGATGTGCTCGTAGAGACGGGCACCAAGGGAAACCTGGTGCGCCAGTCCCAGAACGAAGCCGGTGTCGTTGTTGTCGATCCCGTAGGGGGCGTAAAGCCATATGTAAAGCCCGACCACGAGGGGGAACACCAACCAGGAAGTCGGGAATGCCGGATACGTCCTGTTACCGTTCATCGATCTGTGTACCACGATAAATATCAACCAAAGGTGCCTGAAACTCCCTTCATGGAGCAGCAAACTCCCATCAGTCAGAGGAAGCGCCTACGAAACAATCTGAAAACTGCTCAAATATAGGTGCTTGCCCGACATTAAAAAAAGCCGTCACAGCAACCGCTTCGAGGAGTGGATGCCGTCCACAAGATGCTGCACATCGATGATATCCTGCGGACGCCCCGCTGCAAGCTTGGCCTCGATGAGATGGCGCCGGCTGATGAAGAAAAAACAGACTCCGTCGATGAACATCGACTCCCGCTCTTTCCAGGCATCATCGAAAGGGACCCCGAAAAGACCCGGCATGTCGTCGATCCTCAACGGTGGCCGGCCCATCTGGTAGAAAAAACCCGGTTGCGTGAAATCGTCATGAGAGAGGCTGGCAAGAGGCGCCCCGTACTCCTTCAGGGCATCGAAAACCGACTTCGCGTTCGAAGAACACCGGTCTGTCCAGATATCGATGTTCCTGGTATATCGGTTCCCTGAATACCACATGACCGCACAGCCTCCAATAATGAGGTATCTGACGCCATGGCTGGCAAACATGCCAAGAATCTCCTTCACCTCCGCTGTCGCAAGAATCGACTGGTTGAAATCTTTCATACGCGTCATCGCGGTTCGGCCAGAAGCGTCCGGACATTGCTGCATGTCCGCAGGCATTCCTGGAATTCATGAATGAAAACAGTGGACGAAAGGAAGCACCGCAAGCTCTCAAACGACGAGGGGAAAAAACTTAACGGACGCACGAAGATCGGATCCCGGGAAGGAAAAGAATACCAAAGCCAGTCAATAAAACATCAAGCGCTCCTGGTCGCTCATCCCCCTGGATTTCGTGAGGTGTGCGACGCTTCTTAAAACTATGCCAAACGCCACGAAAGGGACAATCAGGCCAAGAAGGGGAAAGAGCCCCTTAACGTATTGTTTCTTCATAATCTCTTATTCATGGTGATCAACGTACCATTTTGCTGCCGGCAGAGCTTCTCTCCGACCCGCTTACTTCATGCAAGAGATATGCCAGCACGCCATATTCAATCCATAAATCATCTAAATCCATCTGAATCAAGAGCTTATAAGCCTTCAGACAACATGCGAACCCGACAACGCCCCTGAAAAGGTTCACGTTGACGTCTCACGTTGAGATGACTGCGTCACAAAACGAAAGCACAGGGAAATCCATGTTTTTCGGGGAAACCCATACATGCCCGGCCGCGGATCCCGGATCAATGGCCTCCAATGCCGTTTTGACGGGGGCCACGGCGAACAGGCCGTGTGTCCGCTGATATTTCTTCGGATCCCGGGATATCGCATTTCCCCAGGGGGATGCATGTAACTGTTCATGCCCTGATGGATGCTGCCGTTCCATTCCTCAAGGCCCACCAAGGACAGCACCGCCGGCGATGAAGGCTACTTGCCAGTCATCGTTTCCGCCATGCAAAAAACCCCGGAATATTTCCGGGGCTTTGTTACCCACCGAAGCGGAGTCATTGCACGGCCAGCATCGCCACGATAATCGGAGCAATCGCATGCATCATTCAAATCTGCACCTGAACGCCGATTTCGATAACCTGCCCTGACGGGATATCGTAGTACGTCGTAGCACTGACGGCGTTGCGGGCCATCAGCGCAAAAAGCTTCTTCTGCCAGAGCATCATCTTCGTCTTCATCCTGGCAACGATCTTTTCCCGGTTCAGGAAAAAGCTGATCGCCTCAGGCCGGAAATGCAACCCCTGACGGTTCGCCAGATCAAACACCTGCCTGACGTTAGGATACTCCATGAAACCGAATCGCGCAACAACCTTGTTCAAGCCGTTGCCCAGGTGCGTAACCTCGACCTTGCTGCTGTCCGGCACCCTGGGCACACGCTCAACCGAAAAGTGGCACAGGCAAATCTCGGAATGCAGGGACTTGTTATGTCTCATGTTGTGCAACAGGGCGACCGGCACGATATCGGGATTGGCGGTGAGGTAGACCGCCTGCCCCTTTACCCGCAGCGGCTCCTGCAGGGCAAGGCTCTGGACAAATTCGTCGACGGTCAGCGTCCTGTCCTGTATCTGCTTCAAGAGCAGGGCCCGCCCCTCCTTCCAGGTAATCATCATCATGAAGGCGGCAAGGCCGATGACGAGCGGGAACCAGGCACCGTGGAAGAGCTTGCTGGCGCTGGCACCGAAAAACGAGGTATCGATGAGCATGAAAAAGGCGAACAGCAGATTGACGGCCACAGGATTCCATTTCCAGATTTCACGGGCGACATAGAAAAACAGGATGGTTGAAATCAGCATGGTGGCCGTCACCGCAACGCCGTAAGCCGCCGCAAGCTTGCTTGACGACCCGAACCCTGCGACCAGGGCGATCGTGGCGAACATGAGCGACCAGTTTGCCGACGGCACGTAAATCTGGCCGATATGGCTGGCCGATGTATGCCTGATCGTCAACCGGGGCAGGTAACCGAGCTGTATCGCCTGCTGCGTGAGCGAGAAGACTCCGGTGATGAGGGCCTGTGAAGCGATAATCGTGGCGAGCGTGGCGAGAATGACCATCGGAATCTGCGCCCAGACCGGCACAAGCGCATAAAACGGGTTTTCAGACGCCTGGGGATCGGCAAGCAGATATGCCCCCTGCCCGAAATAGTTCAGGAGCAGGGCCGGCAACACCAGCAACATCCAGGTCAGGCGGATCGGACGGCGCCCGAAATGGCCCATGTCGGCATAAAGCGCCTCGGCTCCGGTCACGGAGAGAAAAACGCCTCCCAGCACGAGGAAACCGTGGAGGTGGTTATTGAGCAGGAATTCGATTCCGTACCAGGGGGAGACCGCCGCAAGGATCTGCGGGCACTTTTCGATGCCGATGAAACCGAAAATGCCGAGGGCCAGGAACCAGACAAGGATAATCGGTCCGAAAAGGGCCCCGACACGGGCTGTGCCGTGATACTGGAACAGGAACAGGCCCGCAAGGATCACGATGGTCGCGGGAATCACGAGCGGCCCGGCGGCAGGAGCAATGATCTGCACCCCCTCGACGGCACTCATCACGGATATGGCCGGAGTAATCATGCCATCGCCGTACAGCAGCGCCGAGCCAAAAAGGCCTATGGCGACAAGAAACGCGCTGTTGCGCTGATTTTTCCTGCCGTACGAAATGATCAGGGCGGTCAGGGCAAGAATGCCCCCCTCCCCATCGTTGTCGGCGGTCATGATGAGGGCCAGGTACTTGATGGTGACGATGAGGATGATCGACCAGATCAGTAGCGACAGTACCCCGAGCACATTGCCCGAAGTGACCGGGATGCCGTAGTCGCCATGGAAACACTCCCGCATGGCGTAGAGCGGGCTCGTGCCGATATCGCCGAAGACAACGCCCAACGCCGCAATGGAAAGCGTTGCCAGGTGTTTCAGGTCTGTGCTGGATGACGTGGAAGTCACATGGAGCTCTTCTGGTATCAGTTCCATAAATAATTGAGCTGATTCTTGAGTTTGAATGACCGACCCGGCAGATCTTGCCAGAGTGGCGACATACGCCGCACCCGCACACGGAAAAGCTCCATGCGAAGCGGTTTCGGGTTTTCAATCGATGCTTCGCCTTATCCGGGACAGCGTCTCGATCGGCAGCGCACGGCATTAAATAATTTATCGAACAAAAGAACGATACGGTAAAAAAATACAATTCTGTGTTGTTTTACCTAAATTTTTTTGCTTAAATTTGAGTTATGCCTTAGGAATGCAAGGGCGCGAGTTGTAACAGCATCATTGAGGCGACAATGTATCGGACAGAATTTTTCTTGTTTTTCCATCAACCATCAACAACCCTCAAAAACGATCAGCAATGAAATCAGTAGCAACAAGCCCTGGACAGGGGCACTATTTTTCCCGAATAAGGGAAAACATGGCCAAGCCGATCAACTGGAAGCTAGGTTTGAGCATTTTTTCAGGGAAGATCATCGGTCTTCTCCTGGTGCTTGGAGCCATGAACATGCTGGGCGGCGTCATCGGCGTCCCGGCAATGGCCGCCATCACCTACACCCCGGCCGAAACGAACATGATCAATGCGCTCAACACCGTATGGACGCTGGTCGCAGCAGCCCTGGTCTTCGGTATGCAGGCCGGCTTCGTCATGCTCGAAGCGGGTTTTGCAAGAAAGCGTGAAAGCGTCAACGTGCTTATCGAATGCGCCCTCGATACGGCCATCTGCGGCATCTCGTTCTGGGCGATCGGCTACGCCTTCATGTTCAGCGAAGGCAACGGCTTCATCGGTCAGAAGTGGTTCTTCCTGCAGGGAGCTCCGGAGACCTACGGCACGACCGGCGTCGCACTGCTTGCCCACTGGGTGTTCCAGTTCGCCTTCGCCGATACCGCGTCGACGATCACCTCCGGTGCCATGATCGGCCGCACCAGCTTCCGAGGCGACATCCTCTACAGCATCTTCGTGACGGCATTCATCTACCCGATCATCGGCCACTGGGCATGGGGTCCGGACGGATTCCTCGTCACCATGGGCACCCCCGGCCACTTCCTGCCGCAGCTTGGCAATCCTTTCAGGGATTTCGCAGGCTCGACGGTCGTGCACACCATCGGCGGCGTCGTTTCGCTTGCCGGCGCCATCGTGCTCGGCCCCCGCATCGGCCGTATCTTCCTGAGGGATGACAAGGAGCGTGGCGGCCTTCCGGCGGCCCACAACCTGCCGCTTGCCGTGACCGGCGCCTTCCTGCTCTGGTTCGGATGGTACGGCTTCAACCCCGGCAGCACCCTGTCGGCGATGGATGCAGCCGGTATCGGCCGTGTCGCCGCCAACACCACGCTGGCTGCCTGTGCAGGCGCGCTGAGCGCAATGGCCCTGGCATTCTACGTCGGCCCCTTCAAGGGCAAGTTCGACGTCGGATTCACGGTGAACGGACTGCTCGGCGGTCTGGTGGCCATCACCGCTCCCTGTTACTGGGTTTCTCCTGAGGGATCGATCATCATCGGCCTGATTGCCGGTGCCATCGTCTTCGGCGGCATCTACCTGCTCGAGTACCTGCGCATCGATGACCCGGTTGGCGCGTTCCCGGTCCATGGCCTGAACGGTATCTTCGGCACGTGGGCCATCGGCCTCTTCGCCTGCGGCAAGTACGGCGCCTCGACCCCGCTCGGCCCGGACAATGCGGCCCCTGTCGCCGGGCTCTTCTACGGCGGAGGCTGGAACGTCTTCCTGGCTCAGGTGGTCGGAAATGCCATTGTCACCGGAACCACGCTCGTCGTGGCCCTGGTCATCATGTACGCGATCAACGCCCTGCCCTATCCCTTCAAGCTGCGTGTCGAGCCCGAGGGCGAGACCGGCCCCGGCGGCCTCGACGTGTTCGAGCACGGCGCCGAAGCTTACAACAACTGAGGAGGGTAACCGTCGTCAGGAACAGGCATGGACAGCCGCGGCCCCGATACTTCGTACATTGAAGTGAGGCGCGGGCGTCCATGTCCATGAAATCAACCACATCAATAAAACCGTATCGATCATGAAAAAAATAGAGGCGATCATCAGACGCTCAAAATTCGAGGAGGTCAAACAGGCCCTCCATAGCATCGACATCGACTTCTTCTCCTATACCGAGTGCTACGGCGTCGGCAACGAGAAAAAAACGAAAGGCGTGTTCCGCAGCTCGCACGAAACCGATTTCATCCAGCGGGTCGAGCTCTCCATCGTTGTCCGCGACGTCAACCTCCGCAAGACGGTGGACTGCCTGCTGAACACCGCCTATACCGGGGAAACCGGCGACGGCAAGATCTTCGTGTGGACGATCGAAGAGTCCTACCGCATCCGGACCCGGGAGAGCGGTGACGACTCCATGTACAACAAGGACTGACGCCAGCAACCATCCCAAGCGCAAAAGCCGCCCTTCTGAAGAGGCGGCTTTTCCTTACGCACCATACCATCCCGCTAACCATCAGCCTCCAGGCGACAGGGCAAGATTATGGCTATAGACTTGGCAGACTATCAGGTAAAGACAAAGGATTCGATACGTGCTTTCTGGGGAAACAGGGACGCCGCCCTGCAGAAACACCTCGAGGCCGGCAATGCCGAACAGGAATGGCGGAACACCAGGCCTGGCAAAAACATGGTCGGGTTTATTGCATTGATGATCGACATCGTCAAGGCCAACGGTCTTGAAGCTGCCGAAATCCACACAAAAAGCGGCTCGCTGGCATTACCGGGATACTTCCGCCCCACAAAATTCTGGGATCTCCTGGTATTCTTCAAGGGCCGGCTCATCGCGGCGCTTGAAATCAAAAGCCAGACAGGCCCATCTTTTGGAAATAATTTCAACAGCCGGATCGAACAGACCGTAGGAAGTGCGCACGACTTCTGGACAGCATACCGGGAAGGCTATTTCGGCAACCGGTCCCGGCCATTCCTCGGCTGGCTGATGCTGGTGGAAGACGCGCCCGAGTCCCACTCATCCATAAAGGAAAAATCCCCTCACGTCCCCATATCCGAAGAGTTCAAGGGGGTTTCTTACATCAAGCGCTACGACCTGCTCTGCCAGAAACTGATCAGGGAGCAGCTCTTCTCGGCGGCGACGGTCATCGCCAGTCCGAAACATGCGATCAATACCGGCGAGTATTCGAGTATTTCCAACACGACCAGCCTGACCATGTTCGTCACCCTGTTTGCCGAACACATCGCCACCACGGCAGCCACGCTCTGATGAACGTTGCGGGAAGGCATCAGCCATAAGGCAGAAGCCCGTGATACCTCGCAGCTGAACCCTCATAAGGTAGAGTTCTTATTCCATCTTATATTGATTTTGCATCGGTCAACAGATACTGCGATTTGGTATGGTGAAGCTGAAAATCCTCATCGTCGATGACGAGGCGAACATACGGAAAACCCTTGCCGTCTTCATGGAGTCACGAGGCCATACCGTTACAGCCGTGGATAGCTTCCGGGGCGCCTTTGAAGAGGCCCGGCTGAACCGATACGACCTCGCCCTGGTAGACCTTCGTCTCGGCACCGAGAGCGGGCTCGATCTTGTCAAACCGATGGCAACATCCTGCCCGGGGATAAAGATCGTGGTCATCACTGCCTACGCGTCGATAGATACGGCCGTCGAAGCGATGAAACGCGGGGCCTCCGACTACCTGACAAAGCCGTTCACGCCGGCGCAGCTCGAACTGGTGACCGAACACGTCTCCACGCTTTGCGAAAGGGAGAGGCAGACCGAAAAGCAGAACAATATTCCTGCATCACCGACCCCGGCAATGGCCCTCGCCTCGAAGGAGCCCGCAATGCAGCGGACCTTCGAGCTGGCATCGCAGGTCGCCGCCTCCGAGGCGCCGGTTCTGCTGCAGGGGGAGAGCGGTACCGGGAAAACCGAGCTGGCCCGAGCCATTCATCTCATGAGCGGACGTTCGCAGAAGCCCTTCGGCGTGATCTCATGCCCCTCGTTCAGCCACGAGCTGTTCGAAAGCGAGCTTTTCGGGCATGTGAAAGGCGCCTTCACCGGCGCTATCAAGGACAGTTCGGGCAAAGTGTCCGCATGCGAGGGCGGCACGCTCTTCCTCGACGAAATCGGGGACATGCCGCCTTCCATCCAGCCGAAGCTCCTCCGCTTCATCCAGGAAAGGGAGTACGAACGCGTCGGCGACCATATCCCCCGTAAAGCAGACGTCCGGATCATCGCAGCCACCAACATAGATCTCCGCAAGGCAGTCGCGGAAGGCTCGTTCAGGGAGGACCTCTATTACCGGCTGAACGTCGTGCAGATCGACCTCCCTTCGCTGGCAGAACGCCCGAACGACATCGTGCCGCTGGCGGAAAACATGCTCGCATCGTTCAATGCGGCGAACAGCAAGAGAATCACCGGCTTTACCGACGAGGTGTTGAGCATTTTCAGAGAGTACCCGTGGCCAGGCAACATCCGTGAGCTGCGCAATGTGATTGAACGGGCGGTCATCCTCAGTGGGGACGAACCGATCGGGGTCGGACTCCTCCCGGAACACATGGGCGCGAAAAAATACCGCATCAGAATCGGTGACCCGGTCTCCCTCGAGGTCATCGAGGAGCAGCATATCCGCCGGGTGCTCGAGGAAACCAGCTCGCTGCAGAGCGCGGCAGAGATCCTCGGCATCGACCAGGCGACGCTCTGGCGGAAACGCAAGCAGCTTGGAATTCGATAGACCCGCCACCTCTCCTTGCATTTTGCAAAGATCGTCGCCGACCACCTTGTAGAATGCAATAGCAGCACCCCGTTCCCGGCTCCTCCCCAGCCCTCCATACCACCAAATACGTGCGTTTGCAGCAACTACGGGATTATGGCCCGGTTTTTGATTCGTCATTCGAAAAACCGGAACCATCCGCATGTCGGCGGGCGGGGCCGAATACCAAAAACCTGACAACGACGCAAGCATGTCACAGGAAAGAATCGTCATCGAATGGGACGGAAACGCCGAGCCCGCACGCTGGAATGTCGAAATGCTCCAGGAAGACCGCCAGGGCCGCGAGATGGTCATCCTCAGCAGTTCCAGTCCTGACTTCCCGGTCAATGTCGAAGAGTTCGGCCCCATGGAAGAGGATGCCCTGATCGACTCGATCAAGGCATCCTTTCCCGGAGCCCATATCAACATCAGGTTCTGAGCACCGCATCTCGTCGGCCCCATGAACGCCTGCGAACGCGACGAATCCTCAAGACCCGCTTTTTTTTCAACGAAAACATTCCTCGATGAGCATCAGTAAAGGACTCAGACAAGCGAAAAAATTCCTGATCGGCGGATCCCGGGACTTCAGGGACAGCCGTATCTTCCACTCCATCTCCCTGACGGCATTCCTGGCATGGGTCGGGCTTGGCTCCGACGGCCTCTCATCATCCTGCTACGGCCCGGCGGAGGCCTTCAAGGCCCTGCAGGGGCACCCGACCCTCGGCATCTTCGTGGCCATCGCAACCGGCCTGACCATCCTCATCATCGCATCGAGCTACTCCCACATCATCGAGCTCTTCCCTTCCGGCGGCGGAGGCTACCTCGTGGCAAGCAAGCTTCTCAGCCCCGAGATCGGCCTGGTCTCCGGCAGCGCCCTCCTGATCGATTATGTCCTGACGATCACCATCTCCGTGGCCAGTGGTGCTGACGCCATCTTCAGCTTCCTGCCCCGGACGTTCCTTCCCTACAAGCTCTGGTTCGGCATCGTCGGCGTCGTCATCCTGCTGATCCTTAACCTCAGGGGCATAAAAGAGGCGGTGATGCCCCTCGTCCCGGTCTTCCTGCTCTTCGTCTTCACCCATTTGGCCGCGATCATCTATGCCGTCGGGACGCACCTGATGAACGCCGGCACCGTTTACCACGAAACCGCTGCCGAGCTTGACCGCTCCTTCAGCACCCTCGGCATGTTCGGGGTGCTCTTCCTGATCCTGAAGGCCTACAGCCTCGGCGCCGGTACCTTCACCGGCATCGAGGCCGTCAGCAACGGCCTTCCCGTGCTTCGAGAGCCGAAGGTCCAGACAGCAGGGAAAACCATGCGCTACATGGCGTGGTCGCTCTCCATCACCGTCATGGGCCTCATGGTCGCCTACATCCTCCTGGATGTCAGGGAAACCCCCGGCAAGACCCTCAACGCCGTGCTCTTCGACTCGATCACCGCTTCGTGGGGAGGGGTGGCCGGGCACTCCTTCGTCTGGGTCACCCTGCTGTCCGAGGCCGTCCTGCTCTTCATCGCCGCCCAGACCGGCTTCCTCGACGGCCCCAGGGTCCTGGCGAACATGGCGATCGACAACTGGCTCCCCAAGAAATTCGCCACCCTGAGCGACCGGCTGGTCACCGAACGCGGCATCCTTGTCATGGGATTCGCCTCCCTGGCGATGATGATCGCATCGAACGGATCGGTCGACTTCCTCATCGTGCTCTACAGCATCAACGTCTTCATCACCTTCACCCTCTCCCAGCTCGGCATGGTGAAGCACTGGTGGCAGGAACGGAAAACGGAGCCGAGGTGGGCCAGAAAAATGCTGGTCAACGGCATCGGCCTTATCCTGACCACCTTCATCCTCATCTCGGTGATCCTGCTCAAGTTCAACGAGGGAGGATGGATCACCATCGTCATCACCGGGGCGCTGGTCATGGCCGCGTTTTTCATCAAGTCCCATTACAACAGGACCTACGAGACCCTGAAGCGCCTCGACATCATCGTCGAAGCCGCCGTCATGTCCGGCGGTGACGTCGCCGGCAAGGAGCAGCCCGAGCCGGCCTGCAACCCGAAAGCAAAAACCGCCGCCATCCTCGTCAACGGGTTCAACGGACTCGGCCTCCATACGCTCTTCAGCATCTCACGGCTCTTCAGCGGAATCTACAAGAACTTCGTCTTCGTCCAGATCGGACCGGTCGACGCGGGAAATTTCAAGGGTGCAGACGAGATAAATCACCTGAACGAGTATGTCGAAACGGAAAGCGGGAAGTATGTCAGGTACATGAAGGAGCACGGCTACCATGCCGAGGCGTTCACCTCCATCGGCACCGACGTGGTCGACGAGATCAACAAACTCGTCCCGAAGATCACCGAAAAATTCCCTGACATCGTATTTTTCGGTGGACAGCTGGTATTCACGAACGAATCCCTGCTGGACCGCTGGTTGCACAACTACACCGTCTTCGCCGTGCAGCAGAACCTCTACAACCAGGGGATACCGTTCCTCATCCTGCCGATACGCGTATGAAGCACGACGGACCGGGGACATCGTCAACATCAGGAGCCTGAGCGATGATCAGCCTCCGACACAAGCTTGCCCTCGGCTTCGGCAGCCTTCTGGCCGTCATCGCCGTCATGGCGTTGCTGACGGTCCAGCAGATCGACCGGCTGGGCAACGCCGTCGACGATATCCTCAAACAGAACTACCGGAGCGTTACGGCGAGCCAGTCGATGAAAGAGGCGCTCGAGAAGATGGACAGCGACATCCTCTTCTCCTTTACCGGCCGCCATGAGGCGAGCCTGCACAACATCAGCGAAAGCGAACGCAAGTTCAGGGAAGCCCTGTCGGTAGAGCTGGGCAACATCACCCTGCCGGGAGAGAAGGAGAAGGCCGAGCGGATATCGGAACTGTTCGACCGGTATTCCATGGCAATGCACAGCATCATGGATGGCTCCGTAACGCCCCAAAAACGCCGGGAGACCTACTTCACGACCCTCCTGCCGCTCCTGACCGAAATCGGTATGCTCGCCCAGCAGATCCTCGACATGAACCAGGCGAACATGGACAAGGCGAACGAGGCGGCAAGGGTCATGGCCTCGTCAGCCCATAACCGGATACTTGTCGCAATCATCGCCTGCGCCGCGGTCACCATCATCTTCAGCTACCAGTCGCGCCGATGGATCCTGAACCCCATCCGCAGGCTGATCAATTCGGCGAACGAGATCAGGAACGGCAACCTGGAACTGGTGATCGAACAGGAATCGAACGATGAGATCGGGCAGCTTTCCGAGGCGTTCAACGAGATGGCTGCGACGTTGAGGAATGCCCGCAGGCGGGACGACGAAAATCTTTACCGTACCCGCAGGGCGACGCAGGAGGTGATGAACATCCTCCCGACACCGATAGCAATCTTCGACCGGGAAGGCCGGGTCGAAGTCGCCACACAATCGGCGGCAAGGATATTCGGCCTGAAGCCGGGAACCGGAGCCGGCTGCCTCGACTACCCGTGGCTGCCCGGACTGCTTCAGCGGGCCGCAATCGATGGACGGGCGGTAGAATCCGGGGAGAACGGGTACATCCAGAAATTCATCGACAACCGGGAATACTTTTTCATGCCGGCGGCTGTACCGATCCCGCCCCTTCCCGATGCGGATGGATCGACTGGCACGGTACTGCTCCTCTACGACATGACGCAGGTCCATGAACAGAAAGAGCTGAAGCGGGATGTCGTCGCTACAGTCTCGCACCAGCTGCGCACGCCGCTTACCTCCATGAGGATGGCCATCCACCTGCTGCTCGAACAACGGATCGGCCCGCTGAACGACAAACAGCGGGAGCTCCTCCGCGCAGCCGGGGAGGAGAGCGACCGACTTGCCGACATCCTTGACGACCTGCTCGACCTGAACCGCATCGAATCGGGAAGAGGCCGCCTGAAACGCCAGCAATGCCAGCCCGAAGCGCTGATCAGCGCCGGGATCGAACATTTCATTCCCGAAGCGAAGGCAAAGGGCATCGGGCTCATCGTCGATGTGCCGTCAGAGCTCCCGACGGTCACCGCCGACACGGCAAGCATAGGGTACGTCTTCACGAACCTCCTGTCGAACGCACTCCGCTATTCGCATGAAGGCGGGCGGATTACCGTCAGGGCGGAAGCTGAACTTTCAGGCATCAGGTTCTCCGTGGAGGACACTGGCGAAGGCATCCCGCCGGAACACCTGAAGCGCATCTTCGACCAGTTCTACCGTGTTCCCGGCCAGGATGAGAAATCGGGTATCGGGCTGGGGCTTTCGATCGTCAGGGAGATCGTCAAGGCCCACGGGGGCACCGTCGGTGTCGAAAGCACACGAGGAAAGGGCTCCGTATTCCATTTCACGCTTCCGGCATGAACATGCATACCGGTCAATCGTCATCGCCATGGCCCTTTCGCTGACCGCCACGGTGTTCGCCGCGATCTTCACCGCTGCCGCTCCGATGGCACCGGATGCAGTTCTGGTAATTGCCGATCCCCTCTTCCCGATGCTCGGCGGCGATCCTTGACGGCGAATGCTCATGGCAACCGTAGCAGGTGTATTTCCTGTAGTCTGCCGGATCTGTGTGGCAGGTCCGGCAGCTTGCCCGGTGTTCACCTTGCAAGGGGAAATAGCGGTTATGGTCGAATGTCGCCGGCGTCCACCGGTTCGTACCGTGGCATGTCCCGCAGCCGGCCCGGGAAACACGATGCAGTTCGTCCGAAGGCTGATCCTTGCCATGACAGCTCACGCATTGCTTCCCTGATGCCGATACCTTCGTATGGTCGAATGTTGCCGGTTTCCAGCGATTCGTGGCGTGGCACTCCCCGCATCCGGTTTGAGAAACACGATGCAGGTTGTCCGAAGGCCGATCCTGTCCATGGCAGCTCACGCATTGCTTCCCTGATGCCGATACCTTCGTATGATCGAACGTCGCAGGCTTCCAGCGGTTCGTACCATGACACTCCCCGCAACCCGACTGGCTCCGGTGGATCTCGTCACCCGGCCTGTCGTCACGATGGCAGGTTACGCAGTTTGCCGACTGTCCCGCCTCCAGCATACCATGGTTGAACAGCACCGACGACCACTTTTCGGTGTCATGGCACTGGGCACACCGCCCGGTGACGCTGCGGTGCAGGGCATCGGCAGGCTTCTGCCTTTCATGGCAGGCATTGCAGTTGTTGCGAAGCGAAGAGGAGATAGCTTCGTGCCGGAACGCCCTGATCGCCTTCCTGGCATCGGCCCCTTTGTGATCGGTATGACATTCGGTGCATGAACCGGCCGGAAGCCCGCGATGCAGGGTAGATCCCGGCGTATTCCGGTTCAGTGGGCGTCCCGAAACCGTAAGGAGTCCGATGGTTTCCGGACGGTGGCAGCCGACGCACTGCTCGGCCCGCACGCCCCTGAAGGGAATATGGCAGCTGAGACACGACCGGGTCAGATGCCGGTGACCGCCCATGAGCGGCCCGGGATTGACCAGGATATCCGGATAGGCGAGCATGAGGGCGGCAAGGATGATCGAGAATGCCGCAAGGATGGCGAATGTCGTTTTTTTCATACCGTCATCTCCAGTTCAGGAAAAATGCTACCGAGAGCATGTGGGCAAGGGTCAGCACCACCAGGAACGAAACCAGAGGCATGTGGATGGCCCGCCACTGCTCAAGAGCTCTGACCGTCATCGAGTCCAGGATGTGCCGGATATCCGCAAGGTACTCTTCAGCCTCTACGGTATCGGGCATAGCCGACTGCTTTTTTTTCAATGCAACCTCCTCCCTGAACTTCCGGATCAGGTACTGGCCGATGTGGCCGCTGGCGGTCACGACCATCATGAGACCGGTCGCGGCCCAGGGAAGCAGTGCGTTGAAATGGACCCCGGAATGCACCAGAACCATCAGCGTCCCCAGCCAGCCGGAGTTGCAGTGCATGCGAAGGAACGCCTTGAGCGTCCCGCTCCTGACCACCTTGTGCTTGCGGGCGGAGTATCCGAACGAGAAAATGATGAACGCGGTACCGATAGGTCCGAGGTACCTGCCGATCCACGAAAGTCCTGCGACGTGAAGGAGGTAGTCAAGCGAAAGCGATGCAACGATGAGCAGAAGGTAGGAGATCGAAAGGGGAAGGGCTCGCTGGATCAGCACGGATTGCCACATGGTCGATATCTTGTTCATTTTGATCAATCAAAGCAAAAAGATATCAGTGCAGGCTTAAACGAGCCTGAAACGGAGATTAAAAAACGCTTAATTATTCGCAGGCGGAAAGGTCATCAGGAAAGTGGTGCCATGGCATTCACGGCTCCTGACCGAGACGGTGATCCCCTGCAGGTCGGCGAGCTTCCTGACGATCGAAAGTCCCAGTCCGAACCCCCCGGTATTCGAACTCCTCGATTCGTCAACCCGGTAGAACCGATCGAACACATAGTGAAGCTTCTCAGCGGGGATGCCGATTCCGTAGTCCGTAATGGCACAGACCGGGTGACCGTCCCTGCTGCCGCACCATATCTCAACGACCGAACCTTCCGGAGAGTATTTTATCGCGTTGGAGATCAGGTTCTCGAGCATGATCTCAAGCATGGCGGGGTTCACCGCGACCGATCCGGAAGCCATGCGCTCTATCCTGAGCGTAATGTTCCTGGCGACGGCCATCGGTTCCATCCGATCGATGAGGGACTGCAGTATGCCGGCCAGCCCGATCTGAGCGATCTGAGGGTTCACATTATCGTTTTCGTAACGCGCCAGCATCAGCAACTGGTCGATAAGGCGCGCCATCCGGTTCAGTTCATCAAGGCAGTAGCGGATCCGCTCTTCGTAATGGGCCACATCACGCGGCTTGCGCACCAGAACGTCGAGAGTCCCCTTCACGACGGCAAGCGGGGTCTTGAGCTCATGGGAAGCGTCGGCGGTGAACTGTTTTTCACGCCGGAAAGCATACTGGAGACGGTCGAGCAGGCCGTTGATCGTCGAGCCGAGCCGGTACAACTCGTCACGTTGGCGAGGCAGGAGAAGGCGACGGTCAAGGCTCTCCTGGGTAATGGTCTCAGCCATCGAGATGACCTCTTCGACCGGCTGGATGCTCCGCCCCGCGATGAGGCGGGTAAGTCCGAACAGGATGACGATGATGACCGGGAACGAGACTATGACGATGTACTTGAGGTCCCGGAGCACGATCATGGCGCTTTTGAGGGGCACGGCCACGATCAGGTACCCCTCGATGGTTCCCTTGCGGTCGACCAGCGGCACCTGCACCTGTCGCATCGTCGATGCGCCGAGGGTGGTGTTGAAAAAACGGACGCCGGAATAGGATGGTTCGAACGAAAGGACGTTCCGTGCGAGGTTCGTCGTCTTGCTGACGACCTGCCCCGTGCTGTCCACCAGCTGGACGAATTCCGGATCGATATCGGCAATTTTCCTGATCCTGTGCGTTTCACTCCGGCGATCGCCTCTTGCCTCGTCGAGGCCGATCTCCTTGAGGCTGGTGAACTCGCAGACATCATGGCTCTTGACATGGGCGTCAGAGAGCGTTTCGGTGACCTCATGGCGAAGCTCCTCGTCGAAATGTCGGTAGACGACTCTGTCGACCGTGACGAAAATAACGACGAACACAAGGGCCATGAGCACCGCCGTTGCGCCGGTATAGTAGAGCGCCATGCGGTTGCGCAGGCTCATGGAAGGAAACGGGGCCGACTGTGTTCTTCCTGCCACCCCTGCCTTGTCATAACGATTGATCACTCGGCGCTTTTGGCTGCATCCCGCACGATATAGCCGATCCCCCTGATCGTCTGGATCAGGTTGTCGCACCCTGCGGCCTCTAGCTTCCTGCGGAGGAAATTGATGTAGACGTCGATGACCGATGTATCGGAATAGAACTGGATGTCCCAGACATGTTCGATGATGCGGCTTCTGGAACAGGGACGGTCCTTGTTGCGGACAAGGTACTCGAGCAGGGCGAACTCCTTTGGCGTGAGCGTCAGCTCGTTGCCGTTGCAGACCGCCTGGTGGGTCACAGGATTGATGGAAAGCGGCCCTGCGGAGACGGAATCGCCGTCATGACTGGCGCCCCTGAGCTGCACCCTGATTCTGGCGAGGACCTCCTCGAATTCGAACGGCTTCCTGATATAATCGTTGGCACCGCTCTCAAGCCCGAAAACGACGTCTTCGAGCGTGTCACGGGCCGTCAGGAAAATTACGGGGACATTGCCACCCGCCTGCCGGATGTGACGGCATACCTCGATGCCGCTCAGCGCCGGGACCATCCAGTCGATCAGGATGAGGTCATATTCGTTGGTCATGGCCATGTCCAGTCCGATCCTGCCGTCGTAAGCCACGTCAACGGCAAAACACTCCTCTTCGAGCCCCTCCTTGAGAAACCTGGCAATCCCGGGCTCGTCTTCTATAATGAGTAATCTCATACAGCATCGGGTTAATGAGCTTCAGCATCCTCACCCTGTCCGCCAAGAACTGCGCCGAGTACCTCGCCGCCCTCCTTGCCGTTCATCCGGGCGATTTCCGCAATGCTCCGGGACGGGTCTTCGACCTTGATGCCTCGTGCCCCAAGGCGTGCGACCAGCTCTGCGGACGGCGCCTTCACCACGAGGGCCACGGTCGCAAGCGGTGCGGACTCGAGGGCATGGGCAGCCGCCTTGCCGGCCCGCTTGCCCCCTGCCTCTTCATCTTCGCCGAACACCGGCAGCATGGACGCTACGGCGACGGCCAGAGCCAGCCCCATCACGGCCAGGGCAGGTTTCCTGGAAAAATATGCGGTAAATGGCTTCCTGTTCGACAGCGCATGCAGGGTGATGCCGCCAAGGAGCAGCCAGCTGAGCCAGCGGTGCACCGGCTCTACTGCACCGATTTCAATATCAAAAAAAATCAGGATACCTGTGACTGCAGAAATCACAAAAGATCCGATGGCAATCGGTGTCGCCCACGTTTTCAGGGATGTGCTCATAGTGTCCGGGAGTTATTTTGAAGCAATACGTTTCTTGCAACAGATAAAGTAGTCCCGTAACGATTAAACAAAGCTTAGCCGCGGATTAAATTTCGGTTAAAATTCCATATCGATACGTGTTCCGGATCCGACAAAAGTTCCCGACGATTTGGACTGGAAAGATCGACGGGAGGTATCGGACCCTGGGATACGAAACCATCCCGTTGCTCTTCTCCCCCGTCAAAATGTCCTGACCGGGCGAACGTTGTTGTACTCGAGTTTGTAGCCGAGATTGTGGTTCCCGGTGCGGAAGCTAAGGTCCCAGGCATCGTTCCTGTCGCTTTCAGTGGAAGACCAGTAGTAGTGGCGTTCCTTGAAACCACCGATAGCAAACCTGTTCTCATAAAACCTGTCAAGCTCATCCTTGCTCGGAAGCCTCCAGTCATCGTGTCCGCCCCCACGATACTCCGTGCAGGACTTGACGGCTTTTGCCCAACTGGCTGGAGCGATATCCTCTCCGGCAGCGATGAGCCCATGGACCTGGCCGGCCACATAACCGCGGTCGCTTTTCCTGAAGATGTAGGCAACCTTTCCCCCGCCATAAGTATCGCCGACATTGAGTGTGGCCTGCGAACCGGCACCCGCAGCCACCGCATCGGCAGCGTAAGCTGAGGAGATACCGAACGGGACGATGACTGAGCAGAAGAGCGCGAATCCGGCAAGTGCCTTTCGTGCTCGGGATACTGAAAGGTTTTTCGATCTTTGCATGAGATTTCTCCTTTTGTGAAGTTTAAGGTTATGAACATCCGGTGAAGTTAACGGCCGCATCGGCGGCCATCTCGCAGCACAACGCGGGCTGGTCGTTGCTGAAACGACCATGCATCACTTCCGACAGCTGATTCGGCCGATCATTGATGCATTCCAGGCCTGCTTCAACAATAATAGCAAGCCTCTCTTAAACCCGTCTTAACGATCGTTAAAACTTTCCTTAAAAAAGAATCCGGACCATATCCGGATTCAACAAAAGGGTATCCCCTGCTCCCAACGGGTTTTCTCGTGAAAGCGACCATCGGCATCCCGGGGGAGGCCGGGGGGAGCATACGAAGAGGGGCTGTTACTGGCGGAGGTGCGCTGGCGGTCCGGGAACTTGAAGCAGCATAAGCAGTCGCTATCGCGACAGGGCCGGAACATCCTTGCGGACGGTGTCGGCAGAGGTTGCCGCTGCGCCTGCCGCAGGAACAAGACGCTTGTTGAACTTCTTTTCCCAAGCCTGGATCGAAGATGCCCTGAACTCGAGCTGACCGGTCTTCAAGCCGGTGATCTTGATGTACTTGCCCGGGAGTATCCGGGTACCCGGATTTACGTCGGTATCGGCGATGTCAACCGACCATATCCGCTTCTTGTAGTCCATCACGACCAGAACATTCCGGGACCCGTCAAGGCGGATCACCTTCCCCCCGAGCCATCCCTTGCGGGCCTGGGTCCACCGCTGCTCGTTCGCATAAACCAGATGGTCGTAACCCCGGACATTCTCGATGAGGTAGCGGTGGATGATCTGGCCGACATCGAAGAGGTTCATGAAACCACTGAGGGCAAGGCTGAGCAACAGCGAACCGCCGATCACCCGAAGCGTCGGATAGCGATACCCTTTCCTGGTGTGCCTGACCCCGTAGTAAGCGACGAGTGTAAAGAGCAGGAGGGCGGTTAACCAGAGGTACGGGATGCTGTCTATGATATCTTCAACAAGAGGCTGCTGGGCGAGGAAGCGGGTTATCCTTGCCTGATCGACCAGGAAATCATGGTCGAGGAACACGTACATGGCGGTAGCCATGGAAAGGCTTCCGGTGATGACCGATATGACGGCCAGGGTCCAGAAAACACCACGCCTCAGAAGGAAGTGCCAACGGGGGATCGGGACAACCTTTCTCTTTTCGATTTCATCGAGTATCAAATCAGGACTGAACTGTACCATTCGTGCTACTGCTATGCCTTTTCCAGGATGCTTTTCATCTTCTTTTTCGCGCGGTTGATCAACGTCGCAACGGTTCCCTCCGGCATCAGCAGGATGTCGGATATCTCTTCGTAGGATTTCCCTTCGAAAAACTTCAGGACGATCACTTCCCTGTATTTCGAGTCGAGCGCTTCCACAGCTCCCTGAACCTCCTCTGGACTATGCCTTTGGTGTTCGGTACCGTCGACACCGAGGTCGGCGACCAGGGTTTCCAGCAGGAACAGGTCTCCCTCCCTGTCTAATACGGCCGGACGCACCTTTTCCTTTCGAAAAAAACTGATTATTTCGTTGTGGGCAATACGGTAGATCCAGGAAGAGAACGGAAATGAGTGGTCGTAATCGTTCAGATGAAGGTAGGTCTTGATGAAGATCTCCTGGAGAAGGTCCTGTGCCGAAGCGTTGCTCCGGCATCCGAGCCTGGAGACATAACGCATGAGCGGCGCCTCATACCGGCGCACGATCGCCGCAAACCCTTGCCTGTCCTCAAGGGCACGTGCAACCAGCTCCTGGTCGCTGACGGGAGGTTTTACCTGATGTCCGGAGTCTCTGGGCATAGCCGCAAACAAAATACCGAAATTGCATCAAAGGCGTGCATCATGCCCCACCCTCTTTGATGAGGCGGCGGGCACTCCTTTTTTTTATGAGCACATAGGCGACGTAGAGCACGATCACAAGGTTCAGCGACAAGAACCCGACCTTGATCCAGGAAAAGCCTTTGGCGAGTTCGTAAAACTCTATCGGGAGGTAGACGCTGCAGCTCACCAGAGCGAACCACTCGGCCCAGGTCCTGGCATACCACAATCCGTAGGCTTCAATGAACCTCATGGCCGAATAGAGTGCCGCCAGCATGGCCAGCAGATGGAACTGGCCGGCGGTGATGCCCGATGCGATAAAAGCAAAGACTTTCGGAAAGTGCGCGGCAAGGCCGGACGGTAGCTGGCCGACAAGCTGGCCGGGCGTCACCGCTGCACCACCATGGAAAAGGGCCAGGAGTGAAAGCAGGATCGCCACCACAAGGAGCCCTTTGGCCGTCTCCAGCATAGCTATGGCCCGCAGGCCTCCGGTCGTGGTATTCATCAATGAAGATTGCAGTTAAGGAAATTTCCGGAGTACCGGCGGAAGATGCCGGCACGTTAGGCAGGAGCTCCACGGACGACGCTATACGATACACCGGGTCCGGAAACATCTCAATCCAAATATAGTGAAGTGAGACGCAATTTTCCCGTCGCCGCTCCCTTTCCCGCGTTCCATAGCCTCCAGGCAAAGCCGGCAACCACTCTACGGCGATGGAATCATGCGGGTTTGCATGAATAAAAAAAACCGTTTCATTATACCTTACGAGGCAAACGACAACATCTTACCAGGAGTACCGACATGAAATTCACCTTCCATAACCCGACTGATCTCATCTTCGGCGCCGGAATGCTATCGGAGCTCGGCAAGACTGTCGCAGCATATGGAAAGAAAGCCCTGCTCGTCACCGGCGGGGGCAGTGTAAAACAGAACGGCACCTTCGACCGGGCCGTAAAAAGCCTGAGCGAAGCCGGCGTCTCGATAGCCGAATGCTCCGGCGTTGAGCCCAACCCCCGGCTTTCGACGGTAGAGAGGGGGGCCGGGATCGCCCGTCGTGAAGGATGCGACGTCGTCGTCGCGCTGGGCGGAGGAAGCACCATGGATGCAGCCAAGATCATGGCCGCGGCACTCTTCTACGATGGCGACCTGTGGAACATGTTCCTCCATGGCCAGAAGAACCGCCGCCTCCCGGAGCGTGCGCTCCCGATCGTGACTGTGCCGACCCTTGCCGCAACCGGTTCCGAGATGAACTGCGGATCGGTCATCACCAACGAAGAGACCACCATCAAGTCGTTCGTCACCGCCCCTTGCCTCTACCCGAAAGTCGCCATCGTCGACCCGGAACTGACGGTGAGCGTCCCGAAGCACCAGACCGCATTCGGCGTGTGCGACCTCATCACCCACGTCACCGAATCCTACTTCAACGGCGTCGACGGTACGCCGCTCCAGGACCGCTTCGCCGAAGGGGTAATCCTGACCGCCATGGAATGGGGCCCCAAAGCCGTGACCGACGGCAACGACCTTGAAGCCCGGGCGCAGGTGCAATGGGCCTCGGTCGTCGCCCTGAACGGATGGGTACAGGTCGGCACCTTCGGTCCCTACCCGGTGCACATGATCGAGCACGTGCTCTCCGCCCACCACGACATCGCGCACGGCGCCGGGCTTGCCATCGTCAACCCGGCCTGGATGAGGTTCGCCGCCAGGACCCGGCCATCACGCTTCGTCCAGTTCGCCGAGCGGATCTTCGGAATCACCCCGAAACATCCCGAAGACCCCGACGCCATCGCCGAAGGCATCGACCGCTTCGAGGAGTTCCTCCGCTCGATCGGCTGCCCGACCCGCCTGTTCGAGGCCGGCATCGGCGACGCCCTGCTCGCCCGTTATGCCGAGGACACGGTCATCGTCGCCCACGACGACCAGGGCCGCCTCCCCGGCCGTCCCGCCATGACGCAGGCGGACATCGTCGAGGTTCTCCGCTCTGCGTTGTAAGGCTGGAAAGAAACCATCAGCCGGCCTTGGCCGTTGTTCTTTCTTCGAACGACAACCAGCATCAACAGGAGGCCGGCCATGGGCACACGACAACTGATCGATCGCTATCATCGGGCCTGGACGGCCGGCGATTTCACAACGGCACGCGAATGCCTTGCCGACAACCTCGATTTTCGGGGCAGCATTGACACCTTTTCGACCGCCGATGCGTTCATCGAGGCACTCAGGGGATTCCGGCAGATGCTGCGCGGCGTTACGCTTCTCCAGGGCTATCATGACCGCCAGGGGGCAGCCCTTCTCTACGACTGCGATACGGCAAGCCCGGCGGGAATCCTCCGCACCGCTGAATTCTTCAGGGTATCGAACGGAAAAATCGAGTCGATCCGCCTGGTCTTCGATGCATCGGAACTCAGGAAAGCCAAGTAGCCACGAGTCGCCGGGGAAGCACAATAAAATTCTCCATGCGCAAGCAGCCCGGTTTTTCGGGCTCCGGTCATCCTGGTGAGTATCGAGAAACTCAACCTGAAGAGGTGATGCCAATCTGAATCACCTTATTCAACAGCACTGTTACCATTTCCGATTTTAGACAATACCATGAGCTTTGCCGCCTCAAGACCGTCTGCAATAGAGCCACTGATGTCTCCTGCAGAAAACCTTGCCGTCGCTCTGCCTGAATAGGCTGCCACCGATTTCGGGTCAAGCACAATGGCTCTTGTAAAGTCCTCAATTGCTCCTTTCTGATCACCCAGTGCGCACTTCAAGCTTCCGTTAGCAACAAATCCTTTCGAAGATTTTTGATCAAGTTCGACCGCTTTTGCCCAATCAACGACAGAGCCCTGAATTGAACGAGCATCAACGGCGGCACCTGTCATCAATAACGATTTATCAGGAGGCGTATCCGTCGTGTTCTTACACGCAGACATACCTGTAATCGTGATGACCACAAGCGGAATTGAGAGAAATCGAATCGGTAGTTTCATGACATCTTGCGTTTTAATTCAGACAAATCAAATCCATCTTCACACTCAGCATCATCCTTGTCATCAACATATTTGTGTTTATGGTTTTCTGATATGTTCATAACGCTCCATTCAATCGAGCGCTTGAACGCACCCTTTCTGACGGGGCACTCCCGCCTGTCGCAGATTTCGCATGAGTAGTCGAGGCACCCGTCCGTATGGACAAACATTTCGATGCTTTCTCCGAAATGGTTATTGACCAGATAATTGAGTTTGTCGATCTCCGCGTGGGACTCATGGACATTGAAATACCAGGGAATGGTGAGATGGCAGTCCAGATGCAGGGTACTGCCGTATTTGATAATCCGGGCATTATGGAGGTCGATCCAGTTTTCATCCCTGTTTGCCTGCAATAATCCGACCATTTTCTTCAGCAGCTCTTCGTCGGCCTCGTCCATAATGCCGCTGAGGGAATCCCGCACAATCCTGTACCCCGTAGAGACAATCAGCAAAGCGAAAACAAGAGCCACGGCGCTGTCGAGCCAGGCAAGCCCTGTGAAAAACAGCAGTATCAGCCCAACAAGAATGCCAATCGTCGAGTAAGTGTCAGACTGCAGGTGCTTTCCGCTCGCAACAAGTGCAAGCGAGTTGTTTTTCCTGCCTTTCCTGATTGCAACCGCACCTACCAGATAATTGATCATGGCCGTTATGCTGATCAGGATGATTCCATAATCAAGTTTTGCCACGGGATGGGGATTCCCGAGGTTTTTGGCCGCCTCGAAGATAATGAGCACGCCTGCAGCGGAAATCAAGGTCCCCTCAACTGCCGCCGAAACGAACTCGACCTTGCCATGACCGTAAGGATGCCGGCGATCCCTCGGTTTTGCTGAAACATAAAGACTGTAAAGACCGATAAAACCGCTGGCCACATTCACCGTGCTTTCAAGGGCATCGGTCAGAATTGCTACCGAATGAGTGATATACCAGGCTATGAGTTTGACGATAAACAGGAAGACACCTGTTATGACCACAAGCTTCTGGAAATTATAGTTTTGTTTTGCCGCTGTCATGGCAGTACCGTAGCTCCTTGTTAATAATTACAACGCCGACTCAATCAAGACTGAACTTGCCGATGCACTTCACTCCTTCAAACCAAAGAACGCTTCCAATTCCTGCAGCGACACAAACAAGCAGTTCAAGGTGATTCAGGGGGGAGAACCTGAAAAGAGTTCCAAATACCGGCACATAAAGAACAATTCCTAAAAACAGTATCGCCCCGGCCGCCACAGGCATCAATGCCTTGTTCGGAAGACGAAGGGTAGCAATGATCGTACGGCTCCAGGATCGATTGGTCAGAATCAGTCCGAGATTTGCTACGATCAGCGTGGTAAAGGTCAGCGCCCGGACTTTCTGTTCGCTCATGCCCAGGGAGAGGGAAAAGCCGAAAACACCCAGCACGGCGGCAAGCACGATCACCCCCTGCATGATGCTGATCAAAAGAGTCTTGCGCTCGAACAGCGCCTGGCGAGAACTCCGGGGAGGACGGTTCATGACCAACGTCTCTTCCCTTTCGGCCTCAAAAACTATTGAGCAGGCGGGATCGATAATCAACTGCAGAAAAGCGATATGCGCCGGAAGCAGTACCATCGGCCAATGAAACAGCACCGGGATGAGCGACATGCCGGCAATGGGGACATGAATCGCCAGGATGTAGGCGATGGCCTTCCGGATATTGTCGAATACCCGGCGTCCAAGCCTGACGGCCTGGACAATCGAGGCAAAATCATCATCAAGCAGCACCAGGTCTGCCGATTCACGGGCGACATCGGTCCCCCGCCCACCCATTGCTATTCCGATATTCGCCGCCTTCAGGGCCGGTGCGTCATTAACGCCGTCCCCGGTCATGGCCACTATCTCCCCGTTGGCTTTAAGCGCGTTGACAATTCGCAGTTTCTGTTCCGGAACAACACGGGCAAAAATATTGACGGACTTGATCCGTTCCTGCAACTCCGCATCGCTCATGTGCTGCAACTCGGATCCGGTGATAACCGACCCGGGGTCTTTAAGTCCGATCTGCTGCGCGATAGTACAGGCGGTGCCGGCATAATCACCAGTGACCATGACAATCCGGATACCGGCCTGATAGCATTCGGCCAGAGCGGCGGGTACTGAAGGCCGCACCGGATCGGAAAGACCGATCAGGCCAAGGAATTCAAACCCGAAATCGTGCTGTTTGGCAGGCAGGTCCGGAGCCGCACAATAGGCCCTTGCCACCCCCAGAACCCGCAACCCTTCGGAAGCCATGACATTGATATGGTTTGAAATCAGGGTGACCTGCCGATCATCAAAATGGCAAAGATCGAAGATTGCTTCGGGAGCGCCCTTGGCAGCAATGATATAGTGATCGCCCTGAGGGGACTTCCAGACACGGGAAAGCGACAGGAGCTCTTTGGAGATCGGATACTCTTGCAAAAAGTCCCAATCATGATGCAGAAGGGAGTGATTGTCGACATGATCGGCCGCCAGTGCCCTGATGGCTTTTTCCATCGGGTCAAAGGGGTCGAGCTGGCTTGCAAGAATACCGACTTCGACAAGAGCCCTGGATTCATCCGGCAAGGCATCAGGAAAAGCCGGGTCAACCGCCACATATCCCTGTCCTGAAAACAGCTTTCTGACCGACATGCGGTTCATGGTCAAGGTACCGGTCTTATCAACGCAGAGCACCGTCGCCGCCCCCAGTGTTTCGATGGTCGGCATACGACGGGTAAGCACCTGTTTTTTTGAAATGCGCCATGCTCCCATCGCCAGAAAGATGACCAGCACAACCGGGAGCTCTTCAGGCAAAACCGCCATAGCAAGGGTTATGCCTGCGAGCACCCCGTTGAGCCAATCGCCATGGGTAAGGCTGTAGAAAACGATCACCAAAATGCAAAAAGAGAGCCCGACCAGAGAGAGCCTGCGCACCCAAGCCCCGGTCTCTTTCTGCAGAAGCGTCTCCTCCTGCTGGACTGTTTGCAATACCTTGCCGATCTTACCCAGCTCGGTTTGCCCCCCGGTTTCCGTCACTTTTGCAATTCCCTGGCCTTGAACTACCATAGTGCCCGAGTAGATGTAGGGAAGGTCGTCGCCTCCGGGCCTCACCACGATGTCATCCATTTTCCGATCACTCTTCCTTACCGGGAGTGATTCGCCGGTCAGAAGTGATTCGTCAACCAGGAGATTCAGGCTTGCCAGAATTTCAGCGTCTGCCGGAATCCGGTCCCCTTCATTCACGATCAGGATATCGCCACGCACCACCTCGCGGCCGGCGATCCTCCGTTCAGAACCCTCCCTGACGACCAGTGCACGGGGACTGGAAAGCTCCCTTAACGACTCCAGCGCATTTTCCGTCTTCCGTTTCTGATAAAAGGTGAGTGCCATGACAAAAATGACAAAAGCAAGCAGCATGAGCGCTTCCTGACCATCACCAAGCACCAGATAGACTGCTCCGCAAGCAGCCAGGAGCAGAAACATCGGTTCACGCACGATATCCAGTGCAGTGGACAGAATGCCTCGACGCCCTGCGGCGGCAAGTTCATTGTATCCATCCGCTGACAGCCTGATGGCAACCTCAGCATCCGAAAGGCCTGAGTATTCTCCAGGTTTCAATTCTTTGTTCATGGCCGGAGGCAACAACGTTGACCCAAGCCACGACGGATGTGCCTATACATCGGATCGCCCCTCTTTGATACCTGCCAGATAGCCTCCGAACGACTCCTCGTACATCTCCCAGACGGTCATGAAAAGCGCCGAAATGATAGGGCCGACAAATATTCCGAAAATGCCGAACATCCCGATTCCGCCAAGCGTACCAAAAAAAATAAGGAGTTCGTGCAACTGCGTGTCTCGTCCCACCAGTATTGGCCGAACGATATTGTCGATAGGGTGCACAACGATACTTAAAAACAGAAAAACACTCACAGCCTGAAGGTGCTGGCCCGTGACGACCAGATAGATAATTGCCGGCACCCAGACAAAAATCCAGGTCAGCGGTGGGCCAAGAATCGGGAACATCAGGAGTACGGACATGACCGCGCCCCAGAAAATGGCGTTGTCAATACCGGCAAAATGAAATGCCAGACCCGAAAGCGTACCTTGTAAAACACCAAGGGCCAGGCACCCCTTGAGGGTTGCCCGGGTCACTGAAAGAAATTTGTCGAGCAACCGGTGAGAATCCGCCACTGAGAGCGGAAGATAGGAAAGTCCCGTTTCCAGCAGCTGTCTGCCGTCCCGGATCAGGAAGAACATGGTGTAGAGGAAAACAAACAGCAGGAGCAGATCATTGATCGCCGTAAAGGTAAAAGATGAGAGGGTATCAAAAAGAATCGAGCCGGTTTTTCCCGCTACGTCACCAGCTTTCCGGAGAATCTCCTCACGATAAAGTTCAAGTTCACGATAAAATGGAACTGAACGCAGCTGCAGGTCCAAGGCGGCCGGATCCTGGAGTTGCTGCCTGACCCATGGCACGGCAACCCCGCTGATCTTGACCGCCTGCTGCAAAACAACGCCGATCAACAATGCCAGAGGAACAATGAGCATGACCAACATGGTGAACATGGTCATTGCCGCACTCAGGCTTTTGCTACCCCGCAACCATTTCATGAAACGATTGTTTATCGGAGAAGCAAGAGCCGAAAAGATCGCAGCCATGACAATCGCCATGAAAAAATACCGGATCATGGCAAGAAATATCGCAGAAATGAACAGGACCACCAGGAGAAGAATAATCTGATCCGGCTTAAATCGGTTCATAATTCATGGCACATTATGGCTATCGCACTCTTTTCCATTCATCAGCATCACGACAACATCCTCATCGAAGGAATCAAATTATACCAATAGTCAACTATCCATATCATACTTACGACAAACCCCAGAAATCAACCATAATGTTTGCCGTCATACTTCTTGCGCATGATACCGGCGACCAACGAAACTCAATCCAGAACACATCGAACCGACATGCCGTCCCGCTTCTCTTCAGCACTGTTTATGATTGAAGGCACATGGTAATTAATCAACCTGTAGCGAGCCATTGTAAGATTGTATTCTGTTGAAGACCAGAAATAGGCACTTTTGTTGAGAAAATATGAATCACCATTTATACCGCGAAGTCCACCGGGAAGGGCGCTGAACTCGCTCTTGGTCTCGGCACCTGAGTTTGGTTTTTCCCATAGCAGATCATTTACATCTTTCATTTTTCCACCAGCAAGCGCCTCACCGCCAAGTTGTTCGGTCAAAACCGACCACTCTTTGTCGCTCGGAACATGTGAACCTTTAGGAGTCAGGCCACGAGGGTCATTCACCGCATACCAGTTATAGAGTCGGCCATACTTTTTACCATTACCCGGGTCGTTATTGTAGAAGGTCCAGGCACCCTCACCCTTTTGGGCAGCATCGTACCACTCTTCAGCAGTTTTTGCGTACCGGACAGGATCACCATTGCGATAATGAGTAACATTCAAGTTTGTCTGAGTCCAAACCTGACTTCCGATAGCCACTGCCTTATATCGATTTCCATCAATATCGGCTATCTCATTCGGAGTTGCGTTAACAAGTCCCGGGATCGACATCATAATTGTCATTGCCAGGGCAAAAAGGCCATAGACGAATCTGTATTTCATTCTCATCGTTTTCCACATTTTCGTTATCACACGAATGCATAATGTATTATCCTTACAGCACAACCATAACTTTCTCAATCAAACAGTTCGCCGAGGAAACCGAGCGGCCCACCATGTTTTTTCCTTTTTCCAGTTCTCGGGTCTATATAATATCCATGTCCTTCATGCTCATGGTCATGATGCCCATGATGGGATTCCATGTTTCGAGAATCACTCCGATATTCATTGGAGACACTTCCAACAGAAGAGCGTTCAATGATTTTGTCAAGTTCTCCTTTGTCAAGCCAAACCCCACGGCACTCCGGACAGTAATCAATTTCAATTCCTTGTCGCTCAGTGATCAGAAGATCAACGCTTTTGCATTCAGGGCATTTCATCAGGCTCTCCTTTTATATTTCATTAATACAATCACTTAACATCAACCAGACACATCATCAAGAACAAGTGAAATCTATTGACCTCTATTTCCAGATATGACTTCTACAACAAGAATAACCCCGGAAACTTAAACAGGTCTAAATGGAAGATTAAATAATGCTTAAATCATGGGGACGTGCCCGAACGTGCCCTCATATACTGAAAAAGGAAAAGTACGATCTTCTCGAAACGCGGACTATGGACGGGCTTGAACGGGGTCGAAGGGGATTTCCAAAATGATAAACGCCTTTTGGAGTGGGCGGAGCAAAAAATCGGACAAGCTCACAGGTTTACGGTGATTCTCGAGGCTCCATTTATGAAATCATTGTGACTCATCATCAAAATCTGACAATAGCTGCTGACTTACCTTATCAAGGTATTTCTTGTGTCGTGCCATTCTGAAGATGTCCAGCCCGAAGTTTGAGGTAGGTACCAGACTGATTATTGTGCTTCGATTATCAATCTTTTTGAGAGCGAGGTTGATATGCTCCTCCGATAATGGGGGTTCTCCCCCCAAGTTCGCCATGATTTTTCCAGCCGTTTTATCAGCACTCCGTATAGACATGCCAAAATGAAGCATCGTACTGATCAGCCCATTAAATACCTGCTCATAGGGATATTCAATTATTCGCTGATTTCGCTTATGAT
Organism: Chlorobiaceae bacterium; assembly: GCA_013334865.1. Lineage (GTDB taxonomy): Bacteria > Bacteroidota > Chlorobiia > Chlorobiales > Chlorobiaceae > Chlorobaculum. The sequence goes on from JAAXWS010000006.1 coordinate 132,196, forward strand.
AGTCGCCCTCCATAAGTGATATCCTAATAATGTCTTATCCCTACAGCACAACCACTGGTCATGAGGACTATGGTCAGTCCATGCGAGGTTTTACGCCCTTGATATGATGCAGGGAGACAACACCCAGCAGGCTGTCTTTTTCGTCAACTACCGGTATGGCTCTGAAAGTATATCGTGAAAACAGTTCAATGGCGTCACTCAATGTGTCATCCTGACTCAACGTGATCAGGTTATCAGTCATGATTTCAGAGAGTTGCTCCGCAGGGCCGGCGTTCAGCAGGTCCCTGAGATCCACGACACCCCGAACAAGATCGTTTTCCATTACATAAACGTACATGATGACGTCCATGTTCGCGGCGATGTCGTGGTAATTGTTGATGATCTCCTTTGCGAGGGTATCCGGCGACCGCTTGATGACATCCTGCGTCACATAGAGCATAATGTTCTCGTCATCCTGCTCAATGATTTGCTGAACTTTCGCCTTGCTTTCCTGGTCCACAAGCTCGATGATCTCTTCTGCGTCAGAAGTGGGAAGGGCTGAAAGGATATCCGCCGCTTTAGCCGGACTCATCTCATTGAGCAGCTCAGCAGCCTTGTCTTTCTCCATCGATCCGATCAGTTCCCTCTGCACCCTGGGCTCGACCTCTTCGAGTGTATCCGAGGCCAGTTCCGGATCCAGTGCGTTGAATACCGCCATGCGCTGCCCCCTGTCGAGTTCTTCCAATATGTCGGCCAGGTCAACAGGATGGATGTCGCTGATATTTTCCTTGAGGATATTGAGCTTGACATTGCCCTTGAAGCTGTCGATGGTCTCCGGCAGGGACTGCACGTAAACCCAAGAGATAGAAGAGTCTTCGGTATACCTTGCAAGAAGGTCCGCAAGCTTTGTCATGCCCATGCGTCGAAGAATGCGAAAACGGTTGAAATCAACCTCACTTGCAAAAAGTCGGCCGTTCTGGCAGCTAAGCTTGACATCGTAGACCACCTCAACCTCATGATCCTCCATATCGAGGATTTTCTTGTCGAGGATATAGTCTTTCAGAAAAATATGGTTCTCTTCAGGATTCAGCTTATGCTCATCCGGATCGCTAATGTCGGAGATGATTTCGGTGTTCGAAATCTGCGAGATCGTGTCCCATGGCAAAAGCAACGGGGGATCTCCGTAAGGCCTGTGCACCAGGAGGTGGGTGACCTCAGGGATTCTGCCCGAATGCTCCTGGATGACCAGGTCCTTGAGTTTCCCAATCTTTTTTGATGTCAGATAAACACGCCGGCCTATGAATTCGCTGAGGAAAAATTCCTGTTCGAGAATGGCAACCATGAAAAGCCTCCTTTGTCAGCTCGCCTATCTGGCGACCTGCAGAACCGTGATGAATTTGTAGAGGAGCAGCAGGACCAGCACCAGCAGGTAAACCCTCAAGCCGGCGAGTGAAAGCTTGATGACAGGTGACATCTCCACCTTTGGTTTGGCATAACGGGTGTTGATCTCACGGATTTTCGCCATAAACTGTTTTACGATGCTCATGCTTTGCCCATCTATGGTTATTTGAGCAGATTGGGGAACAATGCGCTGACTCCGTACAGAGTTGAAAGGATGATAATCCCGACTACTATGCCGCCGGTTATCCAGTTCTGGGTGGGAGTATTGACATAATCTCCCATTGTTTTCTTGTCATTAAGGAGCAGGATCAGGAAGACAAGCGCCGCCGGCAGCAGGGTTACGGCAATGACCTGTACGAACAGGGTGATCAACACCAATGGGGCTCCCGGAATCAACGGGACGACACCTGCCGTGATCAGGGTGAAGAAATAACTCGCGTAGAACCATGGCGCCTGCTTGACATTGGTGTTCAGCGAGTGCGCCCAGCCAAAGATTTCGCCGAATGCCCACGAACTGGCCAAAGAGATGCAGATGGCTCCCAGAAGGCCGGCGTCGAACAGGCCGATCGCCAGGAGGGTTCCGGTGAGGTGGTTCATTTTCATGAGCATCACTGCGGCCGTGGATGCATCGTCGATCGGCACCCCTTTCAGGAGCGTACCGGTCACAACGACAATGAAAATGGCGACAAAGACCGTTATGACAGCGCCAAGCAGCGTATCGGCTTTGCCCATCTTGATATCCTTTTCATGAAGGCCTTTATCCACAACGGAGCTTTGCTGGAAAAAGAGCATCCATGGGGCGATCGTGGTGCCGATGTTCGCCATGAGAAGGAAAAACAGCTCGTTGCTCAGGCCGCCCGGAAGGTTCGGGATAAATCCATTTCCGACAATATCCTTGACCGATGGATTGACCATGAAGGCCGCTGGCACGTAGACGAGGTTCAGCAGGCAGAATCCGAGGGCGATCTTTTCCCAGGTCCAGTAGCGGCCGTTCAGGACGATGATGCCCATGAGTCCGATGACACCGACGACCGTCAGCAATGCCGGCACGCCAAAGATCTTGAGTGCGGCGGTCATTCCAACAAATTCGGTAACAAGGGTAAGCCAGTCTACGATCATCAGGTCAAGAAGAGAGAACCACCCCCAGAACGCACCAAAGCTTTCAAAAATAGCTTCGGCATGGCCGCGTTTGGTTACCGCGCCAAGCCTGACCGTCATCTCCTGGACATAGTAGGCGATGGGGATAAGAAGCAAAAGGAACCAGATCAGGTGATAACCGTACTGCGCTCCCGTTGCGGCATAGGTCGTGATGCCGCCAGCGTCATTATCGGCGATCATGACGACAAGTCCGGGACCAGCAATCGCCAAATACATTTTTGTCGATTTCCAGACCTGTTTGGTGCGGTAATAAAACGTAGAGAAAAAATCCATGGCCGTGGATTGCCGGATGTTAATAAAGCTTTTCGAGGCCAGACTTTAGCCGCAGGGATACCGGTATTTCAGGCTTATCGGTCATGAGTAAAGATGGGATACCCGAATCAGAATGCTTATGCCCGCATTAAAGCACGTTGAATATAATAAAAGAAGCTCAGTATTTTCAGCCTAACTGCGAGCATGATGCAAGCTTGGCGGGGTTCTGCAGTTCTTTTGCGATACCATCGACACGAAGTATCACAGTCAATGCTGCTTCGTCTTTTCAAACCAGCATCTTGATGAATTGAGGACGTGACCCGTGAAACGGGACAAGGCATCATTTAGCTTATAAACAGCTGAACAACGCTCAAAAACGCGGGAAACGGGGCTTTTCAGGGGAAACAAAAAAAATCCTGCAAGGCTTTATACTTAAAGGATTTACGTGGAGCGTTGGCGGCAGAAGATTCGAACTTCTGGCCTCTCCCGTGCAGATTTAGCACAAAACCTGTATCACATTTATCATAAGCAACTTACAAGCACCAGACCGAAGCCCGTATAACAATGGTGTAACAAATTTTTTTTATCAAAATCGATAAAAAATAATTAGACAATACGCACAGTCACTGAACACTTTTCAACCCCATCTCAGGCATTTTCCCAGCCCAATTTCGGCCGTTTCAGCCGCATTGCCACTTTATGAGTTCATCTCCCAAATCTTTCTGCCAGCATCAGTCAGCCGGTATCTCCGGGTCGGGCCCTGGGGCGAATCGGGCTCAGGTCCCTGCCGGCCTCTTACGCATAACCAAGCCATAAAGCCAGAGCTCTGTTAACCGACAGCATCGTCGCATCATCCATATGCCCGAATGCCGATCCTACTTTTTCACATGGGACAGTCTGAATCTTGTCTACCATCACTTGAGATGTTTTTCTCAGGTTGTTTTCAGTGGTCGGCTCAACCTCGATTCTGAACAATGGCACTTGTCGTAACTCACTCGTTACCGGCAAGACCGTAACGGAAGGATGCCCGGCAAAGAAATCAGACTGGATCACAAGTGCAGGTCGGGTTTTGCCGTAATCGCCTGGCAGCACAATGGTGACTATATCGCCGCGTTTCATGCGCTCCAGCCTTCGCGGTCAGCTGCCTTATCCAGAAACCCCAGGATTTCCTGCTCCTGTCGATCGTGCTTGATCAGCTCGGATTGCCGCTTGCACTCCTCCTTGAACCCCTGGCGTCGTGTATCGGGAACCCAGATTTGAACCGGCCGCATTCCTGCCTTGCGCAATCCCGCCCTGTACTTCTGCACTCTTTCAACCACTCCTGCCACGCCACACCTCCTGATTCAAATTTATTGCCGTTACATGTAACACACTTCACAACGGCGCGACCTCCAACAAAATTCCTCATGGCCATCGGTGTTGCACCAGTTGCGACAGCGTCATGAATATCTCATGAAAGAACGCCCTGAAGCGTCACCTGGCGATTTCAAAGACAGGGAGAATTTTGCTGGAAACACAACCTTCGTATCACCAAGAAACGTACGTGGAACCCTGATCGAAGGAAGTAAACTCTTGCCATCAGTTTCGCCTGGTATGGCGCGCGCTCTGCTGGCGATGTTCATCGTATCGGAACTCCATCCATTTATCGATGGAAACGGGCGACTGGCGAGACTGGTCATGAACGCGGAGCTATCCGTTGTAAATGAAAGCAGAATCATTGTCCCGACCCTCTTCAGAGAGGACTATCTGGATTGCCTGCGAGTGCTCACCCGGCAGGGAAAACCAGAACCGTTCATTGATGCCATGCTGAAGATCCAGCAATGGACGGCTGCATTCGACTACACTGATCTGGACCAGGTGATCGGCCAGATGAAGGCATGCAATGCATTTGAAAAATCCCGCAGGCAATACGAGCTGCTCAACCGTTCTGATTTGGGGACCACAACCCACATCCAAGGCAAATAACAACCCTTTCGGGAATAACAACATATCACCGCAGAATCATACCAGAACAGGTATAAGTCCATGAAATCCTCCCCATCGGCAAGGGATTCGGTCCTATTCTGGAATGCAAGCCCGGATAATCTGGAACGAAGCCCCCCTATACCGCATCAGCATGGCATCCAGATAGGACTGCATGACCATTGCCACCCGACAAGCCGCACCTCGCCGAGGCATCACACCGTCAATTGGTCTTAAATTTCATCCGCAAAACCAACTCTCTGAAATATTCACGAGACCAGATATTCAAGGCATCGAGATCCTTCACAAACCGAGCGACATCGTTCACGGCTGCAGCAACGTCAAGCGCATCGATCCGGCGCTTAAGCAAGTCGCGAAATCCCGGTTCCGAAAAGATCTCTTCGTGCAGATGACCGCTTTGCCTGGCACGAATGACGAAATGCGACAAATTCATCGGGATCCCGTTTCTGACATACCATTCAAAATCGAACCAATCCCGCCCCTTCACCCTGGTTTTCCAGTTCCTGAAAAGCAGCGCGTGCATCTTGCCGGCAAAGAGATCCGCCGGACTGAAGCATTTGACATAGAACGAATACGGCTGCATCAGCAGCTTCTCTTCGGCAGAAAATCCCAAGGGCGGCAGGGTATCGACCTCGAACTTGATCTTGACTGTTTTATCTGTATGTACGGCAAGGCTGAAAAGACGGGTGTCACTTTTCAGGAATGCCGACTCGATACCTGTACGGACAGTTTTCTGCTTTGCCGAAATCTCGACATCAAGGCCCAAGGATAAAAACTCATCCCTGACTGCCTTGAAGTAAGGTTCAAGGGAAAAGTCAGGATCGGGGGCCAGGAGCGAAAAATCAAGGTCTTCGGAAAATCTGGGTAAACCGTAAAAGATCCTCAGGCAAGTCCCGCCATAAAAGGCCGCCTTGTCGAAAAAACCGCCTCGGTACAACCCGGCAAGCGCGA